>NZ_JARYTI010000100.1 GCF_029911635.1 Sphingomonas sp. AR_OL41
GCTGGAAATCGCGCCGCCGCGCAGCGCGGCTGAGCTGCGCGAGGTCGAGCCCCGCGGCGGCGAACAGCCGCGTCGCGGCGTCGGCCGAGAGCCAGCCCTGCAACATCGTCGGCTCGGTCGCGCCGGGCTTGCGCACGACGGCAAAGCTCTCGCCGCCCGGCGCGATCACGGTGTTCCAGCCATAGCCCGCGCCGGCGGTGTCATGGACGATCAGGATGCCGATCGCGCCGCGCTTCGCCGCTTCGTCGAACTTGTAGGTCCAGCGGCCATAATAGGTCATCGCCTGGCCGCCGAACACGCCGATCACCGGGTCGCCGGCGGGCGCGTTGAAATCCGGATCGTTGACCAGGAACACCGCGACCTTGCCCTTCAGATCGACCTGCTTGAAATCGTCCCACTGCCGCTCGGGCGCACTGACGCCGTACCCGACGAAGACCAGCGGTGCTGTGGCGATCGTCGCGCGATCGACGTCGCGGACCGTGCCGAGATAGATGTCCTTGCCCTGGACCAGCGTCATGTCGGTCGATCCGGCATGGACGCTGACCGGCGCGGCGGTGTCGAGCCGGGTGTGGAGCAGCGGCACCGCCTGGGTCCAGCCGCCCTTGTCGCCGGCAGGCTTCAGCCCGAGCGCCTTGAAGCGGGCGACGATCCACGCGACCGCGCGATCCTCGCCCGCCGTGCCCGGCCCGCGCCCCTCGAACGCTTCGCTGGCGAGGATGCGCGTGTCGTCGGACAGCCGCGCCCTGTCGATCGGCGCGGCGTTGGCGACGGGAGGGACGGTTTGCGCGGCCGCGGGTGCGGCGGCGCAGGTGGCGAGAAGGGCCGGCAGAAGGAAAGGGTTACGCATGTGTCGTCCCACGATTGCTGAGGTAACGGCATATGATGCGCGTTGCGGTCCGACAACCGAGACGTGGCCTGGCCTCACGACCGCAATGCCGCGCCCGTCGAGGGGTTGCGTCGCCGCGCGGAAAGGCTCAACCCGCCGGGCACCTTCCCCGTGCCTATGCGATCCGTGAACCCGCTCAATCCCGCCCTGATCCGCTTTTCCTTCGCCTGGCTGCGCCGGCGCGTGCGCGCGAGCGAGGCGATGTTCATCCTGCTCGCGGTCGGCGTCGGCGCGGTATCGGCGCTGCTCAGTGTCGTGCAGGGCGGCATTGCGCGGACGCTGCAACATCTGTTGTTCGCGCTGCCGCCGGCGGCACGCCTCAGCGCCGAGCCGACGCTGTCCGGGGCGATCCTGCTGGTATTGCCCGCCGGCGGGGCGATCCTCGCGCTGTTCTCGCTCGCAGTGCGCGTGCGCAAGCGGCGGCTGGTCGATCCGGTCGAGGCCAATGCGCTGCATGGCGGGCGCATGTCGCTGGCCGACAGTCTGGTGATTTCCGGGCAGACCGTGCTGTCGAACGGCTTCGGCGCGTCGGTCGGGCTGGAGGCGGCCTATACCCAGCTTGGCGGCGCGATCGCGGCATGGGTCGGCAGCGCGCTGGCGCTGCGCCGCGCTGACCTGCGCCATCTCGTCGGGGCCGGGGCGGGGGCGGCGATCGGCGCGGTGTTCGGCGCGCCGCTGGCCGGCGCCTTCTACGCGTTCGAGATCGTCATCGGCGCCTATACCCCGTCCGCCATCGCGCCGGTGGCGGCCGCGGCGCTGGCCGGGGCGCTCGTCGCGCAGTCGCTCGGCGTCCAGCCCTATGTCATCGAGGCGGTGGCCGGCGCGCCGGTCGAAACGCATCACTACATCATTTACGCGCTGCTCGGTGCGCTGTGTGCCGGCTATGGGATCGTGCTGATGCGCGCGGTGGCTCTGGTCGAGCGCGGCGTGCGGCGCATCGCGCTCCCCGACTGGGCGCGACCGGCGATCGGTGGCGCGCTGCTCATCCCGATCGCCCTGATCTCGCCCCAGGCGCTGTCGGCCGGGCATGGCGCGCTGCATGCGGATCTCGCGATCGGCGCGTCGCTCGGCTTCATCGCCACGGTGCTGCTGGCCAAGTCGGCGGCATCGATCGTCTCGCTTGGCTTCGGCTTTCGCGGCGGGCTGTTCTTCGCCTCGCTGTTCCTCGGTACGCTGCTCGGCCATCTCTTCGCCGCCGCTGTGACTATGGTCGTCGGGCATCAGGTGATCGATCCGCACAATGCCGCTTTGGTCGGCATGGCGGCGCTTGCTGTCGCGGTGGTCGGTGGCCCCATGACGATGGCGATGCTGGTGCTGCAGGCGACGCATGATTTTTCGCTGACCGGCGCGGTGGTCGCCGCCGCGCTGGTCGCCTCGACCATCGTACGGGAGACCTTCGGTTATTCTTTCTCGACCTGGCGGCTGCATCTGCGCGGCGAGACGATCAAGAGCGCGCGCGACGTCGGCTGGGTCAAGACGCTGACCGCCGGGCGGATGATGCGCCGCGAGACGCGCGCCACCCCCGACGCGCTGACCATCGCCGAATTCCGCCACCGCTATCCGCTCGGTTCGACCAGCCGTGTCGTGCTGTGCGACGGCGAGGGGCATTATGCCGGTGTGGTGCAGACGGCTGCCGCCTATGCCGAGGGGCGCGACCCCGGTGTGGCGATCGCCACGCTCGCCGCCAACCGCGACACCGCGCTGACGCCCGAGACCAACATCGTCGAGGTCATGAAAGCTTTCGACCGCACCGGCAGCGACGAACTGGCGGTGGTCGCGGGGGACCGGCACGTGCTGGGAATCCTGTCGGAAACCTATGTGCGGCGGCGTTATGCCGAGGAGCTGGAAAAGGCGCAGCGGGATTTGTTTGGGGAGTAACAGGTGTAAAATGACGATTGCTGGAGGAACGCGGATTCCTGAGGCATTGTCGCTTCCTGATGTTTGAAAGCGAAGCCGACCTGGATCGCGCCGATTGGCCATTGCTGCGTGACGGCGCCGTCAATTTGTTCTGGAATCCCGAGATACTGGTCGAGGCGCGAAGGGCGCTTTCCGCAATCGGCTACGATGTAGCCGAAATTTCGTGCGAACGAGGGTGGGAGAGTTTCGCGCAACAACTCTCGCCACTGCTGAACTGGGAAGCGCAGTTCGGCTATGCGCCATGGACGGGTAATCTCAACGCCTTGAACGAGGGCCTGAGGGAATATCCCTTTGGCCCCTCGCGGCGGTCAGCTTTGATATTATCGGGTTTTCATACCCTTGTCGGCGCCGACAAAACCGCGAGCCACGGGGTGCTTGACCTGCTCGAGTCTCATGCTCGAGACCATCTCTTGTTCGGCAACACGTTGATCGTGCTCGTCCAGACGAAAGACAACCGTTTCGAATGCCCAGATATTGGCGGCAGGCGCGCCAGTTGGAATCACAAAGAATGGTTCAATAAAAACCGAGGGCTCTAAACGTGCGGCGACCACTGGTGGGCGCTTAAACTGCCGCCAAAGAAAAGGGGCCCGGCATTGCTGCCGAACCCCTCATCCTCTCCGCCATCCTTGCGGATTTAACGCTTAGTCGCGGTCGCCCGTCAGGAAAGCCGGGGCGAACTCGGGCGCAGGGCCGTTGTCGTCCGTGCCACCTTCACGACGCGGCGCGCGCTCGGCGCGCTCGCCGCCGCCATCGCGACGCGGGCCGCGATCACCGCGCGGGCCGCGGTCGCCGCCTTCACGCGGTTCGCGCGCCGGGCGGGTATCTTCCAGCTCGGCACCGGTCTCCTGGTCGACGACGCGCATCGACAGGCGAACCTTGCCGCGCGGATCGATCTCGAGCACCTTGACCTTCACTTCCTGGCCTTCGGAAACGACGTCCGACACCTTCTCGACGCGCTCGTTGCGCATCTCGGAGACGTGGACGAGGCCGTCCTTGCCGCCCATGAAGTTCACGAACGCGCCGAAATCGACCAGGTTGACGACCTTGCCGGTGTAGATCTTGCCGACTTCGGCTTCTTCCACCAGGCCCTTGATCCAGGCGATCGCCGCCTCGATCTGCGCCGGGTCAGACGAGCTGACCTTGATCACGCCCTCGTCGTCGATGTCGACCTTGGCGCCGGTGGTGGCGACGATCTCGCGGATCACCTTGCCGCCGGTGCCGATGACTTCACGGATCTTCGACTTGTCGATCGTGAAGGTCTCGATGCGCGGTGCATGTGCCGACAGCTCTTCACGGGTGTGGTCAAGCGCCTTGGCCATTTCGCCGAGGATGTGCGCACGGCCTTCCTTGGCCTGGTTCAGCGCGACACGCATGATCTCTTCGGTGATGCCGGCGATCTTGATGTCCATCTGCATCGTGGTGATGCCCTCGGACGTGCCCGCTACCTTGAAGTCCATGTCGCCGAGATGATCCTCGTCGCCGAGGATGTCGGACAGGACGGCAAAGTCCTTGCCTTCGAGGATCAGGCCCATCGCGATGCCCGAGACCGGGCGCTTCAGCGGCACGCCAGCATCCATCATCGACAGCGAACCGCCGCACACCGTCGCCATCGACGACGAGCCGTTGCTCTCGGTGATGTCGGACAGGACGCGGATCGTGTAAGGGAACTCTTCCTTGGTCGGCAGCACCGGGTGCAGCGCGCGCCAGGCGAGCTTGCCATGGCCGACTTCGCGACGGCCCGGGGCGCCGAAGCGACCGACTTCACCGACCGAATAGGGCGGGAAGTTATAGTGCAGCATGAAGTGCTCGTAATTGAGCCCGTTCAGACCATCGATCATCTGCTCGGCGTCGCGCGTGCCGAGCGTGGTGGTGCAGATCGACTGCGTCTCGCCACGCGTGAACAGCGCGGAGCCGTGTGCGCGCGGCAGGAAGTGCACCATCGCCTCGATCGGACGGATCTGGGTGGTGGTGCGGCCGTCGATGCGCTGGCCGTCCTTGAGGATGGCGCCGCGAACGATCTCGGCTTCCAGCTTCTTCATCAGCTTGCCGGCAGCCATCTGGTCCTGCGGGGCGGCATCGGCGAACGCCGCCTTGCCCTTGGCGCGGGCCTCGTTGAGCAGGTTCGAACGCTTGGACTTGTCGGTCACCTTATAGGCGGCGGCGATGTCCTTGCCGATCAGCTTCTTCAGCTTGTCCTTGGCGGCGGTCAGGTCGGCCTGGGCGGCCATTTCCCACGGATCCTTGGCAGCCTGCTCGGCCAGGTCGATGATCGCGTTGACCGCCTCGCGGCAGGCCTTGTGCGCGAACTGCACCGCGCCGAGCATGACCTCTTCCGACAGCTCCTTGGCTTCGGATTCGACCATCATCACGGCATTGCCGGTGGCGGCGACGACGAGGTCGAGCTCGCCGGCCTTCACCTGGTCGTTGGTCGGGTTGAGGATGTACTCGCCATCGACATAACCGACGCGCGCGGCGCCGATCGGGCCCATGAAGGGCACGCCCGAGATGGTCAGTGCGGCAGACGCCGCAACCATCGCCAGCACGTCGGGCTCATTCTCGCCATCATAGCTGAGCACCTGACAGATCACGTTGATTTCGTTGTAGAAACCTTCCGGAAACAGCGGGCGGATCGGGCGATCGATCAGGCGGCTGGTCAGCGTTTCCTTTTCGGTCGCGCCGCGCTCGCGCTTGAAGAAGCCGCCGGGGATGCGGCCGGCCGCGCTGTACTTTTCCTGATAATGGACGGTGAGCGGGAAGAAATCCTGCCCTTCCTTGACCGAGCGTGCGGCGGTGACCGCGCACAGCACCACGGTTTCGCCGAGCGTCGCCATCACGGCGCCGTTAGCCTGGCGCGCAACGCGGCCGGTTTCCAGCGTGAGGGTCTGGCCGCCCCACTGGATTTCTACTTTCTTGGTGTCGAACATTGTATTTCCTTTACGCCGGCCGCCCAATGCGTGCCGGGGCCTGTGTGCGAGCTAAGCCGGCTCGTGCGGTGTAGAGCGAGATGTCGCTCTTGGAGCCCGGGGCCGGATTGCCTTGGGCTCGGTGGTCACCCGCTGAGGGCGGGCATGAAAAAATGGCGCCCGAAGGCGCCATTTCCGGTTACTTGCGAAGGCCGAGCTTCGCGATGATGGCGGTATAGCGCTCGCCGTCCTTGTGACGGAGGTAATCGAGCAGGCTACGCCGCTTGTTGACGAGCATCAGCAGACCGCGGCGCGAATGGTTGTCCTTCGCGTGGATCTTGAAATGTTCGGTGAGGTTGCGAATGCGCTCGGTGAGGATCGCGACCTGTACTTCGGGCGAACCCGTATCGCCTTCGGCGCGGCCATGTTCCTTGACGAGCACGTCCTTGCGCTCTTGCGAAATCGTCATGTTCTTCTTGTCCTCGACATCACATTACAGGTTGAAGCCGCGCACCACGGAGACGTTGCCGTCCCGAACCTCGGCAAGGGCGACCGGAACATCGTCCAGCGTCGCGAAGCAGAGGCCATCGTGCGAAGCGATCCCGATCAGAACCCGCCCCTGTCGGAGCAGCCCTGCCTGTTCGGGGGTGAGGGATAGAGCCGGGATGTCGTCCAGCCCCGCCCTCAACGGCAGAAGTAGGTGTTCAAGCTCGCGCGCCATAGCGGCTTCGGCCAATTTGTCCAGCGATATCGCCTGATCGAGGCCGAACGGGCCGGCTTTGGTGCGCCGTAGCATCGTGACATGCCCGACCGTCCCCATCGCCAGCGCGATGTCGCGCGCCAGGCTGCGGATATAGGTGCCCTTGGAGACATGCGCGGTGAGGGTGGCGGATTCCAATACCTCCTTCCCTTCAAATTCCTCCCCGGAACGGGGAGGGGGACCACGAAGTGGTGGAGGGGCTTGGAGCGCGAGGCCCGTGCCGCTCGCTCCAAGCCCCTCCACCACCGGCTTCGCCGGCGGTCCCCCTCCCCCTGCGGGGGAGGAGCTAAGCGAAAACACCGTCACCGCGCGCGTCGCCAGCACCACCTCTTCCCCGGCACGCGCCAGGTCGTAAGCCCGCGCGCCATCGACCTTCAGCGCGGAATAGGCCGGCGGCACCTGCTCGATTGGCCCGGTGAACTGCGCCAGCACCGCCTCCAGCGCTGCCGCCGTCGGCCGCACGTCGCTAGTGGCAATTATGACGCCCTCGGCATCGAGCGTATCGGTCTGTTCCCCAAAGCAGATCGTGAAGTCGTAGACCTTGTCGCTGTCGAGCATCCGCCCGGCAAGCTTGGTCGCCTCGCCCAGCGCGATCGGCAGCACGCCAGTGGCGAGCGGATCGAGCGTGCCGCCATGGCCGACCTTGTACTTGCCATAGCCGCCGGTGTGCAGCGCGCGCTTGACGGCCGAGACCGCCTGGGTCGAGCCGAGCCCGAGCGGCTTGTCGAGGATGATCCAGCCATGCATCGCGCGGCGCTTAGGGCGCGCGACGCGGCGCGGCCAGCCTCAATGCTTGTGCCTGGCCTTTTTGGGCGGAGCAGCGCTGGTCGTCAGCTGGTCGATCTTGCAGCGCTCGCCATCGACCAGCAGCGTGCCGGTCGAGTCGAGCGTGTCGCCGGCAAAACGCGTGTCGATGCCGATCCGCGTCGCGAAAGGCAGGCCGGTGCAGGGGCCGAAGATGCTGGCATAATACCAGCGGCGATGCGCGTCCTGCAGATAGACGCCCCTGTCGCTATCGGCCTCGAAATCCTCGATCTGGCCGAACCGAATGAACGGAATGCGCGCCGGCTTGCCGACCTCGGACGCCGGCGTCTGGGCCTGCGCGGTCGCAGCGAGCAGCATCAGGGGCAGGGCGGCTGCGGGAAATTTCATCATGACCTGTTCCTCATTCCCTCCGATGCGCCATCCTGCCCGCGCGAGGCTGAATTCAGGATGAAGCGTTCACACCAGCAGTCCCGCCACGCCAAGGAACAGCCGCCGTACTCCATCGGCAACCGGGCCGATGATCTGCGCCACGACATCGGCGCCGGGCGCAATTGTCGGCAATATAACCAGCAGCCCCAGCATGATCAGAAAACCGTAGCGTCCCAACTGGGCATAAGGTGCCGCAAGCGATTTGGGCAGCACCGCCGCGACGACGTGGCCACCGTCGAAAGGTGGCAGTGGCAACATGTTGAAGATCGATAGAAAAATGTTGATCTGCAGGAAATTGTATAGATTCAGGAGAAGAAAATAAGTGACGCCGGTTTCGGGCAATTCGGCCCCCGCCGCCCTCGACACCAGGGCAACGCCGAGCGCAGCGACGAAGCCGAGCACCAGATTGCTCGCCGGCCCGGCCATAGCCACCAGCGCCATGTCGAGCTGCGGGTTGCGCATCCGCGAGGCGATCACCGGCACCGGTTTGGCCCAGCCGAAGATCGGCGCATGGGCCAGCGCGAGCACCAGCGGCAGAACAACCGTGCCGATTGGGTCGACATGGCGGATCGGGTTGAGCGTCAGCCGGCCGAGCCGTTGCGCGGTGCGGTCGCCGAGGAGATAGGCGACATAGCCGTGCGCGACCTCATGGAACACGATCGCGATGATCAGCGGAATCACCCACGCCGCAACCTGGTAAACGACATTGTCGGGGTTCATCGCGCCGCCGCCTCATCCAGTGCCGCGGTGAAATGGCGGCGGCACAGCGCGATATAGCGGTCGTTGCCGCCGATCTCGGTCTGCGCGCCCTGGGCGACGGCGCGGCCCTGGGCATCGACGCGCAGGTTCATCGTCGCCTTGCGGCCGCATTCGCACACCGACTTGAGCTCGACCAGTGAGTCGGCGATCGCCAGCAGCCGCGCCGAGCCGGGGAACAGTGCGCCCTGGAAATCGGTCCGCAAACCATAAGCGAGCACCGGGATGCCGTCGCTGTCGGCGAGCCGCGCCAGCTGGTCGACCTGCGCGGCGGTGAGGAATTGCGCCTCGTCGACCAGGACGCAGGCTGGCTCGTCCGCGCTCGCGCGCACCAGCGCGGCGATGTCGGTGTCCGCGCCGAACATGATCGCATCATGCTCCAGCCCGATCCGCGACGATATCGTCCCCGCCGCGAAGCGATCGTCGATCGCGGCGGTGAACAGCATCGTCTTCATGCCGCGCTCGCGATAGTTGAAATCGGCCTGCAGCAGCGTGGTCGATTTCCCCGCATTCATCGAGGCGTAGTAGAAATAGAGCTTGGCCATCAGGTCAGGGTTTCGATTGATAGGGGAGAGCCGGCACCGGCCTGTTTGGCGAGGCGTCGGTCGAATGTCGCGAAGCCGCTCGCCGAGTTGGCCGTCACCAGATGCACCATGTCGGCGAAGTCAGCGCCCGCCGCGAAACGATCGATTGCCCACAAGATGTTGTCGGGGGCGCTGCGCAACGACGGCATGTCGAGAATGTCACGCAGCGCAGCGGCAATGGTCGCCCGCGGCCAGCTGTATTTCGACCGGAGAAGCCATTCGGTTTCCAGCAGCACGCTCGTGGTGACGATGAAACCGCGCGCAAGCACGTCGTGCGCGGTTATCGCCTGATCGGGATCGTCCTCGACCAGAATACGCACCACAACGTTTGTATCGACGGCTATGCTCAGATGTCGTCTCTGCCGCGTGCGGCGAACATCGTGTCGATCGCGCGATCCATTTCCTCGATCGACACAGGTGGCCCTTCCCATTTGGGAGCGATCTGACGGATGTGCGCGAGTATTTCCTCGGTGGTTCGGCCACTCTTCCGATGTGTCGGCTTGCGCAGGAAAACGCCGTCAGGCCGTTCCACCACGTCGAGACTATCGCCAGGAAGCAGGTTCAGCCGATCGCGCACATCCTTGGGGATGACGACCTGACCTTTGCCGGACATTCTGGTTTGCGCGCCCATCGCGGTAAGATGTGTCTTACCGGTGCCGATGTCAATCGCCCGCCAGGTCCTGCGCCACATGCGGATCGCGCAGCAGCGTGTCGATATGACTGCCCTCGTCGAAGCTGTCGTCGGCGAGGAATTTGAGTTTCGCGGCGTATTTCAGGTTTACGCGCCGCGCGACCTCGCGCTGGAGATAGGCGGTGTGGGTGCGCATGGCCTTGAGCACCTTCTCCTCGTCGCCGCCGAGCAGCGGCTTGGCGAACACCGTGGCGTGGCGCAGGTCGGGTGACATCCGTACCTCGGTGATCGTCACGAGGTGGCTGGCGAGCGTCTCGTCATGCACGTCGCCGCGCGCGAGAAGGTCCGACAGCGCGTGACGCACCTGTTCGCCGACACGCAGGCTGCGGACGGTCTTGGTTTCCGAGGATTCGTTTTGTCGACTCATGGAATGATCGATCCGGTGAGCAATGCCAGAGGCACGAAAGCGAACAACAGCAACGTCGGCAAGCAACCCGCCAAAATGCCGCCGTCAATCCCTTGACGAATCGAACGCCACCGCCGCGCGGCACGGACTTCCGCCTTGGTCGGGGGTGGGGAAGGCGCCCGCCGCGGACGTCTTCCCCGACTTTCCGGCATTTACAGCGTACGTTCGCGCAACTCGACCTCGAAGGTTTCGAGGAAGTCGCCCGGCTTGATGTCGACGAAGTTCTGCGTGAACGTCACGCCGCACTCCAGACCGGCGCGCACTTCGGCGACGTCGTCCTTGAAGCGCCGCAGCGAGGCGATCTCACCCTGGTAGATGATGACATCGGCGCGCGTGATGCGGGCCTTGAGCGCCTTGCGGATCGTGCCTTCGGTGACCAGCAGACCAGCCGCCTTGCCGTGCTTGCCGGCGGAGAACACCTCGCGGATTTCGGCGCGGCCGACGACCGTCTCGAACGCTTCCGGCCCGAGCTCGCCCGCCATGCCCGCGCGGATCTCGTCGATCAGGTCGTAGATCACGTCATAATATTTGAACGCGACCTTCTGCCGCTCAGCGATCTCGCGCGCCTTGGCATTGGCGCGGACGTTGAAGCCGATGATCGGCGCGCCCGAGGCGCCGGCCAGCGTCACGTCGCTCTCGGTGATGCCGCCAACGCCCGAATGCAGCACGCGGGCCTTGATGTCGGCGGTCGAGATCTTGTTGATCGACGCGACGATCGCCTCGACCGACCCTTGCGTGTCGGCCTTGACGACCAGCGGATATTCGATCGCCTGCTTGTCCTTGAGCGCGGAGAACATGCTCTCCAGGCTGGCCGGAACCGAGGTGGTGCGCTTCTGCGTCAGTACGCCCTGGCGATAGGCGGCGACCTCGCGGGCACGCGCCTCGTTTTCGACGACCGACAGCGGATCGCCGGCGCGCGGCACGCCTGACAGGCCGAGCACCTCGACCGGCATCGACGGACCGGCTTCCTTGATCTGCTGACCCTTGTCGTTGACCATCGCGCGGACCTTGCCGCTCTCGGCACCGACGACGAACACGTCACCGACCCGGAGCGTCCCGCGGCTGACCAGCACGGTCGCGACCGGGCCGCGGCCCTTGTCGAGCTTGGCCTCGATCACCGTGCCCTCGGCCATGCGGTCGGGGTTGGCGCCGAGGTCGAGCAGTTCGGCCTGGAGCTGGATCTTCTCGATCAGTTCATCGAGCCCGGTCTTCTTGAGCGCGGAGACGAGCACGTCCTGCACGTCGCCCGACATCTCCTCGACCACGACCTCGTGTTCGAGCAGACGTTCGCGGATCTTCTGCGGATTGGCGCCTTCCTTGTCGACCTTGTTGATCGCCACGATCATCGGCACGCCCGCCGCCTTGGTGTGGTTGATCGCCTCGATCGTCTGCGGCATCAGCCCGTCGTCCGCCGCGACCACGATCACGACGATGTCGGTGACGTTGGCGCCGCGCGCGCGCATTTCGGTGAAGGCCTCATGGCCCGGCGTGTCGAGGAAGGTGATCTTCGACTTGTCCTTCAGCGTGACCTGATAGGCGCCGATATGCTGGGTGATGCCACCGGCCTCGCCCGATGCGACATCGGTGCCGCGCAGCGCGTCGAGCAGCGAGGTCTTGCCGTGATCGACATGGCCCATGATCGTGACGACCGGCGGACGCGGCTGCAGCGTCTCCTCGGCATCGACATCGGTCTCGACCGCGAGGTCGATATCCGAGTCGCTGACGCGGGTGATGTTGTGGCCGAATTCGGTCACCAGCAGCTCGGCGGTGTCCTGGTCGATCGTTGCGTTGATCGTGACGGGCATGCCCATCTTGAACAACGCCTTGACCAGGTCGGCGCCCTTCTCGGCCATGCGGTTGGCGAGTTCCTGCACGGTGATCGCTTCCGGCACGACGACATCACGGACCTGTTTGGCCTGCGCCTCGCGCGGGCCGCCCATGCGGCGATGTTCCTTCTCGCGGGCACGCTTCAGCGCGGCGAGCGAGCGGGCGCGGGCACCCTCATCGGCGCCGAGCGCACGATTGACGGTGAGCTTGCCCGACTGGCGACGGTCGTCGCCCTTGCGGTCGCGCTGCTGCGGACGCGGCGGCTCGCTGCCGGCCGGGCGGCGCGC
>NZ_JARYTI010000101.1 GCF_029911635.1 Sphingomonas sp. AR_OL41
GGCTGGGTCCAGCCCCGCCCGACCACGCGCCCGCCCGCGACGATGATGCAGCCGACGCCGGGGTTGGGGGCGGTGCGGCCGCGGCAGCGCTCGGCCAGCGCCAGCGCCGCCGCCATCCAGCGCGCGTCGGTACGAATCGCGTCCTTGCTCAGCGCGCGACCGGCATCAGTCGAGCCCGACTGCCTTGAGCTGGTCTTCCATATGCTTGAAGGCGAGACGCCGCTGCGCGTCGGCCTTGGCCTGCGCCTCGAGCGCGGCTTTTTCCTTGGGCAGGTCGAGCTTCTGTTGCGCGATGATCTCGGCATTGGTGCGATCGGCGCGCCACTGCTCGACATAGACGATGTCGCGTTTGTACGGCGTGACGATCCGCGTATCGATCATGAAGGCGGTGAACATCCCCCAGGTCAGCGAAAAGGACAGCACCAGGAACACCACCTCGTGCCGCCGGCGCTGGCGCAAAAAGCCCCAAAGGTCGGTAAAGGCCTTGATCGGCGAGACGCGGCGAAAGAAGTTCATCGGCGCCAAGATAGGCGTTGCCGCGCGCGGTTGCCAGAGCCGAGGTGCGGCCACCGCGCGCGACATGTCACTGCTCCTGGTTGAGCACGAAGCTGACGTTCATCGTCTTCCATGTCTCATAGGGTTCGCCATCGCGCGTCGCCGGCTTGAAGCGCCATTTGGCCAGCGCCTGCCGCCGCGTCGCCTCCCAGAAATATTCGCTCGCCGCGCTGATCTTCTCGATGTCCTTCACGCGCCCGTCGACGCCGATCAGCACCTTGACCGTGACGCGCCCGGCATTGCCGCCGCGGATCTCGTTGGCGGGATAAGCCGGCTGGAAGCTGCTGGCGTAGCGCGGATCGACGACCGGGCCGACCATGACCGGCAATGGCGTCGTCTTGACCGCCTCCACGAACTTTCCCGTGCCGCCCGTCGGTGGTTCGGAAATGGTCGGGACCTTGCCGAAATCGACGACCGGCGGATCGAGCGGCGTGACGGTCGGGTGGGTCGGCGGAACATAGAGCGATTTTTGTTGGGGCGTCTGCTTGTGTTCGACCGGTTTCGGTGTGGGGATCGGTTTGGGCTGCTCGGCCGGGATACTTGTGGCTGTAAAGTCCTTGATCCTCTGCGTGACCACCTTCGGGTTCAGGAAAAACAACCCGGATACGAAGAACCCGGTCGTCAGCAGGGTCAGCCCCACTGTGCTCGGTCGCAGGCGCGCCGGCGCGTGGTAGCCCTCGGCGAAACGCATCGTTTGCATGGCAACTCTCCCATTCGGTGATTGGGTTCAGCCGGCCGGTTCTGACGTCCGACTCGATGCAATGATACAACATTACCAATCAAAGGCAAGAGAGATAATATATCATCAGCGAGTAAGCCGTTCGATCGCGCGGTCACGCCCGATCAGCGGCAGCAAGGCCGCCATGTCGGGGCCATGGTCGAGCCCGGTCAGCGCGCGGCGCAGCGGCAGGAACAGCGCCTTGCCGTTCCGCCCGGTCTCGGCCTTCAGCGCCGCAGTCAGCGCGTGCCACGGGTCGCTCGACCAGTCGATCGTCGCGGCGACGCGCGCCGCGCCGGCCAGATAGTCGCGGTCCTCCTCCGCCACAGGCAGGGCGATCGGCCCGGCGATGACTTGCCACCAGGTCGCGGCATCGGCGACTGTCGACAGGTTCGGCCGCACCGCTTCCCATTCCGCCGCCCCCATGCCCTGGGGCAGGCGATCGGCAACGCGGTCGAAAGCGAGTCGATGGATGATCTTGGCGTTGAGCGCGGCGAGCTCGGCCTCGTCGAACCGCGCCGGGGCGCGACCGAAGCGGCTGAAATCGAAGCCCGTCACCAGCGTGGCAATATCGACGATCGGCTCGACCGGGTCGCTGGTGCCGATCCGCGCGAGCAGCGCACGCACCGCCTCGGGCTCGATCCCCACATCCCGGAAGTGATCGACGCCGAGCGAGCCGAGCCGCTTGGACAATTTGCCCTCGCTTCCGGTCAGCAACGCCTCATGCGCAAAGGCTGGCGGCGTGACGCCAAGCGCCGAAAACATCTGGATTTGCAGCGCGGTGTTGGAGACATGGTCCTCGCCGCGCACGACATGGCTGACGCCCATATCGGCATCGTCGATCGCCGAGGGCAGCATATAGAGCCACGATCCGTCGGCGCGCCGCACCACCGGGTCGCTCATCGTCGCCGGGTCGAAGCGCTGATGGCCGCGGATCAGATCGTTCCATTCGATCGGCGCTTTATGGTCGAGCTTGAAGCGCCAATGCGGCTTGATCCCCTCCGCCTCCAGCGCGGCGCGGTCGCTATCCGACAGCGCGAGCGCGGCACGATCATAGACCGGCGGCAGGCCGCGCCCCAGCGCCACCTTGCGCTTCAGGTCGAGTTCCTGCGCCGTCTCATAGGCCGGATAGACATGCCCCGCTGCGTGCAGTTCGGCGAAGCGCGCCTCATACAGCGCAAAGCGCGCCGACTGGCGCTCCTCGCCATCGGGCTCCAGCCCGAGCCAGGCGAGATCGGCGCGGATCGCCTCAACGAAACGTTCCTCGCTGCGCGCAACATCGGTGTCGTCGATGCGCAGCACGAACCGCCCGCCATGCGCCCGCGCGAACAGCCAGTTGTGCAACGCAGTGCGGATATTGCCGACATGCAGCATGCCGGTCGGCGACGGCGCGAAACGGGTTACGATCGTCATCGCCGCGCTCTACGGCCCACGCTGGCGGGCGGCAATGGCTGTTGCCGTTGCCAGTCACGGGAGCGGACCCTAAGGGGAGCGGAAGCAATCAGGGACCGCTTCATGAAATTGATGACCGGCAATTCCAACCTGCCGTTGGCCAAGGCGATCGCCGACTATCTCGAGATCCCGCTGACCAAGGCGCTGGTGCGACGCTTCGCGGATGAGGAAGTGTTCGTCGAGATCCTCGAAAATGTCCGCGGCGAGGACGTCTTCGTGCTCCAGTCGACCTGCTATCCGGCCAACGACAATCTCATGGAATTGCTGATCTGCATCGATGCGCTGAAGCGCGCCTCGGCCAAGCGCATCACTGCCGTCGTGCCCTATTTCGGCTATGCCCGGCAGGATCGCAAACCCGGCCCGCGCACGCCGATCTCGGCCAAGCTCGTCGCCAACCTGATCACCGTCGCCGGAGCCGACCGCGTCCTGTCGGTCGATCTCCATGCCGGGCAGATCCAGGGCTTTTTCGATATCCCGACCGACAATCTCTATGCCGCGCCGGTCATGTCGGCCGACATCGTCACGCGCTTCGGCGGACGCAACCTGATGGTCGTCTCGCCCGATGTCGGCGGCGTGGTGCGTGCCCGTGCGCTCGCCAAGCGACTGGACAACGCCCCGCTGGCGATCGTCGACAAGCGCCGCGAGCGCGCCGGCGAATCCGAGGTGATGAACATCATCGGCGAGGTCGAGGGCCGCTTCTGCATCCTCATCGATGATATCGTCGATTCGGCCGGTACTTTGTGCAACGCCGCCGCCGCGCTGAAGGAGGCTGGCGCCGAGGGCGTCGTCGCCTATGTCAGCCATGGCGTGCTGTCGGGCGGCGCGGTCGCGCGGGTCGAAGGCTCGGCGCTCGAGGAACTGGTCATCACCGATTCGATCGGCGCGCTCGAGCCGGTCGCCGCTGCCTCGCGCATCCGCCATCTGACGATCGCGCCGCTGCTCGGCGAGGCGATCAAGCGCATCGCCGACGAAACCTCGGTGTCGAGCCTGTTCGACTAGGCGCTCCAGCCGCCGTCGATATTATAGCTCGACCCGGTGATGAAGCCAGCTGCCGGCGAGGCGAGATAGGCAACCAGCCCGGCGACTTCTGCGGCCGTGCCATGACGTCGGATCGCCAGCGGCGAGCGGTTTTCCGCGGCATGCGGGCCATCGGCGGGGTTGCGCTCGGTATCGATCGGACCGGGCTGGACGAGGTTCACGGTGATGTCGCGCGGCCCGAGATCGCGCGCCAGCCCGCGCACCATTCCGCCCAGCCCCGCCTTGCTCGCGGCGTAAAGCGTCGCGCCGGCACCCGGCGCGCGGTCGGCGACGATGCTCCCGATCATGATTATCCGGCCACCCGCGACCATCTGTTCGGCGATCCGCTGTGCAGCAAGGAATGGTGCGCGGACATTTACCGCGAACTGCCGGTCAAAGGCATCTTCGGCATAACTGTCGAGACTGCCGGTGATTGCCAGCCCGGCGACGCAGACCAAGATGTCGATCCGCCCGAGCTGCGCGATCGCCGCGTCGATCGCCGCGCGCAGCGCCGCCGGGTCGGCGACATCGGCCTGCAGCGCAACCACCGCGCCCCCGATGTCGCGCAGTTCGTCGACCAGCGCTCCTGCCTCGTCCGCCCGGCTGCGATAGACGATCGCCAGCGCCGCGCCGTCGGCGACCATCCGCCGGCTGATCGCCGCGCCGATCCCGCGCGTCCCGCCGATCACCAGCGTGACCTTGCCCGTCAATGACGTCACCTGAATCCCCCGGTCTAGATCAGCGCGTCCCATAGCAGCTTGGCGCCCACCGCGACCATCAGCACATAAATCGCGGTGTAGAAGCGTTCCGCCGGCACGCGCCGTACCAGCCACACGCCCGCCAGCGTCGATGCGATCGCCACCGGCACCAGCAGCGCCGCGATCGTCAGATTGGCGCGGGTGAACTGGCCGAGCGCGATATAGGCCGGCACCTTGATCCAGTTGACCGCCGCGAAGAAGATCGCCGTCGTGCCGACAAGCACGTCGTGCGGCAGGCGGCGCGGCAATACCCAGAGCTGGAAGGGCGGTTGCCCGGCATGCGCGATCTGGCTGGTGAAACCCGAGGCGATCCCGAACAGGCTGCCGACCCAGCCCGGCGAGCGCGAGACTTGCGGCACGCCGCCGCGCCGTTCGACCCATAGCCGGTAAAGCCCGAACAGGATCGACACCGCGCCGACCGCGCCAAGCACCGCGTCGGACGACACCGAGGCGGCGAAGAAATAGCCCAGCGCAATGCCCAGCACGGCGCCGGGCAGCATCCAGCCCAGCACGTGGCCGTCCCAGCTGCGTCGGAACGCCCATACCCCGACGACATCCTGCACGATCAGCACCGGCAATAGAATCGCCGCCGCGCGTACCGGCGATATCGTCAGCGCGATCAGCGGCAGCGACAGCGCGCCCATGCCGGCAAAGCCGCCCTTGGCGAGCCCGAGCATGATCACCGCGACGATCGCGGCGATCCAGTAGGCGGTCGAGTCGATCAGCGCGCGGTCGTCTCGCCGCCGGCCGGCGCGCGCACCCCGGCATGGCCGCGCCGCTTGAGCTCGGCCTTCAGCGCCTCGGGTTTCGGCGCCCACAGGAAACCGAAGCTGACATTGCCCTCGCGCGTTTCGACGACATGGTGCAGCCGGTGCGCCTGGATGATGCGTTTCATATAGGGCGATCGCGGCAGATAGCGCGTCGCGACGCGGCGATGGACGATGACGTCATGAAAGCCGAAATAGATCGCGCCATAAGCGGCGATGCCGACGCCGATCCAGGTATAGCCCGCCCACCAGCCAAGCTGCACCCCGCCAAGGATCAGCGTGATCGACGGCACCGCGAAGATCGCCGCATAAAGGTCGTTGAGTTCCCAATTGCCGGTGCGCGGGCGGTGGTGGCTCTCGTGTAGAAACCAGCCGAAGCCGTGCATCATCCAGCGATGCGCGACATAGGCGAAACCCTCCATCCCGATCACGGTGACGAGGAACAGGGCAAAACCGGGGAGCGGAGACATGCACCCCATATAGGCCGCGTCCGGCAATAGGGGAGAGGGGTTTTGCGTATGTCTGCCCCTCCCCCCACGGCGGTCGCGGACATATAAAGGGGCAATGCGCCGCTTCATGCCCCTCGCCGCCCTTGTCCTGCTCGCCGCGTGCTCGACCCCCGAGACCCTCACCCGAGACGGCCTCGTCAATGCCGGTATCGACAAACGTACCGCCGGCTGCATGGCCAAGCGGATGGTCGACCGGCTGTCGCTGCTCCAGCTGCGCCGCATGGCCGGGCTGGGCAAGGCCGGCGACTCGCGCAACCTCGATCAGCTGCTCTATCGACTGCGTTCGCTCCACGACCCGCAGATCGTCAGCGTCACCGCAAGCTCGGCCGCTTTGTGCGTCACCGGCCTTGCGGGCTGATCGTCTGGCCACGCCACCCCCTTTGCGCATGCGCGCAGGGGTGGATTCGCGGGGGAAGCTGTGCTTAGGACCGCGGCATCCCGATCCGCGAAAGGCATTTGGCGCCCCATGAACATTCACGAATATCAGGCCAAGGAATTGCTGGCCAAATTCGGCGTGCCCGTCCCCGCCGGTTTCGCCGCGATGAGCGTCGAGGAAGCCGTCGCCGCGTCGAAGCAGCTGCCTGGTCCGCTTTATGTCGTGAAGGCGCAAATCCATGCCGGTGGTCGCGGCAAGGGCAAGTTCAAGGAACTCGGCCCCGATGCCAAGGGCGGCGTCCGCCTCGCTCGCAGCGTGGATGAGGTCCGCGCCGCCGCCGCCGACATGCTCGGCAACACGCTCGTCACGGTGCAGACCGGTGAGCATGGCAAGCAGGTCAACCGCCTCTACGTCACCGACGGCGTCGATATTGCCAAGGAATTCTACCTCGCGCTGCTCGTCGATCGTGTTCACGGCCGCGTCGCCTTTGTCGTCTCGACCGAGGGCGGCATGGACATCGAAACCGTCGCGCACGATTCGCCGGAGAAGATCCAGACCTTCGACGTCGACCCCGCGACCGGCTTCATGCCGCATCACGGCCGCGCCGTTGCCAATGCGCTCGGCCTCAAGGGCGACCTCGCCAAGCAGGCCGCCAATGTCGCGTCGAAGCTGTACGACGCGTTCCTCGGCACCGACGCCGCGCAGATCGAGATCAACCCGCTCGCCGTCACCGATGACGGCAAGCTGCTCGTGCTCGACGCCAAGGTCGGCTTCGATACCAATGCGCTGTTCCGCCACAAGGATTTGATGGAATTGCGCGACGAGACCGAGGAGGATCCGTCCGAGCTCGAAGCGTCGAAATATGACCTCGCCTATATCAAGCTCGACGGCGATATCGGCTGCATGGTCAATGGCGCCGGCCTCGCCATGGCGACGATGGACATCATCAAACTGAACGGCATGTTCCCGGCCAACTTCCTCGATGTCGGCGGCGGCGCCAACAAGGAGAAGGTCACCGCGGCGTTCAAGATCATCCTCGCCGATCCGGCGGTGAAGGGCATCCTCGTCAACATCTTCGGCGGCATCATGAAGTGCGACATCATCGCCGAGGGCATCGTCGCCGCGGCGAAGGAAGTGAACCTCTCGGTGCCGCTGGTCGTCCGCCTCGAGGGCACCAATGTCGAGGAGGGCAAGAAGATCCTGTCCACCTCGGGTCTCGCCATCGTCCCCGCCAACGATCTCGGCGACGCCGCGCGCAAGATCGTCGCCGAGGTGAAGAAAGCCGCCTGAACCTGCCTCCCCGGGAAGGTTTCGGACACAGGAGTGGAGTGCAATGAAGGTGCTGGTCCCGGTCAAGCGCGTGCTTGACTATAACGTAAAGCCCCGCGTGAAGGCGGACGGGACGGGGGTCGATCTGGCCAACGTCAAGATGAGCATGAACCCGTTCGACGAGATCGCCGTCGAAGAGGCGATCCGCCTCAAGGACAAGGGCGTCACCGAGATCGTCGTCGTGTCGATCGGCGAGCAGAAGAGCCAGGAGACGCTGCGTACCGCGTTGGCGATGGGCGCCGACCGCGCGATCCTCGTCGTGTCGGAAGAGAAGGTCGAGCCGCTCGGCGTCGCCAAGCTGCTCGCTAAGATCGTCGAGGAAGAGAAGCCCGACCTGATCATCCTCGGCAAGCAGGCGATCGACGACGACAACAACCAGACCGGCCAGATGCTCGCCGGGCTGCTCGGCGTCGGCCAGGCGACCTTCGCGTCGAAGGTCGAGTTGACCGCCGACAGCGTCACCGTGACGCGCGAGGTCGATGGCGGCTCGGAGACCGAAATGCTGTCGCTGCCCGCGGTGATCACCACCGATCTGCGCCTCAACGAGCCGCGCTATGCCTCGCTGCCCAACATCATGAAGGCCAAGTCCAAGCCGATGGCGCAGAAGACGCCGGCCGATTACGGCGTCGATGTCAGCCCGCGCCTCACCACGCTCAAGGTGATCGAGCCGGCCAAGCGCACCGCCGGCGTCAAGGTCGCGGATGTCGATGAACTGGTGGCGAAACTCAAGGCGATGGGAGTCGCGAAATGAAGACGCTCGTCTGGGTCGAACATGACGGTGCGTCCGTCAAGGATGCCACGCTCGCCGTGGTCACCGCCGCGTCGCAGCTCGGGGAAGTGCATCTTCTCGTTGCCGGTCGGGGCGTCGATGGCGTTGCCGCCGAGGCCGCGAAGATCGCCGGCGTGGGCAAGGTCCATGTCGCCGACGATGCGGCCTATGCGCATGCGCTGGCTGAGAATGTCGCGCCGCTGATCGTCGATCTGATGGGGCATCACGATGCCGTGCTGTTCCCCGCCACTTCGAACGGCAAGAACATCGCGCCGCGCGTCGCCGCGTTGCTCGATGTGATGCAGATCAGCGATATCCTGTCGGTCGAGAGCGACGATACCTTCACCCGCCCGATCTATGCCGGCAACGCCATCGCCACGGTGCAGACGAAGGACGCGAAGAAGGTCATCACCGTGCGCGGTACCGCGTTCGAAAAGGCCGCCACCACGGGTGGTTCGGGCACGATCGAAAAGGTCGCGGCAACCGGGGACAAGGGCGTGTCGACCTATGTCGGGTCGGAAATCGCCAAGTCCGAGCGGCCGGAGCTGACCTCTGCCAAGATCATCGTCTCGGGCGGTCGCGCGCTGCAGAACAGCGAGAACTTCCACACGATCATCGAACCGCTCGCCGACAAGCTCGGCGCCGGCGTCGGCGCCAGCCGCGCCGCGGTCGATGCCGGTTATGTGCCGAACGACTATCAGGTCGGCCAGACCGGCAAGATCGTCGCCCCGGAAGTGTATATCGCGATCGGCATCTCCGGTGCGATCCAGCATCTCGCCGGGATGAAGGATTCGAAGACGATCATCGCCATCAACAAGGACGAGGACGCGCCGATCTTCCAGGTTGCCGACATCGGCCTGGTCGGTGACCTGTTCAAGATCGTGCCGGAATTGACGGGGAAGCTGTGACCCAATTCCCTCTCCCTCCGGGAGAGGGAGGGAGTCGCGCAGCGGCGGAAGGGTTAGGGCAGGCATGTCTCGCGACCAGCTGACGATCGAACATCACGGGGCGGCGCTCTTTCCGGGCGCCGCCCTTTCGATTCTCGAGGCTCTCGAAGCCGCTTTCGCCAGCCTGCCCGCGGACCAGGCTGGCCTTCGCCTCCATGGCATTGCCGACCTCGCCAGGCTGCTCGACGCTGCCGGCCCTGTCGGCCGCCTCGCGGCCGAGCGCCAGCGACCGGCCGCCCGCCCGGTCCGCGCCATCCTGTTCGACAAGAGCGCTGCGACCAACTGGGCGCTCCGCTGGCATCAGGACCGCACCATCGCCGTCCGCAAGCGCATCGACACGCCAGGCTTCGGTCCATGGTCGGTCAAGGCCGGCGTCAAGCATGTCGAACCGCCCTTCGCGTTGCTCGAACGCATGCTGACGCTGCGCATCCATCTCGACGCGGTGCCCGCAGACAACGCCCCGCTGCTCGTCGCGCCGGGCTCACACCTATTCGGCCGCATTCCCGAGTGCGACATCGCAGCGCGTGTCGCCGTGTGCGGGACCTTCGCGTGCACCGCCGATCGTGGCGACGTCTGGGTCTATGCCACACCCATCCTCCACGCCTCGGCGCGCGCCGCGCGCCCGGGCCATCGTCGCGTGCTGCAGGTCGATTATGCCGCGGACGATCTGCCCGGTGACCTCGCATGGCTGGGCGTCTGATGGGTGCGATGTCGGCGCGTCGTTGCCGGTGACGCGGTGCGAAGCGAACGCGACCCGGCAGCGCATCATTGCGCTTGCCCCTTCATCAATGCGTCGCGTCCCGCTATCCTCGCGCCTCGACGATGGGGGACAAGCCAATGCGCTACGACATTTCGGGCACGGTGATGCAGACGGTGTCGATCGACCTCGCGCGCGGCGAGACAGTCTATGCCCAGACCCATGCCATGGCGTGGATGACCGACGGTATCGAGATGGATACGCATACCGGCGGCGGGCTGTTCGCCGGCTTGAAGCGCGCGATGAGCGGCGGCAGCCTGTTCATCACCGAATATAGCGCCCAGACCGAGGGCAATGTCGCCTTCGCGCCGCGCTTTCCCGGGCAGATCCTCGCCGTGCCGCTGGCCAGCGGCCAGTCGCTGATCTGCCGCAAGGAAACCTTCCTCGTCGCGGAAAAGTCGGTCACGCTGGAGATTGCGTTGCAACAGCGGCTCGGCGCCGGCTTCTTCGCCGGCGAAGGCTTCATCCTGCAACGTGTCACCGGCCCCGGCACGGTGTTCCTCGACCTGTCGGGCGAGGTGATCGAAAAAACGCTACGCCCGGGCGAGCGGCTGCGCGTCCATGCCGGCCATATCGGCATGCAGGAGCCGAGCGTGTCGACCGACATCCAGATGGTGCGCGGTTTTCGCAACATGCTGTTCGGCGGCGAGGGGCTGTTCCTCGCCACTCTCACCGGGCCAGGCAAGATCTGGCTCCAGTCGATGCCGATCCTCAACCTCGCCGAAGAAATCGCCCGCCACCTGCCCTCTGACGATCGCGGCGGCGGCCCGAGCGTCGGCTCGCTGGTCGGCGGCGGCGCAGCGGGCGCCGTGCTAGGCGGCCTGCTCGGCGGGGTGCTGGGCAACGAGTAACCCTTTTCTCCCCTCCCGCTTGCGGGAGGGGTCGGGGGAGGGCTCGCGCTCACCTCCGACGTGCCGCGTGTACTTTGCCGGCCGCCCATCCAAAGCCGCGCCGCACGCTTGCCGGCGGGAGAAGGTCAGCCCGCCGCGATCTGCACGATCGCGTCGATCTCCACCGCCGCGCCCAGCGGCAGCACCGCGACGCCGACAGCGCTGCGGGCATGCTTGCCGGCCTCGCCGAACAGCTCGACCATCAGGTCCGACGCACCATTGGCGACCTTCGGCTGGTCGGTGAAGTCGACCGTCGAATTGACGAACACGCCGAGCTTGACGATCCGCGCGACGCGGTGGAGCCCGCCGAGTGCCGCCTTGGTCTGCGCCACCAGCATCAGCGCGCAGCGCTGCGCCGCCTCGGTGCCGTACGCCAGGTCGCGATCCTCGCCGAGCCGCCCGGTCATCACCGCGCCGTCCTTGAACGGCAGCTGGCCGGAAATGTGCAACAGGCCGCCGGCTTCGACCGCCGGCACGTAGGAAGCGACGGGCGTCGCCGGCGCGGGGAGGGCCAGGCCGAGCTCGGCCAGCTTGCGATCGATACGGTCGGTCATGTTCTGCCTCTTGGTCTGTCGGTGATGATGGTCAGGTCGTAGCGGGAAGCCCGGCGGCGAAGCGCGCCGCGATCCACGCCTCCGCTTCATGCCAGTCGTCGATCCGGACATGCGCTTCAGGCGCCTTCGGGACGTGCAGGGCGAGTGTCGGCTCGGAGATCATGTGCAGTCGGTGAACCCCCGGCGCGTGGCGCGACACCGAATCATGATGCACTGCGAGATCGTCGACGAACACCGTTATCGGATTGCCATGCTCGGCGACCAGCCGGGCGACGGGATCGCCCTTGCCGCCCTGGTTGGTCTCGACGCGGTAATCCATGCCATGGCCCAGCAGCTGCGCGATGCGCGGCTGGCGGTTGGCGTCGCCAAGATTGGTCAGGATCACGATGTCGGCGGTCTCGCCCAGTGCGGCCAGCGCCTCGCGGGCGTGCGGCACCAATGTCTGGCGCTCCATCTCGGCGGGGAAGAACTGTTCGAGCAATCCCCACATCTCCTCGCGGCTCGGAGGCGCCCCACCGTCCCGGCGCTTCATGCTCGTCGCGAAATCGCCGCCATTGGGGGTGAAGTCGATATCGTGCGATTCGCGCAGCCACACGCCGAAATGCCGCACCATGTGCAACAGCACCTCGTCACAATCGCAGATCAGCAGCGGCCTCATGCTGCGCCTCCCGCGTCGAGCCCGGCATGCGCCGCGACGATCGCCGCCGGCGCGACGCCCAACTCGGCCGCGCAGGCAATCAGGTCGGGCTCGTGCGCCTCGAGAAAGGCCAGCGCGGCCGCCAGCACCGC
>NZ_JARYTI010000102.1 GCF_029911635.1 Sphingomonas sp. AR_OL41
TCATCAGGAGTTCCTCTTGTTGAAGGAACTCCATCGTCCGCCGCCGCCGCCGCACGGCCAAACCTCAGCGCAGGCGCGCTACCTCACCGCTAGGCACCCCTGCCGCGCAGCGGCTTCGTGCTGTGGGCGCTAGCCAACGCTAAGCCGCAGGCAGCAGTGCGCGCCAGATCGGTCAAAGAGCCATCTTATCTCGCGCCCGACAGCGGACAGTCCGATCGTACACCAGCAGGACCGTCAGCGCCAAATACGGCGGAGCCAGCGCCATTATAGTGTTCGCGCTAGCACATCGGGCTGGAGGCGCAGCAATCGGCCAGCCGGTTCCGGACGTGCCGACGCGACAGGGAGGCGACGTCGTTTACTCCCGCCAGCGTCAGCGTGCGTTCGAACTCGTTGCTCAGCAAGGTCAGCACGCGGTCTACCCCTGCCTCCCCGCCGGCCGCCAAGCCATACAGATAAGGGCGCCCGATCGAGCAGGCTGTGGCGCCCAGGGCGAGTGCCTTTACCACGTCCGAGCCGCGCCGGATGCCGCCATCACAGATCACGTCCGGCGCGTCGCCGACAGCCTTGCGCACGGCCTCGATCTGGTCGATCGGGGCAGGGGCTCCGTCCAGCTGACGACCGCCGTGATTGGAGATCATTACGCTGGTCGCGCCCGACGCGATGGATCGTCGTGCGTCCTCGGGCGTCATGACGCCCTTGATGGCGAGCGGCCCGTTCCACTGGCTCGCCAGCCACTCAACGTCGCGCCATCCGACCGAGCGATCGAATTGCGCACCGATATAGTCGAAGAGGCTTATCGGCCCCGAAGCGAGGGCATCGACCTTGTGGCTGACGTTCGCCAGATTGAACTTTGACCCCGTAAGCGCGGGAAGCGACCAGGTCGGGTGGCGCGCAAAACTTAGCAGCGATTTGGCCGTGAGCTTGGGGGGCAAGGAGAAGCCGCTGACCCGGTCGCGCTCGCGATTGCCTGCGACGGGCGTGTCGACCGTCAGCGCGAGGCCGTGAAAGCCGGCCTCCTTGCAGCGAGCGACGAACTCGGCAGTCAGGCCACGATCCTTGAAGATGTAGATCTGAAATACCTTTGGCCCGACAAATGCCTGCGCGAGTTCCTCGAGCCGGGTCGTTCCCATCGTCGACAGGCTATAGATAAGGCCATGTCGCGCTGCTGCACGGGCCACGGCGAGCTCGGCGTGACGGTGGAACATGCGGGTGAGCCCGGTCGGCGACAGCATCAGCGGCCAGCGCGAGGATTGCCCGAAGATTTTAGTTTCCGTGCGGATCGCCGACACGTCATTCAACACGTCGGGCACAAGTTCATAGCGAGCGAATGCCGAGACGTTCCGCCGTAAGGAGACTTCGTCGTCGGCACCGCCGTCGATGTAATCAAAGATCGGCCGCGGCAGCCGGCGACGCGCCATCAGACGGAGGTCGGCCACATTGTTCGCACGCTCAAGTTGCATCACGCTTCCCGACTACCTTACCCGCTTGCCGTCATGACACATCTCAGCACAGTTGATCACATCCGGTCGGTCCCGGTCCCGCAACGCCCTTAAAGGCTGCGCGCTTTCAGGAAACAGGCTCCGGGCTGAGTGTCGCCTAGCGGGTCACACGGTGAAACGCGCGGGTTAAGTCGGATCGCACGCTACTTCTGCCGATCAGCATAGTCTGCATACTCGCGCGGGCTGTGCGCCTGCTCTAGCGTAATGCCATGAGCGAATGTGTCCTGAATTTACAGAGCGGAGCCGTCCGCGGCGAGATCGTCGGTACGGTCGAACGCTTCCTCGGCATTCCCTATGCAGCGCCTCCGGTTGGGCAAAGGCGGTTTGCCGAGCCGCAGTCGGTTGCGCCATGGGATGGCGTTCGGGACGGAACAATCCCCGGGCCCAACGCGCCGCAGCGGATCCGCGATGTGCCGGGGATCGCGGTGCGCGCGCTCGTGGGAAATGGCTGGAGTGAGGGCGACGACTATCTGACGCTCAACATCTGGCGCCCGGCGGGCGAGCAGCAATGTCTGCCGGTCATGGTGTTCATCCATGGCGGCGGGTTCGTGCTCGGGAGCAAGGACGCTCCTGTGCAGGACGGCGCGAGTTTCGCCCGCGACGGCGTGATCTGCGTGGCCATCAATTACCGGATGGGGATCGACGGTTTCCTGCCGATTCCGGGCGTGGCGACGAATCTGGGTTTGCGCGACATGATCGCGGCCCTGCGGTGGGTTCAGGATAATGCCGCGGCGATCGGTGGCGACGCCGGTAACGTTACCGCGTTCGGCGAAAGCGCGGGCGCGATGGCGATCGCCGATCTGATGACGTCGCCGCTGGCGAAGGGGTTGTTCCGACGCGCGATCATCGAGAGCGGGCATGGTGCGATGACGCGCGACGTGTCCGTGGCGCAACGCTTGGTGGCCAAGCTCGCCAGGATGCTCAGCATCACGCCCGACAAGGCAGGCTATGCCGGCGTTTTGCCGAGTCAGGGGATGATGGACGCGATCGAAAAGGTCTCCTTGCCCACCACGCGGCTCGATCTGCGCGACGCGGCGGGGTTCGAACCGGTGTTCGGGATCAGCCGCTTCATTCCGGTGCACGGCGATGACGTGTTGCCCGAAAAGCCCCTCGACGCGCTCAGGAAGGGCGCCGGTGCCGAGGTCGACCTGCTGATCGGCACCAATGCCGAGGAGATGAACCTCTACCTTGTCCCCAGCGGTGTGCGCGATAAGGTCGGGAGACTGCTGTCCTGGCTCGCGTTGCGCCGGTCGATCCCGCGCGCCTGGGCCATCCTGAGAGCGTATGGGGCAGGCGACGGCAAGCGGCCGGGACAGGCGTTGACCGACGCGATGAACGACCTCGTCTTTCGCTGGCCCGCGCGGCGCTTTGCCGAGGAACATCGCGGCCGCACGCATTTCTACGAATTCGAATGGCGCTCTCCGTTGTTCGGTGGCGAGCTTGGCGCGGCACATGCGATGGAGGTTCCGTTCGTGTTCGACGCGTTGGCGGCTGCCACCGGACCGGAAGGGTTGTGCGGCGAGCGCCCGCCGCAGGAACTTGCCACGCGCGTCCACGGCCTGTGGGTGGAATTCGCCAGGACCGGCACGCTGCCATGGCCCGAATTCGATCGTGAAACACGGCAGGTCTATCGGCTTGCCGCAGGCGAGGCGGTGCACGAACCGGTGATGCCCGCCGCCGCATACCTTCCCTGATCTCCCGCAGTACGCCCATGTATCTCGACCGTCTGCGCCTGGATGGCAGGGTCGCTTTCGTGACTGGCGGCGCGCAAGGCATCGGCTATGCCTGCACCGAGGCGCTGGCTGAAGCGGGCGCGGCAGTGACCATCGCCGACCGCGACGGGGATGCCATCGCCACGGCACGACAGATGCTGGCCGCCAAGGGGTATGAGGTTGCCGGCGTGCAGCTCGACGTCACCGACTCCGCTGGCGTGACGCGGGCCGCCGACGCGCTCGCGTCACAGGCCGGGCGGATCGATATTCTCGTCAATAATGCCGGCATTGCGCGCAGCGAGACCGCGGCCGAGGATGTCACCGACGAGCATTGGCTTAACGTCCTCGACGTCAATCTGAACGGTACGTTCTGGTGTTCGCGCGCGTTCGGGCGGCACATGCTGGCAGCGGGGCGGGGGAGCATCGTCAATATCGGGTCGATGTCGGGCTTGATCGTCAACCGGCCGCAGCCGCAAAGCTATTACAATGCCTCCAAAGCCGCGGTGCATCAGCTGACGCGGAGCCTTGCCGCCGAGTGGGCCCCGCGCGGCGTACGGGTTAACGCAGTCGCGCCGACCTATATCGCGACCCCGCTCAACGCCTTCGCCGACCAGCAAGGCGAGATGTACAAGCGGTGGATCGACGGCACGCCGCAAGGGCGGCTGGGCGAGCCGGAAGAGGTCGCGTCAGTGGTTCATTTCCTCGCATCCGACGCGGCCAGCCTGATGACCGGCAGCATTGTGCTGGCGGACGGCGGCTACACCTGCTGGTGATCCGCGCAACACCCCGGCGATCGCGGGGAAGAGTGCCCGTGCTCCGGCCGGCGCGGGATCGAACAGGGCCGCGCTGAGCGCCGTCGTCCCGCGTGGAGGTGACCTACCGCTCGGGTGGCGGACCAGGCGCGCGCGTCAATCGGTTCGCTTTTCCGATGTCTATCGGTCAACGCAATCATCCGATCGGCACAACGAGCAAGCTATCATATAGCTAAGCTATCTTATAGGTACGTCGGGCCAATGGTCGGCAATCGATCGACCGTTCAAGAGGGGATACCTACATGCGCCTGAAGACCTTGCTCACCGCTGGCGTCGCCACGACCATCGCCGCCGCCGCTCCGGCCTTCGCTCGGGAAACAACCTCCGCTTCTGCCATGCCGGTCGCTGCGCCTGTCGGCGCAGGCGATGGTCAGGCCGTCGGCAGTGCGCCTGCGGCAAGCGACGCGCAGGGTCAGCCGCAAACCGACGATATTGTCGTCACGGCGCGTCAGCGCGAGGAGCGCCTGAAGGACGTGCCGATCGCCGTCACGGCGATCACCGGGGACCGGCTCAAGGAACTTCAGGTCAACACCGTCAAGGACATCGCCAGCTACACGCCCGGACTCAACATCAACTCGGATTCGGTCGGCCGCGCATTTGTGTCGATCCGCGGCATCGGCACGACGCTGATCGACACGGTCCAGCCCGGCGTCGGCATCTTCATCGACGGCGTCTATCAGCCCAACACCTCCTATCTCAATTCGCCGATCGTCGATGTCGCGCGCATCGAAGTGCTGCGCGGGCCGCAGGGCACGCTGTTCGGCAACAACACGCTGGGCGGCGCGATCAACGTCGTGACGCGTCAACCGGGCAATGACTGGACCGGGCGCTTCGATGCGACGGCAGCGGGGACCGACAGCTATTATTCGGTGTCTGGCAGTGTCAGCGGGCCGATCGCGCGCGACGTGCTCTCCTTCCGGATCGGCGCGTCCTACCATGTGCAGGATGGCTTCCAGGAGAATATCCTGGCGCATGGATCGCAGAACCCGCTCGAGCAGCAAAGCATCAACGGCACATTGCGCTTCACCCCGGCAAGCTGGGCAACCTTCACGCTCAACGGCAATTACGACCGCGTGACTGGCGGCAACACGCCCTATCTCGGCGCCGCCGGGCCGACCGACTATACGCTCAACGGCCCGACCAACCAGCTCAGTGTCGCCGCCATCACGTACAAGGGTGTCAATCTCAAGAGTGAGTTCGACGTCGCCTCGCTCAACACCAAGATTATCCTGGTGACCGCCTATGATCGTCGCGACGTGGTAACATCGGGCGATGGCGACTTCGGCCCGGTCGATTTCATCCGCTCGTCGGGCTCGTCCAGGCTGGAGACCAAGACCGCCGAGCTGCGCTTCGATACGCATCTTTCGGATAATGTCTCGACGTTGATCGGCTTGTTCGCCAATCGCTCGACGGTCGATACCGCGTCGCTGACCAGCATCATTCCGTTAGGCGTCACGGTGCCCGCCACGACCCGCAGCCAGAACGACCAGCGTGCCGTGTTCGGCACGGTGTTCTTCAAGTTCGGTACATTCGATCTCGCGGTCGGCGGGCGCTACGATCACCAGCGCCTGCTGGCGAGCCAGACCGGCCCTGCCTATACCGCGCCGGAATATCGCAAGGACCAGTTCCAGCCGCGGGCGACGCTGACCGCACACTGGACGCCTGATTTCATGACCTATGCCTCGGTTGCCAAGGGTATTCGCGGCGGCGGGCAGAACGGCCCTGGCACCACCGCCGCACTCGCCTTGTACAAGGGCGACAGCGTGTGGACCTACGAGGTCGGCACCAAGGTCTCGCACGGCGGCCTGTCGGTAAATGCGGATGTCTTCTACAACGACTATCGTGACTTCATCGGCCAGAACACGCTCGCGCCAAAAGTCGGCGGCGGGTTCGTCGCGGTCAACCTCAACACCGGAAAGGTGAAGAGCTACGGCGCAGAACTTGAGGTACATTGGCGCATCACGCCGAACTGGCGGATTGATGTGGGCGGGGCGTACGTCCACGCCCGTATCACCGATGACAGCGAGTATCGCGCGGCGACCGGCGGCATCCCCGTCTCGACCGACCGGATCATCTTCACGCCGGACTATAATTTCAACGCGAGCACCACATACACTGTGCCGATCGATGCCAAGGCGCTGGTGTTCGACGCTGGTATCTTTGGCAAGGGAAGCCGCATCGGATCGACGCTCGACCCGACGGTCGCACCACGACTTGCGCCGTACACCATCACCAATGCGTCGGTGACGATGCGGTTCGCCAGCGGCTTCTCGATCGGCGTTTTCGGGACCAACCTGTTCAACACGAAATTCATCGAAAGCTACATCGACAAATCGGCCTTGGTGAAGGCGGGGCTGGGGGCTATCGCGCAGAACCTCGCGATCCAGGGCGATCGCCGCCGCTACGGCGTACGCGCCAGCTTCAAGTTCTGACGTCATGGGTGTGTTCGCTCTTCCAACGGACCGGGCGCCGGTCGCGCCCGATTTCCTCGTTTCCCTGAGCGCGCGTTTCGGCGCCCAGGCGCAGAGCAGCGAGGCGGTGCGGCGGCAGCACGGTTCGAGCGAAGCGCACTTTGCCGCCGTGCTGCCGGATGCGGTGGTGTATGCGCGCTCGACCGACGACGTCGTCGATCTCGTCCGCCTGTGTACTTCAGCCGGCGTGCCGATCGTGGCGTTCGGGGCGGGAACGTCGATCGAGGGCAACGCGCTGCCGATCCACGGCGGGGTCAGTCTGGACATGTCGGAGATGAACGCGGTTCTCGCGGTCAATGCGGGGGATTTCGACTGCACCGTGCAGGCGGGGTGCCGCCGCGAGGAACTGAACGAATATCTGCGCGACACCGGTCTGTTCTTCCCGATCGACCCCGGCGCCAATGCGACGATCGGGGGCATGGCCTCGACGCGGGCGAGCGGCACCAATGCGGTGCGCTACGGCACGATGCGCGAGGCGGTGATGAGCCTCAAGGTTGTTACCCCGCAGGGCGAGGTCATCACCACCAGCCGCCGCGCGCGCAAGTCGGCGGCTGGCTACGACCTCACCCGGCTCTATGTCGGGTCGGAGGGAACATTGGGGATCATTACCGAGGTGACGCTTCGCCTGCACCCGATCCCCGAAACGATCAGCGCGGCGGTGTGCGGGTTCGAGAGCTTGCAGGGGGCGGTCGATACCGTCGTCCAGGCGATCCAGTTGAGCGTGCCGCTCGCACGGGTGGAGATACTGGACGACATGCAGATCCGCGCCTGCAACCAGTGGTCGAAGCTCGACCTGCCCGAGGTGACGACTTTGTTCTTCGAGTTTCACGGTACGCCCGCTGGTGTCGCCGAGCAGATCGCAACCGTCGAGGAACTGGCGAAGGCTAATGGCGGCGGTGATTTTCGCTGGGCGTCCACCGTCGAGGAGCGGTCCCGGCTGTGGAAAGCGCGGCATGAGGCCTATTATGCGGCGGTCAATCTGCGGCCCGGTGCGGTCGGCTGGTCGACCGACGTGTGTGTGCCGATCAGCCGCCTGCCCGAATGTATCCTTGCGACCAAGGCGGACCTCGCAACGGCGACATTGCCGGCAACGATCCTTGGCCATGTCGGCGACGGCAATTTCCATGTGATCTTCTCGATCGACCCGGCCAATCCGAACGACATGGTAGAGGCGGAAGCGATCAATGCGCGCCTGATCGAGCGTGCGCTCGAGATGGACGGCACGTGCACCGGCGAGCATGGCATCGGCATCGGCAAGCAGGATTGGCTGGAGGAGGAACTGGGTGATGCCATCGACGTCATGCGCACCCTGAAACGCGCAATGGACCCGCAAAACCTGTTCAATCCGGGCAAGATTTTCAGCCTGTAGGCGCGCGGTCGGGCGCCAGGCCCGCTGCCGAGGAGAGAGACTTGCCCGATACCATGCACCTGGTCGATCCGGCGCTGCGACCGATGCTGGAGATGTGGCCGACGATCGCGTTGAGCGCGGAAACGCTGCCGGAGATGCGCAAGCGCGAACGCAGCCTTCTGCTGCCGCCGGCCGACCCGAGGTGGACGACGCTCGAATTGTGTCAGGTGCCGGGGCCAGACGGCGCGCCCGATATCGACCTGCATATCTATAAGCCAGAGGGCACCACCGGGCCGCTGCCGTGCATCTACCATATTCACGGCGACGGCTATGTCGGCGGCAGCGCGGCACAGCTCGAAGCGTTGCACCGTCCGCTGGTGCGCGAACTGGGCTGTGAGCTCGTATCGGGCGATTACCGTCTCGCGCCCGAGCATGTCTTCCCCGCCGCGATCGAGGATTGCTATGCCGGGCTGCGCTGGACGGTCGACCATGCAGCGACGCTCGGGATCGATGTGGCGCGGATCGGGGTAATGGGCGAAAGCGCGGGGCGCGGGCTGGCGGCGGCGCTGGCGTTGATGGCGCGCGATCGCGGTGAATGTGCGCTGGCGTTGCAGCACCTGACCGATCCGATGATCGAAGATCGCACGTGCCAGGCGACCGACCCCCATCCGCATGCCGGGGAATTATCTTGACGCCGAACAATAACTGCTTCGGCTGGGCATCGCTGCCTAGCCATGAGCCGGGCGGACCGGATGTGTCGCCTTATGCGGCAGCGTCGCGTGCGATCGACCTGGCCGGGCTACCGCCGACCTACATCATGTGTGGTGCGCTCAACCTCTTTTTGGAGGACGACCTCGATTATGCCCGACGCCTGATCCGCGCGGGTGTGCCGACCGAGCTGCACGTCTTCCCGGGCGGCTTCCACGGCTTCGACATCTTCCCGCTTTCGGCGGCCTCGACCGCCGCCCAGGCAGCACGCGTCGCCGCGCTGGCGCAGGCGCTCGCGTGACTCACACCGCATCCCCATCCTTCGCGCGTGCTCTTGGGCCGTTGTTGCTGCTCGCACTGACCATGGCGGTTGGCTTCACGACAATGGGTTCCTTCGGCGTGGTCCAGGAAAGCGCCAAAATCGAGCTCGGCCTGAGCGACAGCGCATTGGGCATGATCCAGGGGCTGGGCGCCGCCGTTCCGCTCGTGCTGTTCTCGATCCCGATCGGCGTCCTGGTCGATCGGTACAATCGCGTGCGGCTGATGATCCTGCTCGGCAGCGTCTGGACGATCGGTACGCTGCTCACGGCGTTCGCACCCAATATCCCGGTGCTTGTCGCTGCACGCATGCTCGCCGGTCTTGGCACCACCGGCGCACTGACCTGTGCGCTGTCGCTGTGCGCCGACCTGTGTGCGCCGGAACAGCGCGGGCGCGCAATGCTGATCGTCAATTTGGGCAAGGCGCTTGGCGTGGCGGCGGCATTCGCGCTGTCGGGCTGGCTGTTCGGTCTGTTTGTCGCGCACCTCATGCCCGACTGGTTTCGTGAGCTTGCCCCATGGCGCAGCACGCATGTCGCCCTGGCGATGCTGAGTTTTGTCTTGCTCTTGCCGCTGCTGGCGCTGCGCGAGCCGGGCCGACACGAAGTCGAATCGCGACCCGATGCGCCGTTCGGCGTCGTCGCGCGCGAGCTCTGGTCGCGCCGTTCTTTTCTCGGCCCGCTATTTGCCGGGCAGATCGCCGTCGTAATGGCCGATGCCGCCGCCGGCGTGTGGGTGGCGCCGGTGTTGTCGCGAACGTACGGCCTGCAACCGCAGGCCTTTGGTGGCTGGATCGGGGCACTCATCTTCGGGGCTGGAATCGTCGGCGCCGTGCTAGGCGGCGCATCGGCCGATCTCGGCCACAAGAGCCGGATGCGCGGCGGCATCCTGATCGGCGCCGTGATCGCAGCCGGGCTTGGAGTGCCCGCAGCACTTTTCCCGGTCATGCCCGGGGTGACCTCGCTGGCCGTGATGCTCGGTTTGCTGATTCTGTCCGGCGCGGTCACCGGGCTGGTCATTTCGGTCACGCTGACCGTCCTCCTGCCCAACGAACTGCGCGGCCTTTCCATCGGTGCCTTTATCGCGATCGCGGGGTTGATCGGTTATGGCCTTGCGCCGTGGCTGGTGACGCTGGTCAGCGCAATACTCGGTGGCGAGCAGCATCTTGCCAGCGCGTTGGCGCTGGTCGGCGTCACGGTGAGCACGCTCTCCTTCTTTGCTTTCCTGCTCGCGATGAAGCGCGCGCCAATCCGCGCTATCACCGAACCTCTCAGATAGCTCTTGCAAAACCTTTCGGATAGGTTAGCCTTTCCCTCAGGAGTGGAGAAGTATGATGGTCAAGCATCGCATTCACGTGTCGCACGAGATGCAGACGTTCGTCGGTGCAGGGTCGGTCCCCGCGAGCGGTTGGCCCGCGGGCGTGGTCGGGCTGGGTTTCCACCTCGATGCTGCGACCATCGACTTCTACCTCGCGCCAACCGCCACCGCCCTCGCCGCTGCCGATATGGCGTTCGTTGTAACCGCAGCGGCGTGCCGGCGGATCTTCGGTTTCTTGCCGGAACAGGATGCCCGGTGGCATCTGCCCAGGGCTTTGCGGATGCTGGTCGTCTCGATCGTCGGTTGCCAACTTCAGGGCGAGGCATGCGACACGCTGCGGCTCGCCAAGAGCATCGAAACACTGTGTGCGACCTTCGCTATGATCGGCGATGATGCGCTGATCCCGGCGGATTCCGCCTGCGACCTGACCGAAATCGATGCCCGCCGCATCGTCGCTGCACGCCGCTTGATCGACGAGCGCTGGCACGAAAAGCTGACGCTCGATGCGATTTCTCGCGCGTGCGGCATCAACCGCGCAAAACTGACGCGGGGCTTTCGTGCGATGTTCGATATAACCGTGGCCGATGCGATTGCCGAGCGTCGGCTGGGTGGTGCGGGCGAATTACTCCGCTCGACCGATCTACCAATATCGTCGATCGGCTACCGCTGCGGCTATCTCAACAACGCCAGTTTCACGCGCGCTTTTTCGCGGCGATACGGCGTTGCGCCGACCCTGTACCGCGCGCATCGGTGCGCGGCATGAGTGAGGCTGTCAGCGTGATCGAAGGCGGTTCGCTGGTCGATCGCGCGGTGCGCCGCGTGCGCGAGCATATCCGTACCCACGACATGAAGGTCGGCGATACCTTGCCGGGTGAGGGGGCGTTCGCTGCGCAGCTCGGCGTTAGTCGTGCGGTGATGCGCGAAGCTTTCTCGACGCTGGCAGCGCTGCGCCAGATCGACGTCGGCAATGGCCGCAAGGCGCGGGTCGCAGCAATCGATGGCCGGGTGCTGTCGACGTCGCTCGACCATGCCATCGCAACCAGTCAGGTCACTGTCGCCGAAATATGGGACGTGCGGCGCACCCTCGAACTGCGCACCGCCGAATTGGCGGCGGTGCAGCGCAGCGATGCGGACGCGCGTGCGATCCTGACGCATGCGGAAGGGATGGCGGCCTCGAGCCATGACCTGCCGCTGTTGATTCGCCACGACATCGCTTTTCATCAGGCGATCGCGCGAGCGAGCGGCAATGCGTTGTTCCACAATATCATCCGCTCGTTCGAAGCCCTGATGGCGGTGGCCGTGCCGACAGCGTGGCAGACCCGCGCGACCGAGGCGCAGCGCCAGTCCGTGCTCGACCAACATCGCCGCCTCGCGCTCACCATCGCCGATCGCGACCCTGCCGCCGCGCATGACGAGATGAACCGCCATTTCGACACGTCGATCGGCGATATCTTCACCGCCTATTCGATCGCGAGTTAGAGCGCGGGCCGGTCGGGCGATCGCGTTTCGCAGGGCGACAGCGAAGCCCGGTCTCGATAGCCCCGAGTGTGGATTGGCATCGACGCAATATGAACGGATGTCCGATTCCAAAACGCGGCGAGGGTCGATTGGATGTCTGCAAGTGTGAAGGATATCGGGCATCGTCAGATGTACGATATCCTCCAAAGCAGGAAGCCGCGTGCCACGGGCGGTGAGCTATGGGGTTTTCGGTTTTCGACCCGTCGTTAGGGGTGCGTCGCGCCCGTCGGG
>NZ_JARYTI010000103.1 GCF_029911635.1 Sphingomonas sp. AR_OL41
GCACCGACGCCGCCGACGCCGCCCGCGACGCCGGCGCCCACCGCCACGCCGGCCCCCGCACCGACGCCGAGTTTCGTCGCCAACGTAGCAGCAACCTCAGGGAGCACGACAACGGTCACCCCGACCGGTTTCGTGCTCGCGCCGGGCGCCGGCAGCCAGTTCACGCTCTACTGGCAGATGCGCATGTTCTTCGCCAATGGCGGCGGCAATTGCTATATCGTCTCCGCCGGCAGCTATTGGGCCGACCAGTTTCCGCTCGTCGCGACGACCCCCGCCGCGGCCTGGCAGACCAATACCATCGGGCTGGGTGACACCACCAATCCCGGCAAGGGCGGCCTCAATGTCGGCTTGCAAGCGGCGGGATATGCGCGCGGTCCGACGATGACGGTGATCCCCGAGGCGTGCCAGCTCCCGCCGGTCACCGCCGCCGGCGTGACGACCTATCCCGATTATGCGACGCTGATCGGCAATATGCTGACCCAGGCGAGCAGCCTGCAGGACCGTGTCGCGATCCTCGACCTGCCGGGTTGCCTCACCGCCAGCACCAAGGATGCGCTGCTGGCGTGCCAGTCCAACCTGTCGACGGCGCTCGCGCCCTATATCGCTTCGCTCAGCTATGGCGCGGCCTATGGTCCGGCGGTGCGGGCGTCGATCATCTCGAAGACTGACATCCTCTATACGAACCTGCAGAGCGCCGACAACACGGTGATCAACAACCTGCTGACCACCCAGGCTATCGCGCTCTACGCCACGCCTGTCACCGATCCTGCAAATCCGCCGGCGAAGACGGCGAGCCAGATCGCGGTGCAGCAGGCGATCGCCGCGGCCTTCCCGCTGGCGACGCCCGGCACGAGCGACGCCGACAACACGGCGACGGCGTCGAGCTTCCCGGGCACGGTGCCGTCCGGCGACGCGGCCTCGCAGCTCGCGCTGAACAACCTGCTGCTGACCGCGCTGCCGCTGTACGCGCAGATCGAGCAGCAGGTCGCCGACCAGATGAACATCATGGCGCCGAGCGGCTCGATTGCGGGCGTGTGGAACAAGAGTGACGTGCAGTCGGGGGTGTGGAACGCCCCGGCCAACATCGCGCTGGCGAGCGTCGTGGCGCCGCTCTACGACATGAACGACGTCGAACAGGGCGGTTTCAATGTGCCCACCAACGGCCAGGCGATCGACATCATCCGTGCCCAGCCGGGTCGCGGCAATGTCGTGTGGGGCGCGCGGACGCTCGACGGCAACAGCCAGGATTATCGATACATCCAGGTCCGCCGTACGCTCGTTTATGTCGAACAGACGATCAAACTCGCGCTGCAAAGCTATGTCTTCGCCGCCAATGACGCGCTCACCTGGACCAACGTGACCTCGTCGATCTCGGCCTTCCTGACCGGCCTGTGGCAGCAGGGCGGGTTGATGGGCGCCAAGTCGAGCGATGCCTTCACGGTCAATTGCGGGCTTGGTTCGACGATGACGTCGCAGGACGTGCTCAACGGCTACATGGTCGTCGCGGTGACGCTGCAGATGATCCATCCGGCCGAGTTCATCGAGCTGACCTTCACCCAGACGATGGGCAGCTGAGTGCGCTGACCCGCCTTATCCTTTTCCTTCGCATTGACAGGAGACATCGATGTCCGCCGAAAACACGACCTGGCCGCTTCCCAAATTCTTTTTCTCGGTGACGGGGATTCCGGGCAACCCGGTGTTCCAGGAAGTCACCGGGCTGGAAGCCGAGGCGCAGGTGATCGAATATCGCGCCGGCAACAGCGCGATCTTCGCCCCGATCAAGATGCCCGGCCTCAAGAAATACGGCAATGTGACGATGAAGAAGGGCATCTTCGTCACCGACCAGAATCTGTGGACGTGGTTCAACACCATCGCGATGAACACGATCGCGCGCTCGACCGTGGTGGTGAACCTGCAGGACGAGCTCGGCGCGCCGCGCATGATCTGGACGCTCAACAATGCCTTCCCGACCAAGCTGACCGGCACCGATCTCAAATCGGACGGCAACGAGGTCGCGGTCGAGAGCATCGAGATCGCCTATGAAACGCTCGCGGTATCGATCAAGTGATCTTCCGACGGGGGCGCGGCGCGTTGTCGCGCCCCCGTGTCGCATTGCCGTTCCTGTGCCCGCGGACCCGTTGACCAATGCCCACTCCCGCCCCCGCGACCCCCGGCTATTACCCACCGCCGGCCTTTTCCTTCGGTGTCTATATCGGGGCGAGCCCGTCCAGCCCGCAACAGCCGGTGCTCGATGCCGCCTTTCAGGAGGTGTCGGGGATCGAATCCCATGTCGCGGTGGAGGAGGTCGCCGAGGGCGGGCAAAATGCCTATGTCCACCAGGTGCCGGGCGTCACCAAGCATGGCAATCTGGTGCTCAAGCGCGGTTATCTGACCAAGGATTCGCGTTTCGCGCGCTGGTCGGCGCAGACTATCGGATCGTCGCTCGGCACGCCGATCGTCACCCAGATCGTCAATGTCTGCCTGCTCGGCCCGACCGGCCAGCCGGTCGTTACCTGGACCTTCGCCAATGCCTGGCCGGTCAAGTGGGAAGCGACGGGCTTCAACGCGAAGAGCAACGACGTCCTGATCGAGACGATCGAGCTTGCCTATACCACGGTCACCACCACGGTAGCGGCGTCGTGACGCGCGATCATCTCGCGTTGCCGGCGCCGCGCGGCCGGGCACCGAGCTTGCTGGTGGTCAGGCGAACGCCGCGCCGCCGCCGGGGTATCGGCGCGCCGGCGCCGGTCGCCTGATCGCAAGGTGGGGGACGGAACCGGATGCCATTGGAAATCAGCGAGATCGGCGTTCATATCGCTGTCGGCGGGATCACCCCGTCGGCGCCGCCGCTCGAACATGGTGCAGCGCCCGACGATGGCGCGGCGCTGAGCCAGGCGCATATCGAACAGATCGTCAGCAGCTGTGTCAGCCAGGTATTGAAGACCCTGCGCCAGCGCGAGGAGCGCTGAGATGCCGCAGCCCAACCCGACCAAGATGACGATCACCGCCTATACCGATTCCGGCTTCACCACCAAGGTCAGCGGGTCGGGCAACCCCTTTACGGTGTGGATCAACCCGGCCAGCTACAGCCGCAAGACCTCGATCCGCTACAATGACCGCCAGGCACAGGGCAGCCCGGGGCCGTCGCCCGAGTTCAACCGCATCGCCGACGAGGACATCTCGTTCGAGCTGATTTTCGACGCGACCGGCGTGATCCCGCCGCCGGGCAACCAGAAAAGCTACAGCAACGGCGTCGCCGACGGCATCAAGCAGTTCACCGCGCTGACCGCGACGCTCAACGGGGCGATCCACAGCCCGAATTTCCTGATCCTCGCCTGGGCGCAACTGCAGTTCCAGTGCGTGCTCGTCAGCATGAGCACCAACTATACGCTGTTCATGCCCGATGGGACGCCGCTGCGCGCCAAGGTCGCGGTTACCTTCAAATCCTATACCAGCGAGGCGCAGCTGGCGAAGGGCGCGTACAAGACCTCGCCCGACGTGACGCACCTCGTCACGGTGCAGGCCGGCGATACATTGCCGCTGCTGTGCCACCGCATCTATGGCGACAGTCGCTATTACGCCAAGGTGGCGGCGTTCAACGGCCTGTCGAACTTTCGCGGGGTGCCGCCCGGCACGCAATTGCTGTTCCCCCCGCTCAGTGGATCTAGCAACTGATGACCGCGCCTTCTCCCACCCAACTCGCCAATGTCCTGCCGGTCTATGCGATCAATGCCGATGGCGCGCCGCTGGACAGCACGATCCAGGTCGTGTCGATCGACGTATGGACCGGGATCAACCGGTTGCCGCGCGCGCGGCTGGTGATGTCCGACGGCAGCGCGGCGGGCGAGACCTTCCCGATCAGCGAGACGAGCGCGCTGATCCCGGGCGCCGCGCTGACCATCGCGCTCGGCTATGGCTCGACCCAGACGCAGGTCTTTTCGGGGGTGATTCAGCGCCACGGCATCGAGGCCAGCGTGAACGGGCCGTCGCAACTGGTGGTCGAGGCGACCGACAAGGCGCTGGTGATGACGCTGGCGCGCGCCAATGCGGTGTTCCAGAACATCACCGACAGCGCGCTGTGCGAAAAGCTGATCGGCAATGCCGGCCTGACCCCGACGGTCACCACGACCAGCGTGCAGCATGAATCGATCGTGCAATATTACGCCACCGACTGGGACCTGATGGTGATGCGCGCCGAGGCGAGCGGCATGGTCGTCACGGTCGATGACGGTACCGTCACGGTGGCGCCGCCCAAGACCAGCGGATCGCCGGTGCTGACGCTGACCTGGGGGGATTCGATCCTCGATTTCAACGGCGAGATCGACGCCGCGACGCAGCTCAAGCCCGCGGCGATTCAGAGCTTCGCCTGGGACCCGGCGACGCAGGCGCTGTTGCAGTCGTCGACGCCGAGCACCGATGTCTCCACCCCGGGCAATCTGTCGTCGAGCACGCTGGCCGGCGTGTTCCCGGTATCGAACTATGTCCAGCAAACCGCCGGGGCGATGATCGATACCGAGCTGACCGGCTGGGCCTCGGCCGAATTGCTCAAGAGCCAGCTCGCCAAGGTGCGTGGCGAGGTGCGGTTCCAGGGCAGCGCGCTGGTCACGCCGGGGACGATGGTGACGCTGGCCGGGCTCGGCGCGCGTTTCAACGGCGATGCCTGGGTGTCGGAAGTGCACCAGCAGATGGCCGAGGGGCTGTGGCGGACCACGGTGCAGATCGGCCTGGCGCCGGGCTGGTTCGCCGCGAAGGCGCCGCAGATCGCCGCGCCCGGCGCCTCGGGCCAATTGCCCCCAGCGAACAACCTGATGGCTGGCACGGTCAAGCAGATCAACCAGGATCCCGATGGCGAATATCGCGTGCTCGTCACGCTGCCGCTGCTCCAGGCGAGCGACGGGGTATGGGCGCGCTTCGGGTCCTTCTATGCCTCGAACGGGATCGGCTCGAACTTCTACCCCGAGACCGGCGACGAGGTGGTGGTCGGCTTTCTCAGCGGCGATCCGCGTTATCCGGTGATCCTGGGCAGCCTCTATTCCAAGGCCAACCCGCCGCCCTATCCGCCGACCGAGGGCAGCAGCCCGGCGCCCAATGACATCAAGAGCTTCACCACCAAGGCCAAGATGCGGATCAACTTCACCGAGAGCGATCCGTCGATCCTGATCACTACGCCGGCGAGCCAGAGCATTCTGATCGACGACAAGAACAAGGCGATCACCATCACTGACGTGACCGGCAACACGATCAAGATGGAAACCGGCGGCATCACCATCGACAGCCCCAAGGACATCACGATCAAGGCCACCGGCGCGATCAGCATGTCGGCGGGCACCAGCGTCGACATCAAGGCCGGCACGACGCTGAGCGCCACCGCCAGCGCCTCGGCCAAGATGACCGCCGACGGGCCGATCCAGATCAAGGGCGCCACCGTGGCGCTCAACCCGTGAGCCTGCCGTCGCAACCCCCGTCTCCGGCCCCGGCCGCGCCGTCGGCGCGCGGCGCAGTGCGACCGGTGCGCGCACCGGGCGGCGGCGAGACCTATCCGCCGGTCGAGCCGGCCTTTCTCGGGCGTGGCTGGAGCTTCCCGCCGACCTTCGACACCTTCCACTACAGCGTCATGTTGTCGGCCGGCGACGTCGACATCCGCGAGGCATTGCGTATCCTGCTGTCGACCAGCCTGGGCGAGCGTGTGATGCTGGCGACCTACGGCGTCGACCTGATTTCCAAGGTGTTCACCGCGCTGACCACCACCACCGCCAACGAGATCGCGACGATGGTGACGCGCGCGATCATCGAATGGGAACCGCGCGTGACGGTCGAGAAGGTCGAGGTAAGCGACAGCATCCTCGACGGCTGGGTTGCGATCACGGTCGACTATGTCGTGCGCCAGACCAATGCGCGCGACAATATCGTCTTCCCCTTCTACCAGGTCGAGGCGACGTTGCCTCCGCCGCCGGGGTGAGCAGCGAACGCACCCTGCTCGACCAGGCCGCCTCGCGCATCCTCAACGGTGCGACGAGCCAGGCGGATCGCGTCGCGGGCGCGCCGGCGCCGGAAGCGGTGCTGGTCGATGGCCGCTCGCTGGCGCAGATCGTCGCCTTTGCCGCGCGATATGGTGCGCTGGTTAATTTCTACGACCTGCAGGATTGCCCGGCGGGCGACTGGGTGCCGTTCTTCGCCAGCGACCAATCGGTTGTCCTCGCCACCCATGCCGCGCTCGACCTGTCGGGGATCGAGCGAGACCTGAAGCGCGGTCTCGACGCGGCGCGGCAGGATCCGCGGCGGCTAGGCGGCGTCATCACCGTGCTGGCGCGGCTGATGGCGATCAGCGACCGCCATGCCGGCGACCCGCCGGACCCGGAAAGCTATCTGCGCCAGCCCGACCGCCATGGCCGCGCGGACGAGGTGGTCGATCCGCTGCGCCGTTTCCACGGCCATCTCGGCAACGAAGCGCTGGAGCGCGCGCTGGCGCGGCGCGGCAGTGGCGGCGACGTTCGCTGGAACGACCAGCTGTTCGAGATTCTCGACGATCTCGCGATCACGCTGATCGGTTCGCTGCGCAAAGGGCATGATCAGGCGCTGCTCATGCTGGAGGCGTCGCTCCATCAGGATGGTCATGCGCCACAGGCCGCGCTGTGGAACACCTTCGCCAAGCTGTTCAGCGAGGCGCGGGCGGAGATCAACGGCTTTCCCCGCCGGCTGGTCGATTATTATTACAGCGAGGTGCTGCACCAGCACGCCGTCGATGCCGTGCCCGACGAAATGTACCTGACCTTCACGCCGGCCCAGCCATCCGACCAGGCATCGGTGCCGCGCGGCGCCTATTTCTCGGCCGGTACCGACGAGACGGGCGCCGCGATCCAATATGCCGCCGAAAACACGCTCGAGGTGACGCCGGCGACGGTCGTCAACCTCAGCGTGCATCGCGTGCTGCGCGCGCCAGCGATCGAAGGACCCGGCACGATCGGCAAGGCGGGCGCGGTGATGACCGGCGAGATCGCGCTCGACCCCGCCGCACCCGATACCATCAAACCCTTCGCTATGTTCGGCGACGGGCATCTCGAGGCGCACAGCGCGATCCCGCTGCAAAAGGCCAGTCTAGGCTTTACCGTGTCGTCGCCGGTGTTGATGCTGACCGGCGGCAACCGCCAGATCGACATCGGCCTGGTGATCACCGCGCAGCCGGCGGCGTCGGATCCGCCGGTGACGGACGCGGGCGACGACGACAGGCCCGCGGGCGAGCGCCCGGACCTGCTGATGAAGGCCGGCCTTGTTGCCGACCTCGTCAAACAGGCCTTTGTACTGCACTACACGACCGCCGGTGGCTGGATCGAGGTCGATGACTTCACCGTCAGCCCGCAGCTGGCGCGTCAGCAGGACGACGACAACCGGCTTATCATCCGTTTCATCCTGCCCGCCGACGCGCCGCCTTTGGTCGATATCGACACCAAGCCGGCACTGGTGCCGCCGCCCAATTTGTTGCCGCCGTCCAGCTTCGCCAAGCCGCAAGGCGGCCCGACCGTGATCGGCAGCATCAAACCCGATGCCGTTGGCGGGCGCGATGCTGCGATACTGGCACAGGCGCAGCGCGACGCGGCGCTACAGCAACTGGGCATCGGTGCGGTCACGATTGAGGTTGCGGTCGATGACCTGACCGGCGTCAGGATCGTCACCCCGACCGGGCCCGCCGATAGAAGCCAGACCTTCGCCATGTTCGGCCTGCCGCCGGTGCTCGGCGCGGGGATCGAGATCAGCGCGCCGGAACTGTTCGTCAAGCCGGTCAAGACGCTGTCGGTGACGATCAAATGGGCCGGGCTGCCGGTCACCAGCACCGGCTTCAAGGGCTATTATCAGGATTATGTCCTGAACGCCGATGGCGAGGTTTCGGCCGCGCCGCTGTTCGACAATCGCAGCTTCCGCACGACCTTCGGCATGGTCAATCCGGGGCCGTGGCGGGTCGACGACCAGGCACCGTCGCAGCCGCTGTTCGCCACCCAGCCGTTCGTCGTGCCGGAAGCGGCGATGCTGTCGTCGCCCGCGCCGCGACCGTCGGTGGTGCCGCCGCCCGCGGTGACGCCGCGTGCGCTGCCCCCCGAACCCGATCGCGCCGCGCCGCTCAAACCCGATGTGCTGCTCGAAGTGCCGATCGTCGCGGTCGATGCCGCGCCGGCCTATTACAACCCCGCGACCAGCGCGTTGCGGCTCGAACTGTCCGACCCGCCTTATGCCTTCGGGCATATCCTCTACACCAGCAACCTGATGGCCGCCTCGACCGCGCTCGGCCAGGCCAATGTCTCGGGGCTGCCCAATAGCGGGTCGAGCGGCAAGCAGGCGGTGACCGAGCTCAACCGGCTGGCGCGCGCCAATGCCGATGCGACCGAAAAGACCTGGCAGGCGACGGTTGGCCCGGCGGTCGACACGGCGTTGTCGGCGTTGACCGGCGAGGCGCTGGTCTCGGTCAATCAGGCGATCGCGGCGAGCGGCGAAAGTGCCGCCACGCAGGAGCAGTGGCGCGCCGACCTCGAAGCGGCGCTGGCCGATGTCGCCGCGCACAGCGGCTCGTTGTGGCAGCGCATCACCACGCGCGGTGCGACGCCGGGCCAGCCGGCCGCGATCCTCGCCAATCTCGTCGCATGGCTGGACGCGCATGAGGGCGCGTTCGGCGCCGGCGCGACGGTGGCGCTGCGCCACGCCCACACCACGCTCGACGCCGCCGGGGCAATCGCCGCCGCCTTTGCCGCGGCCGAGACCCAGCCCTTTGCGCTGCGCCGCCCCAATATCGCGGCGGCGGTGCAGCTGGCGCTGACCGCGCTTCTGCCGCCGGCGATGCCCAATCCGCCATGGCAGCCGATGGCGGCGGGGCTGGGGGTGAACTACACCGCTGCCGCCCGCTACGACACGTCGCCGGTCGCCCCGCCGGGCGACGATCTCAACCCGGTCAACGCGCTGGTGCCGCCACCGGCGCTGACCTTCAGCCATATCGCGCCGTTCAACAAGATGCGCGCGCCGGTCGCGAACGAGGCGATGACGCTGTTGCCGACGCTCGACGACAATGATGCGCTGTACATCCAGTTGTCGTGTTCGGTGCCGCAGGTCGCGCTGCTGTTCATGCTCAGCGCCGGGCCGAATGGCTGGTGGAGCTCGCCGCCCAAGACCGACTGGTCGCAATATGTCGGCAGTTGCTGGGAGCCGGTCGTGATGCTCGCCGACGGCACCAACAACCTGTCGAACAGCGGGATCATCACGCTGCAATTGCGGGCCGACGCGCCGGCCGACAAGCCGACCCGGCTGCGCGTCCGCGCGCTCGAGCCGACCAGCAACGCCCCGCTGGTCACCGCGGTGATCGCCAATGCGCTGTGCGCGTCATGGGTCGGGCCGGGGGGCGCCTCGACGCTCGGCGTGCCGCGCCCCGCCAAGACCGTCAGCAAGGCGATCTCGCCGCTGACCAATATCGGCACGATCTATCAGCCGATGCAGTCGTTCGGCGGCCGCCCGCCGGCCAGCGGCCGGGCGTTCCAGATGTGGATGGCCGAGCGGCTGCGCCACAAGGGCTATGGTATTACCGGCTGGGACTATGCCCGGCTGGTGCTCGAGAACGAGCCGTCCTTGTGGCAGGTGGCGGTGGTGCCGGCGGTGGATGGCTTTACCGGCGCGACGGGTGCTGCGGGCAAGGTATGGATCGTCGCGGTGCCGGGCTCGAAGACGCCCAATGTCGTCGATACCACCGCGCCGCTGGCCGATCTGACGACGCTGTCCGATGTCGGCCGGATCATCGAGCAGCGCGTCGGGCCATTCGTCGATGTGCTCGTCACCAACCCGCCCTATCTGCGGCTCAAGGTCGAGATCGCGTGCCATTTCAGCGACGAGGACACCAACGATTTCTGGTGCATCCAGCTCGCCAAGGACCTGACCGCCTGGTTGTCGCCCTGGCCCGACGAGACGCTCGGGCCGCGCCCGGCCGATTATTATACCCGCCGCGCCATTGCCGAGTTCGTCCGCGACCGACGCTATGTGCTCGGCATCGTCAGTCTCGTCGTCACGCCGCAGACCGAGCAGGTCGGGCTCGGCTGGTATTATCTCACCTCGGTCAAGGCCGACGACCATGCCGTCACCGCGGCGCCGACGCCGCCGCCGAGTTCCTATTATCTGCCCTATCCGTCAGCGAGCGCGCCGCCACCGTCGGGGACGGGGACGGCGACATGACGCCCGCCCCCGGCACGCCGCAAAGCACGATCGATCGCGCGCCGTCGGCGGTGCCGGGCGCCGACTATGCCGCGCTGCGCGAACAGGCGGTCGAGCTGGCGTCGCACATGTGCCGCGACGTGTGGACCGACTTCAACTATTCGGACCCCGGCGTCACCATTCTCGAGCAATTCTGCTACGCGCTGACCGAGCTGCCCTATCGCGCGGATCTGTCGGTGCCCGATCTGCTCGCCGATCCGGCCGCCGACCAGCTGCTGCTGCGCCGCCACGGCATGATGCCGGCCTGGTCGATCCTGCCGTGCAACCCGGTGACCGAAAACGACCTGCGCCGCGTCGTGCTCGACCGCGTGCCGGGGGTGGCGAATATCTGGTTCTCGGCGATCAAGCACCCTGTGCCGCCCGCCGTGCGCGGACTTTACGACGTTACGATCCTGGCGCTGGCCGACGACGATGCCGATGGCGGATGCCGGGCGGAGGATGCGCTGATCGAGCAGGTGCGCGACTGCTATCGCGGCCACCGCGCGCTGTGCGAGGATATCGGCAGCGTGCGCGTGCTGCGCATGCTCGACACCCGCGTGATGGCCGACGTCCAGATCGAGGATGGCGCCGATCCGTCCGAGACGCTGGCCCGCGCGCTGTTCACGCTCGGTCTGTTCCTCGCGCCCGAGCCGGCGCGGCGCTCGCTCGCCGACCAGCGCGCGGCGATGGCCGCCAGCGCGGCGATGTTCACCGGCCCGATGATGCTGCGCGGCTTCATCGCCGACGAGCAGCTTTTACCGCTGGCCGACGAGATGGCGGTCAGCGATCTCGTCCAGGCGCTGTCGGGCTCGCCCGGGGTGCTCGCCATCGACAGCGTGTCGGTCGCCGTGCAGGGCGACCCGCGCAGCTATGGGTCGAACGCCATCATGCGGCGGCCGAAAGACAGCATCTGGTGGTTGCAGGGCACCACGCCCGATCATCGCTTCACCATCCATCTCTATCGCAACAATGTGATGGTGCAGCCCAACCCGGCGCGGGTGCGGCGGTTGCTGGCGCAATATTGGAAGGAGCAGCGCCGCACCTACAAGCTGCGCGAGCAATATGAGGCGCAATATGGCGCGCCGCCGGTCACGCAGCGCGACCTTGCCAGCTACAGCTCGATCCAGGACCAGTTCCCGCGCGTCTATGGCATCGGCGCCGCGGGGTTGCCGCCGGGCGCGACGCGCGAGCGTATAGCGCAGGCCAAGCAGCTCAAGGGCTATCTCATGCCCTTCGACCAGGTGCTCGCCGACTATTTCAGCCAGGTCGCCTTTTTGCGCACCCTGTTCTCGGTCAGCGCGGGCGGCGACGCGACCTATGCCACCCAGTCGATCGAAAAGATCGTGCCCGATGCGGTGGAGCAGCAGCTGTTCAAACCCGGCTATGCCCGTCGCCTCGCCGCGATCAGCGCCGACAACGACCCGGTCGACCAGCGGCGCAATGCCGTGCTCGATCTGCTGCTGTCGCTTTATGCCGAGCATCTCAGCAACGGGCATGGCGGCGTGGCGCCCGGCAGCGACAGCGCGGCGGCCGATGCGGCGTTGATCCGCACCAAGCAGGCGCTGCTGCGCCGCGTCGCGCCGTTGACGCGCAACCGCGGGCGCGGCGCCGATTTCCGCCGCCGCCGCTCG
>NZ_JARYTI010000104.1 GCF_029911635.1 Sphingomonas sp. AR_OL41
TCATTAACCTTGCCAGCTATATTTTCGGTATGTTGGTGTTTGCAGGGATTAGCTTTGGCGATGGCAATGGCGGACGCACGATGATGTGGCCCACGATCTGGTGGACCATTGCCATGGCCGGATTCGGGCAGCGACGCGCTCGTCGCCGCCGCGACGCGTGTGTCGGCGGCCCCCGCCCCAACGCCGATCGTGCGGCAGGACGAACCGACCCGCGTCGCGGTCCAGGCCGGCGGCATCGCCCGCGAGCTTGCCGCCACGGCCCCGGTCGACCTCGAGCGTGTCGCGCGGCTCAAGAAGGCGATCGACAGCGGCAGCTTTCGGATCCTGCCCGCGACGATCGCCGACCGCCTGCTGGCGCTGAAATCTGACGGGAACTCCCATGGCAGCGAACAGGAGCCGCAGGCATGACCCGGCGTGACGCGCTGATTCGCGTGATCGAAGTGCTCCATGCCGAGATCGCCGCGTTGAAGGCCAACGACGTCGCCGCGCTGGAAAGCGCCACGCAGGACAAGCTCGCGGCGATCGATGCGGTCGCCGCGTTCGGCGCCGCCCCCGCCGGCCCCGAGCTGCGCGGCCTGGCCGAGGAAGCCAACCGGCTCAACGAGACCTGCCGCATCTATGTCAACCTGATGGCGGCAAATGTTCGCCGCCGCCTGCAAAATCTGACCGGCGATGCCGGCATCGGCGGCGGTGGTTACCGCCCCGGCATGGGCCTGCGCGCCTACGCTTAATCTTCTTTTCCCCTCTCCCTGTGGGAGCAAGGGGTCGATCATGCCCCCGGCATGATCTGAATAGCGCGGGGCGCTATTCACCCCTTGCTGGGCAAGCCGCGAAGCGGCGCGGGGTGAGGGCAGGGACGGTAACGCCCGTTTGACCCTCACCCTCCCGCCGCTGCGCGGCTCCTTCCTTCTCCCACGGGGAGCGGGAATTTCTCATCTGGCACGACCCTTGCTGCGTGTGGCCCGAATAAGGGCAACACAGCCGGGGATCGATGCCGTTCAATCCGCTTTCACGTCTGACGGGCACGAGTGCGACGGGATCTGACCGGGTCCAGTCGGCGATCGCGTTCGCCAGCCAGAAGACCGGAGTCGACTTCAGCTATCTGCTCGGCCAGGCCAAGCTCGAGAGCGGGCTCAAGGCAAATGCCAAGGCCAGCACGTCGAGCGCGCAGGGGCTCTATCAGTTCGTCGAACAGAGCTGGCTTGGCGTCGTCAAGCAGCATGGCAGCGAATATGGCCTGGGCTGGGCGGCCGATGCAATCCATGCCGGGGCCAACGGCCGGCTGACCGTCAGCGATCCGGGCACCAAGCGCGCAATCCTCGCGCTGCGCAACGACCCCGCCACCGCCTCGCTGATGGCGGCCGAACATGCCAGCGACAATGGCGATGCGATCAAGGCCTCGCTCGGCCGCGACGCGACCTCGACCGACCTTTATATGGCGCATTTCCTCGGCCTGGGCGGCGCGCGCAGCTTCCTGACGGCGATGGACAGCAACCCCGGTCGCTCGGGCGCGAGCATGTTCCCCGCCGCCGCGCGCGCCAACCATTCGGTATTCTACACCTCGAACGGCACGCCGCGCTCGCTGTCGCAGATCTACGACCGGCTCGGCGCCAAGCTCAATGCCAGCGCCGGCAGCACCGGCGACGGCATGACGCCCTTGCCCGCAATCCCGTCGCTGCTTGCCTCGACCACGCTCGGCGCCTCGGGCGAGGAAGTGATTCCGGGCAGCGGCGAGACCAGCACCAGCGACGCCGCGATGTGGGCGCACGCCACGCTCGATCGTCTCAACGGCGCCACCAGCACCGCCACCACCGCCGCCTCGCTGCTGCGCCCCACCCCCAACACCGCGAGGCTCGCCTACATGCTGCTCGCCAGCCTGGGGGGCTAAGTCATGGCCGTCCCGCTTCTCAAAAGTCCTTCGCTGGTCCGTTCGGCGGCATTGCCCGTCGCGATCCTGATGCTCGTCGTGCTGATGGTCGTGCCGATCCCGGCCGCGATGCTCGACGTTTTCTTCATCATGAACATCACGATCAGCCTCGCCGTGCTGATGGTCAGCCTCAACGCGCAGAAACCGCTCGACTTCTCGGCCTTCCCGACCGTGCTGCTGTTCGCCACCTTGTTCCGCCTCAGTCTCAACGTCGCCTCGACCCGCGTCGTGCTGGTCCATGGCCATGAGGGAGAGAGTGCCGCCGGCCGCGTGATCGAGGCGTTCGGCACCTTCCTGATCGGCGGCGACTATGTCGTTGGCATCTTCGTCTTTGCGATCCTCGTGATCATCAACCTGATCGTCGTCACCAAGGGCGCGGGCCGCGTGTCGGAAGTCTCGGCGCGCTTCACGCTCGACGCTTTGCCCGGCAAGCAGATGGCGATCGACGCCGATCTCAATGCCGGGCTGATCACCCCCGACGAGGCGCGCGCGCGCCGCATCGAGGTCGCCACCGAGGCCGATTTCTACGGCTCGATGGACGGTTCGTCGAAATTCGTGAAGGGCGACGCGGTCGCCGGCCTGCTGATACTCGCCGCCAACATCGTCGGCGGGCTGATCCTTGGCCCGGTCAGCCACGGCATGACCATCGCCAATGCCGCGCACAATTATGTCTTGCTGGCGATCGGCGACGCGCTCGTCGCGCAGATCCCGTCGCTGATGCTGTCGATCGCCGCCGCGGCGATCGTCACCCGCGTCACCTCGAGCCTCGATCTCGCCGGTCAGATCGGCAGCCAGTTCGGCTCGGCGCGCACCTGGACCCCGGTCGCGATCATCCTCGCGCTGCTCGGCGTGATGCCCGGCATGCCGCATCTCGTCATCCTGCCCGCCGCCGCGCTGGCCGGCTTCGCCGCGTGGAAGATGCGCGAGATCGCCCGCCGCCCGGCCCCGGTCGAGTTGGTCGAGGCGGTGCCGGTCGACCTGTCGAAGATCGGCTGGGACGAGGTCAGCGACAGCATGCAGATCAATCTCGACATCGGCTACGGCCTGGTGCCGCTGGTCGACGAGCGCCGCGGCGCGCCGCTGATGGGGCGCATCACCGGCGTGCGGCGCCAGCTATCGAAGGAACTGGGCTTCGTCGTGCCGACGGTGCGCGTGCGCGACGACATCAATCTCGCGCCGTTCCATTACCGCATCGTCGTCGGCGGCGTAATCGTCGGCGAGGACCAGGTCGCGCCCGACGAGATGCTTGCGCTCGACACCGGCCAGGCGGTCGGTCACCTCAATGGCAAGCGCGCCAAGGACCCGACCTTCGGGCTCGACGCGGTGTGGATCCAGCAGGGCGATGCCGATGCCGCGACCGGCGCGGGCTATCTCGTCGTCGATCCCGGCACGGTGGTCGCGACGCATCTCAACCATCAACTCGGCCAGCATGCCAGCGAGTTGCTCGGCGCCGACGAGGTCCAGGCGCTGCTCGACGGGCTCAAGGAACGCAGCCCGCAGCTCGTCGCCGCGCTGTCGCCCAACCCGCTGCCGCTGACCACGCTGACCCAGGTATTGAAGGGCCTGCTGGCGGAAAATGTGCCGCTCAAGGAATTCCGCCGCATCGCCGCCGCCATCTCGGTCGCCGCGCAGCGCACGCTCGACGCCGACGAGATCATCGAGACGATCCGCCCCGAGCTTGGCGGGCTGATCATCCAGAAACTATGCGGCGTGCGCGAGCCGTTGCGCGTCATGACGCTGGAGGGCCAGCTCGAGGGGCTGCTCGGCCAGGCCGTGCGCTCGGATCCGTCGCGCCGCCACACGATCGAGCCCGATCTCGGCCGCCGCATCGTCGAGGCGCTCCAACGCGCCGCGCAGCCGCTGATCAACGAGGCCAAGCCGTTCGCGCTGGTCGTCCAGCCGGCGATCCGCGTCGCGATCCGCAAGCTGGTCAAGACCTGCCTGCCCGACACGCCCGTCATGAGTTTCTTCGAAGTGCCCGAGGAGAAGGCCGTGGAAGTCGTCGCCGTGATCGGCGCCCCCGGAGCGCTGGCATGAGCGCGCTCTCCAACCACCAGGCCTTCGCTGACGCGATGCCGCTGACCTACAAGCCGGGTCAGCATGCGCCCGACATGAACGCGCTGGTGCGCAAGCACGCCGCGCTGGTGCGGCGGATCGCCTGGCACGTCCATGGCGGCATGTCGGCGGCGATCGACATCGAGGATCTGATCCAGACCGGGCTGGTCGCGCTGGTCGAGGCCGCGGGCAGCTTCGAGGATCGCGGGCTGGTCACCTTCCAGCAATATCTCGCGACGCGGGTGCGCGGCTCGATGATCGACGCGCTGCGGCGCCACGCCACGATGACGCGCGGCGCGATGCGCCGGCGGCGTGCCTATCACGACGCGATCGCCGCGCTCACCGCCGCGCTGGGCCATGCGCCGGGTGAAGCGGCACTGGCCGAAAAACTGGGGGTCACCATCGAAAAGCTGCGCAGCGATTACGCGACCGCTGAGGCGGTGAAGTTCGAGCATATCGACGATGTCTATGCCGACGACCTGCCATGGTTCGCCAGCGACGAACCCGACGCCTTCGAGCAACTCGCGGAAGGGGAATTGCGCGAAGCGCTGATCGCCGCCATCGCTGCGCTGCCCGAACGCGAGGCGCAGGTCGTGCAGCTCTATTATGTCGAAGAATTGAACCTTGAGGAGATCGGCCTGGTGCTGGGGGTCGGCGCGGCGCGTGTCTGCCAGATCAAGGCGGCGGCGCATGGCCGGTTGAAGAAGGCACTGGCGCGGCGCGGGTAGGCGCCCGCACATCTTGCCAAATTTTGCCATCGCAGCTAGTTTGATCGCGATGGCGACGATGAACATTTCCCTGCCCGAGGGGCTCAAATCCTTCGTCGACGATCAGGTCGCGGGTGGCGGATATGGCACGAGCAGCGAATATGTCCGTGAGCTGATCCGGATGGACCAGGACCGGCAAAGGCTGCGCGTGCTGTTGCTCGCCGGCGCCGAATCGCCGCCGGGCGCGCCTGTTGATTCTGCCTATTTTGCGTCTTTGCGGACTCGCCTCGCGCACAACACTGAGGCGTGAGCGCCAAGCGGCTCGTCCAGAGCGCACTGGCGCAGTCGGACGTTGAAGCCGCGGTCGACTATTATTTTCGCGAAGCCGGGGCGGATGTGGCGCGGCGCTTCATCGACGCCATAGCGACGGCGTTTCGCACTATCGGCAGTCGCCCGGCAACGGGCTCACCGCGCCATGCGCACGAACTCAACATTCCCGGATTGCGCAGCCAGCGCCTGAAGCGCTTTCCCTATCTGGTGTTCTATGTCGAACGGGCCGACCACATCTACCTTTGGCGCGTCCTTCATGCGCAGCGCGACATGGCGGCTTGGTTGGGGGAGTAAGGTGAGCATCGGCGATGGTCGAATCCTGCCGCGCAGATCGCCGACGCCGGAACGCGCCTAGCGCAGCAGATAGAGGATAATCGCCAGCGGTACGGCGATCATCGCGACAACCCCGACGATGGCTGCGAGCCAGGCAGCGCCGCGACCGAAACGTTCGTCGACCCACCCAACGACAGCTCCGACCAGCCCCATGAACTCCATGTCCATAGCGGCAGGTTAGCGCATTACCGGCATGCGGCAAGCGACGCCTATTGTTCGTCCTCAGGTCGCAGCGGCGAATAATGCCAGTTGCTGGCGAGAACGGCCCGTGCCTGGTCGTCGCACGCCGGGTGATAGTGATGTTCATGCGGTGCCGGGATCGTCGGCGTGCCGGGGACGAATCCAAGGCCGTGCAGCGCCCCGACGAACGATGCCGTCGGCCCATAGGCGTGTATAAGATCGTGTCGATCCCAGACGATCGTCGCCTGGTCGGCGACAGAATGCAGCCACAGGTCGAAGCGAGCATCCCTGCGCAACAGATCGGCATGGCACCGGAGAAACTCTTCAACCTCTTCCAGGTCCATTTCGTCGCTCTGATATCGACCCGGAAGCCCTTCGCCACGCGGCGTGTGGAGCACGTAGAGCAGGAAGAAAGGCGGCGTCAGCAAAGTGGCTAGCGTCGCGAAGATCGCTGCGTCGCTGCGCGGTGCGGCGGTCAACACCTTCTCGCGACCGCTCCCGGTTTGCGCGACCGAAAACACGGCGGGGTGAGAATATTCCTGCCAGTCGCCGTCGACCTGGTGACCGAGCTTGAACATGCGTCATGCTACCGCGTCAGGTTCAGGTAGCGCAACAGGCGCGGCAGCGGCCGGCGTCGCATCGTAATGCGCGACGTGGGCAATTGCCCACGCCGCGCGGCCATCCTTATTCCAGCGTCATGACCACCTCGTACAACCCCGGATGCGCCGTGCCGAGCAAGCGGTTGCGCTCGAGAAAGCCGCCTTGCTGCAGCACCGCGAAGACGCGCGCCATCGCCGCGCGGTCGCTTGCCTGCGCATAATTGACGACGCGCGTGCCATCGAGGCTGCGGTGCAGGCTGGCCGAGATCCAGCCGGGCACGGTCCGGCACGCGTGCGCCGCCTCGGTCAGCAGCTCGATCAGCGCCTGCTGGCCGCCTTCGGGCACGGTGAAGACGTTGATCTGGATAACGATGCCGGTGTCGGCAGTGATCATGGGCATGGGTCGGTCCTTTATCGATGGCCCGACGAAACCCATGGCATGGCCCTGCGCCACGCCATCTTCCCGTCGAGCCGGACGACGCTCGCGCGTCAGGGCTCGCCGGGGGCTCCCGCTTGAGGGCAGGGCGCGGAGCTCTCGCCAGGGGCGAGAGGCGTCGGGCTTACCAATGCCGACGCTGGTCCTTTTCGACCTGAATGGCATAAGCGTGTTGCCGGCCGGTCGCAACCCAAGGTCAGCTTCTGGCGCGCTTGCTTTCGCGCTGATTCAACCCGCCGCGCATCCGCGCTACGCCCGCCGCCATGACCGGACGCCCCACCAGCTACACCCCCGAGCATGCCGAACAGGCGCGGCTCTATTATGAAACCGGCTCCACCGATGAGCAGGTCGCGCGCCTGCTCGGCGTGCATCTCGCCACGCTGTATCGCTGGCGCGAGCGATATCCGGATTTCGCCGCAGCGACGAATGTCGGCAAGGACGATGCCGATGCCCGCGTCACGGCAGCGATGTACCGCCGCGCGATCGGCTACGACCAGCGCGAGATCAAGGCGTTCGTCCCGCTCGGCGCGAAGGCGGCGGTGCAGGTCGAGGTCACCCGCCATATCCCGGCAGACACGCGTCTCGGCATGCAATGGCTGCGCGCCCGCCGCCCGGCCGAATGGCGCGAGCAGCCTGCGCTGCCCCACAACCACGATCTCGCCGAGCGTCTCGCGGAGGCGATCGCATATCAGGAGGCCCGCTCCCTGGCAGCCGAAGCAGGGGAAGAGCGGGACGAGCAAGCGGGGCAGTGGCGCCTGTCCGATGGATAAGCGCGGCTTACCCGATCGGCGACCCATGATAAAATCCATGAACAGTCGAGGCTATTCGCATAATGCCCAAATATCGCATCAATCACCGATGCGTCCGACGGTGGTGGAGTTGTCGAACAGCCGCAGTGCGCAATGTTGGACGCCGCGCGTTCGTCATTTCCTGATCGACATCGGCAGAGGGGTGGCGCCGCACGAAAACACCACCCCATCGGCTCGCAAAATACCCCTTATACTTTAGATGGGCGTTGCCCACGACTTGCCGGATACTTGGCGCGCGCGGTGGCGGGCGTCGCGCTCACATCGTGGATCAAGCCATGCGTGGCGTGGGTAGAACCCGCATCGCACTCATGTCCGCTACCGCTCTTTCGCATCGTCGGTTTCATTCAAGCGCGCGCCGTCGCCAGTGCTTTCCTGGCAGGCAAGCGGCTGATATCGCGTGTCGATGATCATACTCGACGACGCCTTTCTGGAAGATCAGGCGCGCGCGCGATGCGGCACTATCTGGCTCGTCGCGATGTTCGGGCTCGGCGCGCTGGCTTTTCTGCTCGACTGGTTCGACAGCACGACCGAACTCGCGCCGGCGCATCACGGAATCGCGACGCTCGGCCGCGTCGCAGCGACGCTGGCATGCCTCACCGCGGCGGTGATCGGGTTCCGCGTCCGGCGACCGCGACGCGTGGCTGACCGGCTGTTTCGCGCCAGCTGGTACGCCCTGCTCGGCTTTCTGGCGGTGTATTTCGCGTTGACGGAGATCGCCACGATCGTCGTCGGCTGGCGCGATTTTCCCGCGACCGGCAGCCGATCGTCGCAGCGTCTGATCGCGATCGCCGATGCTTCCCATTATACGGTAAGCAAGGGCAGCCAGCGTTGGATGGTAACCACCCGCTCGTTCGGGGCCACGCTCGACATCACCCGCGAGGATTATGGCTTCATGCTGGCGCATCGCCGCGCCGGCGACGATGCCAGCGAACCCGACGCCATCGCCAGCGACGGCCATTTCTGCGCACGCGTGACGGTAGAGCAGGCGGGGAGCGCGCTGCGCGTGATCCATGCCGGAAGCTACACGCTGCCCCAGGGTACGATCGTCCTGTGCCCCGCTGGTGAGGTGTCGCTTTAGCCTCGCTTCCTGCTGCAACCGGGAAGGCGGGCGCTGGCGCCGCGCGCGGTCAGGCGAAGGGCACCAGTGGCGGGCATCCGCGAATATAACAGGCGCCCGGATCGTCGAACGGGAAGCCGGCCGGCCCCAGTCGCGACATCGCCCGGATCGCCTGGGTGGTTACCAGGCGCGCCACGGCGAGCACCCAGGGCGCGCTGAGATAATCGGTGCTGGTCAGCAACTTTCCGTCGCGCACGGTCAGCACGCCGCGCGCGCGCGCCACCGTGACGTGGCGGTGCACGCTGCTCGGCGCCAGGCCCAGCCCGCGGCAGATGGCAGCGGCCGAGACCGGCTTGCGCAGCAGTTCCGGCACAGGATTGCTCTCCTCGCCATAGCGAAAGGCAAGGACCGGGTTGAAGGTGACCTCACGGACATTGGCGGCGGCGACCGCGCCGACGATCGTCGCGCGCGTCCATGAAATGCCCGCGCCGAGAAATTCGAAGAACGACACGAAGATGTCGATCGCCACCGCGATCGTGGCGCCCTTGTCATAGGGCACATTCTGTCGATTGGCCGGCAGCGCGACGCCGAAGGCGGTGAGATGCTCGATCAGCCGCACCATCGCATCGTGCAATGCGTCGAGCAGCACGATGACGTCGGGCGTCTCCAGCGCCACCGGATTGACGACGATGCCGTGCGGTGATCGCAGGCAGAGGCCGTCGGCAATCAGCGCGTTGACATAGCGCCGGACGCTTTCGAACGGTCGACCCAGCGATTGCGCGATCGCGTTGACGCTGATCCCGCCCGGCGGCGCGGTCGCCTGCACGACCACGCCGGTCGAGCGGGTCTGCAGCCACGCATCGGCGCGCAGCACGACGAGGAACACGATGGCGGGATCGAACTTGCCGCGGAACAGCGTCAGGCTCTGCGCGGCGCAGCTCAACTGCATTTCCGCGATCAGCCGTGCCGTCATGCGGCCCAGGGGCCGATAAGGTTCCGCCGTCAGTGATTTCACCACGAGCTAGTGGTACCTCATCGCGTCCGACTTGGCACGTTGCCTGACACGCCCCCGCTGGCCATGGCTCGTTGAATATGGCTGCACCGGGCATTGCAACGGCCGAAGTGACGACAATCCCAAATCGGGTAACGACCGGAGCACGACGCGCGCACCGAATGCGGCCGGTCTGGACGATATCGCTCCCACTGGTCTTCTGGCGTCCAGGCTGTTGCGCTTGGCCGCCGCCGCCAGCCGGTTCGGGTCGCGGCCGCTCAGCTGCGGAAAATCGCTACCTCCGGCAACGCCGGGGCGAAGCCATAGCGCGCGACGAGTTGATCGAGCGCGGCTTGTTCGAGCGGTTCGTCGAACGCGCAGCCGGCCTCGAAATCGTCCGACCAGACGATGCGGGCCATCCGCGCGCGCTGCCCCGGCAGGGTGAGCATCACGGTCGCGTGCGTTTCCAGCGCCTGCCATGTCATCAACCGGGCGCCGGAAAGCGAGAGGTCGATGATGCGGCACAGGCTGCGCGGACCGGCCTCGTCGATCGTGCCGGCGATGTCGACCGAGGCACGACGTGCGCGCCGCACGCCGCGGGGTGTTGCTATTGGCCCGATCGGCTGACCGGCTCGCGTAATCATGATCTCGGCGGAGAACATCGCCACTTCCTCGATTGATCCGAAACGGCCGTATCGCGGTAAAGTGGTTGAACCCGCCTTAACCCAAGCGTGGCCTGCTACCCGGATTGGAACGGGTGCCTGGTCGCGGTCGTGAATGCCGCGCGGCTGTCCGTCGGTGCCTCAGCCCGGTCGGTCATGCCGTAATCGCGCAGCACATGGGCGACACGCAAGCGATAGTCCACGAACACGTCTTCGCGTCCCTGTGCCTGCGTCGCGCGGTGTGCCGGGCGGTTGCGCCACGCCGCCACGGCTTGTTCGTCGCGGAAAAAGGATAGCGACAGAATCTTGCCGGGCTCGCTCAGGCTTTCGAAGCGCTCGATCGATACGAACCCGTCAGCCGCCTCCAGCGCCGCGCGGAGCGCCGCCGCCAGGTCGAGATAGCGCGATCGTTGCCCCGCCGACGGCTGCACCTCGAAGATCACCGCGATCATCGGCCGCCCGCCGGATCGGAGACCTTGCGGAGGAACAGCCGGTCCTCGCGCCGGATGAAACGCTCGGCCTGGGCGAAAGCGTAGTTCTCGCGCCCCAGCGGATCGGTGCGCAACCGCGCGCGATAGGCCTCATAGGCGGCGAGATCGGCGATCGAATAGACGCCGTACGCGGTCGTCGCCGAGCCTTCATGCGGCGCGAAATAGCCGATCAAGTCGGCGCCGCAGCGCGGAATCGCCTCGCCCCAATTGCGTTGGGGTGGACGCCCCCTGACGGCATCGATGTGCCAAAGTGGAGGTGTTAAAACACCACTGCAGGAGGCGTCCATGGGTGAGATTAGCACAGTCGGCATCGATTTGGCCAAGTCGGTTT
>NZ_JARYTI010000105.1 GCF_029911635.1 Sphingomonas sp. AR_OL41
CATCCGCCATGTCGCGGGTCACCGAAACCGGCTCAAAACCGAAAACCCCATAGCGAACCGCTTGGGGCCCGCGGGTTCGGGCCTCCAAGACTTTCGTACGCCTGCCGGCATCCGAAACTCTTCAGGAGAACGGCCCGACCGCTTTGGGGCGACGAGGTCGAGTAAGCGGCCGTTCGTTCATCGTGATCGGAGCGTCGCCATAACGGGCTGACGGCGCCCTGGATCATCGACGCACCGATAAACCGGAAGATCTTCGAGGCCTATGTCGAGACCCAGCTCGCGCCGACGCTGAGCCCCGGCGATGTGGTCATCCTCGACAACCTGTCGAGCCATAAAAGCGAGGTGGCCAAGGCGATCCTCAGGGAACGCGGTGCATGGTTCGTCTTCCTGCCGCCCTACGGCCCAGACCTCAATCCGATCGAAATGAATTTTGCCAAACTCAAGGCGCACCTCCGCCGCATCAAGGCCAGGAGCATCGACGACCTATGGCGCGCTGTCGGCAATATCTGCGACCTCTACACGCCTGAGGAATGCTGGAACTTCCTCAAACAGGCAGGATATGCATCAAATTAAACGCACGATGCTCTAGGGTCGGAGCAGTGATACGCGACGGGCGGGTCTTGTCGCGCAGCAGGCCCTCCACCCCTTCCTGCATGAACCCCTCCTGCCAGCGCCAGACACACGTCTTGGACGTGTCTGTCCGGCGCATGATCTCGCTGGTGCCGACCCCGTCGGCGCTCAGAAGCACGATCTCGGCGCGCCAGACGTGCTTCTGAGTGGCGTTGCGATCCTTGCAGATCCGCTCAAGACGCTCTCGGTCCGCGGACGTGAGGTCGATGACTATACCACGGCGCATCCCCGATGACTCGCACGGCCAAAGGCCACTGGGAATCCCCAATCGGACCCAACCGTCAGGCGAGATCCACTAGATCAAATTCAGTTTCTGGGCCTTGGCGAAAGCCTCCACGCGGTTCGTCGCTCCAAGTCGGCCAAAAATCTCGCTGACATGGGATTTGACCGTGGATGGCGCCAGGTCCAGCGCCCGTGCGATCTGCTTGTTGCTCTGGCCCGAAGCCACCAGACGAAGGACTTCCAGCTGACGCTCTGTCAGCCGCTCCGCCGATCCCTCCGGCAAAGGTGCCGGCAACGTCGCAAGCGACGCGCTAACGTCGTCGCCAGCTGCGATATCGAAGAGCCTCTCGGGCAGATAACGACCGCCGGCAATCACCAATCGCAGCGCCGCTTCGACCACCGCCGTATTTGCCGCCTTTGGCACGAAACCGGCGACGCCCCTCTGCAAAAGGCGTATCAACATTCCATCGTCACGCGCGCCCGTCACCACGATCACGCGCGCCTCCGGCGCAATCGACATCAGCCGATCAACCCCTTGATAGGGCTCCGCGCCGGGCATCACCAGATCACACAATATCATGCCGTGGCCGGACGCTGCCTGAGCCCAGGCCTCACCAAAATCATCGGCCTGGCTGATCCGAACGTGCGGCAATGCAAGCCGAACTGCGCCAGCGAGCGCCTCGCGAACCAAGGCGTGGTCATCGCAGATGAGGCAGGATCGGATAACGGCCGGGCGCATTTCTGCGTCCACTGTCATCCGATTGAGCGCGATCCGCAAGCGGGATCGGTCAATGGGCGTCACCAAACTCCGCCATCCGACCTCCCCCGACCGGCCCATGCGCGCGCACCGAAGCCTATTCTTGTGCACGGCGAGGGCGACCATGCGTGGCAATCGAGATCGAACGATCAACTTCATCCGCGGCAGCGTGTGTCTCGCGCTCCTGATGCTGGGATGGTGTCCTGTATCGGCGGTCTTTCCGGCGCAGGTCACCGCCGAGGCGGGGATCGACCGTGTCGCGATCGATCCGATGCGATGGTCGAACGAGACCAGGACTTCGCACGCAATCGCGATCCGAAGTCGTGGGCCGGCTTGACGGTCGAGCACATCTCTTTTCGCGAAGGGCGGGCGCACTGGTCCTACTGGCGGATCGCCAACATGGAGCAATCCGGCGGCCTGTTATGCGTGGTGCTGCCGACAATGAAAATGCCGCGTTCGATGCTGGGCTTCGCGCCCTGCAGCATTATGGCGGCATCCTGGTCGCGGTCGATACGGGACCGGACGACAGCAGCTATCGCGCGCGCTTCAACGCGAACGTGAGCTGGGGTTCCCCGATCGACCCCAATCGTAACCTCAGCGACGGGACACCGCGCGATACCAGCACATTGTTGATCGATCTCCAGACGGGGCCGCGGCTGATCATTGCGCTTCACACCAATGCACCGGGATTTGACGCAGGCATTTCGCGCTGTGGCAGCACGCGCAATGGCGGAAGCGGCGAGATCTCGATACATGTCTGCAACGCCCAATTTCGTCGGGCCGCGTCGCACAGCGGCAGTTGGCCCTTCGATGACGACGACAGCCTTGCGGTGTTGCCGTTTCGCTCCGGTGCCGATCGGAGCACCGCATTCTGCGCGCGAACATGAGCGACGCCGACTATAATATCGCTTTTGAAAATGTGCGCACAAGCGACGGCTCCTTGTCTAACTTCGCGATTTTGCACGGTTTGCCCTACATGAATTTCGAGACGCGAGACCGCGGCAACAACGACAGCCAACTGGTCGACGCAAGGCAGCGCCTCGCAGCGATGATCGAAGCCGTTGTCGACCATTGCCGCGTGTTGCTGGAACGGCCCGACCTGGTGGCAGCAAAGGCGGCTGCGCCCTTTTCGACCAAGACCGCCGGCTTGGTCGCCACGCCCGCTTCGACGGGCTCTACCCTTAATCCGACGCATCCTCGGCGCTTGCGGTTCTGCCCGCTGGACAGCGCCTCCAAACCCATGTCTGAATATCGTCCGTCGCGGGGCCGAAGCGCGTAGCCCGTCGCCGGAGGGGAATGAATGCTGCGCCAGCAGAGAATCGAGCCACCGCTGCGTCCAAGCATCACATCTGGCCTATGGCGGGTCGAGTTGAAGACCGCCGTCATCGGCTTGACGGTATACACCGTCGCCGTTGCGGTAATGGGGTGGATATTCACGGGCGTCGCGCCTGCGATTTGGCTCACCATCTGGCTCACCGTCATGGCACTGCCGCCGGTGATTGGCGCGACAGCGGCTGCCAGGACGGCGTTGCACGGCATTTCCGAGGCGGAGCTCGCGCGGATCTGGTTTCCGCTCAGCTTCGTTGCCCGGCTCCTGATGATCGTCGGCGGCACCGCGAGTGTCTGGATCCTGATGCCCTCGGGCGATGCATCGATGCGCATGATCGTGATCGTCTTCGACATCGGGTTCGTCGCGATGATCGCGCTCGTCAGCGCCGAGCGCTCCAGCAGCGTTATCGCGACCATTTTGGCTGTGTTTGCATCGGCGATCCTTTGCCTGATCGCCTATCCGACGCCCTATCGCTGGGCGTTGATCGCCATGCTCGCCTTGTTTGCCGGCGCCTTGCTGCTGGCACAGACGACGTTCCGGCGCGCGACCGTCGATGCCATGGCAGCGCGCGCCGAGGCGGATCAGGCAAGGAGCGCGCTACAGGCGGCATTGAAAGTGGTGGTGGCGGAACGCGACGCTCGAACGCGCTTCATCCGATCAGCGGCGCACGACCTGCAACAGCCGTTGCAGGCAACCGCGCTGTTCTTCGACCAAATGCTCCAGGCCGGCGACACGGACTCCAGAGAAAGGTCTGCTGCCGGTGTCCAGCGCGGCTTGCGCTCGACGAGATCGCTGGTCGAGCACATGCTCGTCCATCTGAAGCTGGAAGCCAATATGGTGGAAGCGCGGGTTGGTGTCGTCTCGGTCGCCAGCCTATTCGATGCCGTGCAGCGTGATCATAAGCCCGGGATCCAGGCGGCCGGCATGCGCATGGTCGCCGTCGGGCGGCACCTCCACGTCATGGCCGATCCCCACCTGCTGCGCCGCCTGCTCGACAATCTGGTATCGAACGCCGTCCAGCATTCCCAGGGCGAGCGCATTTTGCTCGGCGCCCGCAAAATGGCGGATGGCGTCATCTTGTGGGTGATCGACGACGGCAGGGGCATTCCGGAAAGCGAACGCGACCTCATGTTCACTGATTTTGTACGCGGGACCGGCGGCCCGAGCAGCGGGTTCGGACTCGGTCTTCCGTCGGTACGACGGCTGGCAGAAGTCCTGGGGGGCACGACTGGCCTTGACCCGCGCTGGAACAGCGGCGCGGGGTTCTACGTGGAACTACCGACGGTATCGCCAAGGGAGCTGGATCGGGCGATGGAAGCTGCTGGCTAGCCCCGCCAGCGACCCGCTCACACAAACCGCCCATCATTTCTTACCGGTGGCGATCGCACGCCGGGGGTCTAGACGCGAGCACCGAACGCTCGAGATCGTCCCACCAGCCGGCGCAATCCGCCTGGCAGGCACAACCGGGTTGAGCGATCAGGTAGCTACGCCGCTGCATTCATCGCGGCAGGCAATGGCGATTTTGACCAGCGTCTCGATATGCGCGAGTTCATGGTCGGCCATCACTTGCAGCCGCCAGCGGCTCTGATTGCGGGCAACGGCCGGATGTTCGACCAGATTCATCACCGCACCGAGCTCTATTGCGCGCCGTGTCATCAGCCGCGACATCGCGACACTGCCCAGTGTCACCGGCACGATCGCGCTCGCCTGACCCAACAGAGCAAAGCCGGCCTCGGACAACCTGTCCCGCAGGTGCAGCACGTTGCGCATAAGTCGCGCACGCCGCGCTGCACCGTCGGCCGAGCGAATGACGCGGAGCGCCTCGTGGATGATCGCGGCAGAGATCGGCGACATGGCATTGGTGAAGGTTTGCGTCGGGCTCGATGAGCGCAGCGCGAGCTTTAGCGCTGGATGGTTGCACGCCACGAAGCCGCCATTCGAGGCGAAGGTCTTGGAAAAGCTGCCCATCACGATGTCGATCTTGCCGAGCATGCCCTGAATCTCGGACTGGCCGCCTCCATGCTGCCCCAATGCGCCGAGATCGTGCGCAACGTCGAGCATCAACGTCGCATTATATTCATTGGCGAGCCGCTGGATTGCGGCCAGGTCCGGGACGTCCGAGTCCATCGAGAAGACACCCTCGGTGACTATCATGATGCCGGCGCCGGGATCGGTCGCGCGTATCTTCTTCAGCCGACGTTCGATCCCCTCGGTCGAGATATGCGGGAATATGGCGATGTTGCGCGTCGCGGCACGCGCACCTTCATGCAGGCAGGCGTGCGCCAGCACGTCGATGATGACATGGTCGCCCGGCCGGACCAGCGCCTTGATGATGCCATAGCCCGCGCCCCATCCAGTGCTGTACAGGGTGCAGTCCGTGGTGCCGAGGAACTCGGCGAGCGCCTGTTCCAGATCGATCGACAGGCGGGTATTGCCCATCAGCGCCGCCGATCCCGCCGAGTGCAAGCCGAACTCGGCGACCGCTTCGTGCATCGCCGCCACCAGGCGCGGATGCGACGAAAGGCTCAGATAATCCTGCGACGCGAAATTGACGCCGCTGAAAACCGAACCGTCACGGTAGCTTCCTTCGATAGTCGGGTTAGTGCGTGTCGTGGTAATCTTGCAATAGGGATCCACTCCCTGGTCGAGCCGATCGTCCCACCAGCGCTGATGGACGTTCCATCGATCAAGCAGGTTCGTGTCATGAGAGGCGTGGAAATCGCCAACCGATCCCGCAAGCGCATCGGTCGCCAACCGTAGCGATCGACGGTCATGCATTGCCAGTACTCGGCTTGGCGAGGACCAGATTATGATCGGCGAGATCGATGACCGCGATATCGTGGCTCACACAGATGACCACCGCGTCCTCAGTGCGCGCATAGTCCCGGAGCGCCAGGGCGACGGCGCCCGCCTGTTCGATGCCCAGCGCCGCTGTCGGTTCGTCGGCGAGCAGGATCGCCGGGCGGAAACACATCGCCTGGGCCAGCGCGACACGTTGCTTCTCGCCGCCGCTCAACGCCGTCGGCCGCTGCGCCAATCTGTCGCCAAGCCCAAGCGTGCCGAGCAGCGCATGGCCATGCGCGATTGCCTCAGGCGCTCCCCGCGTAGCCGCGGCGAGGCGGATATGCTCGCTGACCGTCATCAGCCGCATCAGACGGCTTGTCTGGAAGACCATGCCGACATGTTTGCGCCGCCACGCGTCGGCCGCCGCCGGTGGCAGCCTACCGATCGTATCATGACCGTGGAACAAGGTTCCGCGCTCCGCGCGCACAGCGAGCGACAGGATCGACAATAAGGTGGTCTTGCCCGAACCCGAGGGTCCGCTGACGACATGAAACGCGCCGGCCTCGAACGTGCGGGTCAACGGGTCGAGGGTCGGCTTGGATTCCGCGCCCTCGGCCACATGATGGCCGAGTTCGTCGAGGACCAGCGGCGCGCTCATCGGGTGAAGCCGACATTGACGCGAAGCCCGACCAGCCGGGGCGGCCCTCCGCCGGGCAGTGCCACGATCACCTCGCGCACATCGCGGTCGAACCTGTCGGTCGGATCGAGCGACCGGGCAGTACGCCGGCCCATTACCGCCGCCAGCCGCTCGACCCTGCCCTGCCAGCGCTGCTGCTGACCATCGATCCACACGACGGCCCGCTGGCCGACGCGGACCTGCGCAGCGTTGCGGTCGGTAACCTCGGCGCGGACGATCAGATGGCTCAAGTCGCCGACGATAATGAGCGGCGCGCCCTGGCTCGCGCCCGAAAATTCGCCCGCACGCCGCAATATCTGGAGCACGGTGCCGTCGATCGGACTGCGCAAATCGCAGCGGTCACGGATCGCTCGGGCAACCGCGACTTCGGCGGTCGCGCTCGCGCCGGCTGCGCGCGCCTCGCGGGTGTCCTCCTCGCGCGAACCGTTGCGCAGCGCGTCGAACGCGGCGCGCGCCGCGGCCAGCCCGGCCTCAGCACCTTGCACTTCATTGTCGAGGCCGGCGATGGTGCGACCGGACACGAATCCGCGCGCGACCAAGGCGCGCGCGCGCTGGGACCGGTCGCGCGCATCCTCGAGCAGCGCGGTCGCGACACGGACCTGCGCCACGGCGGCCGCCCGGTCTTCGGCGCGGGCACCGTGCACGACCTTGTCGGCGGCCGCCTCCGCCTGGACGCGCCCCGCGTCGCGAACCGCTACCGTCGCGGCCTGTGGGCCGCACCCAACGGTGAGCAGCAATTGTCCCGCGCGAACGGGGTCGCCGACCTTGACGGCGACGCTTTCGATCGCGCCATCTGTCTCGGCGACCAGCGCGCGCGCTTCGGCGGCGGAATCGGTGCGACCGATCGACGTCGCGACGAACTGCGCGTCGCGATCAGGCAGCGATTGTGAAGCCGCCGAGCACGCCCCTAACAGGAGCAACAGAGCAAGCGAACGCATCAGCTACGGAACACCGCTTCGGGTCCGTATGCGGCGATCGCACGCCGCGACGACCAGACCGTGATCGCCAGCGCAAGCAACACCGTCAGCACGCCGAACACGGCATCGCCGGCATGGAAACCGGTCCAGGGAAACAGCGGATGGGCGACCAGCAGCAACGTGGGGGCCAGCACCAATGTCGACGCGAGCGCCAGTGCCGCGATCAGCACCGACACACCAAGCACGATCCTTGCGATCTCGCGCGCACTGGCCCCGTGCCCGATCAGCGACAGTAAATCCTCATTGTGGCGCTGGACGAAGCGCGAGATGCCGTTGGCGAGCAGCAAGACCATGAGTAGCGCCGCCAGCACCGCGGCAAGCAGGATCGCTGCGCCCGCGCCCGTATTACGCTGCCAGAAGCTCGACGAGCTTGCGATGAACCTGTCGCCGCTCAGCAGCTGCAGTTCGGGGTAGGTCCTGACGACCTCGGCCTGCGCTCGTTCTAGATCGGGACGCCGGCCCGCCGGGAAGTTGCCGGCGAGATAGGCGGTCGTGCCCGCGTCCATTCGCAACAGTCGACGCCCGGTATCGAATGGGACCAGGACGTAAGGGGTGCCGAGGAACGAGGCGAGCGCATCGACCGTGCCGCTCAGTTGAAGCGTCGTGCCGCCGATCGTACCTTCGCGCGGCACCTCGGGCCCGCGGTCGAGGTCAAGGCGCGAGAGGTCCGACGTGTCGGCGATGAACCCGGTCTCGGCAATATCGAGGCCGTCGACGCCAACCACGGCAACGCTGCTCCGTCGCCCGGTCGGCGACCGCCACGTTGCGAAACCGACAACGACACGACGAAACGCAGCGCCCGGCAGGAATACCCTCGTCGCGCCGGCATAGTCCTCGCTCATCGGGTCGGGGAAGTCGAAGCACTGGACTGTTGCTGCGCTGATCCACACATCGGCGGCAAGGAGGCGCGGCACAGCGGCGCCGGCGATCACGAACGAGGTGAACACCGCATATTGCACCGTCGCGACGGTGGTCGCGACGACACAGGCGGCGACGGTAACGACAAGAAACCGCCAGTCGCGTACCACGACGGTGCGAATGAACAGAGTAACGACCGAGGGCATGGCGGTGGCCATCAGTTCGCCCGCATTTCGCACCAGACGATGCTATCGGTGGGGTCGCGAAAGGTTCGCGCGTCCAGTCCCGCCTTTCTTGCGTGCCGGGCCAGATCGACCTCGTCGCGACACACCAGATGCCAGTCCATACAAGCGTCGAGCCATCCTGCGCCGAGGTGATCGGGCAAGAAGGTCGCCAGCACGATGCGCCCCTGCGGCGCCAGACATGCGTTCATCAGCCGGTAGAGCAGGTCCATCGCGCGTTCGTCTAGATAGTCTGTCAGGCCGAGCGTGTAGATCAGGTCGAACCGTTCGCCGCGCCGCGCCGCTGCGCGCAGATAGTGCAGCACATTTGCCTGTTCGGGCACTACCGAGGCTCCGGGCCGTGCGCGGACCGTTGCCAGCGACAGCCGGTCTTGATCGACCGCGATTACCTTTCCCATCGCCCGGCCGGCGAGTGCGTCTGCTTCGCGAAAATGCCCGCAGGCGAGCGAGCATATCCGCTGCCCCGCGGCCCATGCCTCTTCGAGCAACCCTTGCGCGGTCGCCAGCCGCCAGCGGACGGCCTGAGCCGTCTCGAACTGCGACGATATCTCGAATAGGGCGCGGCCGCGTTCGCTCGTCCGCGCCGGGGGCTGCTGGTCGTAATAGAAATCGATGAGCGGCGCGTCGCCGGCATAGCCGCGAGGCTTGAACCGGGCGCGGTGGGTGTGCGGATCCTCGAGCAGCACCAGATGCAGCGGGTGGTCGCGCAGCGCGGCGCGCGCCCGTGTCATCGCCAATTGAAGCGCGAGACAGGTCATCGCGCCACACCCGTTGCCCTGCTCGATTTCGCCCAGGACCGTTCCATAGAGTTCAAGGTCGCCCATCGACGCCTGTCGAAGCTGGTGATTGTCGCCACGATCCACTCGAGCGATGGGCCGCCTCGATCCGGACGGTCATGCATTTTGCCGCCGCTGGTCGTGAACCGCCAAGACCCGACCGGCGTGCGCCTTGGCCAAAATCGCACGGAACAGGCGGTCGAAAATCAAGGTCTTGGGCATGGATCACGCGAATGTCCCGAACCGGCGTTCTGACCCATTGCTATACGGGGCGATCGTCGCGCATGTATCGGCCATGTGGGGGAGACAGATGGCGGGGGCGTGAGCCGTTTCCAGGGACGCCGGGTCTCCGACCGTCGTATCACCCGAAGGCGCGGACGAGCTCTATGCGCGCGCAGTGACGACGGGTATGGACGCCGCGTTGACCACCAATTTTGCGACCGGCCTTTGCGGGCTGGTGATGGGTACCTCGACGCTCGGGCTGACGCGGTACGTCAGCCGCGGCGTCCCGACTGCATATATGGCGCTATGGGGCGCCCTCAGCGCCGGCCTGATGACCTTCTGGGTCTGCGTATGCGTGTGGCTGGTCTTTGCCGGAGAAATAAATCGGCCGCTGCAGGTATGGCTATGGGCGCGGATCGTCGATCCTATGGAATTTCATCGATTGCAACGATCACCTCGTCGAACTGGTCGAGCGGGTCGGTTATTTGCGCACCCACAAGGTCGAGCATCCCGAATATGGCCTTGTAGACGCCATGCTGTCGATCGGCGTCGAAGCGGGACCCTCGGCCAATCTACCGCTAACATTCTGAAGAACGATGGTAATTCGAAGATTCACCGGGGTCACAATAGGCGCCAGTCGGGACCCCGGCCTTGGCGCAATTTGCCTATATAAATCAGCTCAGTAGACGTCGTGGTGATTGGGTCCCGCTTCGACGCCGATCCACAGTCGAACGGCCGACCCGGCGGCATCAGGCTGGCAACCTCGCCGGCGTGGACATCGGCGACGGTGCCGGGCAGCACGCCATGTTCGATCTGCGCCCATTGCGCGATGCACTGCGCCTCAAGCCAGGCG
>NZ_JARYTI010000106.1 GCF_029911635.1 Sphingomonas sp. AR_OL41
TGGTCTTGTCGCTCACATCCAATGCTGCAAATATCTTCATCGGTCATCCTCCTGCCTGGAGCACCTGCCAGGGCGACTCCGCATACGCAGGAGGATGGCTAACTCAATTACGCCACGTCACCGTAATTTCTGACGGTGATCGATCCCTGGACCGTGACGGGCTGACGGCAGTCGCGAATGCGGGTGACGGCCCGCTGATCGCGCCCCTTTCGCAGGGTGGTGTCGAATTTCAGGCGCTACAATGCCGGCCGCAATCGCCATCTCCCGCTACAATTATCCCCACCCCTGCCCCACCGTCCGCGCCTCGATCGCCGCGCCCACCCCCACCATGTCGGCCGCGCCGAAGCCGGCGGCGCTCGCCTCGGCATAGAGTAAATGGCTGGCATCGAGCAGCGGCGTGGCGATGCCCGCCGCGCGCGCCGCATCCGCGACGAGGCGGCTGTTCATCAGGACGTCGTCGAGCGAGGCCTGCGGGCTGAGGTCGCCGGCGAGCAGCTTGTCGAGCTTCATCGTGGAGACGGCGCTGGCCATCGGCCCGGCATCGAGCACCGAGCGCAGCGTGGCGAGGTCGACGCCGGCCACTCGGGCAAAGTGCACCGCCTCGACCAGCCCGGTGACCATCGTGATGAGGTACAAATTGACCGCCAGCTTGGTGAGCAGCGCGCCGGGCGCCGCGCCGCAGGCGAAAGTCTGGCGGCACATCGGGGCGACCAGCGCACGCGCGCGCGCCACGTCTTCCATCCCGCCGGCCAGCATGCAGACGAGCGCGCCCTGCTCCGCCGGCAGCCGCGAGCCCGACACCGGCGCCTCGACATAGCGGCCGCCGCATGCCGCGACATCGGCGGCGAGCCCGCGCGAATATTCGGGCGAGGTGGTGCCCATCTGGAGCAGCAGCAGGCCGTTCACATTGTCGGCAAAGCCGGGCTCGCCGCGCTCGAGTGCCGTGTCGGCGGCTTGCTCATTGGCGAGCATCAGGATCACCGTGCCGGACGAGCGCAGGACGTCGCGTGCAGCGGGCATGGGCATCGCCCCCCGCGCCGCCAAACGCGCCGGCGCGGCGGGCGAGCGGTTCCACACGCGCAGCTTAACGCCGGCTGCGAGCAGGTTCGCCGCCATCGGCTCGCCCATGCGGCCGAGGCCGAGAAAGCCGCAGGTTTCATCGCGCATTGGCCGCCCGATCGGGTTCATCGGGTCACGCGCCCCCGTCGGGCAGCGGTTCGGGTGCCCAGGGCGCGAAATCCGCTGCCAGATCCTCGCCTTCGACCGGCGCGCCGGCATCGTCGACACAGGCGATGCGCACGCCGGCGCCGGTCGAGCGCCGGACGAGGTTCATCGGTGGCGTGCGGCCCTTGCCGACCCAGTGATCCGACCATTGGCGCATCGCGAGAAAGGGCAGGCGCAGCGCCTCGCCCATCTCGGTCAGGATATATTCCGCGCGCGGCCGGCTGCCGGCGGCGCGATATTCCTGTCGGGTCATGATGCCCGCCGCGACGAGGCGCTTGAGCCGGGCCGCGAGCACGGTGCGCGGGATGGCGAGCTCAGTGTGGAAATCCTCGAAGCGGCGCACGCCGAACAGCGCGCTGCGCACGATCAGCAGCGACCAGCGATCGCCGAGAAAGTCGAAGCTCGCCGCGAGCGTGCAATGGCTCAGATGGATCGGCGACTGGTGGCGGAACGGCGTGATTCCCATGCCCGCGCTTTAGCTGGGTTGCAAAAACAAATCCAGCCTCTATAGCTAAGTGCGGAATTGATACCTAGAGGGGCCGCAGCATGACACCATCCCATTGGCCAATCCTGTGGCCGACGCTCGCCATGGTCGCGTTGATGTTCGGCGTATGGTTCGCGCTGATGCGCGGACGGCTGCACCACATTGCCGACCATCCGCCGTCGCGGCACGATTTCGCCAGCGGCGAGGCGGTCGCGCGCTATTTCCAGCCGGTCGAGCGACCGGCGCAGAACCTGGCCAATCTGTTCGAGATGCCGGTGCTGTATTTCGCGCTCGTGCCGCTGCTGATCGCGACGCACCAGGCCAATGACATCCAGACCGCGCTGGCCTGGGGCTTCGTGCAGTTCCGGGCGCTGCACAGCGTCGTGCATATCGGGCCGAACACCGTGCGCACCCGCTTCCGCCTCTATCTCGCGGCGTGCATCATCCTGGCGGCGATGTGGATCGGCCTCGCCATCGACCTCGTCGTCCATCCGGGCGGGACGATATGAGCGCGCAGCCGGGCGCGGCGGGCGACAGCTTCGTGCTGATCATCCATGAGGTCGCCGACTATGTCGCATGGAAGGCGGTGTTCGACGACGCGGCCGACATGGGCAAGGCAGCGGGCGCGATCGACTATCAGCTGCTGGCCTATCAGGACGAGGCGCGGCGCATCGTGCATTTCTCGCGCTGGACATCGCTCGACGCGGCACGGCGATTTTTCGAATCGGCCGAACTGGTCGAGATCAGGCGCGTGGCCGGCGTGCGCGCGCCGTCCTTCAGCTATCTGAACCAGATCGAGGCCGCGCGGCTCTGATCCGCGCGTGGCTTTTCAGGGAGAGGTATCATGTCCGTTCACAGCGTCATCAAGCGGGCGACGGCACCGGACATCAGGGCGCGCAAGGGCGGCGGGCGGCTGGTCATGCTAACCGCCTATCACGCGCTCAGCGCGCGGCTGGCCGATCCGCATTGCGACATCCTGCTGGTGGGGGATTCGCTGGGCAATGTGCTCTACGGCTTCGAGACGACGCTGCAGGTTACGCTCGACATGATGATCATGCATGGCCGGGCGGTGGTGGCAGCGTCGCGCTATGCGCTGGTCGTGGTCGACATGCCGTTCCAGTCCTATGAGGAATCGAAGGAACAGGCCTTTGCCTCGGCATCGCGCATCATGCGCGAAACGGGGTGCGGCGCGGTGAAGATCGAGGGCGGCGTGGCCTTTGCCGAGACGATCGCCTTTCTGGTGGCGCGGGGCATTCCGGTGATGGGGCATATCGGGCTGACGCCGCAGTCGATCCACACGATCGGTTCGTTCCGGGCACAGGGCAAGGACGAGGCGGCGCGACTCTCCTCTGCCGCCAACCAGCCGGGGCCGATCGAAGCGGACGCGGCGGCGGTGAGCGCGGCGGGCGCCTTTGCGATGGTGATGGAGGCGATCGTCGAGCCGCTGGCCCGCCACATCACGGGCAACACGCCGATCCCGACGCTGGGCATCGGCGCCAGCCCGGCCTGTGACGGGCAGGTGCTGGTGCTCGAGGACATGCTCGGCATGACCGAGCGAAGCCCGCGCTTCGTCCGCCGCTTCGCCGAGCTCGGCGCGCACATCGACGCGAGCATCGCCGCCTATGCCAGCGCGGTAACCGACGGCTCCTTTCCCGCGCGCGAACATCTTTATGGCGCGGCGGTCGAAATGCTCGGGGTACGGTAGCGACGCGTTCCGCCCATGGCATCCAACGGCGCGCCGCGCTATCATGCTGGCGATGTGGTGGCGCAGACGCAAGCAGCCGCAGCGCGCGGCGAACGATTCAGACGCGGGGCTGCGCGCCGAGCTGGTCGCGGCGTGCGCGGACGTCCGCCGTCAGATCGACGTCCAGAACGCAGTGCGCTTTTCCCGCGGCGGCGGCCATGGCGGGGACGATCTCGCCGTCCAGACCCTGCAAAACCGGCTCGACCAGCTCGAGGCGGCGCTTGCCAGCCTGGACGGCCGCTGATCTCGAATTGGGGCCGCGAAATAGCGTCCCCGAAATGCAAGGTGCTGGTGCTCGAGGAGATGCTCGGCATGACCGAGCGAAGCCCGCGCTTCGTACGCCGCTTCGGCGAGCTCGGCGCGCAGATCGACGCGAGCATCGCCGCTTATGCCAGCGCGGTGACCGACGGCTCGTTTCCCGCGCGCGAACATCTTTATGGCGCGGCGGCGACCGCGACCAGCGCGGGCTGACGCGCACGGATGCGCACCCCCGGAACGCGCCGGCACACGGGGGCGCCACCCACCCGATTGATTCAGCGAGCAAACACATTGACAGCATCGTGCGCGCTGGGCAGATTTTGCCATCATATCCGGGGGGAGAGGCGCGGTGATCAAGAGGCTGGTGCCGTTATGTGCCGTCGTGCTGGCGGGTTGCACGACCTTTTCGAACATCGATGAGGGCATGACCGCGCTCGTCGGGCAACCGATCGACGCGGCGGTCGACAAGCTGGGTTATCCCACCAACCAGGTGACGGTCGGCGGCAAAAAAATCTATACCTGGGGGCGCAGCTATATCAGTTCGATACCGTCGCTCACGACGAGCAATGTGAACGGCACGGTCAACGGGCGAAACTATTCCGGCACCGTCACCACGACGGGATCGCAGCCGGTGGAAATGTACTGCACGCTGCGCTTCATCACCGATCAGAACGATGTGATCGTGGACTATAACTGGGCAGGCAATCTGGGCGGATGCGGCCTGTATTCCCGTTATCTGAAGGTGCCCAAGACACCGCGCCCCGCCGTTGCCCCTGCGCCTGCCCCGGGGCCGGTCACGCCGCGCGGCAAGGACAACAAGGACGGTGTGTAAGGTCTTCCGCGGCTGCCCGGGGAAGGCTGCGACGCGCCGATGACCGTGCGATAGGGTCGGCCTGACGGCGATCGATCCATCGTTGCCGGTCGATCCCTCACGCCTTACCACCGCGCTATGATCGACGCCGTCCGGATACCCGTTTTGCGGCTTGCGGCCGCCGCCTCGGCGGCGCTGACGGCCATGCCCGCCACCGCACCGGCGCAGGGCCCGACCGTCTATCTGCCCGCGCCGCCAAAGCCAGGACCGCGCCCGGCATGGAATTGTCGCGTACAACAATCGGTCGGCACGACGATGATCCATGCGGCGCGCCAACTCGACGCCGGCGGCGCCGTGCTGATGGACAGCGCGGGCTGGACCGACATCTTCACCGCCGACGAGCAGGCGCCGCTGACGGTGTCGGTGAGCTGGCTACCCGAAGCGGGTCCGCTGCGCTTCGCCGAGGGCAGAGCGACCTTCTACTTCCGCACCCGCCAGCCGATGGCCAGTCCGCTCGGCGCGCGGATCGAAGGTCAGCGCACGATGAAGCTCGAGGCTTGGCAGGCCTATGACAATCCACGTCACTTCGTCACCTATGCGCCGATCAACAAGATGCTCGACATGGCCGGCGGCGCTGGCGAGATGCGGTGGACGCTGCGCGGCAGGGTGCCCGGACAGGGCGGCGCGCCGATCGCGCAGGACGGCGTTTATGCGCTCGCCGAGCTGCGCGCGCTCGCGCCGGGCATTGCCGGGGTGCTGGCGCAGCCCGACGCGATGCAGGCCGATTTCGCCCGGCGTTGCCGGCGGCTTTGAGATGGCGTCGCGCGGATGAGGCAGTGTCGGCACGATCTCGGCGCGATCCCCGAAACAGGATGACCGCCATGGTCCGCAGAGGCGTGGCGCTGGCCGCGGGTGTCGCGACGGCGCTGACGATCGCCCTGGCGGCGACACTGGTGGCGCGGGGCATGTGGCCGGCCTATGCCGCGGCCGAGCCGCACAAGAGCTATACCCTCGCCATGCTCGTCGCGCGGCTGTCGGTCGGCGCGCTGGGCACGGCGGCCGCCGCGCTCGTCGCGACGATCATCGCCCGCGACGGAGGCGCGGCGGCATGGTGGCTCGGCGGGCTCTTTCTGGCGCTCTCCCTGCCGCTTCACCTCCGTGGGTGGGCGGACTATCCGGCCTGGTATCACCTGATCTATCTGTCCTGTCTCGTGCCGATCGCCGGGATCATCGGTCGGATCATGGCTAAACATCCAGCCGGAAGTGGAACAGCCGGCTCGGCCCGTCTTCGGAGATGAGGTAGAGATCGCGGCCCTGCAGCGCCATGCCCTCGCCAGTATAGGGCGCGGCGCGGTCGGTCGTGCCGGCGCGCAGCGTGCGGACATGCCGCATCGTCGCGAGGTCGATCCAGTCGATCGCGCCGCTCCACAAGGTCAGCGGCCCGGCGCCGACCAGGTGCCCGCCGACGATCTTGATGTCCTGGAACGGGGTGAGCGTCGGGTTGGGCACGGTGCGGACGCCGCCGCCGCGCAGATCGACGATGTACAGCAGCCGGCTGTCCCAATTGCCGGCGATCAGGCGTGTGCCCGCCACCGCCACGCAGCCGAGATGATCGGCGACGCGGATCTTGCGGCGCACCTGCAGCGTCTCGGTGTCGATCTCCACGAGCACGGCCGAGCTGGCGGCTTTCATCTCGGCCACCGGCACCCACAGCGAGCGGCCGCTGAGCGAGATGCCGCCGGGATGATAGCGTGCGCCGTCGGTCAGTTCGATCCGCCGCAGCAGCCGCCCGGTGGCGCGGTCGAAGATGTGGAGATAGCCGCGGCGGTTCGCGCGATCGACCGAGGTGACCCAGATATGATGTTGGTCGAGATCGACGCCCTGGACGTGAAACACCTCTCCGGCAAGATTGAGCGCGCCGAGCAGCCGGGCATGCTCGATCGCCTCGCCGCCAAGTTGCTGCGCGGCGGCGGCGGTCAGGCTCAACAGGAGCAGGCACAGGGCGGTGAACAGCGTGCGGGGCGCCTTGCGGAACATGTCGCTTTCCCTTCGGCAGTGCCGCAGCTCGGCGGGTGACGCTGCGGGCTGCCGGCGCGGTAGCAGCGCCATGCGACGGGAATATGAAAGCCGGACGGACAAAAAGCCGGCGCCGCGCGGGCCGGACGGTGGGGCACGCGGCGCGCGGGAGATTTCTCTGAGCGGAGCTGGTGCCCGGCGACGAGCGCCGCCTGCCGGCCGGTGAAAACGGCCCCGGATGTCGCCGGGGCCGCCTCGCGGTTCTCAGTGGCTGTGGTCGTGTTCCTGCATATGCCCCTGAAGCTGGTTCTGTGCGTCGCCGACATCGCCATCGGGCAGGACCACCGCGACATTCTGCATCATGCCCTGATCCTCATGGTCGAGAATGTGGCAGTGCAGGACATATTCGCCGATATAGCGCTCGTAACGGGTGCGCACCTTGATCGTGTAGATCGAATGCGGCGGCGGCGGTCCGGGGGTGTTGACGAGGCTCTTGATCCACAGCGTATCCTTCCACACGCCCTTGAGCCCGGCATATTCGGGGTCGACGCTGCCGCCGGCATCGTCGATCGCGCCGGGCGCGCTGACATCCTTGCCATTGGGATCGAGGATCTCGACGACCTGGAACGGATTGACGTGGATATGGAACGGGTGGCTGACGAAATGCGACTGCAAGGTCCATTCGTCGACCCCGCCGAGCTTGAGCTTGCGGTCGATGCGGTTGGGGTCATAGGAGCGCGCATCGGCGGTGTTGAGCGTGTTGCCGACCTCGAACTGCGTGCCGTTGGGGTTGGTCACGTCGATATAGAAGGTCAGCTCCTGCGTGCCGGTCACCTCGTCGGCGGTGATCGTCGGATGCGGGGTGAACTGGCTGAATTTTAGGCCGTCCCTGAGATCGGCGATCACACCGGGCTTGACGTCGGGCGGCATCGTCGCCTCGGCATTGGCGACCAGCGCATTGGTGAGATAGGCGGTGACGTCGGGCCCGACCGCGGTGCCCGGCGCGACCGTGACGAAGCCCATCAGCCGCGGGCCGACATCGGTCCCTTCCCCGCCGATCGAGCCGGCATTGGGCGAGGCGGCATCGATCACGCAGTAGATGCCGGGCTCCGGGAAGACGACGAGCGCGTCGAAGCGATAGCCGGGCTGGAACACGGCAACCTTCTTTTGCTGCGCGGCGGCCAATGTGAGCCCGTCAGCCGCCATCAGATTATAGGTGAGATAGTCCGCGCTGCACGACTGGCGCAGGAAGCGATCGGCCTCTTTCGGCGCGAGCGTGGCGAGCAGTTTCACATTGGGCCGGAGCCGGGCGAATTGCAGCGCGATGGTGTCGCGCACGCCGGCATGGATCATGCGCCAGCGCTCGACCTGGCCCTGGCGCGCGTGGAAGGTCGGCAGCACGACGCCGTTGAGCGAGGTGAAACGGCCCGACTTGCCCCAGGCGCCGGGTTTGAAGAGATCGTAATTGTCGATCGTGCCGACATCGCCGGGGTCGCAGCGATAGGTGCCGTCCTTGTTGGTCTTGGGCTGGCGCACCTTGGTGCCGTCGGGCTTCGTCACCTCTTCCATGCAGGCATATTGGATCTGCTGCATCACCAGCACGCGCTCGGGCGTGCCCTGGAGCAGCGTGTCGATGTCGCCATGCCGGTCGCGGCTCGGCTTGCGGTCGCCGCGGATGATCAGCGCGCCGGCCATCCCGCTCGACACCTGCAGCGCGGTCGAGCCATGGCGGTGGGTGTGATACCAGAAGGTGCCCGCGGGATGATCGCCGGGGACATTATATTCATATTGAAACTGCACCCCCGGGTTGATCGACAGCAGGACGTTGTCGCCATTGCCCGCCGGATTGACCCACAGCCCATGGGTATGGAGGTTGGTGCCGTTGAAGCAGTGCGGCTTGTCGGGCATGTGATCGCCGGGCTTGCAGCCGGGATCGGGCGGCAGCTTGTTGTCGAGATTGACGCGGATCGTCTCGCCGGGGCGGATCTCGATCGTCGGCGAGACATAGGGCGCCGTCGGATCGACGTCGGTGCCGTTGTAGCTGCGCAGCCGGACCTTGTCGAAGCGCCCCGTCGCGGGGTTGAAGATCTGGCTGTCGGTGAACACCACGTCGAGCTCGAGCACGCGCTCGCGCGCGGCGGTTCCCGGGCCCTGAACGGCCGAGAGCAGCATCTTCGACGGCGCACCGGCGGTGTCGGGCAGCAGGCGCGGATTGCCGACCTCGCGCTCCGCCTGCGCCTGCGCCTGCGCCGCGCACGGCGCGACGAGCGCGGTCGCAGCGGCCAGGGCGCCACAGGCCAGAAATGATCGGTTGATGAAGCCAAACATCGCCGCTCTCCCCTGCAATACTTCCGTTATCAACTATGTTCCCGGACCTGCTTGTTGTCCAGACGAGCCATGAACGAAATTACATCCACTTCGACAGTGATCAAGGTCGACTGATTAAAATGTCGGAGGGGTACGCAATCGATGGTGAATTAACACTACGCAACTACAATCGATTTCGGCTGAAACATTTTTGTCTTTAACGCCGTAAAATATCGGACGCTCACCGAAGCACCGGGATCCATCGCATTTTCACATGATCGCATGGCCGAAACGGTCCGGTTTCGGACGATCGACTGACCTGTCGGCTTTTCGCGTGCACGCGCCGGTTTAACAACCTATGTTAAATGTATCGCGGCATCTTCCGAGGCACGCGCGACTGAGGGCGAATGCTCTCGCCTGACCGCGCGAGGCCGCCATGGAGCGATACTTTTTCGACATAAAAGACGGTGAAGAACATATCGATGGCGAGGGTTCCGAATGGCCCGATCTCGACGCCGTTCGCCATGAGGCTATCCGGCTGTCCGGGGAAATATTGAAGGAGATGCCTGAGTCGTTCTGGCATGCTGAGCAGTGGGAAATGACCGTTGCGGATCGCCACCGAAGGCCGATATTCGCGCTGAAATTCTCTGCTGAAGATGCGGCCGCTTAGCGACGAAGGTACATGACGATAGGCGGACCGCACGCCTCCGTCGCATCGGGATGACGGCGGCGAACCCGTCCGACAGACCGCGTCAGCGGCACGGGTACCGACCGATGAACGGGTGAAGTCCTGATCGCAGGGGTCGCGCGAATTGCGGCGTGCCACTCCCGGGCCGCCAAGGCTCCCTGCCGAAGCGAGATCGGCCGCCCAACGATCGCACTGACCGGCCACTTTGGCTTTTCCTTGTCTTCCAACAGCTTACGCGAATCACCGGAACAGGCGCGCGGCGCAGTCGTTGAGCGCCCACACAAGTGACATTGCAGGAGACACAAGATGAAGCAGCTGGGATTTTTCGCGCGGGGCGTCGCCATGACGGCGCTCGTCGCGATGCCGGTATCGGCCTTTGCCGAGGGCAAGACCGACCAGGCGCGCAAGGCGATCGCCGCGGCGCAAGCCAAGATCGAGGCCGGCAACACCGTCGGTGCGGCGGGCGACGCACCGCGGTTCCAGGCGCAGGCGGTGGCCGCGCTGCAGCTGGCGCGTGACGAACTGGCGCATCACGACAAGGACGCCGCGATCCGCGATGCGACGCATGCCTCCGAGCTGGCCGACATGGCGCTCTCCGCCTCGGCGCGCGCGCGGCTGAACGATCAGCAGGCCGCGACCGAGACGGCGCAGCGCCAGGCCGC
>NZ_JARYTI010000107.1 GCF_029911635.1 Sphingomonas sp. AR_OL41
GGGTCAAGGCCGGGCGCATCGAGACCGAGGTGCGCCCGATCCGCCCCGACGACCCACGGCTGCGCCACCTGCCGCCGCGCCGCGTCGAGCGCATGATGCGCGTCGGCGGCGAATTGATCATCGCCGTGGAGGAGCCGGGCCATGGCTGGCTGGTCACCTCGACGCCCTGGGCGCGGAGCGACGCGCTGATCGTGTGGCGGCTGATCTGGCAGACTCTGGTGCTGTACGTCATCGTGCTGGTGCCGGTGGTGATCGTGACGCGCCGGCTCGCCGCCCCCTTGCGCGAACTGGCGAGCAACGCGCGGCGCTTCCGCCCCGGCGGCGAAGGCCCGCCGGTCGAGGAGCGCGGCCCGCCCGACGTGCGCGCGGTAATCGCGGCGTACAACGCGCTCAGGCTGCGCGTGACGGCAATGCTCGACGAGAAGGACCGCATGCTCGGCGCGATCGGCCATGATCTGCGCACACCGCTAGCGGCGCTGCGCGTGCGGATCGAGTCGGTCGAGGACGAGCAGGACCGCGCCAAGATGGCCGAGACGATCGCCGAGATGAACCGCACGCTCGACGACATATTGTCGCTGGCGCGGCTCGGGCGACCGAGTGAACCGCTGACCGAGGTCGACCTGTCAGCGCTGGTCGATGCGGTGGTCGAGGATTTCCGCGATCTCGACGCCAATGTGAGCTTCACCGAGGCGCCGCGGCTGAGAATGTGGCTGCGGCCGTCGCTGATGCGGCGCGCGATCCGCAACCTGATCGAAAATGCGATCAAATATGGCGGCGGCGCCGAGGTCGCGCTGGAGAGCGGCGCGGGCAGCGTCGCGATCATCGTGTCGGACAATGGGCCGGGCATCCCCGAGGAGCATATGGCCAATGTGTTCGAGGCGTTCACGCGGATCGAGACATCACGCAACCGCGACACCGGCGGGATCGGGCTGGGGCTGGCGCTGGCCGGCGCGATCGTGCGCGAGGCGGGCGGCGACATCAAACTGACCAACCGGCCGGCGGGTGGGCTCGAAGCGCGGATCGTGTTGCCGCGTACCTGATCCTTCTCCCTGTGGGAGTTTTGGCGTGTGACGGGTCGAAATGCTCCCCCGGAGCATTTCTCAATCATGCCGGGGCCATGATTGACCCGGCACACGACAAAACTGGTGGCGCGCAGCGCCGGATGAGGGCGAGGCATTTTCGCGAAGAGCAACACTGGTTTTGACCCTCACCCTTCCGCGGCTTCGCCGCTCCCTCCCTCTCCCAAAGGGAGAGGGAATTATTGATACGGCGTCATCGAATATGGCCGGTCGGCCGGGGCGGTGGCCCAGGTCCGGTTGGGCGTCGCCTGCATGGTGAAGCGCAGCTCGCCGCCGGCCATGATCTCGCTGTGACGGATGAAGCCATGCGTCAGAGTCTTGCCATTGAGTGTGAGGTTGCCGATGTAGCGATTCTGCTCAGATAAGCCGTCAGCGATGATGTGGAAGTGTTTGCCATTGGGCAGATTCAACGTCGCTGAATCGACGAACGGACGGCCGATGACATATTCGCCCGAGCCCGGGGTGACGGGATAAAAACCGAGCGACGTGAAGAACAGCCAGGCCGACATCTGGCCGAGATCGTCATTGCCGGCGAGGCCGTCGGGGGTCGGCTTGTACTGGCTGTCGACGATCTGCTTGAGGCGTTCCTGCGTGCGCCACGGCGCGCCGGCATAATTGTAGAGATAGGCGACGTGGTGGCTCGGTTCGTTGCCGTGGATATACTGGCCGATCAGCCCGGCAATGTCCTCGGCATGGCTGTAGTCGACCTTCGAATTGTCGAAGTCGAACATCGCATCGAGCTTCTTCACCGTCGCCGCGTCACCGCCGAGCAGGCGCACCAGCCCGCCCTGGTCCTGCGGCGCGAACCAGGAATATTGCCAGGCATTCCCCTCGGTATAGTCGCTGCCATAGTTGATCGCGGTGGGGTCGAACGGCACACGGAAACTGCCATCGGTCTTGCGCGCGCGGAGCCAACCGGTCTTCGCATCGAAACTGTTGCGCCAGTTCTGCGCGCGCTTGTCGAAGGTCGCGGCCACGTCCAGACGGCCGAGTGCGCGCGCCATCCGGGCGATGGTCCAGTCGTCATAGGCATATTCGACGGTCTTCGACGCGGCCTCGGGCTCGCGGTCGATCGGCACGTAACCGAGCTTCATATAGTCGCCGAGGCCGCCATAGGGCGCGTAGCTGGCGCTCGCGACCATCGCGTCGAGCGCCTTGTTGGCGTCGAACCCACGCACGCCCTTGAGATACGCATCGGCTATCACCGGGACGGCGTGATAGCCGATCATCGTCCAGGTCTCGCGGCCCTGATATTGCCAGACGGGCAGGATGCCGAACGGGCTGTTGTGCTGGCTCGCGAGCAGCGAGTTGACGATGTCGGCATTGGTGCGATCGGGCTGGACCAGCGTGAGCAAGGGGTGCTCGGCGCGGAAGGTATCCCAGAGCGAGAAGGTCGAGCGGAAGGTGAAGCCGGTCGCCTGGTGCACCTCATTGTCGGTGCCGCGATAACGCCCGTCGGCGTCGCCGGCGACGCTTGGCGCGAGCAGGCTGTGGTAAAGCGCGGTGTAGAGCGTGCGGCGCATCGCCGGCGCGGCGCTGAGCGAGACGGCGCCGAGTGCCTGACCCCAGGCAGCGCGGGTGCGCGCGCGGACGGCGTCGAAATCGCCGGGCTCGGCGGCGAGATTGGCGATCGCGCCGGCCTCGTCGACGCTCGACAAAGCAACCTTGACCTCGAGCGGCGCGGCGAGCGTGCCGAAGTCGAGCCGGGCGACGAGTGCGCGGCCGGCGAGCGTGGCGAGACCGTCGTCACCGCGACCGGGGCCCTGGAAGCCTTTATAGGCGACGTCGCTTTCGGTGCTGCGAAAGGCATGGCCGGTGAGCGGCGCGGAGAAGCGCAACGCGAACCACAGCTTGCGCGCCGGCGCCCAGCCGCGCGTTTCGCGCATGCCGGTGACGAGGCCATCGGGCGTGACGCGCACCGACGACCACAGGATCTTGCCGGGATAGGTGTAGAGCGAGGTGCGCAGGTCGAGCACGAGATGCGCGGCCTTACCCGACGGGAAGGTGTAGCGGTGAACGCCGATGCGCGTGCCGGCGGTGAGCTCGGCGCGGACGTGCGGGTCGGTCAGCGTGACGGCGTAATAGCCGGGATGCGCGACCTCGTCGGCATGGCTGAAGCGCGAGCGATAACCGCTGCCGGGCACCTTGGCGTCGCCCGGTTCGAGCGGAACGGCGGCATCGTCGCCGATCGCGGGCATGACGAGGATGTCGCCGAGATCGCTGTGCCCGGCGCCCGAGAAATGGGTGTGGCTGAAACCCTGGATCGTCGGGTCTTCGTAGCGATAGCCGGCAGCATGGCTGTAACAGGCGCGGATGACGCAGGTCGTGTCGGTATCGGGCGAGAGCTGGACCATGCCGAACGGCGCGACGGCGCCGGGATAGGTATGCCCTTCCCCGCCGGTGCCGATGAAGGGATCGACCGCGTCATAGGGGGTATCGGCGGGTGAAGTATCGGCGGCGGGGGCGACGGCGGCGAGCAAGAACAGCGGTAATGAAGCGAGCGTGCTGCGCCAGTAGCGGTTCGGCACGATAGGGTTTTTGCGGGCCGAGTTAGTGCGGATTTTTTGACCGATGAGGGATTTGAACGATAAATAATGCGGCAATATTGGCGCCGGCGCACGCGACGAGGACATCGTGATATCAGCGCGTGGCGCGTCCGTCGGCGCAGCGTTTCGACCGGGGCGCGGCGATGTTACTTTGCACTTATGCGAATATTTATCGGAATATTGCATGTTTTCTCTCGATCGTTCGCAACGTGGCGAAATCGCGACGGGTGGGTGGAATCGCGGCAGTAGAGCGCATCAGCAAGAGGTTGGCGAGATGGCATGCGCGGCCACGCTCGTGTTCCTGCGCACGCAGGAACCCAGAGTCACGGGCGGCGCGCAAGGAAACCCTGGGCTCCTGCGTGCGCAGGAGCGCAAAGCTGGTGCGTCGCGGGGATCAGCAATCGGTGCCGTCATCGCGGCGGCGATAGGGCATGCGCCATGCGGGATTGCGTACGCGCAGCCATTGCAGCGCCGCACCGACCCGCGCCGGCTGGTGGCGCGTGATCTCGAACGAGACAGGCTTGCCGCGATGCAGCGCGACGCGCGTCTCCGTACGCTCGTAGCCGACGGCGTTCTGATAAAGGCCCAGCGTCACGCGCAGATCGGCCATCGCGCGTCCGGCCCGCATCGCCTCGGCGAACGCGGGATAACGCGCGCGCCAGCGGCGCAGCGTTTCGGGATGCACGGCGAAAATCTCGGCGAGCTGCGCATCGGTCGCGCCGAGGCGACAGATGAGCTCGGCCTGGCGGGCGAGATCCGGGGTGTAGCTGCTGGGGCGACCGGTGCTTTTCATGCGCGCGGGCGTAGCGCGGATGAGGCGCGGGTTGAATCGGCGGGTTGCGCGCGCGAGTGGCGACGTTTGCGTCCCATATTTGCCGCATGCCTTGCATGGGCAATCACGAGAACCATCGTTGCGCATTCGTTCAAACCAAAGCCGTGGACATCCCCTGCCCGCCCGCTAGCCTGCCGCGTCTGGAAGACGGGGACGATATGAGCGAAATGGCGGCGAACCGGCGGGAAATGATGGTGGGCGGCGGCGCGGCGCTGCTGAGTGCGGCCGTGCCGGCGCGTGCCTCACCGACGACACAGGGCGCGGCGGGCGTGGATGCCATCGCGCGCCGCTTTCTCGCATCCTTTGCCCTGCCCGGCGTCGGCATCGCCGTGATACGGCCCGGCACGACCGACATTGCCGCAGGATATGGCATCGCGACGCTCGGTCAGCGCGGACAAGTCGATGCGCATACCCGCTTTGCCATCGCCTCCAACAGCAAGGCGTTTACCGCGGCGGCGCTCGCGCTGCTGGTCGAGCAGGGCAAGCTTGGCTGGGACGAGCCGGTCGTGCGCTATTTGCCCGAATTCCGCATGTACGACCCCGCTGTCACGCAGATGATGACGGTGCGGGATCTGCTGGTGCACCGCTCCGGGCTCGGGCTCGGTCAGGGCGACCTGATGCTGTTCAACACGACGCACTCGTTGCAGGAAATTCTCGCCGGGCTGGCTTATCTGAAGCCGTATCGCGGTTTCCGCAGCGGTTATGCCTATGACAACATCCTCTATCTCGTCGCCGGCATGCTCACCGAACGGGTGTCGGGCCGCACATGGGAGGATTTCGTCACCGGGCACTTGCTCGTGCCGCTCGGCATGCGCGAATCGGGGGCCTCGCGCGCCGGGATCAGCGGCGACAATGTTGCCGGCCGCCACGCGCGGATGGGGCCGCCGGTGCGCGGCATGGGCACGCTCAAGGTCATTTCTCCCGGCACCGAGGACAAGATCGGCTCGGCCGGTGGCATCATGGCCAGCCCGCATGATGCGCTCGCCTGGCTGCGTGTCCAGCTCCGCCATGGCGCGCTGCCCGACGGCCGCCGGCTGTGGAGCGAACAGCAACAGGCCGAGATGTGGAAGCCGCAGATCGTCACCAGCAGCGGCCCCGGGCCGACCCCGGCAGACCCGGCGCAGCCCGTGCTGTCGAGCTATGCGCTCGGCTGGAACGTGCAGGATTATCGTGGCCATCGGCTGATCTCGCATGGCGGCATGCTCGACGGACAGACCACCGCCCATGCCTTGCTGCCCGATCTCGGCTGCGCCGTGGCGGTCTACACCAACCAGGAGGAAAGGCTGGTGACCGCGGGCCTGCGCAACGCGTTGCTCGATCTGGCGATCGGCACGACAGCGGTCAACTGGATCGCCGTCACGCGCGGGCTGATCGCGAAGCAGGAGCGCGAGGCGCTGAAGGCGATGGGCGGGGCCGGCCCCGCCGCGCCGCCCGGCGGCCCATCGCTGCGCCTTGCCGGCTATGCCGGGCGTTACCGCGATCCGTGGTTCGGCGATGCGGTGATCAAGGTCGCCGACAATCGCCTGATGCTCGATCTGGTCAAGGCGCCCTCGGCCGCCAGCGTGCTGGAACCATGGGGGCAGGATGCGTTCCGGACGCGGTTTTCCAACGGGTGGGAGGATGCGGTCTTCAGCTTCGCTGTGAAGGATGGCGCGATAACGGAGATTACCGCCAGGGCGCTCTCGCCGCTGGCGGATTTCAGCTTCGATTATCAGGATCTCCGCTTTACGCCGGTGGCGTGAGGGATGCGCATCATGGACAAAGCGGCGGCACGACGAATATTCGACAGTTTTCTTGAGCAAAAGGAGAAGGCGATCGGTCAGCCGTTAGCCTGCTTCGATGATAACGTCGAACGTATCGGCGGCGGGTGGGCATTTCGCTATCAGGGTCGGGCTTGGGTCGAGACGCGGAACATGGACGATCTAAGTGGATTTCTAGTCGGGCATGGACCGGTCGTCGTCCTCGATACCGGCGAGGTCTTGGAGGGTGGATCATTAGACCGCGATCCGAACGAGATTGTGAGGCGGCACTCCGCCAGCCTCTAACGTCTGAAAGTGGGGCGGGTCCGGCCCGGCTGCTCCTCCTCCCGATACCTGCCAGTCGGCTTTCAGGCGGGTAGCGGCAATCGATGGCGCGGGAACGGGAAGAGCGGTGGTTAGCGGTCCGTCTGAGTCAGTTGGACGAGTGAGTCCTTTGTGACATAGTCTTGTTTCTCGCAGCGCACGTCGCCTTTCGGAAACTAAAGTATGACCCTTGCAGATCGGTTGATCTCCCTTTTGGGGAAACGGGCGGGCTGTGATGAAGTGAAGGACGTAATAGCCGACTACAATTTATCGGACGTCTACAATGATCCGCCATTCAGATTTTACGTCGGTTCGAGCAGCAGAGGAGTCGACCTCCTCTTCCATAGCGACATAGTTCTGAATGTGCAGATTTACGTTAAGCCTACCAAGACTCATTCCGCCTTTTGCGAAGAGATTCCATTCGGAATTAAATCAGGAATGACAAAATGCGATATTACAGCACTATTTTTCGATCCTTATCAACTTAACGAATCAGGACGAACCTACATCTTATCCGACGGCGAAATAAAACTTGATGTTGAATTCGATGGTAATGACGTTGTTAGGTATCTGAGTGTCGAGAAACCAAGCCAAGCTGGCTGAAAGTGTTTTAACCTACCTGCGAAGCGACCCATCTGGAAGGCAGAAACTGGGACGCAAGCGGAACAGCCGCTTTATAAGCCTACCGCCTAACCCCACTTCCGCCGCCGCCGGAACCAGCCGCGCCGGAACAGCCCGCGCTTCGCCAGCGGCTCGAACATTTCCTCCGGCCCTTCGGGATCGAGTATCTCGTTGTCGGCGAGCCATTTCTCGGCCTCCGAAAGATCGGGACGTTCGTACGGCCGCAGCGTCTTGCCCGCGCCGCGCAGCGCCTCGATCGTTTCGATCAGCGAGCCGCTGGCGTCGATCCGCGCGGTGACGGTGTCGGCGTCGAGACCGAGATGTTCGGCGATCAGTTCGTTGCGCACCGTGACGATCCGCGCGCGATCGACTGCGGTCGCGGCGTCGATCGACAGGTCGCATTCGGTGTCGAGGCGCAGCGAGCGATTGTTGAGGTTGGACGAGCCGACGCGCAGGATGCGGTCGTCGGCGACGAGGATCTTGGCATGGACATAGATCGGCGTGCCGCCCGCGGTGACCGGGTGATAGATGCGCAGCCGGTCCTTGTGATCGCGCGCCTTGAGCGCGTCCCATAGCCGCGCGCGGGCGCTGTCCATCGCCAGCGGCTGGAGCCAGCCCTCGGCCGCGACCGGGTTGATGATGACGATCTCGGGCGGGCCCTGCTCGTCGAGCCGCAGGCCGATCCATTCGGCGATCTTGCGCGAGGCGAAATACTGGCTCTCGATATAGAGGTGGCGCGTCGCGCGCGCGATCTGGTCGCGATAGAGCTGCTCGATCTCCAGCACTGGCGCCTCGTCGTCCATCACCGGCATGGTACGCGAAATGCCCATGTCGATATCGGTGAAATCGACCGGCAACCCTTCGGGCCAGCAGGCATCGCCCGCCTTCGGCGTCTTGAGCGCGCGTGCGCCCGAGCGGCGCCAGCGATCGCGGCCGAGCTGGCCGAGCGCGGCGGCGAGATCGCCCTCGACCGCCCAGGCGGCATCGTGCCACGGCGGGGCGGGCTTGCCATCGGGCTGGATGCGGCGCGGATCGTCGTCGCGATGCTCGCGCGTGTCCCAGCGGTTGGCGGTCATGTCGATGCCGCCGCAAAAGGCGATGCAATCGTCGATCACGATCAGCTTCTGGTGGTGCGAGGCGCCGGTCGGGTGGCGCATGTCGAGCCGGATGTGGAGGTTGCGCCGCCGCAGCCAGCGCAGCACCGAGAGCAGCGTGGCGAAGCGCGTCAGCGTCTTGAGCGCGCCCATGTCCCAGCGCAGCAGATGGACGTCGAGCCCGGGCGTGCGATCGGCCAGCCAGGCGAGAAAATCGCCGATCCGCGCCGGGCCGTCGTCGCCGGGCTGCGCCTCGACCTCGATCCGCGCGTCGAAATCCCAGCCGATCAGCAGGATCTGCCGCTTCGCCATGAGCATCGCGGCGCGCGCGAAGCGGAAATAGTCGGCGGCATCGACGATGACGGCGGCCTGCCCGGCGCGCGCGACGCGCCAGCAATTGTCGTCGGGCGCAAACAGGGAGGTGGGGTCGGGCATGTGCGGACAGGAATGCGCGAGACGCGGAAAGGTTACATCCCACTGCCGGCTTGGGCGACGATTGCCCGGGAAGGGGCGCTGTGAGGCTCGTCATGGTCAATAATTGCTGCGGTGCAGCAACGAATCGCGCTATGATGAATTTTACGATGGTCGGGTCGGCACGGCGCCGTTCGACCCAAGGAGCCAGTGCATGAGGACCCTGTCGGATACGATCGCGCGCCTGGCGGCATTTCGCGGCGCCGCGTCGGCAGCGATGCCGCCCGCGACGGCCGCGCCGCTGGCCGAGCTGAGCGATTTCGGCGACAATCCCGGCAAGCTGCGCGCGTGGTATCACGTGCCGCGGAATGTCCGCGCGAAACCGCCGCTGGTGGTGGTGCTGCATGGCTGCACGCAGACCGCCGCCGGCTATAATCATGGCAGCGGCTGGTCGCAGCTCGCCGAGGAGCAAGGCTTCGTGCTGCTGCTCCCCGAGCAGCGCCGCGCCAACAACATGAACCTGTGCTTCAACTGGTTTGAGCCGGCGCACAGCCGGCGCGACGCGGGCGAGCCCTTGTCGATCAGGCAGATGATCGACGCGATGATCGCGCGGCACGATGTCGACCCGGCGCGCATCTATATCAACGGGCTGTCGGCGGGCGGCGCGATGACATCTGTGATGCTGGCGACCTATCCCGAGATCTTTGCCGGCGGCGCGATCATCGCCGGGCTGCCTTATGGCGCGGCGCGCAACGTGCCCGAGGCGTTCGACCGGATGCGTGGGGTCGGCGGGCCCGACGCCGCGGCGCTGGCCGAGGCGGTGCGCGCGGCATCGCCGCATCGCGGGCCGTGGCCGAGCATCACGGTGTGGCATGGCAGCGCCGACCAGACCGTCGTCGCCGCGAACGCCGACGCGATCGTCGCGCAGTGGCGCGGCGTGCACGGCCTGCCCGACGCGCCCGACCATGAGGGCGCGGTCGACGGTTATCCGCATGCGGTGTGGCGCGATCCGCGCGGCCGCCCGGTGATCGAGAGTTATGAGATTACCGGCATGGGGCACGGCACGCCGCTGGCGACGCGCGGCGAGGATGGCTGCGGGGTGAGCGGCGCCTATATGCTCGAGGTCGCGATCTCATCGACGCGGCACATTGCGGCTTCATGGGGGCTGGCGCCGGGCGGGATCGCGGCGGCGAAACCGCCGCGCGCGACGCGGGCGCGACGTGAGCCGCCTGCCGCTGCCGCCCG
>NZ_JARYTI010000108.1 GCF_029911635.1 Sphingomonas sp. AR_OL41
CGCAACACTAATCCCATAGCGCGTGGCCGCGTCAGCAGGTTCGCTCAATCCGGCTTCAATGAGGTCGCGCACCGCGCCAAGATCGAAGATCACCGCCGCGCGACCTCACAGAACCCTCCAGATTCCCTTTTTCTTTGAGATGTGATTCACCGTGATCGGAGGTGGGATCATGGGCAAAGCGCATTCGATTGATCTTCGGGAACGTGTTTACGGTGATGTTGCGCTGGGCAAGTCGCGTCGCGCTGCGGCCCGTCGTTTTGGTGTCAGCGCGAGCACGGGTGTACGGTTGGCGCAGCGTATGGCGGCAACCGGGTCGCTGGCGCCGGCGCGTCAGGGTCGCCCGCGCGGCAGCGGGAAGCTGGCGGCCTATCGGGAGCGGCTGATCGGCTGGGTTGAAGCCGAACCGGACATGAGCATGTCAGAGTTGGCAGCGTTGCTGGAAGCCGACTGCGGTGTCGTGGCGCATACCACCTCGCTCTCGCGATTGCTTCTGGCGGCGGGTTATACCGTCAAAAAAAACGCTGCTGGCCGACGAAGCCGCGCGCGCTGACGTTGCCGAGCGAAGGCGGACATGGCGACGCGGGCGCCAGCCGCGGATGGCCCGTGAGCCGCACCGGCTGGTGTTCATCGACGAGACGGCAACGACCACCAAGATGACCCGACTACGCGGCCGGGCACGCAAGGGCGAGCGGCTCAAGGCGCGTGCGCCGTTCGGCCATTGGGGCACGCAGACGTTCATCGCCGCGCTTCGTCATGACGGGCTGACAGCACCCTGGATCATCGACGCGCCGATGAACCGCAAGATCTTCGAAACCTATGTCGAAACCCAGCTCGCGCCGACCCTGGCGCCCGGCGATGTCGTCATCCTCGACAATCTGTCGAGCCACAAAAGCGAGCTGGCCAAGGCGATCCTCAAGGAGCGCGGCGCCTGGTTCGTCTTCCTGCCGCCCTACAGTCCCGATCTCAATCCGATCGAAATGGCCTTCGCCAAGCTCAAAGCGCATCTGCGACGCATCAAGGCCAGGACGATCGACGACCTATGGCGCGCCGTCGGCAACATCTGCGATCTCTACACACCCGAGGAATGCTGGAACTTCCTCAAACATGCACGATATGCGTCAGATTAAACGCATGAAGCTCTAGACGCTAATCCGTTTCCTGTCCGGATCATCGCAATTTAGGAACTGCATGATTCCCGGCCGAGGGGCATCCAGGAACGGGTAGCAGGTGAATAATCTTGATGATCGGGAACCACGCGTCATTGTGTAAGTGGATTGCCCGCCAAGGGCGGCCTGCAAGGTGAAAAAATGTACAGATCCCAGCTTAGCGTGGCGGCATTAATGCTGGCAATGAGCCTGACCGGTTGCGCCACCGTTCATAGATTTAACGGGAACATGCAATTATCGCCAAATGCAGAAATCATTGTCGTTCGCGCAACTGCCCGTATGAAACGGTATGGTATTCTGATCGACGGTGATGTGCGCAGGGTGAATGGCTACGCAACCGCGGTACCAGGCCATCTTGAAGTTGTAGCTCGTGACGGTTCCGGTAATGTCGTTACCACCACGAAAGCGAATTGGGGCCAGTTCATGAACCGACGATTTCGTCTGGCCTATTTCACGGCATTTTTGCGCGTCAGTGATCCATCGATAATTACGACGATCTCCATCGAGCCTGTCACATTGCGGCCTGCTGAGACCCACAGATGATCCGTAGGTGTTGATCGATCCGATCGAGGATGACGCAGAGGCGTCGCTGTTATTGATGATCGGCCACTATCAGCTGATCGCAAGTGAGTAGCTCGCATCGGTTCGACAGCTGGCCTGCTCCCAATTCGTCGCTACGCCTAGAGCCGGATTTTCACCCCTGCTTCCAGCGTTGCGTCATAATATTCGCGCTGGATCGGCCGGTTGCTGCTGCCCTCATAGAAACGCAGTGGCGCATTGGTCAGGTTCTTAGCGTTGAAATACACACTGATGTTGTCCGTCACGTCGTAGCTGCCGTTGAAATCGAGTGTGATGCGGCGGTCCTGGAAGACATCGGTTGCGCGGCTGCCACCGATGCCGAACAGCACCTTCGATTCATATTGTCCCGCCAGGCGCACCTTCAGCCGGTGCGCTTCATAGAACAGCGCGCCGTTCGCGGTGTACTGAAAGGTGCCGGGCAGCGCGATGGCCTCACCGGGTCGGACCTGGGCCCCGCTGTCGACGTAGCTGCCATTCGCCTCGATGCCGAAGCCATGCAGGCCGGGGATCTTGTAGTCGATCGCCGCTTCAACGCCGCGGGCATGGGCGCTGACATTGTCGAAGGTATTGATCGAGGCAATCCCGACAACGCCGGGATAGCTGCCGCGCGCGGTCCGCGCGACGATATAATTGCGGAACTCCTTGTCGAACAGGCCTAGCGACAGGATGCCGTTCCCCGGCAGATAATATTCCAGCGAGAGGTCGAAGTTGTTGCCATAGGTCGGTTTGAGCGCCGGGTTGCCGGTCGTCACCGTTCCGGCCCCGACATCGACGCTCGTCGACCGGATCGTCTGATAGAAGCCGGGGCGTGAGATACCAGTCGACCACGTCGCGCGGGCGATAAGCGCCGGTTGCAGCGTGTAACGCAGCTGAACGGTCGGGAAGATATTGGTGTAGTCGTGCTGCGACGAGGCCGGGGCATAGCTATCAGGGATTCCCGGTGCAACGACACGCGCGATCCCGCGATAGACCGCGTTGGTGCGCTCGACCCGGGCACCTGCCAGCAACCCGAACGCGCCGATATCGGCCTTGTACTGAACATAGCCGCTGGTGACATTCTCGGTGTCGTCGAAATAGCCTCCGGCATTGCGTGACAGATCGCGTGCGGTGTTTTGCGAGAACAGCGCCATATTGTTATTGAGGAATGTCTCGACCTTCGTCGCATCAACCAACGCTCCCAGTTGGTAACGATCGCCATAAAAATTGTTGCCGACACTGGCGTTGGTGAATTGCGCCAACCCGGCCGCCGGCCCGTTATAGGCATAGGAGAAATTCTGCGGTGCGGCTGTCTTCCGGCGATAGCGCAGCTTAACCCCGAATTTCAGTTCGTCGTCAGCGGCGAGATGCAGCGGGAGGGCGAGATTGCCAGCATAGGAATATTCGCGATCGCGATCATATTCGGATGCGTTGTTGATGGAATCGAGTGCGTAATTGGCCGTGTTCGTGATGCTCGGCCCTGTGACGAGGAAGGCAGGATGGTTCGGATCAGTCGTGTTGTCATATGCGACCCTTAGTCCCTGTGGGCCGGCGAAGGTCGAGTTATAGTCAAAATGTTTAAAGTAGGAGGCGCGCGAATAGGCACCGAACCAGTCGAACGTGACATCGCCCATGTGATGTACGCCGCCGAGCTGGAAAACCAGGTTGCGGTGCGTCTCGTCATAGTGGCGCAACGTCTTGACGCTCGAGGCATCGGTGGCGACGAGGCCATTGACGTTGGCGGGATCGACAGCAACCGGGTCGCCTAAACCGTCGATCTCAAGCCGGTTGCGCCGGGCACTTTCGTTATAGCCCGCCATGCTGGCGCGGACGTAGATCCGGTGATCGTCATTCGGGGTAAAGTCGAGCTCCCCGCTATAACCGAAACGGCGCCGGTCATAAGCGTATTTGCGCAGTTCCAGCGCGTCGAACGCCTTGTCTGGCGTGTTTGGCTGATCGTTATAATAGGCGGCCTCGATATCGTCGAAGGTGCGCCGGTCATTGTAGAGAAACTGCGTGAGTACGACCGAGAAGGGCGACTTGCCGTCGGCGTTGGTTCCGCCGAACGGCGTGCCCAATACCACTTCGTCGCGGTATAGACCGGTCTTGGCAAAGGTCTCGATACCGCCGCCCACGGTGATCTCGGCAAATGGCCGTTTGACGCCAATCGCGGTGCGCGGCGTCAACTCGACGGTCCCGCCCAGACCTTCGGCATCGCGATCCGGCGTGCCGGTCTTTGTCACGACGATGCGGTCGATCGCTCCGATCGGCACAGTGTCGAACTCGACGGCGCGGCCGGCGGCATTGAAATAGGTTCCGCCCGGCTGGGTGTTGAGCAGCACGACGCCACCGAAGGTCGCGCCATTCAGGTTGCCGTCGAGACCGCGGATGTTGACGAAGCGACCCTCTGCGGTGTCGATCGAGAGGGCAACGCCCGGAACTCGGCTCAGCGCCTCGGCGGCGTTGACGTCGGGATATTTGGCAATCGTCTCCGCGGGCTGGATGTTGACGAGATTGGGCGCGCGTTGCTGCTCCGTGCGCGCACTATCGGCGCGGCGCGCAGTAACGACGATGTCTTGCGCCGCGCCACTCTTGTCCTGCGCAGTAGCGGGCGTGGCGACCAGAGTGACGAGAACGACGGACGATAAGAGACTGGCGCGCACGGACATGCAAAATCCTCCGGGACAACGAGGGTGCGCGACCGGCGAATATGCCGATCGCACCGTAGTCCCGGTGACGGCGCTTTGTGACAGTTCGTTGATCGAACAGCGACAATCCCGTTACATGACAAAGAATTCATCAAAGGCTTGCAGCGTCGGCGGTGTTGCAGAACACTATTTTCTGCCAGTATTAAAGAAATTTATAGAATAATTATGACTGAAATAGCTATTTGTTTAGTATCAATCGGTAATTCCGAATTGAGAACCTAGTAAATTTGAACCATAAATTGGCTCCAACAAAACTTACAGCGCACAAATACACGCGTCAGCGCGGATCGAACATCAGCAGCTTGAGCGTTCCCGGCCGCACCTTCGCCCGGCCGCCCGGGGTGTCGGCCGGATCGGTGTCGGCGGCGACGACGAAAAGCCGCCCGGTCGCGGCATCGACGGACATGGTCCGACCGCTGACTGCGGTCGTGATCGGCGTCATCGCACGGTAGATGTCCGCCGACACCTGTTGGTAGACCGTAATCGTCCCGTCGCGCCCGTTGGAACTGAACACGCGCCCGCGCTTCGCATCGAACGCGATGGCGTCGCTGCCCGACCCGATGGGTAATGTCGCGATCACATGGCCGTCGCGGCTGTCAACCACCTCCATGAGGTTGTTGACGCAGCCCATGAACAAGCGGGCGTGCGCCTTGTCGATCGCCAACCCGTGTGGATCGGTGCAACCCGGCGTCGCCCAGTGCGCGACAATGGCGTTGGTTCGCACGTCGATCTTGAGCAGGTCGCTCTTCTCCTCGCCGGCGACGAACAGCGCGCCATTGTCATCTGTCACGGCATACTCCATCTTCTCGCCTGCCTTGATCAGCGCGACGCGGGTGATGGTCTTCGGGTCAATCACGCTGATCGTGCCGGGGTCGCCGTCGATTACGAAGACATGGCCGGTCTTGCGGTCGAAGGTAACCGCATCGGCATCGGCATCGGCGGCGACCTGTCGTGTGATCTTCAGCGTCTTGAGGTCGAACGCCACGGCCTGACCGTTGCGCCCATCGTCGGTGAATCCCTGGCCGGTTTCCGTCGATATGCCCACGCCATGCGTACCGCCGGCGATGCCCTCGACCTCGCCGACGATCGCGCCAGAGGTCGCATCGACCACCGTCACCCGGTCGCCATGCGCGACATAAACCCGGCCGGTCTCGCCGTTGAATACGACATAATCCCAGCGATCCGGTGCGCCCAGTGCGATCGTCTTCGCCGGGGCATAACCCGGTGTGGTATCCGGCGAAGCGGCGCCGGTGAGCAGGGCGGCGAGGGCGATCAGGGCTGTTTTCACGGCGAGCGACTCCGGTGCGGGAATGCGCGTGATATCGTAGTCGAGACGCGCTGTCGCTGGCGCTCAAGCACCCGATTGGTGACTTGAGTCTCGTCGCTTCCCTCCGTTCATGACAGCGCAACCAGAACTGGGCCGATACTCTGATGTCAGCCTCCCCCCTTGCTCGGTGATCAATTTCGCGCTGGCCTCCCGGCCGGGCTTGACGGCGGTAATCCCTTCTGATGATCGCCAATTTCGCCAGCGACAGGTGCTGAATGCTCGTCCGCGACATGACGGCTTTCGCCGGTCGCGACGATGGTTCGATCCGCGTCGATCGACGCGTAGGTCCACATGATCTTCATTCCCGTTTCGGTTGAGGCGTTGCGGAAACGATGTGGAACTCCAGCAGGAATGAACGTCACATCGCCGACGACGATTCCATATTCGATTCCTTCGATCTCGGCGATTGCTTCGCCTTCGAGCAAAAGCACACTTTCCTCGCAATTGTGGAAGTGCAGCGGCAGTGCTGTGCCGGGCTCGAAAATCGTTAACCCGTTCATGAACGTCGTCGATCCAATACTGCGTGTTACCAGCGGGATGGTCCTGATCCCGGCGCCGCGCGCGTGGGCCGGGATATCCGATGGGCGCAGAACAATGGGCACGCTCATGATTACTTCCTGCTCTTGATCGGATGTCGCTTTATCTCGTTGCAGAGCGGATTGCCGACACGACCGATGCACTGAACTCGTCAGTGTTGCGCGTACCGCCGATATCGCGGGTGCGCAGCGCCGGATCGTTCAGCACCTCGTCGATAGCTGCTTCTATCGAGCGCGCCGCCTCGGTCAGATTTGCATTGCCGTCGCGCTCGCCGCGCCAATCAAGCAGCATCGCCGCCGAAAGAATGAGGGAGGTCGGGTTCGCGATGTTCTGGCCTTGGAGGTCGGGCGCCGACCCGTGCTGTGCCTGGGCGATGCAAATCCTGTCCCCGACGTTGATCGATCCGGCGAGGCCAAGGCCGCCGGCCAGTTCTGACGCCTCATCGGACAGGATGTCGCCGAACATGTTAGTGGTGACGATGACGTCAAAGCGATCGGGCGAACGTACCAGCAGTGCCGCAGTCGCATCGACCAGCAACGTCTCGAGCCTCACGTCGCGATATAGCTGTGCAACCTTGTGCACCTCGCGCAGGAAAAGACCATCCGACAATTTGACGACATTGGCCTTGTGGACGGCCGTAACGTGCTTGCGGCGTCTGCGGGCGAGTTTGAACGCGGCATGGGCGACGCGCTGGCACGCAGTCGCCGTAATCTTGCGAACCGACAGCGCGGTATCTTCATCGGGCATGAACTCTCCCGAGCCGGCAAACATGTTACGATCCGAGTAGAAGCCTTCCGTACACTCGCGAACGATCACCAGGTCCATCGGTTTGCGCAATATGCTGAGGTCGGCGCGCGAATGACACGGACGGATATTGGCGCCGAGCGCGAACGTCGTCCGCAATGCACCCGACGGATTAATTCCACCCCTGTCGTGTGGCGGATAGTCATAATGCGAGACCGGTCCAAGGATGACGCCATCGACGAGCGGGATGCGCTCCATTACGGCAGCCGGGCACGTCGAACCCTGGGTCGCAAGGCTGGCGAACCCGATATCCATCGCTTCGCACTCGAGGCCGAGCGACAGGGTTTGGTCGACCGCCGCTAGCACATCGAGTGTAGCACGAGTGATCTCCGGACCGATCCCGTCACCGGGAAGAACGAGAATCTTCATGTTTGCTGGCCCGTCCTGGCTCATAGGTTGGCACCGCATCGCGGCATTTGACTGCTTTTCGACCCGATCATGCGACGCCGCCACAGGCTAGCAGCGATTGCCGGGGAGAGAACTTCGGGTCGATCGTCACGATTCAACTTCGGCTGATGCGTTCGTGCGAAAATCAACAAAACTTGTACGCTCGCCGGTGATTTCGCCGCCGCACGGATAAGCTTCCGTTCGCGTTATTGGGCCGCGATCCAATCGCGTCCTCCGCCATATTCCAGTTCATCGAATCAACACATCAACGCCGCCTCACGCGCGATATCATCTCCCCGCCGAAGCCAGGCGTTGAACGCACGACATCGATCATGAGCTAGCCGAAACTCTCCGAGAACAGTTCTGTCTTGCGATTGGACAAGCAAGACGTGAAAAGCCGTAACGCCACTCCCGCAGGCCCGAAATCTCCCGCTTCATCGATCGAGCGCAGGCCGGGATCGACAGATCGGATCGTGTCCCACCACGTGGTGTAGCTTCGCCGGCGCGGGCAACTCGATCTTCCGGTTTTGGCCGAATTGATCATGCGGCCATGGCTGACAGCGTGACGAGCGGATCATCGCTCAACTGGGCGACACTTTCCAGTGCGATGTAGCGGGCACGCCTGCCCGCTTCCCGTCGGTCAAAACTGTCTCAAAAGGCTGGCTGACATCCTTCGTTTCGGCCCGGGCGCGGTTCTGCCGCCGCAAGCTTTTCGCTTGAACGCGGCTTATCGCAAAGCGAGAACACTTTATCTGATTATCGCAAAAAGTGCCTTCGGAGCCCATCACAGCCTACGCTTTTCAGCCCAAATCAATTGGCGAAATAGTCCCTAGCTCCGAAATATATGATTTAATAACAATTAGATATAGCGCCTGACACTCCTGTCGCCGGACTCGATGTGCGGCCAGGTCACTCGGGCGCCGGCAGGAGATGACTCTGAGCGATGGGCGCCAGTGAGGTGACGATTCTTTGCGAGGGCCAAATCGAAACTGCGATCGATCTTGGCAGTGCGGGCACCGGTTTCCATCCCATCGGTTCATAAATGCAGCGCACCGCAACTGATGGAGACCGCTCGGCGGTCGTATTGGCGGGAATCGGCTTGTTTCCGGTCAACCGAGACAGAAATGCCTCGTAGCGTGCCAGCGCCTCCCGCTTCTCGTCGAGGCGGTCATATCGGTCGTAGATTTCGTCGAGCACCTTGGGCGCGTGATTGATCAGCACCTCGCAGGTATCTCTCGACACGCGTAGCCGCGCCATGTTCGAGCGGAACGTGCGGCGAAGGTCATGAAGTGTCCAGCCAGAGGTGCCCGACCGCTCTTTCACTTCCCGTTGCGCTTTGGCGAGACCCTCCGCGGATAGGTGCGTGTCGGCCCATCTCGATCGAAGGAAATAGCGCTCTTGTTCCGGCATTGCGGCCAGCAGCGATTGTGCGATTGGAAGCAACGGTATCGAATGGTCGCGCCCATTCTTCGTGGCGGAGCCCGGAATCGTCAACACGTCGTCGAACACCCATGAGCGCTCGATCACGCACGTTTCTGTTCTGCGCGTTCCCCAGAGGATGATGAGGCGGAGCACATTATGGGGGTAAGTGTTCGCCGCTTGCCATACCGCTTTGAGCTCATGATCGGTGAGGATGCGCGTCCCTTTCCGATCCTTGCCCGGGGGCGGATACCCTTCCATCGGCGAGTGCTTGATGAAACGCTGCGGTGGTCTGACACACCATCGCATGAAGCACCGCAGCCCGCGAAAAGCGTGCAACTGTTCCGAGGGTGTACGGTGAAGGGCATCGAGACAGGCTTTAATATCATGATCCTCAATCACATCTAGTTTGTGATGCTCAAGTTTCTTGAAATGTCTCATGAGGTGGCTCGTCATCTGCGACTTCCAGCGCGGCGACTTGTCGCGAAAATACTCCTCGAGGAACTGCTCGCGCGCTTGCCCGAAAGTCTTCGGCTGTGGTTTCGCCGGCGCCTTGTCAGCGCCGAGGATCTGCATCGCTTTCTTGCGCGCGTCGGCCAGCGAGAGCTGGGGATATGTGCCGAGCTTTACTCGCTCGCGATCCCTGCCGCGCATCACGATCCAGGTGCGGCTTCGCTTGCCGACTCTGATGCCGAAGCCGGGTGTGATGTCCGAGAAGTAGGTGACACTCTTTTCGGTCGGCTTGAGCGACTTCACGCTCACGTCGGTCAGGTGAACAGTCGGCACAATTTGGCTCCTTTCTGGCTCACAATCGAGCGAGATAGAGCCAAATTTTATAGTACCAAATGAGACGCCAATTTAAAGTAAGCGACTGTAAAAGCTTACTTTTGGTTCGCTATGGGAAGTCCTGAAATGCGGGTTTCCGGGATTGGAAGGCTGCTGTACTACCATTGTACTATACCCGCATATCAAGGACTTAGCTACGACCTTGACGAAATTTGGCTCTTTTTTGGCTCCGAAATCTCGGCGGCTTTCATATCCGCTCGCTCGCACGA
>NZ_JARYTI010000109.1 GCF_029911635.1 Sphingomonas sp. AR_OL41
GTGACGTCGGCCTGGCTGTAGCCGGTGCGCACGCCGAGCGTGTGCAACTCCATGATCTCGCGGGCCAAATTCTCGTTGAGACCGACCTTGCGCTTGCCGCCGGCCGGCGCGCGCAATCCCGGTCGCTCAGATGGGAGCGTGGGGTCGCCGGGCGCGGGGGCTACCGCAGCCATGCCGGTCGCCGCCCCGGCGCCGGTGGCTGGCGCAGACGAGGATCAGGCGCACAAGCGGGCATTCCTGGCGGGCGGGGCGCAGCGCCGGCCGGTGAGCGCCGAGCGGCTCGCGGCGTTACCATCGCCCTATACGCTGCTCGCCGGCACCGTCGTCCAGGCCGCCTTGATCACCGGCATCCGCTCGGATCTGCCCGGCCAGGTGACCGCCCAGGTCACGGCCAATGTCTTTGACAGCGCGACGGGCAGGCTGTTGCTGATCCCGCAAGGGTCGAAGCTGATCGGCGACTATGATGCGCAGGTCTCGTTCGGCCAGAACCGCGTCCTGCTTGCCTGGAGCCGGCTGATTCTCCCCGATGGGCGATCGCTCATGCTCGAGCGGGAACCTGGCGCTGACGCCGGCGGCTATGCCGGGCTGCAGGATGGCGTAAACGATCACTGGGGCGGTATCGGTCGCGCGGCTTTACTGTCGACGCTGCTCGCGGTCGGCGCCGGGGCCGGTTCGAGCGCGGACGATGCGCTGTTGCGCGCCGTGCGGCAGGGAACGGCCGACACGATCAACCAGGCGGGCCAGCAGGTCGTGCGCCGGCAATTGAGCGTGCAGCCGACGCTGACGATCCGCGCGGGCTATCCGGTGCGGGTGATCGTCACGCATGACCTTATCTTCGCACCGACCGACGTAGGAGAATGACGATGGGCAAGCTGAGGCTCGGGGCGATCGTCGAGGACAAGTCGGTCAGGATGACGGTCGAGCTGCCGCCTCGGCGAGGGGGCAGTGATGAAAAAACTTCTGCCTGCCGGCCGCCGCGCAGCGCCGGCGCTCGAGGATATAGACGCCACAAGGACCCGTGACTGCGTGCATCGCGTCGAATTGCCATCTCGGCCGAAGGCTCGACGAAGCTGTTCCCCAACATCCACGGCGGCGCTGTGAGCCCCGACGTTGTGCAGGATTTACTGGCCCGGCATGTAGCGACCGCGGCGCAGCTATTTCCGTCGCTTCGCCGCAAGCGGGTCACCCCGCACGTCCCGCGGCACAGCGCGGCGATGGAGTTCCTCCAGGCGGGTGTCGATATTTCGGTGATCGCGCTGTGGCTCGGACACGAGTCCCTCAAGACGACCCAGGTCTACCTGCACGCCTACCTCGCGCTGAAAGAGGCGGCACTGTCCAAGATGAAGCCGTTCAACGGGCAGAAGGTCGGGAGGTACAAGCCCGGCGACTGGCCGCTCGCCTTCCTGGATGGCTTATGAAGCGATCCCGGCCTTCTCGCGCAGCACATCGAGCCAGTCGCGCGACACTGCCTCGACCCGGTCGCGAAGGTCGCGCACCGCATTCGTGATGGCCACGAGATCGTGGGCGCCGATCTCGTAATTGGTCGAGTAACGAGCCTCGACGTAGGCACGCTTCGCAAGCTCGAAGCGGCGCCGGTCAAGCTTGGTCTCTCGCGGCCAGCTGTCGACGAGGCGTGGCTCCTTGTCCTCGGCCAGCGACCGCAGGAACTTCAGATTGTGGGAGCGAGGCACGTAGTGGCAACGCACAAGCAGGAAGCAGGTGTACGCCGTCTCCGCAGCCTGATGCAGGTTGAACGCCGCGTGTCGCCGATATCTGGTTGGATCGTCCGTTCGTGCCTGCTGCGCCGACGCAGTTTCAAGCCACACGTCGATGTCGCCGAGTTTCTCGTCGAAGTATTTTGAAGCCATCTCATAGGCGTCCGCCGCCGTCAGCGGTTTGGGCGTCGCCAGCGCAACGCCGGGCAGCTCGTAAAGAGCGATCCCGTCGCGCGCGATATCGACCCAAAAATATTCGCCGCGCGTGAGGCCGTCGTTTACCTCGTTGAGCGTGTGGACGATGATGTTGACCGGACGGCCGATCGCAGGGTCGCGCTGGATCTTGTCCTCCGCCACGTACCAGTACTCGGCGATATCGGTGAGATTCTTGTGACTCACGATGACCAGGATATCAAAATCGGATTGATATCCGGTCGCAGCCTCATCGACCCAGTCGCTGCGGCTGTAACTGCCAAACAGGATGATTTTCTGGATCGTGCCGTTCTTTTTCCACGGCTGCGTCGCGCCGACGATCGCGACGGCAAATTCGTCCATCAACGTCTGCCGCACGCGCGCCAGTTCGTTCTGTTGGATCGACGGCAGATGATCGACGTCTTTGCGCATCACCGGATTCTCGCGGTCTCCGAGGCAAGTAGCAAGCCTCTGATGCACGGCGCGACGCAATTGTGTCCCCGCGTCACCGGCAGAGCCGCTGGAAACTATGCCGCGCCTATCCCTGCCAAGGCGTTGGGGAAGCACGAAAAGTCAATCGCGCTCGGCATGGGTCCGCCGTGCGGCATAGGCGCCTCACGTTCACAATCTCGGATTCCTCCGCACGCAGGCCGAGCGGATCGACCAGCGGCTGATCGACGTCTGGCCACGTGAGACTAAGGCCGATAGCGCGCGGTTCGAAAAGCTCAAGGAAGCCTATGTGAAGGCGCGCTACTCTAGGAATTTCCGCATCACCGAGGCTGAACTCGCCTGGTTGGGCGAGCGGGTCGAGACGCTGGGCCAGAAGGTCGACGTGATCTGCTCCGAGCGGATCGAAGCGCTGGAATGCACTGCCGCGGCGCGAACCCGTTGCTGCCCCGCGTGGTGACAATCATCGACGATAGGGTTCGCAGGCGATCCCGTCGCTGTCGCCATCGAGGTTGGCGCGATAGCCCGGCGTACCGCCCATCATCGGCGCGGCACCGGCATCCCATGCCGCCCCGCAATTTGGGTAATAGGCCGACGCTTCGATCGTACGCACCTCGGCAGGCGATCTGGTCGACGCTGACCAGGTCGATGTGATTGTTGGCGCCGCGCCCTATGCGACGATCGCCGCTAGCACAGAGCCAATAAACAGTGGGTGCAGAAAATCGCCGTTCGACATTGCAGTCGAACCGGGTTGGTGTCGCCCGCGCGCGCCAGATTCAGGACGGTTGCTGGCTATACGAAGGTGGCGGTTATTCAGGACGGCACCATGGTGCCGCCGCCTTTACTGTTCCGTTAAACGTTCCGATATGCCGGGACCCTAGCGCGTTGGCTGCGCCGTCGCCATCGCAACTGCCGTCCGCGCTGCGCGGTGCCGCGTGCGCAAGCCGCCGCTCTCACGACGATAATTGAAGGTTGTGGTGAGGGTGTCGTCGCGCATTACGATCTGCCCCGATGTAGCGACCACGCCGACCGGCTCTGTCAAAAGGCACTCGAGGTATTTCATGGCGCAACCTTGCTTCTTGTGTTGCGCACGCCGGGGTCGCCAGTTGGCTGGTGGTAGGTCGGTCCCTAATTACGCTGCAGCGAACTGTCTGTAGTGCCCGGCGCATCGTTCTCTGGTGCGCCGCCGGATTTCGCGAAGGTACACACCAGGGGCGGTCGCGGCCGCGGGCTCCCTGCAACAGATCCTCCCGTTGCTGGGACCCGCATCTGGTCGACAGTAAATTGTTATCCGGTAAGATTATTTCGCCAGCGGCAGTCAGGTTTCAGGATCTAATTCGAACATCTCGTTCAGGTGCTCTTACCTGGCCGGGATTATGGACTTGCAATGACACCAAATTCTAATCCCGCGACATCAACGGCATTACGCGAGGGGAAATTCCTGACGCGACGTTAACCAAATATTTCAATATTCACCATAGATCGCTTTTTGCGGCCGACAGTGTGATCGCCCGTGAAGAGTCATCTTGGGGGATATCATGACTGTCATTGGAACGAATATCGCGTCGCTCCGGGCGGGCAACGCCTCGACCGCCGCGACGCTGATGCAACAGCAAGCCATGCAGCGCCTGTCGACCGGGCAGCGCATCAACGCGTCAAAAGATGACGCCGCCGGAATCGGTATCGCCTCGTCGATGGCGGCGTCGATCCGCGGCATGAATCAGGGCGTGCGCAACGCCAATGACGGCATGGCGATGGCGCAAACCGCCGATGGGGCGCTCAACGAAGTCTCTAACATGCTCCAGCGCGTGCGTGAATTGGCGGTTCAGTCGGCGTCGGGCACATATAGCGATGTCGATCGCGGCAATCTGCAGACCGAGGTCACCGCGCTGACCGGCCAGATCAGCAGCATTTTGACCGGTACAAAGTTCAACGGCGTTTCGCTGTTCGACGGCTCGGCCGGCACCAGTGGGTCGATCTCCATTCAGGCAGGCGCAGGCGCCTCTGACAGCATCACCATCGATTTCGGTGCGATCGATTTGTCGGCTGCGACCTCGGTCGACCTGTCGTCCGCCTCGGGCGCGTCGGGCGCGCTGAGCACGATCGACGACGCGCTGTCGACGATCAACACCGCACGCGCCACATTCGGCGCTGCATCGAGCCAACTCCAGTCAGCCGTCAACAATCTCTCCAACAATGTCGAGAATCTGAGCCTTGCCCGCAGCGGCATCCAGGACGCGGACTTCTCGGCCGAGACCGCTGCGCTGGCCAAGGCGCAGATCCTCAGCCAGGCGTCGACCGCGATGCTCGCCCAGGCCAATCAGAGCCAGCAGGGTGTGCTCTCGCTGCTCAAGCAATAAGTGATTGGCCTAGACCGCGCCCGGGACCGGGGCGGTGGGGTCGACAAGTCCATCCATGGGGCGATGGAAAACGGGAACCCCGGCGGAGCCAAGCGCCGCCGGGGTTTTCCTTTTCTGAGTGCGGCGGGTTCAATGCGCGGGGCACTTGCGGGTACAGCTTAGAGCGAAGGCTGCGCCAAAGCGACACTCTTTGGTTCAAGCGTGCTTGCCGTCATCAGCTTGGGGCGTCTCCTGACGGACGCGACCCCAGGCTTGTCGCCGGCAAGTACTAGTCCGCAACCAATCGCACTAACGATTCGGCGTCGGCTGCGGAGTTGTGAAGCGAGATCAAAGCCGATGATAATTACGATACCAGTCGACGAAGCGCGGGATGCCATCGGCGATCGAGGTCGTCGGTTCGAAACCCAGATCGCGCTGGATTGCCGCGATATCGGCATAGGTCGCCGGTACGTCGCCATCCTGCATGGGCTGCGGATCCCGGATCGCTTTCATTCCGCAGGCCTGCTCGATCAGATCGATCATGTGCCCAAGCTGTTCGGAGCGGTGATTGCCGATATTGTACAGGCGATGCGGCAATATGCTGCCGCCCGCCTTTACCAGGCCGTCGTCCGGGGGAGGATTGTCGAGACACGCGACAACGCCGGTTACGATATCGTCGATATAGGTGAAATCGCGCTGCATATTCCCATGATTGAATACGGCGATCGGACGGCCCTCAAGGATGGCCTTGGTGAAGATCCACAGCGCCATGTCCGGTCGACCCCATGGGCCGTAAACAGTGAAGAAGCGCAAGCCCGTCAAAGGCAGTCGATAAAGGTTGGCATAGGCCTCGCTCATCAATTCGTCCGACTTCTTTGTCGCCGCGTAAAGCGATAATGGGCGATCTACCCGGTCGTCGACACTGAACGGCAGATTGGAATTGCCACCATAAACCGAAGATGAAGACGCATAGACGAGATGCGCCGACCGACGATTTCGCGCAAATTCAAGCATATTGAGATGGCCAACGAGGTTCGACTGGACATAGGCGTGGGGATTGTCGATCGAGTAGCGCACACCGGCCTGTGCTCCGAGATGTACGGTACCGTCGAAGTCGAGGCTTCCTAGGGCGCCGTTCAAAGCGTCATAGTCAGCGAAGTCGACCTTGTGAAAAGCAAAAGCGTCGCCGCCGATCCTATTCAACTCCGCCAAGCGGTCGTTCTTAAGTGAAACGGCGTAATAGTCGTTGAGGTTGTCGATTCCCACGACCTCGTCGCCGCGTTCGAGCAGCCGACGGGCAACATTCATGCCGATAAAACCGGCAGCGCCGGTTACCAGGACTTTCATTGATTTTCCTCTTCTGTCGATTTCCGGAGACGACTACATGCTCCAGGTATCGGCCTGTCGCGGCATTGATCTGTCCTCAACCGCATTTTTAAGATCGACGAAGGTGCCACCCGGCGCCAGCAACGACGCAAACAGGTCCTCTGCGCCGTCGAGATAGGCGCGGTGAGGTACCGCCAGGACAACCGAGTCATAGCGCGCATCGAACGCGTCGGGATCGATGGTCAATCCCCATTCGTGAAAGGCTTCGCCCGGGTCAGCCAACGGGTCGTGGACCGTAACGATATGCCCATGCGCGGCCAGACGCGAAACCAGATCGGCAACCTTGGAATTTCGCAGATCAGGAACATTTTCCTTGAACGTCAGGCCCAGCACCAGAACCCGGCCGGCCTTCTCACTGCGTTGGCTGTGCAATTTATCGGCCACCCAGTGGGCCATGCCGTCGTTTACCGCGCGCCCCGCGATTACCACCCGAGGTTCGTAGCCGAGTTCCTGCGCGCGGTGCTGGAGATAATAGGGGTCGACGCCGATACAATGTCCGCCCACAAGCCCCGGCTGAAACGGCAGGAAGTTCCATTTCGTTCTCGCTGCAGCCAGCACATCCCATACCGAAAGGTCCATGCGCTCGAGAATCTGCGCAATCTCGTTCATGAAAGCGATGTTGATGTCACGCTGGGCGTTTTCGATGACCTTTGCGGCTTCCGCCGCCTTGATCGAGCTCGCACGATAGACACCGCCCGTTGTAATCGCACCGTACAGGGCCGCCACCTCATCGAGCACCTCGGGAGATTCGGCCGATACGACCTTGATGATTTTGTCGATCGTATGTTCGCGGTCACCCGGATTGATCCGCTCGGGTGAATAGGCAAGGACAAAGTCACGACCGCGAACGAGACCCGTTATCGTCACGATTTCGTTCCCGCAGATCTCCTCGGTCACACCGGGGTAAACGGTGCTTTCATAAATGATGATGGGACGTCGTGCCGGGTCGATCATCCCGGCGACCGTGCGTGTCGCGGCTAGGAGAATCGTCAAATCGGGCCGATTGTCGCCATCAATGGGCGTCGGCACCGTCACGATATATATATCACTTGGTGGGCATTCGGCGGGTTGCGCCGTCAGATTCAACGGGGCGGCCGCAAGACGATCAGGTTCGATTTCTCCGGTACGGTCATGCCCGGCTTTCAACTCGTCCACGCGGCGCTGGTCGATGTCGAGCCCCCAAACTTCCACGTGGTGCGACAGCGCGACAGCGAGGGGGAGGCCGACATAGCCGATGCCGACAACAGTTACGCGTTTGTGCATCGAATCGCTCCAGATTTCCCGGTTGCCGTATCCAGGCGGTCCCGCAGGGACATAACCGGCCCGGTTTTAGAATCAAACGCAAAAGGCAAAGTGCGGACGAAGGAGGTGGTTGATATTTTTTGTAAGAAAATGCCTTGTTTCACTTTCATGCGATGGTGTTTTCATGCCTACCCCCCTATAATCGCGCCGAATAACACTCGCACCGCCGCGTGGTTCCGCTCCACGATCGGATCGGCCAGGTGCGGTGTGGCTATGGCGCGGCAATGAATCTCGACGAGGAGAGCATAACGCCGCGCGGACGACGCCCGCGTCGTCCTCGCAGATGGTCATTGACGATTTAACGGACTGGTCGCTTCGCGACACAAAGCGTTTTTGTCTCCGTTCGCGTGATGAAATTTAGGCGCCGGCGAGGCGCCGCGCGCCGCCGAAATCGCGCCGGGGAGATTATTACGACGTTAGTCGTCGACGCTGACGCTCCACATCTGGCGTTGACAATGCCAGGCTAGGAGCTCTCATATTGCCGCGACGCTATTCAATAGAAGCTCGCGGTTCGACCCGAAAATAGATGCTGCTCTCTTGCCGAGCGCGTGCGCGAGTGCACTATTTGCTCCCGTCTCGACCTATTTCGAACCGAAGCCGGTCAGCATCGTGCGGATCGTCCGCAGCACGATCAGCATGTCGAGCCACGGCGAGAAATATTTGATGTAGTAAAAATCGAACTGCAGCTTGTCGAGCACGTCTTCGACGCTGGCGACGTGCCCCTGATTAACCTGCGCCCACCCAGTGATGCCGGGATGGACGATGTGGCGATAGCGATAGAAGGGGATCTCGCTCTCATACCATTCCGACAGCGCGCACGCCTCGGGCCGCGGGCCGATCCAGGTCATCTCGCCGCGCAGGATGTTGATCATCTGCGGCAGCTCGTCGATCCGGCTGTGGCGCAGATAGCGGCCGAGCCGCGTGATGCGGGCGTCTCCGTCCTGCGTGATCGCGCTGTCGCGTTCGCCCTGGACGACGGGCTCGTCGCGCATCGTGCGGAATTTGTAGACCATGATCGGCACGCCGCGATAGCCGACGCGCTTCTGCTTGAAGAGCGCGGGCCCGCGCGAATCGAGCTTCACCGCCAGCGCGATCAGAAGCAGCGCCGGCAACAGCAGCAGCCCGATCACCAGCGCGCCGACAAAATCGATCAGCTGCTTGATCTTGATATAGCCCAGGCCCGGGACCAGCGAGCCGAAGCTGTTCTCCGACAGATGCTCGATATCGACGCGGCCGGTGACCGATTCCTCGATCTGCTTGACGTGATAGACGGGCACGCCGCCGATCGCCGATTCGGCGATGAAGCGTTCCCAATCGTCCGACAGATCGGCGCGGAGGTCGGCGACGATACCGTCGCATTGGGGCAGCGCCGCTTCGCTGTCGCGCAGCCAGAACCAGTCGATATTGGGGATGCGGTTGACCTTGCGTGCTTTGCCGACCGGAATCACCGCAAGGCGTCGCGGTCGCGCGCGGGCGCCCATCAAATGACAGGCGAAGTACCAGGATTCGCACAGCAGAAAGCTCGTCGCGAAGGTCAGGCGGCTGTAATCAATGCGGAAGAAAAAGAAGATGGTCAGCGCGATGGCGTAGGTCACGGTGAAGGTCGGCGCGACAAAGGACGAGCTGCGTACGCCGGGAAAGAACACCAACCGGCGAAAGAAATAATGCCCGACCAATACCGCTGTCAGACTGGCATAAAGTACGTGTTTCTGAACGATCTCGGCAGCTTCGAAATCCGTCCCAGCAAAGACTATGAAGGGCAAGACAACAGCTGCCAGGACGCCACCCGAAAGTTGAGCCAGGCTGCTGTTTCCAAGAGGTCGCTTGCTCACCGACGCCTTGCGGATGGTCGACGTCATATGGACATTCATCGTCTGATATGGTCCCCATACCTTCGCAAATCTGCGTACGAGCTTATCGCAATCGCATCGCCGATTGATCAGGTCTCCGAGACGGGGCTAGCACAGCGCGTGAATGAAGCAACCGACGATTTATAGAGCGCTGTACCGATGCTGGCACGTTGGCCAGCGAAGTAGACTTCAGCATTCAGGGCGAACCAATGAGCCGGCCTAGCCCTAAAAAACGAGCGAGCGGGGATTAATACCAATTCCCGCGGACGGTCACCTATGTGCCCATGATCGCGTCGCTCACGAGCTGGTTTTTCCTTCGCGCTTCATCGTCTCGATGTCGGAACGGACCATCTCGGCAACCAGTTCCGGAAGCTTGACGGTCGCCGTCCAGCCGAGCTTTTCCTTCGCCTTGGCCGGGTTGCCGATCAGGATGTCGACCTCGGTTGGTCGAAAATAACGCGGAT
>NZ_JARYTI010000010.1 GCF_029911635.1 Sphingomonas sp. AR_OL41
GCTCAATAAAGCCATGTCGATCACTCCGGTGTCCCCCGACCAGGCAGCCAGGGGGAAGGTCAGAACATGGGTCACTTCTCAGTGGAAATTATGCGCCTCCCGGGTCAGCTCTCAGTGGAAATCAACAGTTTGTAGAACAGCAGGCCGAAAATGTACTGCTTGTAGTCGCCAGCATCGACGGTGCCGCGCAGAATGTCGGCGGCGCCCCACAGGTGACGCTCCAGTTCCTGTTGTGAGAGCTTTGCCATTAATCCCCTGAACGCCAGTGCCCGCGCACGAAGCGTGTTTTCGGGGCTGTGGCAGCGTCGCGTTCTAAGTCCGGAACGCGAGACGATCAACGCGCATTGTAACGCGTCGCACATGCTCAAGGAAAGTTCGCGACGCGGTTCGCCGGGCGCCGCTTGGACTGCTGTATCGGCTACCCGGCGCGTTGTGCACAGCGCCTGCCAACGAAGCAGGATTGGCGAGGAGCTAAGCGCAATGCGCTTTAGACAAGCGAGACCTCACTTTGATGCGTCCGCTGCCGGTAACTGGGGCCACACGAGCGCAATCAGGAGGCGCGTGACAAAATATATATTTGTGATGAAAGGATAATATCCGAAAAACTCCTGCGAGTTCGAGTCCTACTTTTCGACATCGCGACCGCATTTGCGAGGCTGGCGTAGAACTCGGATCGTGATTCGTCGAACCTTCTCAGTTCCTTGCGGAATGTCGTTCCGTCGCGGGTTCGAGTCCGAAAATTTCGTACGGCCACGTTGGGGCCACGCCTTTCAAAGCCTAAACAAATATCCTTATTTTCAAACGGTTAAGCGCCTCCTGTCGAGTCCTGTAAGCGCACCAGTCCACCTGTGCGATGAATCGGCCGCGCAGCGGCGATGGCGACGCGGGCGCGTGAATTTTTCGACCAGGAGAATGAGCGGTGGCCGCGCCGCGAGGACGTGAACCTTTGTGGTAACGCTAGCGCGGCCACGCGTCAGTTGAATCAATGCGTGGCATTCGGCGTGCCGCCTCTCAGGCCGCGCGGCCGCGTGCCCTTTGCAGGATGTCGGCGGCCATCCGATCCGCGACGAGGGCGGGCGACACCGCCTCGCGTACGGCCTGATCGAGGATGGCGTGGACGCGCGGGCCGATCGCGGCGACGCGGCTGGCCACCGCGTCGTGGGATTCGCCGAGATATTCCGCCGAGACGTTGATGATGCCGCCGGCATTGGCGACATAATCGGGGACATAGGCGATGCCGCGATCGCGTAGTTGCTCGGCAACCTCGGGTGCGGCGAGCTGATTGTTGGCACCGCCGCACACCAGCCGGGCCTGGAGCCGGGCGACCGTCGAGGCGTCAAGCACGCCGCCAAGCGCGCAGGGGGCGAAGACGTCTGCCCGGGCGGCGACGATATCCTCCACCGCGACCACGCGCGCATCGTGCACGCGGGCGAGTACGTCGCGGCGGGCGGGGTCGATATCGGCAATGACCAGCCGCGCACCGGCATCGGCGAGCAGGCGGCACAGGCCGGCGCCGACATTGCCGGTGCCCTGCACCGCGACGGTGAGATCGGCGAACTCCGCGCCGAGGGTATGGCGAGCCGCGACGCGCATCGCCTCGAAGATGCCGAGCGCCGTCCAGGGCGAGGGATCACCGCCGGCGAGGCCGGGGCGTGCGGTGAGGCCGGCGACATGGCGTGTCTGTTCGGCGACGACGGCCATGTCGGCGACGCGGGTACCGACATCCTCCGCCGTGACATAACGCCCGCCCAGCGCGGCGACGGCGCGGCCGAAGGCTGCGAACAGCGCGCGCCGGTCCCAATTGCCATCGGGCACGCGCAGCACGGCCTTCGCACCGCCCAAGGGCAGACCGGCGAGGGCGTTCTTGTAGCTCATGCCGTGGGCGAGGCGCAGTGCATCGCGGTGTGCGGCTTCGTCACTATCGTAGCGCCACAGGCGGCAGCCGCCGGCGCCGGGGCCAAGCGCGGTCGAGTGGATGGCGATGACGCCCGACAGGCCTGATTCCGGGTCGTTCAGCGGCACGAGCTGCTCGGGCACCGCGTGGTACAGGCTGTGGGTCATGATGGCTTCCTCCGGTGATGCGACGGTGTAACCCCGGCAGCGGGAGATTGCTGACCTCTTTGCGGGCCGCATCCGCTGATTTGCGGTTAGGTTACCCGTGAAATATGATAATAGCGGCACAGATGACCGATCTTGATCCCTATGAGCGCAAAATTCTCCGCTTGCTGCAAGCCAATGCCAGCCTGACCACGGCGCAGGTCGCGGAGCAGGTCGGGCTGTCGCCCTCGCCGTGCTGGCGACGGATCGACCGGCTGGAGCGCGAGGGATTCATCAAGCATCGCGCGGCGATTGTCGACCGGCGCAAGGTCGGGCTGAACGCGCAGATTTTCGCGCAGGTGAAGCTCAACGCGCATGGCCGCGCCAATCTCGACGAGTTCAGCGCGGCGGTGCGCGAGGTGCCGGAGGTGCTCGACGCCTATGTGCTGATGGGATCGACCGACTTCATGCTGCGCATCGTGGCGAAGGACATCGAGGCCTATGAACGGCTGTTCTTCGATCGGCTGAGCAAACTGCCCGGGGTGCAGGAAATCAACTCGACGGTGGCTCTGTCGGAGATCAAGTCGACGACGGTTTTGCCGATTTAGAGTGTCGTGCGATAAATCTGAACCGTTCGTGCTGGTGAATCAGGTCGCCAAATCCCCCGGATTTGGCTGGAAACATCCGGGGGATGTTTCCACCTGATCACTGTCGAAGCACAGGTCTTTCTCGCTACGGTCGAAAGCAAGAACAGCCCTTCGACAAGCTCAGGGCGAACGGAATTTCCCGGTCTATCCAGATTTTAAGGCGCAATGCTCTAAGGGGCTGTCCACCCCCTCCCCTTCAACCGCGATGCAAACGAGCGCATGCCCGCCCCTTACCCGCCGCAGGAATGTCGCAAGACAACGCCGGCACGCGTGGCGGTCATGCGGCCTTCGTCGAGCGTCAGCTTGCCGTTGACGATGACGTCGTCGATGCCGGTCGCGACCAGCACCGGCTGGGCATAGGTGGCGTTGTCCTGCACCTTGGCCGGATCGAACACCAGAACGTCGGCGCGCATGCCCTCGCGGATCAGGCCGCGGTCGCTGAGGCCCATGCGCTGGGCGGGCCAACTGGTCATCTTGCGCACCGCATCCTCCAGCGTCAGCACGCCGCGCTTGCGCCAATATTCGGCAAGGACGCGCGCGAGATTGCCATAAGCGCGCGGGTGCGGAAGGCCGAGGCCGTCGACCTGGCCAAGCCGTTCCGCCGCGCCGGCATCGCTGCCGATGCTCAACCAGGGCTGGCGCAGCGCGGTCTCGATGTCGCGCTCGTCGATCATGAAATACAGCGCATAGGCGCGGTGCGGCAGTGCCCCGAGCATGATGTCCCAGGCGGCGTCGGCCGGGTCCTGACCCAGCGCCTTGCCGATCGCCGCGAAGCTTTGCCCGGCAAAGCGGTCATATTTCGGGTTGAAGGCGTTGGCGAGGGTGACATGGTCCCAGCCACCCGACGCCTCGACCAGGTTGGACCAGCCGGGCATCGAGCCGGCGGCAACCTCGCGCTTCAGACGTTCGCGGACGGCCGGGTCCTTGAGGCGCTCGATCCCCTTTGCCTCACCATCGGCCCAGACCCATGTCGGCACGGTGATGTCGATCCCGGTGCCGCCGGCGGTGTAGACATACATGTCGGCGGCGACATCCACGCCGCGGGCGCGGGCGGCGACGATGGCCTGCACCGCCTGGGGCATCAGCTTGCCCCAGCCAGGGCGATAGGCCGCCTTCATGTGGAAGATCTCGACCTTGGCGCCACTTTCCTCACCGATGCGGACGGCCTCGGCGATCGCGCTGAGCAGGTCTTGCGATTCATCGCGCATATGGGTGGCGTAGAAGCCACCGCAGCGCGCCGCGACCTTGCCGAGCGCAATGAGATCCTCGGTCGACTGGAAGGTCTGCGGGGAATAGATCAGCGCCGTGCTGATGCCGAAGGCGCCGGCCTTCATCGCGGTGTCGACCTCCTCGCCCATCGCGGCGAGCTGAGCGGCGGTGGGCGTGCCGACGCCATCGCCCATCACCTTCATCCGCGCCTGCATCGCGGCATAATAGGTGCCGAAATTGATCGCGATGCCCTGCTTCTCGAGCTGGTCGAAATAGGCCGGGATGCCGGCCGCCGGAACCGGCGTTCCGCCCTCCCCGGCAATGACCGTGGTGACGCCCTCGCGCAGCTTGTTCTCGGCCGCGCCGTTCCTGAGCAGGACCGCGCCGGACTGGTCCATCATGTCGATGAAGCCGGGGGTGACATAACGATCATGCGCCTCGATCTCGCGCACGCCGCGCCCGGCAACGCGACCGACCTTGACGATGCGGCCATCCTTGATCGCGACATCGGCGCGGACCCAGGGATTGCCGGCGCCATCGAGCACGCGGCCGCCACGGATGACGATGTCATAGTCCGGCGCCGGGCTGTTCGAAACCAGCAGCACCGCCAGCGCGCCGAGGAGGATACTGCGCTTCATCGTCTGTCTCCTGGGGGGTGCGTCGCCGCCCGATCGGCACGCACGGTCGCGATCACCGCGCCGACCGCAGCGACCACCAGGTCGGGCCGATCGAACTGGATATAATGGGTGGCGTCGGGCACGATCTGCTGGCGGCCGCGGGTCGAAAAGCGTGCCTGCTCGGCGTGGAGCTGCTGCCATTCCCGTTTGAAGCGCGCGCCCGCCGCTGGCGTCATGCCGAGCGTTTTCAGCTGCGCCGGGGTGAACGGCGCCATCGCGGTCAGCACGATCAACGGTCGGTCGCCGAAGCTGCGTACCGCACGGGCATCGGCCATCGACCGGTCGAAGCCATCGAGCTCGGCCGCCGCACCGGAGATCGAGGTGCTGGCATAGGCGGCCATGGCGGCGGCGGCTTCGGGCGGCAGATGCCTGTCACCGGCGCCGGATGCCATGAGGCGCACGATGCCGGTCCGCGACAGCGCAGCGGCGATATGGAACAACGTGGAGGCGCGGTTCGGATCGACATCGGCGCCGGTCGCCTTGCCGAGCCGGGCGACCTGATCAGGCGTCGTGGGATCGACCAGCACCAGCCCGGCGACCTGATCGCCATAACGCCCGACATAGCTGCGGACATAGGGGCCGCCGACCGAGTGCCCGACGAGCACGAGCGGGCCAGCGATGCCGGCGGTGTGGAGCAAGGCGTGGAGATCGTCGGCGACGGCGGTGGCATGCTGTGCGCTGGCCTTGGGATCGCTCCACATGATGCCGGCGCGATCATAGGCGCAGGTGCGGGTGATGCGCGCGATCCGGTCGTGAACCAGCGTCCAGTCGACCGTGCCGCCGGTACCCAGGCCGGCTTCGAGGATAACGGTCGGCGCGCCCGTGCCGCGGCAATCGATATGCAGGCGGCGCCCGCCGATATCGACCATCTGCCCGCGTGGCAGGTATCGGGTCGCAGCGCTGCGCCGGCCGAGCGCCTCGTAGATCGAGCCGATGACGAGGAGCAGGACCAATAGCGCGAGCAGGCCGAGCGCGATGCGCCGGGCCCAGCGCCATAGCCGCCGCCTTGTGCCCTGCTCGGTCATGCCGCCCCTTTGCTCGTATGAACGGCGAACGGCGCCTTACTTCACCTCAGTGTAGATATAGGCGTGCTGGCTGTCGCGCACCGTGATCATGCGCTTGCCGGCGGCATCGGTGCCGATCAGACCGTCGAAGGCGATACTGCCAGGGGCGATCGAGACCAGCGACACGCTGCCATCGGGGTTCTTGCGCGTGGCGAGCGGCCCCTCGATCGAGCCGGCCTTGATCCATTTGGCGCCATCATGCTCAGTGATGGTGATCGAACTGCCCTCGGGCCCGTCATAATGCGCGGCAAGATTGCCGAGCATGGCCGGGTCGCCAGGCAGCGTCAGGCGCGCACGGCGCGCGCCGGCCTGGGCCTTGATGCGGGCAGCGGCGGCAGCAACTTCCTGCGCGGCCTCGGGCTTGCCGTCGTACATCACCTCGAACAGGCGGCGCAGAAACGGCTCGAACAGCGCCGGGCCGGAATCGGCATTGGTCAGGATGACCGCGCCGACGCCCTGTTCGGGCAAAGCCCACCAATCACTGTGGAAGCCTTCCAGCGTGCCGCCATGGGTGACGACCGGCACACCCCAGGCGATGCGGTAGAACAGGCCCATGCCGTACCAGTTATTCTCGCCGACCGGCACGCCGCGTTCACGACGCTTGAGGATGTTGGCCGCGCTGACGATGCGCTTGCCCTCGGGCGTGACGCCCTGGCCCAGTTCGAGCTGGACGTAGCGCGCCATGTCGGCCGCGCTGGAAAAGGCGCCGCCGGCCGGGCGATAGGGATAGACGGTGTAGTTAAACTGGTTCGACATGACCGTCTGGCGGCCGTCGATATCGAAGCCGTGCGGGCGCGCAGCGTCGCCGCTTTCGCCCTTGGCGTAGTCGAATGTGGTGTCGCGCATGCCGAGCGGGTCGAAGATCTTGACCTGCATCGCCTTGTCATAGGCGGCGCCGATTTCCATCTTCGGGTAAAGCAGATTGCCGCCGAGGAAGCCCGAGGCCGATGCCATCAGGTTGTTATACTGGAAGAGTTCACCGAACTTGCTGGTCGGTTGCGTCTCGGCGAGCTGGCGGAAGGTGTCGGCGGCGGGCTTGCCCTGATCGGCGAGGATGAAGGCGAAGTCCTTGCGCGGCAGGCCCGTGCAGGCACAGACGAGATGCCGCACCTCGACAGAGCGGGTCGTCGCATCGCTGCCGAGGCGGAAGCTGGGGTAGAGATCGGTGACGTGCTGATCCCAGCGCAGCTTGCCCTCGTCGGCGAGGATCGACAGCAGCAGGGTGGACATGCCCTTGGTGTTGGACGCGATCATGAACTTGGTGTGGGCATCGACCGGTTCGGGCGAACCGAGCGCGCGCACGCCGATGCCGCCGACCCAGACGACCTTGCCATGGTCGATGAGTGCCATACCGACGCCGGGCACTTCGAGCTGGGCCGCCGATGCGGTGACGAAATCGCGCAGCAGCTTGATGCGCTCGGGGGTGAGCGGGTGCGCGGTCTTGCCGGCGAAGGTCTCGCGCGCATAGCCGGCTGGATGCAGGCTGCCTTGCACGATCGCTGCCGCGGCGGAGCGCTTGTTGAAGGTGGATTCGGCACCATCGACGATCAGCACCGTCCAGCCCTGGCCCTGCTTGAGCGCAAGCGCGCTGCGCACGGCACGTTCGTTGGGCGAGGTGTCGTAGGCAATGCCGGCACGCTCGCTCCAGCCCTCGGCGGGTGGCGCGGCGGTCACGAGGCGCGGGGTCGGCACCGCATCCGGCTTGTAGAGCGACCAGGCCTTGGCGGCCGCGGCCTTGGCGTCGGCGTCGGCGGCGGCGCCGACATCAACCACGACGAGGCGCAGATCGGCTTCGGGTGCGACGAAGATGGTGACCGCGCCCTTGGCCTCAACAGCCCAGTCCTTCGGCTGGGTATATTGTACGCCGGCGGCTGTCTTGCCCGGCGTGTCCGCCGCGGCAGCCGTCTGGGCGAACACAGGCAATGGCACGCTCATCAAGGCGAGCGCGAGCAGCAGCTTCATGGCGACGTTATCCTCTTGTCGGTGCGGGGATAAAAGGTCGCCCGCTGCCTTGCGACGGTCGAGAGCGCTGGGATGCCACCGCCCTCGACCGTCCCCCCTCAGAAGTTGAAGCCGAGCGTGGCCCCGAAGGTCCGCGGACGAATGCTGACCGCCCGTGCCAGTGGCGTGTTCGTGCCACCGATCGCCGTCGGGACCGTGGTCGCGTAGGTGACGTTCGACAGGGCGTATTCGTTGGTCAGGTTCTTGACATAGACACCCAGCGAGAAGCGGTCGAAATTCACGCCGGCGCGCAGATCGACCGTCTGGTAGCCGTCGAGCGTCAGGCGACGCCCGTACGCCGCACGATAGGCTGTGTTGAACGTGGCCGCCTGATCAGCAATCAGGTGAATATTGCCGCCGATATACGCCCGTGCATTCGGCCCGACCGACCACTCATAGTCCGCCGAGACATTGGCGTTCCACACCGGGCTGTAGGGCAACTGATCACCGGCAAGGCCGCCGGTGAGGTTGAGGCCGCCCACCGCAGGGACGGTATCGTCGAGCAGCTTGGCCTTGGTGTAGGTGAGGTTGCCCACCACGCTCAGGCCGCGCGTCGGGCGCAACGTGACGGTACCCTCGACGCCATAGCTGCGCGCGCGCTGGCCGTTGCCGTTGATACCGACCGGCGTGCCGTTGACCGTCGTGCTGGTGGTGATGAGGATATTCTTCCAGTCGATGTAGAAGGCCGCGACATCCACGCTGAAGGCGTGGTTGGCGGTCTCGCCGCGATAACCCGCCTCATAGCTGATCAGGGTGTCGGAATTGAACTGGGTCGGAAAGGTCGCGGGCGCGCCAGGCGGCACAAAGTTGGGGCCGCCCGGGCGATAACCCTTGGCGACGCGGCCATAGATCGAGTTGTTGCGGTCGATCTCGAAGCGCGGTGCGACCGACCAGGTAAACACGCCTTCCGACGAGCCGCCCTTGATGGGCGTGCCGCCGCCAAGCTGGATGACGGCCTGGGTCGAGCTCTGGTTGTTATGGCTGTAGCGGCCGCCCGCGGTGATATCGAACTTCGGCCCGAGGTGCAGCGTGCCACTGGCGAAGCCGGCATATTCCTCATAGCTGGCATCGATCATGGCATAGACGAACTTCGAGAAGGTCAGGCCGGAGAAGGTCGTGGCCGGCGGAATCAGCGCACGGGTCGCGATCGTGAACGGCAGATATTCCTGGTAGAGCCGGGTCTTCTCGTGCGTGTAATAGCCGCCGATCAGCCATTCGAAGCTATCCGAATCGGCCGAGGCGAAGCGGACTTCCTGGGTGAACTTGTTGAGCGAGATGTCGTTCTGATAGGCCAGGCCGATGGTATTGGTCGTACCGGCAGCGCCATAGACCGCCTGCGCCGTGCCACGCGCGGAGTTGGTACTGATGTCGCTGATCTGCTTCTGCTTCTGCGTCGCATAGCTGGTGACCGAGGTCAGCGTGCCGAAGCCGAGGTTGTAATTGATCGTGCCGTTATAGAGTTGGTAGTGAACCGTGTTGAGCTCGGGATAGAGCTCGAAACGGGTGCGCTTGGTGCCCTGCGCCGCGCCGGTCAGCGCATTGACGGGCTTCAGCGTGACGGGATCGACCTCGAAATTGGCCGGGGAGCCGACATTGATATTCTGGATCAGGCCGGTCAGACGGATCGACAATTCGTCCGTCGGCTTGAACAGCAGCGAGGCGCGGCCGCCGAAGCTGTCGGCATGGTTGATGTTGCTGCCGGCGCGGCCGATGGCGTTAACATAGCCGCCGATCCGGTGGTAGAAACCACTGGCGCGCAGCGCGAGCGTGTCGCCGAGGGGCACGTTGATCAGCGCGTTGCCATTGTAGCTTGCCTCGCCGCTCTGCGTGGTCTCGATGCCGGCCAGACCGCGCACTTCGAGTTTCTGGGTAGACGGCGTGCCGGTGACGAATTTGAGCACGCCGCCGAGCGAGTTCGAGCCATAGAGCGTACCCTGCGGGCCCTTGAGTACTTCGACACGCGCGACGTCGAAAGTGTCGAAGTCGCCGGCGAGGATGCCGCCATTGGACAGGCTGCCGCTGGAACCGAACGGCACGTCATCGACATAGACCGCGACGGTCGAACCGACCGAGCCGGTATTGACGCCGCGCAACACGAGCCGCGTCTCGCCGGGATTTTCCTGCGTGAGGGTCAGGCTGGGGACGAGCTGCGCATAATCCTGGAAGCTGATCGCCTGCTGTCGCTCGAGCGTGGCACCGCTGATCACCGAGATCGATTGCGGCACGTCGATGAGGTTCTGGATGCGATGCTGCGCGGTGACGACGATATCGCCGTTGGGGGTCTGGTCCTGAGCGGGGTCGGCCGCCGGCGCGGGCGCGGCAGGGGCAGTCGTCTTGGCGACGGCCGGCATGGCCATCATCGCCAGCGCCATCGCGGTGCTCGTGCCTAATATCGAACGACCAGTGATCATCTTGAAACCCCTTTGCTCAACTGGGACGCTCCCCGCGCCGCCAGGTCGGTGTGACATATGAGCGGCCAACGGTCTGGAGTGCCGCTGATCCGCTGGTGGCAACTGAAACAGGATAAAATCACGCTTGGAAGAGAATTACAATCCTGTTCAGGACAATGAACTGACGAATGTGACATTTATGTGCCGGCCGGGTCCATGCGCCGCACCGCCGGGTCGAGCGCGCGCAGCAGCGCCGCCGCTATCCCAGCCAGCGCTGCCAGCAGCAGGAAGAAGGCGGCCGGCGTCATTGTGCTCCACAGCGTGCCGACAAAGCCGGCCGAAAGGCTGCCGGCAAAGATGGTGAGATACCAGGCGGCGACGGTGGTCGCGCCAAGCCGGGGCGGTGCGAGCCGGGCGAACAGGCCGAGGCCGCTGGGCAGGATATGCAGCTCACCCACGGTGTAGATCAGGAAGAACAGGACCAGCCAGACCCACGCCGCATGCCCGGCACCCGCGGCCGACGCGACACCGGCGAGCATCACGAAGGCGATGGCGACAATCGCCGAACCGAGCGCCATGCGGCGCGCGGGCGACTGATCATGCCCGGCCGCCGCGCGGCGTTTCCACCACGCGAGCAGGGTCGGTGTGAACAGGATGACGATCACGGGATTGAGCGACTGGAACCAGGTCATCGGGATGACGAAATGCCCGACCGAGCGATCGACACCCTGATCGACCCACAAGGCCAGCGTGTTGCCGGCCTGTTCGTACGCACCGCGAAAAATAACGACGCACAGTGCGACGGCCGCAAGCGTGAGCGCGGTCGCTCGCCCGTTTATCGCACTGGCGGGCCGCTCGCCGGCGACAATGACGGGCGTCGCGGGCGCGGGCAGATATTGTTGTCCGGCTAGATAGATGACCAGACCGGCCAGCATGCCGATGCCGGCAAGGCCAAAGCCATAATGCCAGCCATAGATCTCGCCGATCGTCCCGCACAGCAGCGGTGCGAGGAAGCCGCCGATATTGATGCCGACATAATAGACATTGTACGCCCAGCCACGGCGCGGATCGCCCGGGGCATAGAGATCGTTGATCTGGCTCGGCAGGCTGGGCAGGAACAGGCCGTTGCCGAGCGCGATGGTCGCGAGCGCCACATAGAGCAGCGGCTCGAACGTCATCATGAAATGGCCGGCGGCCATGATCGACGCACCGATGATCACCGCGCGCCGTTTGCCGAGCAGCCGATCGGCCACGACCCCGCCGATGATCGGCGTGAAATAGGCACAGGCCGTATAGGCGCCATAGACGAGCGAGGCGTGGCCCTGCCCGAGCAACAACTCCTTGGTCATGTAATACATGAGCAAGGCGCGCATGCCGAAGTAGGAGAATTGCTCCCACATATTGGTCAGGAACAGGATGGTGAGGCCGCGCGGCTGACCGAACCAGGTCTTTTCCGGCGGCGTCACCGCGTCGGCCATCACGCCGCGATCATCGCGTCCGCGCCCCAGACCCGGTCGTCGCACCACACCATGCCGTCGCGATAGGCGACGCCGGGCACGCGATCCTGCTTGAGGAAGGTCGGGCCGTCGAGATCGACGAGGTCGCACAACTGGCCGAGCACGAAGCCCGGCGCCATGGCGAGGCTGGTGCCGACCATGTTGCCGACCATCACGCCGAGCCCCGCCTCGCGCGCGGCGGCGGCGATCATCAGTGCCTCGGTCAGGCCACCGCATTTGTCGAGCTTGATGTTGAACACGCCGAACCGCGCGGCGACGGCCTCGACATCGCCAAGCGACAGCGCGCTTTCGTCGGCCGCGAGCGGGATCGGCGATTTATAGCCGTCGAGATCGGCCTCGCGGCCGCGCGCCAGCGGCTGTTCGATCAGCGAAACGCCGGCCTGCTGCATCGCCGCGACCAGCGCGTCGAGATCGGCGATGCCGAAACCCTGATTGCCGTCGACGCCGAGCCACACATCGGGCCGAGCCGCGCGGATCGCATTGACCCGGGCGATGTCGAGATCGAGCTCGCCGGTCAGCTTGATCTTGATCGACCGGGCATCGGCATAGCGGCGTGCACCCGCCGCCATTACCTCGGGCGTATCGGCGCCGAGCGTGAAGGTGGTGACCAGCCCGTGCGGCTCGTCCATTCCCGCCAGCGCCCAGACCGGCTTGCCTGCTCGCTTCGCTTCGAGCTCCCACAAGGCGGCATCGACCGCGTTGCGTGCGCCGCCCGGCGGCAGGATCGAGCGCAGCTCGTCACGCGACGGCCCGGCCTCGATCGCGGCACGGGCCCCTTCGATCGCGGCGAGCATGTGCGGCACGTCGTCGTGCAAGTAGAACACCCCCGAGCCCTCGCCGCGTCCGCGATGCGTCCCATCGTCGAGCGTCACCACGACGACGTCCGAGGTTTCGAACACATAACCCGAGATGCGGAACGGCGCGGAGAGCGTCAGCGTCTCCACCGCGACTTGGATCGACAGGCGCGGCATCAGTAGTTCACCGTCATGTCGAGCAGGCCGAAGGTGAAGGCGACATAGAGGATCATCAGCGCGGCAAGCAGGATGAACACCGAACCGACCTTGCTCGGCCAGCGTCGCCCGGTCTTCCAGGCGAGCAGCGCGTTCCACCCCGCCAGGGCCACAGCGCCGACGAACACGATCAACCCGACGATCTGCATGAACCACAGCTTGGCATCGGAATCGCTGGTCAGGTTGGAGAGATCGGCGAACATGCTGGTCACCACCAGCATCCAACCGATCAGCACGACCAGCACGAGGCCGGCGAACAGGCGGGTGAGGCGATAGGCTTGACGCGCCTTGCCCTCGACCGGCAGCGCAACCTTGAAGTGGCGGCGCACCAGCGCGGCGACCGGCCAGTGCAGGAACGCCAGCAGCAGGATGGCGAGGCTGGCATAGGTGAGCGGCAGGATCCAGCCTGGCGAGAGGCTCGCCGGCGTGCGCTCGAACACGGTGAAGGGCGACTCCATGTCCATGCTCCAGCGCACGACCTTGCCGTCGACCAGCTTGGCGGCGAGGCGATCATGGCCATGCACATCGCGCCATACAAACGGGGCGATCTCGACCCACTCGGTCGGCGCGCCACCGGCACCCTTCAGCGCGGGGATCAGTAACTCACCCTTGGCGTTGGCGGTCACCTCGGTCTGGCCGACTAGCTGTAGCGCGCGGACGAAGCCGGTTTCCATGCGGCGGCTGGCCTGCCAGCTGCCGGCCAGCAGCTTGACATGCTGCGCCGAGGTCGCGGCATCTACGCGGCCGTCCTTCTCGGTCGTGGGGAAATAACGATCGGCGAAATCGGCGAACAGCGAACCGCGGATGATATGCGCGCCGGTCGCGCTCCCGGCGCTGTTCATCGAAATATACAGCCCGACATGGTCGGCGAGGAACAGGTGCAGCGAGGTGTGGAAGTTGGTCGTGTCGCCGAGATGGGCGATGACCTCGCGGCCGTTGATGTTGGTCTCGAAGAAGCCCAGTTCCATGCGGTTGAGCGGCGGCAGGAAGGTGGTCGGGGTATTGTGCATCATCTCGGCCGTTTCGGGCTTGAGGATGCGGCCGCTGCCGATCGCGCCGCCGCCGAGATGGGCGAGCATGAACTGCGCCATATCGGCGCCTGACGACGACATGCTGCCGGCAGGCGCCGGGTCGACGAGCTCGAACTTTTGCGGCTTGGCCGAAGCGCGCGGATAGCCGGTCGCCATGTCCGGCGCGAGCCGCGCCGGCAGCGGCTGACGGAAGGTCGAATGCGTCATGCCGATCGGCGCGAACACGTTCTTTTCGACATAATCGTCGAACGGCATTTTCGACACGCGCTCGACGACATAGCCGGCGAGCGTCGCGCCATAGTTGGAATAGGCCGGTGTCGTGCCCGGCGCGAAGATGCGCTTCGGCACGTACATCTTGAGATAGTCGCCGATGCTCTGAAGATGCTTCGGATCGAAGAACATCAGGTTCTTGGCATGATCCTCGAAGCCGGCGGTATGCGTCAGGATCTGGCGCATGGTGATCGGCTTGCCGTCATAGGCGGGGATCGTGAAGTCGATATAGCCGTTGATGTCGGCATCTAGGTTGATCTTGCCCTGCTCGACCAGTTGCATGACCGCGGTCCAGGTGACCAGCTTGGACACCGAGCCGGGGCGGAACAGCGTCCTGTCGGGGTCGACCGGCTTGTGTGAAGCGAGATCGGCGTAACCGAAGCCGCGCTTGGTCACGACCTGACCATCCTTGACCACGACGACGACAGCGCCGGCAACGTCGCCGGCGCGCAAGGCATAGGGCATGAACCCGTCGAGCCAGGCATCGACATCGGTTTTGTTGAGGACGGGTTGCGCGGCAGGTGTCGCCGGCGGCGCGGTCGTCGCGGCGGTGGTGACCGCCACGGTTTTGGCTGGCGGTGCCAGCTGGCTCGCCTGTTGCGCAATGGCGGCGCCGGCCGTCAGCACGAGCAGACCCGCGGCAATCTTGTTGAACAAACGCATCGCAGCCCCCTTCGCCCGCTGCTGTACGCGCGAGCCTGATTGTTTCTATTCAGGCATCATTCGTCCTGAATAGAGAAATGTCAAATGCTGACGCGAATTCTCATTTGCGTGGCGGTACCGGCGTGAACAGCAGGTCGTGATAGTCCCAGCTGAAGTCTGCGATCGGCGAGACGGCGCGCATCGTCATGCGCTCGATCCCCCCCTCAGGCGTCAGTGCGAAGGTCGCGTAGGCCGGCTCGATCTGCTTGTCGTCCCAGCGCACACGGAAGCTGTCATATTGGAAATGTTCCAGCGTGCCGGTCATGCGTGGCGTCTGCTTGAAGTCGATGCGCAGCTTACCGCCTTCATCGCGGATGCTGATCGGGCCGTACCAGGGATCGTTATAGTCGCCGGCATAGCGCGCGGATGCCAGCGATGGTCCGACCTGGGCCGGCGCGGCGTTGGTCGCGGTGAGCATTGCGACAGCTTTCGCCTGGCGGTCCTTTTTGTAGTCGCGCCAGATCTTCGGCCAATCGGTGCCCGACACGCCGAGATAATGGTCGAGCAACTGGTAGGTCAGGCCCTTGATTAGCTCCCCGTCCTCGGAATTGACGGTGATGAAGAAGCCGATGTTCTTGCTCGGGATCATCACCACGGTGGCGCCGAAACCGAACACCGCCCCGTCATGCATGACGATACGCGTGCCGCGATATTCGGTGACGTCCCAGCCGAGCGCATAGGTGTTGAAGCCCGGTTCCGGCGCATCGGGGCCAGGCAGGCGCCCGCTGGGCAGGATCACGGTCGGCCGCCACATCTCGGTCGCCGCCGCCTCGCTGAACAGGCGGCCATTGCTGTCGGGCAGTTTGCCATGGCCGAGCTGGATCTCGATCCAGCGCGCCATGTCGTTGGCGCTGACCGCCATGCCCCCGGCCGGCGCTGCAGTACGGCCGAGCGCGTCGCGCTCGTCGAGGACGACCTGTGTACCGAGGCCGCGGAACGGCCCGTCGAGCCGGGCGTGCGGCCAGGCGCGGTCGGGGATGGTGAAGCGTACCGTATCCTCGGTCGTCGAATGCACCATGCCGGCCGGCTTGAGCACATTATCGCGGACGAATTTTTCCCAGGTGTCGCCGGTGACCTCCTCGATCAGTTGGCCGGCAACCATGTAGAGGACATTGTCATAAGCATAACCGCTGCGGAAGCTGGTTGCCGGCTTGAGGTAACGTAGCCGGCGCACGCTCTCGCGCCGGTCGAGGTTGGTGCGCGGCACGAACAGCAGGTCGCCTTCGCCGAGGCCGAGGCCGCTGCGATGGACCAGCAGGTCGCGGATCGTCATCTCGCGCGTGACCCAGCTATCGTACATGGCGAACCACGGCATGTGATCGACGACCTTGTCGTCCCACTTGATCTTGCCCTGATCGACAAGAACCGCGAGCGCGGCGGAGGTGAAGGCCTTGCCGGTCGAGCCATTGGGGAAGAGCGTGTCGGCATCGACCCGGTCAGCCGCGCCGAGCTTGCGAACGCCATAGCCCCTGGCGAGCGTGACCTTGCCATTCTCGACGACGGTGATCGCAACGCCGGGCGCACCAACCGACTGGCGCAGCGCCTCGACCTGCGCGTCGAAGCCGGCCGGCACATCGGCCAGGACGAGCGACGGGATCGCCGCCAGCCCGGCGCCGAGCGCGAGGCGAGCGAGGCGGGATCGAAGGAAAGATACCATCTTCGGGTTCCTCATTCGGGCTTCACATAATGATAGGTTTCGTACGGCTCCGAGCCGAGCGAGAGGCGGGGATCCTGCGGCGTGCCGTAGAATTGGAGGCGATTGAACGGCCCGCCGGCGCGTGCGCCGGTGACCTGTTCGTAGAGGTGCGGGCCGATCTGGTCCCAGGCGATCTTCACCCCCTCGACCTCGGTGGTGATGCTGTTCGGCCCGGTAGCCGTGACGATCATGTCGTGCTTGGGATCGGCCGGGTGGCTATAGTCGCGCCGGTTCGCGCGATAATGACCGGCTTCGGTCACGCCGGAGGCGCCGGTCCAGCGCGCCGCCGGCGTCTGCGGGAAGACGCGGCCGACGATCGCCTGGCTCAGCTCGGTGCGCGCGAGATAGCTGCCCTGCCCGCCGCTGGTCGACACGAAGAAACCGAAGCCGGTTTCGGGCGAGATGATCAGGTCGGAATGGAAATCGATCGTGTTGCCGGCATGGCCGACCAGCCGGGGGTTGGCCCGGCGATAGACGAGATAACCATGCGCCATCGGCTGAAGGTCGGGTGCATTGCCGAAGGAGTCGCTTTCGAGCAACTTGACCGTTTCCGGGCGCAGGATGGCATGGCCGCTGAGCCGACCGTTGCCCAGCATCGCCAGCATGAAGTTCGCCATGTCCGGCGCGGTCGCCGAGACCGAGCCGGCGGGCATCACCGAGGCGAGATATTCCGGCGTCTTGGCGACCAGCCGCCCGTCGACCATCTTGTAGCCGGTTGCCATATTGGCGCGCAGCGCGCCGGTCAGCGGCTCGCGGAAGGTGCTCGAGGTCATGCCGAGCGGGCCGAAGATGTGATGGTCGACATAATCGGGAAAGGCTTCGCCCGAGACGCGCTCGACGATATAGCCGGCAAGTGCCGCGCCATAGTTGGAATAGGCGATCTCGGTGCCGGCCGGCCATAGCCGCGCCGGCACGCGGGTCTTGAGCCAGGTCTGGTACGGCACGGTCTTTTCGAAGCTGTCGAAGATGATGCCGCCGACGTCGCTGAAGCCCGGGCTGTGCGACAGCAGGTCGCGGACGCGCACCGGCTTGCCCTCGAACGGCGGAATGGTGAAATCGATATAGGTGTTTACGTCGGCGTCGAGGTCGACCTTGCCCGCCTCGACCTGCTGCATCAGTGCGGTCCAGGTGAACAGCTTCGACACCGAGCCCGGATGGAACAGCGTGCGCTGACCATCGACCGGCACGCCGCGCGCCACGTCCGAACGGCCATAGCCGCGGGTGAACAGTACATGGCCCTGATAGACCACGGTGACGATCGCACCGGCAACCTCGCGCGTGGCGATCTGCTGCGCCACCACGCCATCGACGAATTCGGCAAGGCCGGCGACATGCGGGACGATGGCCGGCGTCGGCCGCCGGGCCGAATGCGCGGGACGCGCGGATGCCGCGACCGGCAGCACGGCGAGCGCCAGCGCCATCGCGGTCAGGGTACGACCGATGATCATGAATATTCTCCGGGGGTGTGCGGGCCTGCGCGCAGCAGGCGGAACAGGCCGATGGTCAGCAGCGGGACGACGTAGACCGCGAGCAGGGTGTAGGCGAGCACGCGGTAGCCACGCCCGATCAGCGCGACGAGACCGACGCGATCGGCGACGAAAATGCAACCGATCAACAGCACCGCCGCGACGCCGGCACGCGCGCGGTGCGACAGGTCCGCGCCCGTGCGGCGGCGCCAGACGGTGGCGACGCGTTCGTTGATCGCATGGACCGAGCCAGTGCCGCTTTCGAGCAGCGCGGCGAAAATCATCAGCTGGAACAGCAGGTGGAACAGCGGGAAATGCAGCTGTTGCAGGATGAAGTCCGACGGCAGGGTCTCTGCGGCGATCGCGGGGTAAAAGGCGATCATGCAGGTGAAGAACAGCAACGCCGGCAACATCGCCAGCGGCCCGGCGACGATGCCAGCGATCACCGCGTCGCGGCGACTGGTCAAATGCCGCAGTACCGGCAGGATCACCACCGCGCCGACGATATTGTAGCTGGCATAGGTCAGGCCGCCGAGCGCCCATCCCTCGCTCGGCGCCGGCCGCGAGAAACTCTCGGCGATCTGGCCGCCGAAGCTGTTCACCGACAGCAGCACGAACAGGATGTAGACGCCGTAGAGCAGGAAGGAGACATATTTGAACAGCCGCTCGACCGAGGCATTGCCGAAACTCACAAACATCGCGATCGCCGCGGCCAGCGCCAGCGTGCCGACGATCGGCGGTAGCCCCAGCGTCGCGGCGCCGATCGCACCCGCCGCCGCGCCGAACACCGACAGGATCAGCACGACGAACAGCAGGTAGGAAAACTCGAACACGATCCAGAAGGGTCCGAGCAGCCGCGCGAAGAAGCTGCGATATTCATAGGTCTCGAATCGGTGGGCGAAGGCGAAGGTCACCGCGCACACCGCGCTCCACACCAGCATCGCCAGCACCATGCCGGCGAGGCCGCCCCATGGGCCGCTGGGCAGGAAGAACTCGGCCAGTTCACGCCCCGTCGCATAGCCGCCGCCAATCACCACCGCCTTGAACGCGAAGCCCGGCAGCAGGAAGCGCTGAAACCAGGTTGAACTCGTCGGCGTGGCGGCGGCGGTCACGTAGTAGCGGCCAGACAGCTATCGATGAGCCGGTCGAACGGCGGGCCGCCGCGGATCGGATCGGCGACGGGCAAACCCAGCCGTTCGCTCTCCGCTGCCATCAAGGCATCCGCCTCGGCCGCTCCCAGCGCGCTGGTATTGAAGGACAAGCCACCGCAGCGGATCGCGGCATTGGTGCGCCGGCCGAGCAGCAAGGTCGTCTCGATCACCTCGTCGACGCTCGGCAGCTTGTAGCCAGAAGTGCCGAGCATATCGGTGCGGCCCGGTTCGTGGCACACCACGAACACATCGGGCTGGCTGCCATGGAGCAATCCGAGCGACACCGCGGCGTAGGCCGGGTGCATCAGCGACCCCTGTCCCTCGATCACGTCCCAATGGTCGGGCGCAGCATCCGGCGAAAGGATTTCCGCCGCGCCCGCCTCGAAATCGGAGATGATCGCGTCCATCGGTATCCCGCCGCCGGCGATCATGATGCCGGTCTGGCCCGTCGCGCGGAAATCGCAATCGAGACCGCGCCCGGCAAGCGCGCCGACCAGCGCGAGCGCGGTGTATTTCTTGCCCAGCGCGCAATCGGTGCCGACGGTAAGGATGCGCTTGCCGCTACGCTTGCGGCCAGTGGCGACCGGGATATCGGCCGGCGGCGTACGCACGTCGATCAGGCGGCGGCCGAGGCGATGCGCGGTCTCGGCCAGCCCCGGAACGTCGGCGAGGCGGACATGCATGCCGCTGACGATGTCGAGCCCGGCCTCGAGCGCGTCGATCAACGACGCGCGCCAACTCGGCGGGATGAAACCACCGCCATTGGCCACCGCGATGACCAGCGAGCGCGCGCCGCGGGCGACCGCCTCGGTCGGCGTCATACGTTCCAGGCCGGTGGTCACCGTCGCGCCGGCGCAGACGGTTTCGCCGACGCACTTGTCGCCCGCCCAGTCGCGAAGGCCGAAGGCGGTCTTGGCGTAGCCAGGCTCGGTCGTGTCGCCGAGGAACAGCAGATAAGGCTGAGGCAGGACGGTCGCGCCAGCCTGGGGAAAGGGAAAGTTCATTACAAACCGCCGGTCGCGCGGCCCGGCGCAACCTGCGCGACCGCCTGGAAACAATGACACATGGCCCGACTGTTCTGCGCACAGACAAATATGCTGACGGCGAATTGCTGCTGAACCACGATTATACCCCGATTTTTCTAAATGGGACTATGTTGGCTCAATTGGAGAACGTCAACACGATTCGTCCGAAAACTGCGGCGAACGCCCGTCCAGGATCATTTCCCCGTGCGCGGTGCCGGCTGCAGATAGCGGCCGAGATAGTCGTCGGTGGCATGGAACAGCGTCAGCCACGAGGCGTAGCGCGTAAGATCATGCACCTCGTTGGGGATGATCAGCGTCTCATGCTCCACGCCGTGCGCGCGCAAATCCTGGATCAGCTCGGTCGACTGGGTCGCTGGCACGTTGCGATCGTCATCGGCCTGGATCACCAGTACCGGCGAATGCCAGTCGCCGATCGTTGCCACCGGCGACGATGCGATGGCGCGCTTGTAATCCGCCGGATCTTCGACCGGCGCACCAAGCGTCGCGAGCATCGACGCCCAATTATAGACGCCGGCATAATCGACGCCGACCGCGATCGAGTCCGAGGCGCGGGCCAGCGCCAGCGCGGTCATCAGGCCACCATAGCTGCCGCCCCATACGCCGATGCGCTTGCGGTCGACATCGGGGCGCGCCTGAAGGTAGCTGATCGCGCCGAGCAGATCCTGCGTCTCGCTGCCGCCGCCGAGGCCGAAATCCTTCGCCTCGCGATATTCCATGCCATAGCCGATGCCGCCGCGATAATTGACCGACAGCACGACATAGCCCTTGGAGGCGAGATACTCGTTGAAGCCAAAGGCCCCGGCGTAGAACCCCATATAGTGGAAGCCGAGCAGCATCTGGCGCGGCGGGCCGCCATGGAAGAACATCACCGTCGGATGCGGCCCCTTCATGCCGGCGGGCGGCAGGAACAGCTGGCCGTGCACGTCGAGCCCATCCTTGGCCTTGAACACGACCGATTGCGGCATCACCATATGCGCGGTCGGGAAAGACGGCGCGGTCGTCTCGGCGGCGAGCCGCTGCCATTTGCCGCCGCGCAGCACGGCGGGGCTCAATTGCTGCACCGCGCTGCTCTGCAGGGCGAAAATGGTCCCGTCGGCGCTGACCTGCGGGAAAGCCTCGATGCTGGTGCCGGGCGCGGCGACGGGAACCGGTGCCCGGGTCGAGAGATCGCTGGTCCAGAAGTGCAGCCGGTCGATATCGTTCTGGTTGCTGGCGAAGACCAGTTTCCGGCGCGTCGGATCGAGCGTCATATAGGGTACTTCGAACGCGCCCGAAGCGAGCGCATGCGCGGTGCCCCCGGTGGCGGATACAGCCCAGGGCTGCATCCAGCCGCTTTTCTCCCATGGGAAGACGAGTTGTCCGTCGGCCGCCCATAACAGATTTTCCGCCGCAAGCGTCGGGCGATAGACGCTGCCCGGCCCCGTGTCGGCGGTCCACACGCGCTTGCCTGCGCCGGTCACGGCATCGGCGGTCCAGATTTGCCACGGCAGGCCCGAACGACGGCTGATGAAGGGCGAGCTCTTCGCCGCCAGCACCCGAATGAAGGCGAGTTGCCTGCCGTCGGGCGAGAAGGTCGGCGAGGAATCGATGTCGAAGCTCGGCGCCGCCCAGGTCAGCGTGCGCGCGGCGGTGTCGAACACGCCGATCAGCGCGTGCAGGCGGCGCTGGCTGACAAAGGCGAAGCGGTGGCCGTCGGACGACCAGGTCAACGAATGCACCGCGCCGAAATCGGTCAGCAGCGGATGCGGCTTGGCGCCGGGCGTCGCGAGATCGACCGCCAGCACCTGGCGCTTGTCGAGAAACACCACCTGCTTGCCGTCGGGCGAGAAGCTCGGCTCATGCCCGTTGCCGACCTTGCGTGCCTCGCCGCCGGCCGCCGGCACGACCCAGATCTCGCGCGGCGTCGGTCCGTCGGGCGTACTGGCGACATTGGCGGGCGCGTCATCCTCGAGCGTCTGGCCGCGGGTGAAGGCGATCGTCTTGCCATCGGAGGACCAGGCGACGTCGCCGATATCGTTGCCGTCATCCTTGTCGAAGGTGGTGACCTGGCGCGACCGCGTCGTGGCGCCCGCCTCACCGATCCATATGTTGCGCACGCCCTTGATGCTGAACACCCAGGCCGCCGCGCCGCCCTTGGGCGCGGCGGCGAGGCTGGTGGGATAAGGCGCTTCGAGCACCTGCTCGATGGTGAACGGTGCGGGGTCGGCGAGCGCGGCGGAAGTGAAGCCGGCGACGGCGAGCGCGCCCACGGAAGCCATGCCAAGCAACAGACGATTCATTGCGCCCTCCTGAGCGAGCTTCCTCGCTTATGTCCCAATTAAGACATTATGACCTGAATGGAAAATAGATCAACCATTAACGCGCGACGCCCGTTCACATCGCTTTGGTTTCCGGCAACTGACCGGCCATCGACGCTGCCACGGCCTCCGCGCGCGCCATCACGCGCAGCACATTCTCGCCGGCGACCTTGCGGATATCCTCGTCGCTCCAGCCGCGCCGCATCAGTTCGGCGAGCAAGGCGGGATAGGTGCTGACATCCGCCATCCCCGCGGGCAGCTGCTCGCCGACGCCGTCATAGTCCGAGCCGAGCCCGACATGGTCGACCCCCGCCACCTTGGCGACATGCTCGATATGGTCGGCGACCTCGGACATCGCGACCTGCGGCATGGGATGGGCCTTGCGCCACGCGGCCATCGCCGCGGCGGCCTTGTCGGGCTGGCCGATATACAGGCCGCCATAAGGCGGCGCGTTGAACCGCATCTTCTCCGCCGCCTCATCGGCCTGCCAGCGACGATAGGCATCCGAAATATAAGGCGTGGCGTAGTTGACCATTACCACGCCGCCATTGGCGGCGACCAGCTTGAGCACCTCATCCGACACGTCGCGCGGATGGTCGTCGAGCGCGCGGGCGCTGCTGTGCGAGAAGATCACCGGCGCCTTCGACACGCGCAGCGCGTCGCGCATCGTGTCCTCGCTGACATGCGCGAGGTCGACCAGCATGCCGAGCCGGTTGAGTTCGCGCACCACGCTTTCGCCGAACGGCGTCAGCCCGTGATGCTGGGGATTGTCGGTCGCCGAATCCGCCCATTCGAGCGTCCTTGTATGCGTAAGGGTGAGATAGCCCGCACCGAGCGCGGCATAGGCGCGCAGCACCGACAGGCGATGGTCGATCTGGCCGCCGCCCTCGACGCCGATCAGCGCGGCCATGCGGCCCGATTTGTGGATGCGCCGCACGTCCGCAGCGGTGCGCGCCATGGCGAAGTCGCCCGGGTAGCGCGCGACGATATCGTGTACCAGGTCGATCTGTTCCAGCGTCTGCTCGACCTGTTCCTGGCCCGGGAGATCGGGCGACACCCAGACCGACCAGAACTGCCCGCCGACCCGCCCCTTGCGCAGCCGCGCAATGTCCGTGTCGTAATGCGCCGGGCCATGATCGAGATGCGTCAGATCGATCGTCCAGCGCTTCTCGCCCTCGCGGCCGCGCAAAGCCTCGGGCCAGTCGTTGTGACCGTCGATCAGCGGCGTGCTCTTCAGAATGCGATCGACCCGGGCAAGGTAATCGACCGGCACGGGGGCGGCAGCGGTTAGCGACATGGCCAGACAAGCGAAGGGAATGACTATCCTGAGGCTCGGCATGGTTTCTCCTGATCTCTGTCGCGTTAGGCGTGATCGGCGGTACCGGGCGCAGGCGATGGCCCTATCCCTGTGCCGATTGATCGCGCTTCGTGTTTTGCTTTGCCGCCTGCGGTGCGATGTTGTTGCGCTGCGGCGGCAAGCGATGGTAGTCGAGGTGTCGAAGGGCAGTTTTCGTGCGATAATTTCCTGATCGGGACGCTATTGTCCTAATCGGAAAACGTCAAGCGAGGCGAACAGGAGATGAATTTTTGGCGCAGCTGACTCTTGGTGCCGTGATGCGCGGCCTGCGCAGCCGCAATGGCTGGACGCTCAAGGAGATGAGCCAGAAGAGCGGCATTCCGGTTTCGACGCTGTCCAAGGTTGAGCATGACCGGCTGACGCTGACCTATGACAAGCTGCAGCAGCTCAGCGCGCGGCTCAACATCCCGATGTCCGAGCTGTTCGCGGAAGGGGAAGCCGCGCCCTCGGCAAGCCCGGTCATGGGCCGGCGCAGCATCGGGACGCTCGATCGCGCGGTGCGGGTAAACACCGCAAACTACGATTATTATTACCTCTGCACCGAGTTGCGCCAGAAACGCATGATCCCCAACCTGACGAGGATCCGCAACAAGTCGCTCGCCGCCTTTGGCGACCTTGTGCGGCACGATGGCGAGGAATTCATCTATGTCGTCGCCGGCCAGCTGGTCGTGCATACCGAATTCTACGACCCCGTCGTGTTGAATGCGGGCGAGTCGATCTACATCGATTCCGCCATGGGTCACGCCTATCTTGCCGGCGAAGATTGTGACGAGGCGGTCGCGTTGGCGGTCATGTCGAGCGCCGAGGACGATCTGATGTCGTCGCTGATCCATCTGCACGGCGAGCGCACGCAGGAAGAGGAAAATGCCGCGGCGTAAGGGATTGCCTTATCAGCCACCGGCCGGTGCCCTTGGGCGCTCGACGAGCCGGCAGGCGGAGATCGGGAAGCGGTCAGGCTGCTAAAGGCGATTTGCACAGCAAGGTGAATCGTTATTTCGCGGCGTACGGCAAACCAACCGACGTGCCGATCCCGGGTCACGGCCGACATTGAAAACAAAGGCGCCGGCACATCTCTCGATGGCCGACGCCTGCGCTTCGTGATGTAGCGATGCCGTGTCGCGCCTTGGCGAAGCGCTCAGCCCGATTATTGCTTTTCGTAAACGTACCGGTCGCGCGCGAGCGCAGGGTCGGGGTCGGATGCCTTCGAGAGATAACGGAAAGTCATCTGCCGGCCGTCGGGCGACAAATCCACCTCGAGTTTCGCGACCGTCTGTCCTTTCAGCTGCGCGACCCAGAACATCGTATGCTCGTCGGTCTTGTAGACCGAAAAGGCGTCCATGCCGGGGCCCGGCTGTGGGACGAACTTGCCATAGGCAAAGGGAAGGTGCGCGATCTGCTTTTCACCATTTCCCGTGGTTGTCTCGACCGTCTCGGTGATCATTCCGCCGTCGGGGGTCAGCGCAATGACGATTTCCTTGCTCTTGACGCCCGGATCCTTGCCGATGATCGATTTCGCCTTGTTGAGGTGCCACACGCCCAGGAAAGGATCGTCGGCGGCATGCGCCGCAACCGGCATCAGCAAAACCGCGGCGGCTCCGACGATCATACGCAGCATTGTCTTCATAACGTCCTCCTAAAGTCCACGGCGACTTCACAAGCCAGCCCCGGTCGGCCGCTAGCTTAGCGTGTCAATTGAAGCTCACAATGTCCTAAATGGGCTAAATCAACCCGATTGGAAAATAAGTCCAACCTGTTGCCCGACCGCGGGCGGGCGGCAGAAGCATATTTTGGGGCCCGAACCGCGGCCGCAACGGCGCAAAGGAAGAACCAGCCTCTTCGCCAAAGCCGGTCTGGCCGCCGAACACGGCGCACGAGCCTGTGCGTTTTTTCGCGCAGCGGCTGATTGGCAAGATGACGCCTCAAACACGAGATTGGACGTTGACCGGTTGCGCCGCCGCCATATAGTCGGAGTTATTACCACGTCGCGACCCGCTCCGGCGAAGCTATATCGAAGGAGAGGTTGATGCCGGTTTCCACGGCTTCCGAAGGCGCGACGATCACGCCCGGCGCGACGCAGCCGACGTCCTACACAGCGGCGCTGATGCTGCTCGCCAGCCTGTTCTTCATGTGGGGTTTCATTACCGTCATCAACGGCACGCTGCTGCCGCACCTACGCAGCGTGTTCGATCTGACATACACCCAAACGGCGCTGATCGAGTTCGTCTGGTTCATCGCCTATTTCTTCGCATCGATCCCTTCGGCCAAGCTGATCGAGCGGATCGGCTATCAGAAGTCGCTCGTTACCGGGCTGCTGATCATGGCGGCGGGCGCGCTGGGCATGACGCTGGCGGCGAGTATCCCGTCCTATGGCGTCACGCTCGCGATGTTGTTCGTCATCGCCAGCGGCATCACGCTGCTGCAGGTCGCCGCCAACCCCTATGTCGCGGTGGTCGGGCCGCCCGAGACCGCCTCCTCGCGGCTCAACCTGGTGCAGGCGCTGAACTCGGCGGGGACGATGCTTGCCCCCTCGTTCGGCGCCTATCTCATCCTCGGCCGCTCGGTCAGCGGGACCGTCAAGAGCGGGACGGTGCTCACACCGGCGCAGCGGCTGGCCGACGCCCATTCGGTGGTGCTGCCCTATGTCATCGTCGCGGTCATATTGGTGATCCTCGCGGTGGTGATCGCGCGCTTTCCGCTGCCGGCGATGGGCAGTGCGACCAGCCGCGTCGCCAAAGCCGAGCGCGGGAACCATTCGCTGTGGCGCCACCGTAACCTGATGTTCGGTATCCCGGCGATCGCCATCTACCTGATCGCCGAGATCGGCGTCGCCAGTCTGTTCGTCAATTTCGTATCGCAGCCCAACATCGCGGACCTGACGCACGAACAGGCCGGGAGATACCTGACCTTCCTGTGGGGCGGCATGATGGTCGGCCGCTTTGCCGGATCGGCGATCATGCAGAAGGTGCGCGCGGAGGCCGTTCTTGCCGCCTTTGCGATCGGCGCGTTCGTGGTGATGCTGGTGACGGTGTTCAGCAGCGGCCCGGCCGCGATGTGGTCGCTGATCCTTGTCGGGCTGTTCCACTCGATCATGTTCCCGACGATCTTCACGCTCGGCATCAAGGGGCTCGGTCCGCTGACCGAAGAGGGGTCGGGGCTGCTGATCATGGCGATCGCCGGCGGCGCCCTGTTCCTGTTGCAAGGCAGGCTGGCCGACATGTTCGGCCTGCAGAACTCTTTCCTGCTGACCGCGGCGTGCGAGCTCTACATCCTGTTCTATGCCTTGTGGGGCGCCAAGGTGACCGCCCCGCTGGACGCGCCGCCGATCGATGGCTGAGCGGTGCCGCCGAAAGCGCGCGCCCGGGCGCGTCGGAGAGACTTTCGCATGACCCATGTCCGGCTGCTTCAGCACCGCGATGCGCAGGGCGTGCGACGTCTTATCCTGGCCGAAGACGATCGGGCGGCATTCCTGTCGGACCCGGGCACGACGCGCGAACTCGCTGCGCTGGCGATCGCCGAGCGCACCAGCCTCGCCGATGCCGCGCGACAACGCCTGACGGCGGAATCGGTCGACCTTGGCGCCGAGCTGGCAGCCGGCCGGCTATTGGCGGCGATCGACCATCCCGACAGCGCCCGGCTGATGCTGACGGGCACGGGGCTGACGCATCTCGGCTCGGCCGAGGGGCGCGACGCGATGCACAAGGCAGCGGCCGAAAACCGGCACACCGATTCGATGCGCATCTTCCTCGAAGGCGTTGCCGGCGGGAAACCGGCCGAGGGCGAGACCGGCGCGCAACCCGAATGGTTCTACAAGGGCGACGGGCAATCGTTGGTAGGGCCCGAACAGCCGCTGGCGTCGCCCGATTTCGCACTCGATGGCGGCGAGGAGCCCGAACTCGCCGGCATCTATTTGATCGACGATGACGGGACGCCGTGGCGGCTCGGCTTTGCGCTCGCCAACGAGTTCAGCGACCATGTCACCGAACGTCACAACTATCTCTGGCTCGCGCATTCCAAGCTGCGGCAGGCGGCGCTCGGTGCCGAGTTGCTGCTGGGCGAGGCACCGGCCGACCTGCGCGGCGTCAGCCGCATCGAGCGCAACGGCGCGACCTTGTGGGAGAAGCCGTTTCTGACCGGCGACGCCAACATGTCGCACAGCCTGTGCAACCTCGAGGCGCATCATTTCAAATATGCCGGCTTTCGGCGCCCCGGCGACGTCCATGTCCACTTCTTCGGTACCGCGACTTTGTCCTTCGCCGATGATGTCCGCACGCAGGAGGGTGACCTGTTCGAGATCGCCGCCGCGCCCTTTGCCCTGCCGCTACGCAACCGGCTGACTCGGGCCGCACCCGCCGCGACGACGGTGCGCATGCTGTAGCGCCGCCGATCGCGCGCCTGTGCGGGACCTTCCCGTCGCAGAGGGCTTGGACGGCTTTCGGAACCGGTTGTTCGTTCATCTCAGCGCCCGATCGGGTTTGAAGTGTCGCGCCATGCCGTCGAGCCGCCAGTCATCGCCACGCGGCTAATGATCCACATCAACGCGCCCAGCCCTCCGCCGCCGGCTGAAGGCTTTCAAGGAATCCGGCGGCGCTCGCGCGATAGGCATCGCGCTGCTCCGGCTGCATCCGGTCCCAATTGGCGTACATCTGCACCATGCGCCGATTACGCCGGAAGCGTCGCTCATGGCGCGCGAGGAAATCCCAATAGAGCGCGTTGAACGGACATGCCTCGGGCCCGGTCTTCTGCTTCACATCGTATCGGCATCGCCCGCAATGGTCGGACATGCGATTGATATAGGCGCCGCCGCCGGCATAGGGCTTCGTCGCGAGCCTGCCGCCATCGGCATGCTGGCTCATGCCGATCACATTGGGCAATTCGACCCATTCATAGGCATCGGCATAGACGACGAGGAACCAGTCGGCGACCTGCTGCGGGCGCACGCCCGCGAGCATGGCGAAATTGCCCAACACCATCAGCCGCTGAATGTGATGCGCATAGCCATTGTCGCGCGTGTTGCGCACCGCCTCGGCCATGCACAGCATGTCGGTCTCGCCGGTCCAGTAGAATTCCGGCAAGGGCCGCGTCGCCCCGAGCGCGTTGGCCTCGGCAACCTCGGGCATCTCCATCCAGTAATAGCCGCGGACATATTCGCGCCAGCCGATGATCTGGCGGATAAAGCCTTCCGCCGCGTTGAGCGGTACGTGACCCGCGGCATGGGCGTCGGCTGCGGCCTGCGCCACCTCGATCGGGGTTAGCAGGCCGAGGTTCAGGGCTGGGCTCAGCCAGCTATGGTAGAGCCAATCCTGACCGGTAACCATCGCATCCTGATAAGTGCCGAAATCGGGCAGCGCGGTGACGATGAAATGCTTCAGCGCCTGGCGCGCCTGCACGGCGGTGACCGGTAACGCGAAATGCTCCAGCCGCCCGAAATGCCCGGCGAAGCGCGCCGCGACCATCGCGAGCACGTCGTCGGTAAGGTCGTCGGGCGCGAACTGCATCGGCTCGGGATAGTTGAGCCCGCGCCTGGGCGGTGCCCGGTTTTCCTTGTCGAGATTCCATTGCCCGCCTTCGGGCTTGCCATCGGCGGTCATCAACAGCCCCGTCTTGCGACGCATCTCACGATAGAAGAACTCCATCGTCAGATCGTTGCGCGCCTGTGCCCAGGTCTGGAATTCGAGGATGCCGCAGACGAAGCGATCGTCGGGCAGGACCTGGACCGGCAAGCCGAAGCGCCGCGACCAGCCGTCGATCATCGTCTTTACGCGCCATTCGCCGCATTCGACGATGCGGATCAGGGTCGGTCGATGCCGCCCGACCGCCCGCGCGATCTCTCCCGTGAAGCTGCCGCTGTTGGCGGGATCGTCGAGCCTGACATGGTCAACGCTCCATCCGGCGCAACGCAATTCCTCTGCGAAATGCCGCATGGCTGACAGGATCAGCGCAATCTTGCGCTTGTGGTGGCGGACATAGGTCGTCTCCCCCGCCACCTCCATCAACAACACGACCGCGTCCGCCTTCGCGACACCGCGCAAAGAGGCAAGGCTGTGCGAGAGTTGGTCGCCCAGAACGGGGATAAGGATGGTCATAGGTAGGTTTCAACGTCCGGCGCGAGCTGCGGATGCGTCGCGCCCGATCACTATCCTCGATCGAGCGCCCGCTCCAGTTCCGTCAGGCCTGCAGCACGGATTTCAGGGCGCGACCCACCACAATATCTCATAGGGTCGCAGCGTAACGGTACCCGTCGGCACGTCTCGCCCCGTCAGCAGATCCTTGCCTGGCCGATCCCACGTGGCCGGGCGGTCGACGGTTTGCGCAATCGATGCGAGATTGACGAGGCAGAGGAAGCCCCGGCCCTCATCACGAACAAAGGCCAGAACCGCGTCGTTCGATAGCGCGATCGGAGTTGCTCGACCTGTGACGTTCAGTTCGTTCAACGCGCGTGCCGCATCCCCGAAGCGGCACATGCTCTCCAGCATCTTTCCCGCGGGTCCGAGCGACGCGCGGTGCCAATCCATGCTCGGGCGTTGCAGCCAGCGACCTTCGTCGCGCCGTGCCGGGTCCGACCTGTAATCCTGATCGTTACCGAGCGCGATCTCGTCGCCCATATAGATCATCGGCCAGCCATCGAGCGCGTGGATCGCGCCATAGAGCGCGGTCAGCCGCGCGAGCGCCAGGTCCTGATCGATATCGGATCGCCCGAGACCTACCAGCGCCGCCGCCATGCCGTTGGTCGAAGGCACGCCCCCCGCTGCGGTCTGGAATCGTCGACCGGCGGAAAAGCCTCCACCGTCGTAAAAGGATGACCAGCGCTGCAGGTCATCGACCGGGGCATAGTCGGCAAGCGCATTCCAGATGAGATCGTCGTGGCAGCGAACATAGTTCAACCACGCAGCATGATCCGGGCGCTGCGCCGCGGCGGTCAGCATGGTGCGGACGATGCCGGCGTGCTGATCGGCAAGCCCTGCCCACAGGGCCGTCATCACGCCGTTATTATACGCCAGATCGCAGCCCTTCAGATCGTCGCCGAAGAACGGGATGACGTGCGCCGGGCTTTCGATTGCCTCGGTAAGCAACACGACACTGGGTGCAGCGATATCGAGCGCGGCGCGGAAGGCCGCAACGATCGCATAAGCCTCGGGCTGGTTGCGGCACGTCGTGCCCTGGCGCTTCCAGAGGAACGGCGCGCTGTCGAGGCGGAAACCCTGCACCCCCTTATTGGCAAGGAACAGCAGCACCTCGAGCATTTCGACAAAGACGTCGGGATTGGCGTAGTTGAGATCCCATTGGAACGGGTAGAAGGTCGTCCAGACCCAGCTGCCCATCGCCGCGTCATAGGTAAAGTTGCCCGGCGCCGTGTCGGGAAAGACCTCGATCAACGAAGCATCCCACGCATCGACCTCAGCCTGGCTGTCGACCACGTGATAATAAGCGCGATATTTCGGATCGCCCTGTCGCGCGCGCTCGGCCCAGTCATGCTCGCGCGCGGTGTGATTGCAGACGACATCGAGCATCAGCCCCATGCCGCGCGTGCGCAGCTCCGTCGCGAGCCGCTCCAGCCCGCCCATGTCGCCGAGCGCAGGCTCGACCGCGCGGTAATCGACCACGGCAAAGCCGCCATCGCTTTCGACCGGCCGCGCCGCGAGTAGCGGAAGCGGGTGCAGCCAGCGGATGCCGAAGTCCTGAAGATAGTCGAGCTTGCCGGTCACGCCGTCGAGCGTCCCCGCGAAGCGATCGACATAGCAGGCATAGACCGTCTCGCCCGACCGCGCTGTCCAGTTCGGATCGGCGCGCCGCGCATGGTCGAGCGCCTTCAGCGCCGCGTCGCGCTGCGCGCTGGCCCGATCGAGCGATGCGCAGACCCGCGCAAACAGCGCCGGAGCGGCGTCGTGATAGATCCTTTCGAGGCTGGCCGCGAGGCGATGACGGGCGCGGTCGGATTCAAGGTTCATGGCCTCGGGGAAGTCCTCGATCATATTCATGGATGACGCAACCCGCGATGCAATCGGTTGCAAGGAAACTCAAGCCTTGTCGCTGTCGGTCTCGTGTCGACCTTGCCCGCGCCGTTCTGCCGCGTACCAGACGTCAAGTCATCGACCCGCGCTCGGCATTGTCGATGTCGCGCTCGAGCCGCGGCCGATCATCGAAGATCATCGTCGGTGCCGTGGTGGCAGTCACCGCGCTCCACGCCGGAAGCCCGGGATGGCCGGGGTTGCCGGTCCGGGCGAAGGCCAGCAACGCATCGCTCATCCGCCGGCTGAGCGCTGCCGCGCGCGCCCCGCCGCCTGTCATGCTCGCGCAGCGATCGGTGTTGGCGAACAGGAAGGGGATGTCGAGGCAATGAAAGGCGCGCGGACGCCCGTCGAGCACCGGCGTCTGCCAGGTAAACCAGTAGAGATAGGCCGGCGCACGGCTGTGCCGGGCCTTTGCCATCGCCTGATCGACAGCGCTCTGGCGGATCGGCGCAGTGGCGATGCGCGACCAGAGATCGAAAGGGGAGGCGCCGGGCGTGCGCTGGCGAAAGGCGGCGATCACGGCGCGCGCCCGACCGGGTACGAACGCCTCGACCCGCGCGACGAGTTCTTCCTCGCGCAGCGCTTCATATTCGGGATGATTGATCCCCGAGACGAACTCGTTGAGCGTCGTGCCGATGACCATCGGCACGTCGACCGAAAGGTCGGGCAGGTCGGCCCGCTCGGGCGACGCGATCACCGTCTGCCCATCGAGCACGGGCGCGAAACCAAGCGCGTCGCCGATGCGCCGCACGTCGAAGAACCGGCCGGGCGCGGGATTGGCGCGTGCCAGCACCGCCTCGCTCGCGCGGCGCAGATCGGCATAGGGCATTGCGTGGAGCCGATCGACATCGGCTGGCGCAACTCCAAGCTCGGCCAGCATCAGCTCGGACAATCGTCTCGCCCGAGCCGGGGTCGCGCATGGGGCAAAGGAACCGCTCATCACGACCGCGCGGTGGAACAACCCGCGCGCGGCGGGCATGCCCATCAGCGTGCTGACCTTGGCCCCGCCGCCGGACTGGCCGAATAGCAGCACGCATGACGGATCGCCGCCGAACGCGGCGATATTGGCGCGAATCCATTGTAGCGCCGCGACGATGTCTAGCATGCCGACATTGCCCGACTGCGCGTAACGCGGCCCGCAGTGCGACAGGTCGAGAAAGCCGAGCAGGTTGAGCCGGTGATTCAGCGTGATCACCACGGCGTCGCCGCGCCGTGCGAGCGCATGGCCGTCAAATGCTGGCAAATCATGTCCCGAGCCGGCGGCAAAGCCGCCACCGTGCAGCCATACGAGCACCGGGCGCCGCCGCCCGTCATTGATCCCGGGCGTCCAGAGATTGATGCGCAGGCAGTCTTCGCCCTCGACGCTGTCGTTCCACTGGAAGATGAACGCCTCTTCGTCGTTCAACCGGCCGGTTCCCTTGTCCTGCGGCGCGACCGGGCCATAGGCGCGCGCACTGCGCACGCCGCTCCATGGCTTGGGCGGCTGCGGCGGGCGGAAGCGATTGGCGGCGCCCGTGTCGGCGCCATAAGGGATGCCCTTGAAGACGAGGATGTCATCCTGGACATAGCCAGCGACGCGACCGGCGGTGGTGGTGGCAATGGCCGTGTCGGCGCCGGCCCTGAGCTCGCTTTGACGCTCGCCGGAACCCGCGCCTTCGCGATGGCGGCCGGCGCCGCGTGATGCGGTAGCCGGCGCCGCCGCCACCGAAGCGCCCACACCGGCGGCGACGGCGCCGCTTAGCAAGGTCCGCCGGTCCACGCCGTTACTTCCTGCGGCCGGAACGTCCGATCGTCGCGCCACCAGCGTCTCCCTTGGCTATCCGTTCCGCACGCCTCGGCGCGAAGCGATGACGGTGCCCCGATGAGCTCGGCGCACCGGCATCCGTGCCTCACTTGCTGTTGAGACGCAGCGTGATGCCGATCGTGCGTGGGCGCGGCCCGGCGAGCAGCGTCGGGCCGTTCGCAGCGGTCGGGCCGCGATAATCGGACACATTGTCGGCAAACAGCCGTACCTCGTACCGATCGAAACGAACCCCGGCGCTCATATTGTAGAGCTGATAGGGGTTGATTGTGTTGACGGTGGCATCGCCGTTTCGCGCGCGGCCGATGGCAGTCATCGAGCCGGTGGCGAAGAAGTCATAACCGCCGAAATCATGATCGTAGCTGACATCGCCACGCCAGTTGAACGGTGGCGTGTTGAGCAGGCGCTGGCCGTTGCCGATGCGCGGATTGGCCGTGCCGAACGCCTTGAGGACGTTGGTGAACTTCGAGTCGTTGACGTTGCCGACGACCGACAGCACCAGGCCCTTTGCCGGCGTGCGCCATGTCGCCTCGATATCGACACCGCGCGACCTGCCGTCGCCGAGATTGGCAAAGGCGGCCAGGCCGATCGACGTGTTGAACGCACTTTGAATGTTGGTGTATTTGATGTCGTAGAGGCTGACTGCCAGGCGCAGGGCGCCATCGAACAAGGTGCCCTTCGCGCCGATTTCGAGATTGCGCAATTTGTCGGGCGTGAGCGAGAGCGCGCTGGGAACGCCGTCGGCGATCACGGCATCGGCCTGTGCCTTGGATTGCAGGATGCCGCTGCGGAAGCCGGTACCGGCGTTGAAGAACAGCAACCAGTCCTTGCTGGGATAATAAGCGAGGTTGGCGCGCCAGGTCAGCGCGTCGGGGTTGGCATTGCTCAGCACGTGCGTGCCGTTCGACAGCGAATCCGACTTTCGCGTATCATTGAAGTAGCGCAGGCCGACCAGTGGGACGAGCTTGCCGCCGAACAGCGAATAGCTGACTTCCGAGAAAACCGCGACATTCTCGGTCTTGGTGATGGTGTTGCCGCTGAGCGCGAGGGTCGGGAAATTGATGTCGAAGGTATAGAGCCCCTTCGCATTCTGATAGAAGACACCGGCCACACCGTGGAATGGGCCTGCCCCCGACGTTGCAATGCGGAACTCGTTGACGAAGTTCTGCGCGTTGCCGCCATTGTTGAGGATGCCGATGCCCAGTGGCGCGCCGAGATTGAGGCCGACCTGGAAACCGCCGGGCAATGACTTCTGGTAGGACGTCGCGTTGGTCAGCGTGAAATTGCCCATCGCGCGCGTGATCGTGCCCGAGAAATATTCGGCGCGGCGACGGTCATAGCCGATCACGCTGCCCTGATAGGCGGCGTAAGGCGGGTTCACCGAATTGATGACGTTCAGATAATGCTGGTCGGTGCTGAAATACCAGGCGCGCAGCCGCACGGTCGTGAGGGCGTCGGGTTTCCAGAGCAGCACGGCCTGGATATCCTTGGCGACGACGTCGTTGGCGTCCTTCTCGCGCGGGGTGCCGGTCGGCGCGCCGGCATAGATGTCGGCGGTGCCCGCGCGATAATCATAGCCGCCGCTGATGCGCAGGGCGAGCGTATCGGTGACGAGCGGGATCGAGAGCGCCGCCGCGGCGCGGTAATTGATCTTGCTGGCGTCGCGCGTGGTCGAGATTTCCGCCTCGCCCGCTTCGGTGATGCTCTGCAGATCGGGGTTCTTGGTGTGGTAGATGATCGTGCCGGCGGCTGACCCCTGACCGTAGAGCGTGCCCTGCGGCCCGCGCAGCACCTCGACGCGGTCGAGATCGAAATAGTTGATCGGCGGCGCGCTTTGGTTGTTGGGCACGCCAAAGGGCGTGTCGTCGAGATAATAGCCGACCAGCCCATCGCCGATCGGCCCGCCGGCGCCCGAGCCGCGGAACGAATAGATGCGGTAGCCGGCGCCGATCTCCTGGGCTTGCGAGGCGCCGGGAATGAGCTGGATCAGGTCGGCGCCGTCGCGGATGTTGCGCTCCTTGAGCGTCGCGCCGGTGAACGCCTGGATCGCCTGCGGCACGCGATTGAGCCGCTCGGCGCCGATTTTCGAGGCGGTCACGACGATGTCGTCAATCTCGGTGGCGGGCGCGTCGCTGGCGGGTTGCGATGCCGGAGCTGCCTGCTGCGCGAGCGCCGGTACCGCCGTCATCGCGGCGACGCAGGCGGCCAGCGAGACGCCGGCGCGGATCAGGGCGATGCTGCCGCCGTTCCGGTCGCGTGATTCCTGATGGTGATCGAATGCATCGCAGCCTGCGACGCGCTTGTTCGTGATCATGCTTTCCCTCTCCTGTCGTCGACTGTTCTCTGCAATCGGTTGCATAGTGCTAACATGGCGTAACGATCCCCGCAAGATGCGATGTTCGGGGATGTTCCCTTGGGCCTCGCCCGGCGGATGAGGTCAGGCGGCGGTGGTGAAAGCTGCGCGCAACGCGCTCTTCCATGACGCGGTGAATTCGCCTGCGACGCGCGACTGCGGCACGATGAAGTCGAAGCCGTGATAGGCGCCCGGCGTCACGTGCAGTTGCGTCGGCACGCCGGCCTGGACGAGTCGCGCGGCATAAGCGATGTCCTCATCGACGAAGAGATCGATCGCCCCCACGCCGATAAAAGCCGGGGGGAGCCCGGAGAGATTCGCGACACGTGCCGGCACCGCGCCATAGGGAACGGTCGGCGACCCCGCCGGGCGCCCGAGAAAGCTGCTCCAGCCAAATCGATTGCCCGCTTCGTTCCAGCCGATCGTGCCGACAAAGGGTGGAACGTGCCGCGTGCTGCCGGTGCGATCGTCGAGCATCGGATAGATCAGCACCTGGTAACATAGGGGAATGACCCGCCGATCGCGCGCCGCGATGGCCAGCATGGCGGCCAGCCCGCCGCCCGCGCTTTCGCCCATCACCGCGATGCGCGACCGATCGACGCCCAGCGCATCGGCGTTGGCGTGCAGCCATTCCAGCGCGGCGTAGCAATCCTCGACCGGGCCGGGGAACGGCGTTTCAGGGGAGAGTCGGTAGTCCGCCTCGACCACCACGCAATCGAGCTCCGCGGCAAGCCGCTGTGACGCGACGATGGTATCCGCGACGCGGCCGAGGATCATGCCGCCGCCATGGATGTGCAGCACCGCAGGGCGACGCACACCGCCAGCTTTGGCACCGATCACCGTCACGGCAATGGGCGGAGCTCCCCTGGGCCCAGGCACGACGCGCCGCTCGACCGTCGCTGCGGGCGGGGGTAGCGGCGCCGGCGCGGCCGGCGCGTTTTGCCGCATCGCACGCACCGCCGCCAGCGTCAGCGGTGAGGGCAGCGGGTGCGACAGGACCGCCTTGGCACCCGTGCGCAATTCGGGATCGACGCGGCGCAGGATTCCGTCGCCACCAGCGTCAGCAGGAGGCCGCCCGACGCGCTCGTCGGCGGCATTTCCCGACGCGGGCAGCACCGCGCCGGCGGCGAGCAGGCCCAGCTGAAAACCCCTGCGCGTGATGTCCATCTTCGCTGTCCTCTCCTGCGATCGGCGCCGACGCGCTCTCATGCGAACCTCGCCGATGAAGCAATCGATTGCAAGGCCTCGCCGGATGTTCTTGCAAACGATTGCGGAGTGTTGCTTATCTGGCGCAGCGCGGGGCTGAGCTACCGACCGGAACAGGATGACGGCTGCGAACGCGGCCATCGGCAGGAGAGGATTCGATATGACGATCGGGATTTTCGCGCGTGTCCGCCGCGCGCTTCTGACAGGATTGGCGATCGCGTCGCCCCTCGTCGCGGCGCCCCTCGCCGCACAGAGCGCCGCGCCCGCGATCAAGGTCGACGATAAGGGGACCGTGCAGGTGCCTGCGATGACCGTGCCGGTGTCGAGCATGCTGAGCCCGGAAGCCAAGGTCTATGTCGCCGATCATCTGCGCGAGATGCAGCAACCCGCGCTTCTGCAGCAGAAGAACGGCGTGCCGGTTTTCATGGAGCCCTATCTGGCGCGGCAGAAGACACTGTTCGCGCATCGTCGGGTCGAGGCACAGATCGGCGGCGTGCATGTGTTCGATTATGCGCCGGCCGCCGGAATCGCGCCGGGCAACCGCAATCGCGTGCTCATCAACCTGCATGGCGGCGGCTTTTCGGGATGCTTTCCGGGATGTGCCGAACTCGAATCGATCCCGCTGACCACGCTGGCGCGGGTCAGGGTGGTGTCGGTCGATTACCGCGAAGGGCCCGATCATCGCTTTCCGTCCGCGAGCGAAGACGTCGCCGCCGTCTATCGCGCGCTGCTCAAGCGCTATCCGGCGAAGAATATCGGCATCTATGGTTGTTCGGCCGGCGGCATGCTTACGGGCATGGCGACCGCCTGGTTCCAGGTTCACGGCCTGCCGCGCCCCGGCGCGATCGGCATCTTCTGTGCCGGCACGACGATGTCGGGGTTCGGCTTCGGTGGTGATGCCGACTTCACCACCGCGCCGCTGGGCGAGGCGCGGCCCGCACCGGTCTGGCCGCCGGCCGATCCGAGCAGCGCGAGCAAGCTCCCTTATTTCGCGGGAACCGACCCCAGGGACCCGCTGGTCGCGCCGGGATCGTCGGACGCGGTGATCCGCCAGTTCCCGCCGACGCTGATCATCACGGCGTCGCGCGGCTTCGAATTCAGCGCCGCGGTCCACGCCCATAGCCAGATGGTGCGGCTTGGTGTCGATGCCGACCTGCATGTCTGGGAAGGGCTGTTCCACGGCTTCTTCTACAATGCCGACGTGCCCGAATCGCGCGAGGCCTATGACGTGATGGTCCGCTTCTTCGATCGCCACCTTGGTCGCTAGGCGCGCAAGGGCGGTCGCGTGAGCACGGCGACGGATGCTGCGCTAGCGGATTTCATGCCGCTGACGCCCCCGTCGGGGCGTGGCAGCCTTTTCGTCCGGCGTGCCGTCGCCGGGCGGGGCCTGCTTGCCCGGGACCTGTTCGTGTGGGTTCCCGATCATCGCGCCCCGCCAGCCGGTTTCCCGGTGCTGTACATGCAGGACGGGCAGAATCTGTTCGATGCCCGGCTGGTGCCTTTCGGGACGGCATGGGAGATCGACCGCAGCGTCTCACGGCTCGCCGATGCCGGTATGATCGAAGCGGCGATCGTCGTCGGGGTCGCGAGCACGCCGGCGCGCTTCACCGAATATGCGCCAGCATTGCTTCTCGATCGGCTGAGCCCGGCCGCGCGCGGCGCGGTCGAGGCCGCCTGGGGTGGCCCCGCGCAATCGGCGGCCTATGCCCGCTTCGTCGTCGAGGTGGTGAAGCCGCTGGTCGATGCGCATTTCCCGACCCACGTTGCCGCCAGTGGCACCTTTGTCGGTGGATCGTCGCTCGGCGCGGTGGCAGCGCTCGAGATCCTCGCCCGTTACCCCGACCGCGTTGCCGGCGCGGCCTGTCTTTCGGCGCATTTCACCCTGCTCCCGGTGACCGAGGCCGAGCCGCTGCCGGAGAGTTTTGCCGAAGACGTCACCGCCGCCGTGGCCGATTTCGCCGATAATTGCCTGCCGCACGCCGGGCGACATGCGATCTGGATCGACCGCAGCGCGCAGGGGATCGACCGCTTCTACGGGCCGACGCACGCCGCGATCATCTCCGCGCTATCGCGCCGCGGCTTTTTCGACGGTGTCGACCTCGCGGCGCGCTGCTATCCCGGCGTCGGGCATGACGAAGCCGCCTGGCGTGCGCGGATCGACGATGCGCTGACCTTCCTGCTCGGTCGGGCCGAGCGCGCGCTCCGCAGCGGCTAAGATCCGGAAACCGCCTCCGCGCCGTCGGCCACCGCAGGGCGTGGTTCGCGCGCCCACAGCACGCACAGCGCCGCCACGCCCATCAATACGCCGCACAAGGTCAGCACGTTGCGCGCGTCGCCGCCGAGCCAACTGTCGAAATAGAGCGGCATCGTCGCGGCGTTGAGCAGCATCGGCGCGACGATCATCATGTTGAAGATGCCCATATAGACCCCGGTGCGCTCGGGCGGGATGGTGCGCGAGAGGATGATATAGGGGTTGCCCATGATGCTGCCCCAGCCCAGCCCGATGCCGATCGCGGGCAGGAACAGCCAGGTAGTGTCGGCGATGTGCGGGATGGCGAGCATGCCGATGCCCGCCGCGACGAGGCAGATCGCGTGCATCGTCGCCGCGCCCCAGCGCCGGGTGAGCGGCACCATCGCCAAGGCCGCGACAAACGCCACGCCGTTATAGAAGCCGCCGAGCACGCCATTATCGAGCACCGCGCGGCGAAAGCCTTCCGACAGCGGATTGGCTTCGCCATAGACCGAGCGGCTGATCGAATAGATCACGTAATTCCAGTAGGCGAACATCGCATACCATTGGAACAGGCTCATCAACGCCAGCTTGCGCATCGTCGGCGGCATCGTCACGATCGCATCCCAGATCTCGCCGAGTGTCGCACCGATCGTCCGCGACTTGGCGGCGATCGCCGCCCGCGCCGGCGCGCTCAACGGCAGTTCGGGAACGCGCAGGATCGACCAGATGATCGTCGTGAAGGACAACACCGCGCCGATCGTGAAGGCGGCGCGGGTGATGACGGGGATGTTGTGGGCATCCACCGCGTTGACGTTGAAGCCGAGCACATTGACCATGAAGGTCGGCGCCAGATAGGCGAGCATCTGCCCCAGCCCGGTAAAGGCGCTTTGCGACAGGAAGCCGAAATTGCGCTGATCGTCCGACAGCCGGTCGCTGACATAGGCGCGATAGGGCTCCATCGTGATGTTGTTGCCGGCATCGAGAATCCACAAGGTGCAGACTGCGGCGAGGATCGTCGGGCTCAGCGGCATGACGAACAACCCGATCGAACAGAGCACCGCGCCAAACAGGAAATAGGGCGTCCGTCGCCCCCAGCGCGACGCGGTCCGGTCGCTCATCGCGCCGATCAGCGGCTGCACCAGCAGACCGGTCAACGGTCCGGCCAGTTGCAGCAGCGGCAGGCTCGCTTCATTGGCACCGAGATAGGAATAGATCGGCGACATGTTCGATTGCTGCAGCCCGAAGCTGAACTGCAGGCCGAGAAAGCCGAGATTCATCTCGATGATGCGCAGCAGCGAGAGATGCGGCTTGGTGGCGAGGGTCATCGATGCTCTCCAGGCGCCGCGCGCCGTCTCACTTCGCCGCCATGTGCTGGCCCAGCCACGCATCGAACAGTGCGAGCCATTGCGTGTTCGACGCGCCGGGCGTGCCGAGGCCGAAGCCGTGGCCACCATGTTCGAAGAAATGCGCCTCGGCCGCTACTTTCGCCGCGCGCAACGACGATAGCATCAGGAAGCTGTTTTCGGGCGGCACCGCGCCATCGTCGAGCGCATGCGCGATGAAAACAGGGGGCGTGGTGGCATCGACATGGCGGTCCGGTGAGCGCCGCGCGATCAGCGCGTCGTCGGGCGCTGGCCCAAGCAGCGACGCGGCGCTTTGCGCGTTGGTCAATTCGGGCAGCAGCGTGATCACGGGATAGATCAGCCCGGCTGCCGACGGGCGCGGATCCTGCCCATCAATCGCGTCGCGTGCGGGATAGGTCGGCTCGGCAAAGCCTGTCGCCAGCGATGCCGCGAGATGCCCGCCCGCCGAATAACCCAGCACTGCGACCTTGGCAGGGTCGAGGTGATAGCGCGCGGCATGGGCGCGGATGACGCGCATGGCACGCTGCGCATCCTGCAGCGGGACGATCGAGCGGTGGCTCCAGCCTTCGCCGGGCAGCCGGTGGATCAGCACGAACACTGTGTAACCGCGCGCGGTCAGCGCCTCGGCGGTGTCTCCCCCCTCATGCGTGCCGACGATGAAGGTATAGGCGCCGCCTGGAATGAGCAGGACCGCCCGACCATTGCCGGCGCGCGGACGAAAGACATGCAGCGTGGGGCTGGCGACGTTGCGAAAAAAGCCGGGCGGCGCATTCGGCGGGAGCGGCTGCGGCTGGAATCCCGTTTCGGGCGACGCGCCCTGCCACAGCGGCAGCGTCTCGGCGGCGCGCCACGCGGGTGAGAGCGGGCCGAGCGGCCCGGCTGCCTTGGGTGCGGGCGGCGCTGTTCGCGCGGCAACGGCCGGCGCCAGGATCAGCCCGAGCCCGGCTGCGGCCAACAGCGTGCGGCGCTCGAGCGGCGCGGCGTCCGGGCCGGTCGCCAGCGTTTCGGCGGTCTTGATCGGGCGCATCAGCCGTGCACCGCGAAAGCCGCCTTCAGCGCACTTTTCCACGCCGCGGTAAATTCGCGCGAGACACGTGCCTGCGGGACGACGAAATCGAAAGCGTGGAACGCGCCGGGCGTGACCTGAAGCTGGGTCGGCACATCGGCGGCGATCAGGCGCCGGGCATAGGTCATGCTTTCGTCAGCGAACAGGTCGATCGCGCCGACACCGATCCAGCAGGGCGGCAGGCCGGCGAGATTCGCGATACGCGCCGGCACCGCGCCCGCGGGGACACGCGCCGAGCCGGCGGGAACGCCGAGAAAGGCGCTCCAGCCGAACACATTTGCCTCGGGCGACCAGCCAATCGGCCTCGCGACCCGCGGCAGAGCGGGGGTACTACCGGTGCGATCGTCAAGCATCGGATAGATCAACAGCTGATAGCACAGCGGGACTTCGCCGCGGTCGCGCGCCGCGATCGCCAGCAGTGCGGCCAGTCCGCCGCCCGCGCTTTCACCCATCACCGCGATCCGTGTGCGATCGACGCCCAGCGCAGACGCGTTGCGATAGAGCCAGAGCAGCGCGGCATAATTGTCCTCGACCGGCCCGGGGAAGGGCGTTTCGGGCGCGAGGCGATAGTCGACATTCACCACGACGCAGTCGAATTCGGCGGCCAGGCTTTGGCAGAAGGCGGTCATGTTCTGCGCGCGACCCGAAATCATGCCGCCGCCATGGATATGCAGGATCGCCGGGCGCGGCGTCGATCCACCGCCGGTTGCGCCGATCAGCTGAACCGCGACATCGGAGTCGCCGCGACGACCGGTTATGGTCCGCAACTCGACGGCCGGTGCAGGAGGCGGGAGCGTCGGCGGGGCGACCCAGGAAGCGCGCATGGCGGGAAGTGCGGCGCGCGTCATCGGCGGGAAATGTTGCGCGAGCATGCTCCGGGCCGCCGCGCGAAGTTCGGGATCGACCAGCTTGAGCGCGTCGTCCTCGCCGGGCACCGCGGCAAGCGCCCGTGCCGTCGGCGCAAGCATCAGCGCAGCACCGGAGGCGAACAAACCCCGATGTAGATCGCGTCGCGTCAAAGTCATTCGGCCTCTCCCCGTCGCAGTGTTATCTGCAATCGATTGCGTAAAGCAGGTCCTATCGCGCTCGCACCCAAACCGCAATCGGCCTTGTCGCCCCGCCATCCTATCTCCGATCACCCGCTTCGTCGCGCGTTGCACCGCCGGAGCGATGCGGTATGAAAGGCCATGCGACCGCCCAAGGCCACTACCCCGACCGGCAAGCCCAGCGGCCCGCTGAAAATGACCGATATCGCAAAACTGGCGGGGGTTTCCACATCGACGGTCTCGCGCGCGCTCGCCGAGAGCCCGCTGATCCCTGCCACCACGCGCCGCCAGATCCAGCAGATCGCGATCGATAACGGCTATGTCATCGATCAGCGCGGGCAGCGGCTGCGATCGAACCGGACGCGGACGATCTGCGTCGCGATCCCGCTCGGGCACGAAGCCGACCAGCTCATTTCCGATCCCTTTTTCCTCCAGCTCTTCGGTCACCTCGCCGACGAGATTTCGGCGCGACATTACGACGTGTTGCTGTCGCGTATCCCGTCGCCGGCGCCGGGCTGGCTCACCCGCCACGTCCAGTCGCAAAAGGCCGACGGCTATATCGTCGTCGGGCAGAGCAACCAGCATGACGAGATCAACGCGGCGGCGCGGGCATTCCTGCCGCTCGTCGTGTGGGGCGCGCATCTGCCCGAGCAAGCCTATTGCTCGGTCGGGTCGGACAATGTCGGCGGCGCGCGCGCGGCGGTCGATGCGCTGCTCCAGGCCGGGCGTCGGCGGATCGTGTTTCTCGGGGCGACGGCGTTGCCCGAAATCGAGATGCGGTTGCGCGGCTATATCACCGCGCTGGAACGCGCGGGGATCGCGATCGACGAGACCCTGATCCAGCCCGCGCATTTTACCGGCGATACGGCGCTCGCCGCGGTCCAGAGCCTGCTCGCGCGCGGGATCGAATTCGACGGCATCTTCGCGGCCTCCGATGTTATCGCGCTTGGCGCGTTGCGGGCCCTGCAGACCGCCGGAATCAGCGTTCCTGCCCAGGTGTCGGTCATCGGCTTCGACGATCTCGACCTTGCCGAACATGCGCATCCGCGACTGACGACGGTGCGGCAGGATCTCGCGCACGGCGCGGCGGCGCTGGTGGAATTCCTGTTCCGCCGCCTCGACGGGGAGGAAACGCCCTCGGCAACCTTGCCGGTGCGGATCGTCGAGCGCGATTCAGTTTGATCGAGCGCCGACGGACGCAGGATAGATCGCCTGGCTGGAATCCGGCGCCACTGATGATCGCCATGAAAGTCGTCTTCGCTGGATGAAATAGCGGGGCCATTCGCGAAAATCAGCGAGCCGTGGTGCCGCCCTAGATGGCGCTATTCCAAAAGCTGACGACGCTGAGCGGGTAAGCGCAGCATTTCTCTGTCGCGTGAGCGGTATGGACTGCACGACATGCCTTCCAGCGCCGCACCCGCGCCGTCAGCGCGGCCCGATGCCGGCGCAGCCCGCGTCGCCGACCATTCCCGCCGGTCTTGCGCAGGGGCGCCATGGATCTGCCGGCGCGCCATATACGCCTGACAGAGACGCCGGCCAGGGTCACGCCGCCGGACCTGGCCGCTCGAACCATCGACCCTCGCCGCATTGTCGTGCCGGAAGTCGTGTCGGCACCAGCGGGATCGTCAAGCGGAGGACACCGCGATCGCCGCCGCCGCGGCTCTTTCGAGGATCCGCCGACACTGCCGCAGATCGGGATACTCAGGCCGAAGTCGATCGCCCCGCATGCCCGGCGAGCGGGGAAAGAGGCACATGATCCAGGAGGGCACGAAGCTCGCTCTCCAGCAATGCCTTTGAGAACAGAAAGCCTTGAAGTTCATTGCAGCCTGCGATCTGGAGCAGGCATCCCTGTTCTTCGGTCTCCACGCCCTCCGCGGTGACGGAAAGTGCCATCGCATGCCCGAGCGCGATTACCGCCTGAACGATGGCAATCGCCTCGGGATCCTGGCCGAGCCGCTTCACAAAACTCTTGTCGATCTTGATGCTGTCGACCTTGAATTTCTTAAGGTAGTTCAGGCTGGAATATCCCGTGCCGAAATCATCGAGCGCGATGCGGAAGCCGGCCGAGCGCAGCTCTGCCAGCGCGGTCTTCACAAGGTCATTGTCTTCCAGGAGGATGCTTTCGGTCACCTCCAGTTCGATCTGCTGCGGCGCGATACCGGCGCCGCGTACGATGGACTTAATCGATCGTACCACATTTGCCGACCGAAACTGGACCGGTGAAATATTCACGGCCACCGAAAGCCCCGGCCAATTTCCCGCCACCCGGCAGGCTTCGGCGAGGACCCAATCGCCAAGTGAATCGATGAGGCCGCAGTCTTCGGCGACCTGGATGAAGGCATCGGGCGCCAGCTCGCCGCGGGTGGGGTGCCGCCACCTGACGAGCGCCTCGAGCCCGACGATCCTGCTGCCGGAAGCGTCGAGCTTGGGCTGATAGGCCACGAACAGTTCGTCGCCGGCGCGCAACGCTGTCCGCAGTTCTTCTTCGATGACCCGCCGGCACGCGATGCTCTCGTCCATCTCCGGGCTGAAGAAGCGGTAGTCGTCGCGACCTGCCTCCTTTGCCTGGTACATGGCGATGTCGGCCTTTCGAAGCAGTTCGGTCTTGTCGGCCCCCGGTGCGGGACAGACGGCAATGCCGATGCTACCGCCGACATGAACGTCGGATCCCATGATGTCGAAGGGCCGACGCAGTTCCGCAAGCGCCACCTCGGCGAAATCGGCCAATTGTTGCTTGTGACTCAAACCCTTGAGACAGACCGCGAATTCATCGCCGCCCAGGCGCGCGACGACGTTGTTCTCGCCGACACGGCCCACAAGCCTCGCTGCCACCGCCTGGATCAACCTGTCGCCCGCAAGGTGGCCGAGCGTGTCATTGACGTTCTTGAAGCGATCGAGGTCGATCAGCATTACGCCGAGCAGGCGCCCTGCCCCGAGCTCGGCAATGGCCTCTTCGACGAACTTGTTGAACGCCGTCCGGTTCGGAAGCGCGGTAAGCGAATCGTGATTTGCCAGATACTGTGCCTGCGCCTCCTTGGCCTGAAGCTCAAGGCGCGCTTCGTTGAGCACGCCGATCGATCGCGCATCCCTCGACATGAGCCTGCCGATGTTCGCGACCAGCGCCGCCAGAAGGACGAGCAGGGCGCCGAGCGCGACTCCGCTGGTCGGCAGCACCGATCCCAGAATGGCGCCGCCGGACATCTGCGGACGCCAGGTGAAATAGCCGACGCGCTGCCCGCGGGAAGATAAGAGCGGGACGCTATATTCGCCGGAGGCGCCGTCGACGGGTGCCGCGGTGATGCGCGCGCCGTCGATGCCCCGCTCGCGTCGCAGGGCATGCATCAGACTCGTGTCGAGGTAGCGAATGCTGACGAGCAGCGGCGCAGAACCGCCCGCGATATCGGATCTGGTATGCGGTACCATGCGCATGACACTGGCGACCGCGACCTTGCCGCGAAAGTAGATCAGATCGGTGGCGTGCACCGAGCGGGGCGATGTTCGCACGGTGCTATCCGGGCCTGGTCTTTGATTGGGCAGCCGCTCATGCGGATTCGCGGGCCCGGTATCCAAGCCGCGTGCCGCAGCGATGAGCGGGCGCAAGCCCGCGTCGACACGGGTGAAGGTTTCCGGCCTCACCCGGGTGCCATTCTCCATGGCGTAGACAGGACGGCCCCTGCCGTCGATGATCAGGTCGAGCTCGTGATTGAAGACATAGTTCAACCACGCGCCGACATTCTCATCGAGCCAATCCAGATTGGGCTTCTGCTTGTCGACCTCCGCGACGGCCGGGTCCCAGATCGCGACGCCGGCCTGGCTTTGCGCCAGCTCGTCGAGCGTCGCACCGATTGCGAGGCGAACTTCGTGTATCTGTCTTGCGCGTGCCGCCTGGTCGCTCCTTTCTGCCGTAATCCAAAGACTCCACAGGCCAAACAAGACAAGCGCCGCGGCGAAGCCGACAGCCGGCAACGCGACGAATGCGATGAAGCGCCGGCTCGGTCCGCCCCTTCTGGAAATGGGAAAATGAAACATCGAAACACGACCCATGGGGAGAAAAGCGGGGAGCACCGAACGCGGCAACTCCTTCGCCCGTAAAGGAAGTGCACCGCAGGGTGTCTGCATCCATCATAGGTCAGCCGGGGTTGCCAATACGGTTTATTGCCGCAGAGCTGGTCCCGGTGCTCACGGGAGCGCGGCGCCACGAGGCGGTGAGGATAGCTGATGACGTCTCCTGACAAGGCAGCCGTGCGGCGACCCGGCGCATGACCATGTCTGGCGACGGTAACCAGTTTTCGACAAGACTTTCACGATACAGTCGTTATGAATGCATTCTGCGAACACAACAGGTCGCACAACACCTCCCCCGAATATTGAACGATCAGGACCAGACATGACCGACGATACCGCATTCAACGCTGTTGAACTGGCGACCGAACTGACCATCGCCTGGCTGTCCAATCCGAACACCCGCGCCAATGCCGACGAGGTGCCGTCCTTCCTCGCCAAGATGCATCAGGCGGTGAACGAGCTCGCAACGCCATCAGCGCCCGCCATCGAGGAAGCGACGAGCGAATATATCCCGGCCGTCTCGGTCAAGAAATCGCTCGCCTCGAAGGATCACATCATCTCGATGATCGACGGCAAGCCGTACAAGACGCTCAAGCGCCATCTGGCAGGTCACGGCCTGACGCCCGCGCAATATCGCGAACGCTACAACCTCAAGGTCGATTACCCGATGGTGTCGGAGAACTATTCGGAAGCGCGCCGCGCCATGGCGCACAAGATCGGCCTTGGCCAGAAAGGCCGCGCCGCGCGGGCCACAAGTGCGACGGCGGCGAAACCGGCGCGCGTGCCGCGCAAGCCCAAGACCGCCTGATACGGCGGCGCGCCGACGTCCCAGCCATAAAGTCGGCGTGCTTGCCGCCGCTGCCATAGGCTGGCTCGTGGCGGTCTCGGGCGGCAATCCGTCCGGCATTTTCGGCGCGCCGTGTAACATGGGCGCTTGCCGGCCTGAGCCAGCGACACCTTCGCCGCGCTACCAAGCCCGATATCTCGCCGGCGACCATTTTTCTGGACGCGACAAACCCGGCATTTGGCCCCGGCGCCGCTCACCATCAGAAACAGACCATCTCCGTCACCGTGCCTGCCGGGCCGCTTCTCGGCTTTTGCAGCAGTTGGTGAGAGCAATCCCATCGCCAAATACGCCCACATTTCTTCCCACCGGCCAAAGCGATCACCTGCGAAAAGCAGCGGATGGGCGTGGACGCGAATCACCGCAAAGCCGCGGAAAACCTTGGTTTTCTTGGGCGCCTGCGGATGCGTGAGAGTGTAGAGTTGGTGGACAGGGCTGGATTCGAACCAGCGTACGCTTGCACGGGCAGATTTACAGTCTGCTGCCTTTAACCACTCGGCCACCTGTCCAGATAAGCCGCTAAAAAAGCGAGGCGGTCCCATGCCGAGCGGGGGGCCGCGTGTCAACGGCTTGCGCCGCGCCTCGCGCACGAATAGCGCAGGGACAACGCCACGCCGTCCCCCGGGAGGACCCTCCATGCGCCGCCTGCTGCTCGCTTCTGCTGCTCTTTTCGCTCTCGCCGTCCCGGCGTTCGGCCAGTCGGTCGACCGCAACCAGGTCAACCGCATCATCGACGAGGGCACGACGCGCAGCCAGGTGATGCCGATTGCCGAGCATCTCGCCGACGTGATCGGCCCGCGCCTGACCAATTCGCCGCAGATGCGCCAGGCGGAAGCCTGGACGATGGCCAAGTTCGGCGAATGGGGCCTGAAGGCCGTGCACCGCGAGGGTTTCGATTTCGGCCGCGGCTGGTCGATCGAGCGATCGAGCGTGCGCATGGTCTCGCCGCGGCCGATCCAGCTGACCGCGATTCCGATCGCCTGGACGCCGTCGACCGGCGGCACGATCTCGGCACCGGTGATCGTCGCGCCGATCAAGCGCGAGCGCGATTTCGACAAATGGCGCGGCAAGTTGAAGGGCAAGATCGTCATGGTCACGCTGCCCGACACCGGCTCCGAGCCGGGCGAGGGGGCGTTCAAGCGCTACACCGCCGACGAGCTCGGCAAGCTCGACCAGTATCAGCAGCCGACCTACGCCGCCGCCGATCGCCGCGTCAAGCGGCTCGACTTCGCCAAGAAGCTCGACGCCTTCCTCAAGGCGGAGGGCGCGCTGGCCTATGCCACCCAGTCGCGCTCCGACGGCAAGCTCGTCCATGGCGAGGGCTATCTGTTCGGCGTCGGCGACACGCCGAGCGTGCCGGGGGTCGAGATCGCGGCGGAGGATTATCGCCGCCTCGCCCGCCTCGCCAAGTCGGGCACCGCGCCCACGGTCGAAATCGACACCGTCGTCCACTATGACGACAGCGATCGCAACGCCTATGACATCATCGCCGAAATCCCCGGCACCGACCCCAAGGCGGGTTATGTCATGGCCGGCGCGCATCTCGACAGCTGGGTCGCCGGCGACGGCGCGGCTGACAATGGCGCCGGCACCGCGATGGTGATGGAGGCGGCGCGGATCATCGCGGCGACCGGCGTGCGGCCGAAACGCACGATCCGCTTCGCCTTATGGGCGGGCGAGGAGCAGGGCCTGCTCGGCAGCCTCGCTTATGTCGAGAACCACCTCGCAACGCGCGGCAACCCCAATGACCCCAAACAGACCGGGCTTGCGCTTTACATGGGCTGGTCGAACCGCTGGCCGATCACCCCGCGCCCCGGCTGGGGCGACCTCGCCGCCTATTTCAACCTCGACAACGGTTCGGGCAAGGTGCGCGGCATCTATGTCGAGAACAACCAGGCGGTGGTGCCGACTTTCCGCGAGTGGCTCGCGCCGTTCGCATCGATGGGCGCAAACAACGTCGTGATCCGCAAGACCGGCGGCACCGACCATGTCTTCATGCAGGCGGTCGGCGTACCCGGCTTCCAGTTCATCCAGGACCCGCTGGACTATGACAGCCGGGTGCACCACACCTCGATCGACACCTTCGACCATCTGAAAGGTGCCGACATGCGCCAGGCGTCGATCATCCTGGCTTCCTTCCTGGTCAATGCGGCCAATGCCGAGCGCGCTTTACCGCGCCCGCCGCTCCCGACCCAACCCGTGGTAACCGATCCCTATGCGTATAGTGACGACGATGAATAGCAGCGCCAATCCTCCCCGGCACGGGGAGGGGGTCCGCGGAGCGGTGGAGGGGGCTTGCCCCAGTCGATGCGCTTGCGGCACGCCCCCTCTACCATGCGACGCATGGTCCCCCTCCCCGCTCCGGGGAGGATTTTAACATGGCCCGCCGTGGACACCGCCCCTCCCAGTCGCAAGCCGGCCGCCCGCGCTTCTGGGGCCGCCACGCCGTCACCGCGGCACTGGCCAACCCCGAGCGCGTCGTGCGCAAGCTGTGGGCGACGCGCGAGGCGCTGGCCGGGCTCGACATCCCCCCGGTGATCCCGATCACCTTTGCCGATGTGACCGACCTGGCGCGGCTGGTGCCGTCCGACGCGCCGCACCAGGGCCTCGTCGCCGAGGTCGATCCGCTCGAGGACGTCTGGCTCGGCGACCTGCTCGAACAGGGCGCCAATGACCGGCGGACATTGGTCGTGCTCGACCAGGTCACCGATCCGCACAATGTCGGCGCGATCCTGCGCTCGGCCGCGGCGTTCGACGCGCTCGGCATCGTCACGCAGGACCGTCACGCACCGCCCGAATCCGGCACGATCGCGCGCTCGGCCTCGGGCGCGCTCGAGCTGGTGCCCTGGGTGCGCGTGGTCAATCTCGCCCGCGCCCTGGAGGAGATCGCCGAGGCCGGTTTCTGGCGCATCGGCCTCGCCGGCGAGACCCAGCAGACGCTGGCCGAGGCGATCGGCGAGGCGCGCATCGCGCTGGTGCTCGGCGCCGAGGGCGAGGGCCTGCGCCACAACACCGCCGAGCATTGCGACCAGCTTGCGCGCCTGCCGATCTCGCCTAAGGTGGAGAGCCTGAACGTGTCGAACGCGGCGGCGATCGCGCTCTACGCGGTATCGATACGAGGCTGATGGCCGGGGGTAGCGCGATGGGTCGGTTGTTCAAGGCGGCGGTGGCCCTGTTGCTGCCCTTCGCGCTCGCCAGCTGCGTGCTTGCCCCCGGCAAGTTCGTCTCCGTGCTGAAGATCGACGCCGATCATCATTTCAGCTTCAGCTATGTCGGCGAGGTCTACGCCATCGACATGGGCGACGAGATGAAGGGGCTGGGCGACACGCCCGCCGACAAGACCGACCCGAGCAGCGACGACGGCACCGACAGCCCGACCGTGCGCCCCGCCGCGCTGCAGAAAGAAGGCAAGGACAGCCCCGCCGCCAAGAAGGCGGCGGCAGACGCGCGCAACCGCGAGATTGCCGCGGCGCTGTCGAAGGAAGCGGGCTACCGCAAGGTCAGCTATGTCGGCGACGGCAAGTTCCAGATCGACTATGCTGTGTCGGGCACGCTCGATCACGCTTTCGTCTTTCCCTATAATCTCGACGCCGAGGCGGTGTTCCCGTTCGTCGTCGTTGAGCTGCGCGCCAACGGCACGGTGCGCGTCAAGGCGCCGGGCTTCGCCAATGACAGCAGCACCAAGAACGTGCCCGGCGCGGGCCAGCAGACCAGCAAGCTCGACGGCGTCTTCACGCTCGACACCGACGCCGAGATCGTCAGCCAGAACAATGAGGACGGCGCGACCGCTGGCACGCCGGGGCGCAAGACGATCGCCTGGAAGGCAACCCCGCTGACCAAGGATGCACCGACGGCGGTACTGCGGTTGAAGTGAACCTTCCTTCCCTCGCCCCGTAAGGGGAGAGGGTTGCGCAGACTTGGTCCGCGTCCTTCACGCGGGCCTAGTCGGAGCTGGGAGAGGGGTGGCGGCGCACTTGCGCCGCGCGGTCCAACGGACCGCTCAACCCCTCTCCCAAGCTTCGCTAGGCAGCAAGCTGCCAAGCTACGCTATCCCTCTCTCCTTCCAGGGGCGAGGGGAAACGGTAACTCAATCCTCGGCCGCGACCGTCACCTTCAGACCGTCCAGCGCGTCGCTGAACGCGATCTGGCACGACAGGCGCGAATATTCGTCGCGGTCGCTGGTCGAATCGAGCAGGTCGTTCTCGTCCTCGCTCATTTTCGGCAGTTTGGCCGCAAATTCCGGAGCGACATGGACGTGGCAGGTGGCGCACGAGCAGCAGCCGCCGCACAAGGCGAGCACTTCGTCGATACCGGCGTCGCGGATCACTTCCATCACCGAAAGGCCCGCCTCGCCCATGATCTCGCGTTCTTCCCCTTCGCGGGTCACGACGATAAGCTTCGGCATCAAATTGCTCCTACAGGGTCGCGGCCGCCATGCCGTCCGATCGGCCGCGAATCAAGGAAACTCCACATGGGCCTGAGCGCCGAACAACTGCGCATCGCGCTCGACGAGCTCGCCGCGCGCGAGCCGGCCTTCGCTGCGGCGCTGGAACGCGCCGGCTATCCCGAGCCGCGCATCCGCGAACGCGGTTATGCCACGCTGCTGCGAACGATCGTCGGGCAGCAGGTCAGCACCAAGGCGGCCGAGAGCGTGTGGCGCAAGCTGGAGGGCATTGTCGGCCCGCTCACCGACCCCGGCAACATCGCCCGAGCAAGCGACGAGCAGTTGCGCGAGGCCGGCCTCTCGCGGCAAAAGGCAAGCTATGCCCGCAGCCTTGCCGAGGAAGTGACGAGCGGCCGGCTCGACCTCGCCAACCTGCCCGCCGACGACGAGCAAGCGATCGCCGCCCTGGTCGCGATCAAGGGCATCGGGCGCTGGTCGGCCGAGATCTACCTGCTGTTCGCCGAAGGCCGCACCGACATCTGGCCGGCCGGCGACCTCGCGGTGCAGATCGAGATCGGCCGCATCCTCGGTCATGAGGCGCGGCCATCGGAAAAGCTGACCCGCGAGCTTGCCGAGGCGTGGCGCCCGCACCGCGGCGCGGCAGCGATCTTCGCTTGGCATCACTACAAGATCGAGGTGATCTGAGCGGCCCGGGACGGGTGACAAAAGTCGGCGCGCGGACGCCGGCAGCACGGGCGGATTGCCGCCGGATTCGCGCGCTTCAGCGTTGGATAATATTGTCAGTCAGCGCCTTCACGGCCCGACCCGCTTGCCCAGCACCGCCGCGACATAGTTGATCGGGGCGTGGTCCGCCCCGGTGCGCAGCCAGACATGGCCGCGCCGTGGCCCGGATCGGCGGAGATAGGCGAGGTCGCCGATCAGCCGGTCGACCGTCCGGCCGAGCAGGCTGGGCGGCGGCCAGTGGACCGTGCCGTGGCGATCGACATAGTGCATCTTGCCGACGTGCCGAAACCAGATCGGCGGCGGCAGGTTGGTGACGAAATCATAGCAGCCAACATAGCGCCGCACGGCGCGGCCGGCGAAGGCGCGGGCGAAAGCGCGGCCGCCGACGCGCGGCGAACCGAAGGTGACGAGTTCGGCCTCAGGATGGAGCCCGGCCATCAGCGTCGCCATCGCCGCACCAAGGCTGTGGCCCGTGACGATGAGCGGGCCCGGCGGCTGTTCGGCGAGCCAGGCATCGATCGGCGTGCGCAGACTGTCATAGGCGCGCCAGAAGCCGCGATGGACTCGGCCGACGCCCGGCCAGGGTCGTGGCAGGAACTGGGCGTCGTCGATCAGGTCGCCGCGGTCGTCGGCCTGCGTGCCGCGAAAGGCGACGAAGCGGCGCCCGGCGGGGTCGCGCACGCCAAATGCATAGAGGCCCGGCCCGGGCTTGCCGCTGGTGCGGGGCACGAAGAATAACTGTATGTCGCCATAACCGGCCCCCGCCAGCGCGGTGCGCAGATCGACTTCGGCCGCGAAATCGCTTTCGGCGCGGACATAAGCGAGCCGGGCCAGTTCGGCGCAGCGCGCGTCCACGCTCCAGCTCACATCGACCGGCAGCGCCGGCCGGCTCTCGGGCCGGAACAGCGCTGCCTCGGTCGAATCATAGTCCACGCCGCGCGTCGCGGCTTATTTCGACAGGTCCGTGAACAGCGAGAGATAATAGGTGATCGCCGGCGCGATGTTGGAAACGGCGGTGCGCTCGTTCAGGCCGTGGCTGAAATCGTCCGAATCCTTGCTGAAGGTCGGGCTCGCGCCGTAGCTCGGGATGTTCTTGTTGCGGAAATACATGCTGTCGCTGGCGCCCGATGCCATGCTCGGAAAGACCGGCACGCCGGGACGGATCTTGCCCATCGCCTTGGTGACGGCAGCGATGAAGTCGGGGCGCATCGGCGAGGCGTCCGACGGCAGCGATCCCTCGGTCACGTCCCTGATCTTCACCGCCGAATCGGCGGCGACGCGCTGCAACTCTTCCATGATCTCGGGCAGCTTGTGGCCGGGGAAGATGCGGCAGTTGATGTTGGCGGTGGCGCGCTGCGGCAGCGCGTTGAGCGCATGGCCGCCATTGACCATCGTCGCGACGCAGGTCGTGCCGATCTTGCCGACGGTTGCGGGATTGGCGGTGAGCGTGGCGATCGCCGCCTTGTCGGTCGGGTCGGCGGCAAACGCCTTCATCGCCGCGCCGATCGCCGGATCGCCATAGTTCGCGGCCTGGGCGAAATAGGCGCGGGTCAGGTCGCTGACCTCGGGCTTGAACTGATATTGCCCGATACGGACCAGCGCGGCGGAAAGCTGGTTGATCGCGTTGACCGGGCGCGGTGCCGAGCTGTGGCCGCCGGGGTTGGTCACGCTCAGCTCGAAATCGGCATAGGTCTTCTCGGCGCCCTGCCAGGTGAAATAGAGCGCGGCACCGGTCTTCTCGTCGAAGGTGCCGCCGCCGCCATCGATGTTGAGCACGAGATCGGCATTGGCGAGCTTGTCGGCGATGAGGCTCGAGGTCTTCATCACCGTTTCCTCGTCGCCCGAAAATTCGATGACGATGTCGCGGCGCGGCTTGTAGCCCGAGCGGCGCAACTCGATCAGCGCAGCAATCGCCATCGTGCCGTCAAGCTTCATGTCGGTCGCGCCGCGGCCGTAGAGATAGCCGTTCTCGACCACGGGGGTGAACGGGTCGCGCTGCCAGTCAGCGGGCTTGGCCTCGACCACGTCCATATGGCCCGAGATGACCAGCGGCTTGAGCTTGGGGTCCGACCCGTGCCAGCGCGCGATGAGATAGGCGGTGTCGTCGACCGGGGTGATCTCGACATCGCCATCGGCGAAGCCGCCGGCGACGAGCGCCGCCTTGTAGAGCGCGGCGACTTGCGGCGTCTGGTTGCCGGGGCCGCGCACCGAGCGCAGCGCGATCGCCTGCTTCGCCAGTTCGAGCGCCTGCGCCTCGGCCTGGGGATGACCCGCCGGCGCGGCCTGCGCACCCGCCGCCACCATCACCGCCACCGCCGCGAAACCCGTCATCATCTTGCGCATCATGTCCGCCCCTTGTCGTCAGCCGACGACCGTAGAGCGATTTGCGGCTTAGTAAAATCCGTTACGGCGCACGGTGCCACACCTGATCGCGGCAGATGAAGAGATAGGCGCAACCATGCACCGCGAGCGTCCCATCGGCGTTGCGCGATAGCGTTCCCTTGACGAAGAGGCCGTCCTCCGGGCTGTAGAGCTTGCCCTGCCATTTGTCGCCGCGCTCGGCGAGATTGAAGATCACCGGCAGGCCGACCAACGGGCGCTGGCGTTGGGCATGGTCCGGGTTGCGGATGTCGGTCGTCGGCGGGTTCTTCACCCCTGAAAGAATCCTGATGATGTGGCCGCAGATATTGGCGCCGCACGGCGCGATTTCGACCAGTGCCTTGGCGTCCTTGGTGATCCAGCGCCCGGTGATCGGTGCGGCGGCTTGCGCGGGCACGGCAAAGAGAAGCAAGAGCAGGGCGAAAGCTGCGATTCGCATCAACGGTTTATCCTGGTGGTTTCGGGCGATGGAGATTGGCGAGGCGTGTGCTTGGAGGCTCAGCAATGACGGACAGGTGGACGATCGGGATTATCGGCGGCTCGGGCCTCTATGCGATAGATACGCTCGAGCGCCCCGAATGGCGCCAAATCACGACGCCATGGGGCGAGCCCTCGGACGCCGTGCTTTGCGGATCGCTGGGCGATGTCGATCTGGTATTTCTCCCCCGGCACGGGCGCGGTCATCGCATATCGCCATCGGAAATCAACTTCCGCGCCAACATAGACGTGCTCAAACGTGCCGGATGCAGCGACATTCTCGCCATCTCGTCGATCGGGTCGCTGCGCGAGGAACTGCCGCCGGGGCATTTCGTCGTCGTCGACCAGTTCATCGACCGCACCGTCGCTCGGCCGGCGAGCTTTTTCGGCAGCGGGATGGTGGCGCACGTCTCGATGGCCGAGCCGGTTTGTCCGCGACTTTCGGGCATCGCCGCCGATGCCGTCCGCGCGGCGGGTGGATCGGTCACGCAGGGGGCGACCTATCTGGCGATGGAGGGTCCGCAATTTTCCAGCCGGGCCGAGAGCCTACTCTATCGCAGCTGGGGTGCCGATGTGATCGGCATGACCGCGATGCCCGAGGCCAAGCTCGCGCGCGAGGCGGAACTTCCCTACGCGCTGATCGGTATGGTCACCGACTATGATTGCTGGCGCGACGAGGGTGCGCATGTCGAGGTGAGCGAGGTGATTGCGCAGATGCATGCCAATGGCGAAATCGCCCGGCGCACGGTCGCCGCCTTCGTCGCCGCCTTACCGGCAACGCGCACTCCCTCCCCACTCGACACGGTACTCGACCATGCGCTGATCACCGCGCCCGAGGCGCGCGACCCGGCGGTGCTGGCGCGGCTCGACGCGGTGGCCGGCCGCGTGCTGGGGACGCGCTGACCGCGATGGCGTCGGTTCCGCGTCCTTCGCTGGCAGAGAGCTATCGCAGCGTGGCGGTGCCGCTGGGACGTGGGCGTTTCTGGGCCAAGCTGGCGGCCTTTTCGGGCCCCGGTTATATGGTCGCGGTCGGCTATATGGACCCGGGCAACTGGGCGACCGACCTCGCCGGCGGATCGGGCTATGGCTATGCCCTGCTCTCGGTCATCCTGCTGTCGAACATCATGGCAATGGTGCTGCAATCGCTCGCCGCGCGGCTCGGCATCGGCACCGGGCGCGACCTCGCCCAGGCGTGCCGCGCCTGGTATCCGCGCCCGGTTACCATCGTCCTGTGGATATTGTGCGAGATCGCGATCATCGCCTGCGATCTCGCCGAGGTGCTCGGCACGGCGATCGCGCTCAACCTGCTGTTCGGGCTGTCGCTGGTCGCGGGGGTGTGTCTGACGGGGTTCGACGTGCTGCTGATCCTCGGGCTGCAACGCTTCGGCTTCCGCAAGCTCGAGGCGTTCATCATCGCGCTGCTGGTGGTGATCGCCGGCTGCTTTGCCTATGAATTATGGGTCGCGCGGCCCGACATCGCGGGCATAGCGCAGGGGCTGATCCCGCAGACGCGGATCGTTACCGACCCGGCGATGCTGTACATTGCGATCGGCATCCTCGGCGCGACGGTGATGCCGCACAATCTCTATCTGCACAGCGCGATCGTCCAGACGCGGGCAAGCGGCGAGGACGATGCCGGGCGGCGCGACGCGCTGCGCCACGCGACGATCGACAGCAATATCGCGCTGAGTTTCGCACTGTTCATCAACGCCGCGATCCTGATCCTCGCCGCCGCCGCGTTCCACCGCAGCGGGCACAGCGACATTGCCGAGATCGGCGATGCCTATAAACTGCTCACCCCGGTGCTCGGCGCCGGCGCCGCGAGCGTCGTGTTCGCGGTCGCGCTGCTCGCCTCGGGGCAGAATTCGACCGTAACCGGCACGCTGGCTGGGCAGATCGTCGCCGAGGGCTTTCTCGACCTGCGCCTGCCGGTGTGGCTGCGGCGGATGGCGACGCGGCTGCTGGCGATCGTGCCGGCGGTGATCGTCGTCGCAATGTCGGGCGATGTCGGCGCGACACGGCTGCTGGTGCTGAGCCAGGTGATCCTCAGCCTGCAACTGCCCTTTGCTGTGGTGCCGCTGGTCGCCTTCACCGCGAGCCGCGCCAAGATGGGCGCGCTGGTCAGCCCGCTATGGCTGCGGATCGCCGCGTGGACGATCGCGGCGGTGGTGATTGGCTTGAACCTGACGCTGCTGGTGGGTTTTTTGTAGGCGGTCCCCCCTCACCTCCCCCGGCGAAGGCCGGGGTCCAGCTGGGGGACGAACATGATACGCGTTGCGTGTCGTCTCAGCGACCTTCCCACCTGGGCCCCGGCCTTCGCCGGGGAAGGAAAGGGAGAAAGGTCAGCCCAGCGACATTACCCGCCGCGCCTGTTCGAGGTGCAGCCGCTCGACCATCTCGCCGTCGAGCTGGATCGCGCCCTTGTCGGCATGTTCGGGCAGCGCGAAGGCGGCGATGACGCGTTCGGCCCAGGCGATGCGCTCGCCCGAGGGCGCGAAGGCGGCGTTGGCGATGGCGATCTGGCTCGGGTGGATCAGCGTCTTGCCGTCGAAGCCGAAGCGCGCACCCTGCGCACATTCCGCGGTCAGCCGGTCATCGTCGCCGATCGCGTTGCACACGCCGTCGAGCGCGATCAGGCCATAAGCGCGCGCCGCCGTCACGATCGCGACGAGATGCGGCTGCAACGGCAGCCGGTCGGCGCCCGGCGTGCAGCGCATGTCCTTGGCGAGATCGTTCGGCCCAAGGATCAGGCAGCGCAGGTCGTTCGCCCGGGCCGCCGCGACGATCATCGGGAGCGCGAGCATCGCGGCACAGCTCTCGATCATCGCCCAGAGCGGCACCGGACCGAGCAGCGCGCGCGCCGCGGCGAGATTGTCCGGGCTCGACACCTTGGGCAGCAGCACCGCGTCGAAGCCCGCGTCGGCGGCAGCACGGCAGTCGTCGGCACCCCAGTCGCTATCGAGGCCGTTGATGCGTAGCACCAGCGGACGGGCGCCAAATCCGCCATCGCGCGCGGCGCCGACCGCCTGGTCGCGTGCGCCTGCCTTGGCGTCGGGCGCGACGGCGTCCTCGAGGTCGAGGATGATCGCATCGGCGGCGAGCGTGCGCGCCTTTTCGATCGCGCGCGCATTGGACGCCGGCATGAACAGCGCCGAGCGCAGGCTCATGGGGTCACCGCCGCGCGGGTCGGCGCAGGGGCATCTTCCCAACCGCCCCCCAGCGCCTTGAACAGGCTGATCTGCGCGTCGGCGACTGCCGCATCGGCGGCGGCGCGCGCGGCGCGCGCATCGGCGCGGTCGCGCTCGGCCGAGATCAGCAGCAGAAAGCTGTCGGCGCCATAGTCGAAGCGCAGCTTCGACAGCCGCGCGGCCTCGCTGCTCGACTGTTCGGCGCGCGCCAGCACGGTGTCGCGGTCGAGCGCGCCGGCATAGCGTGCCAGCGCCTGTTCGGTCTCGCGCAGCGCGCCGAGGATCGTGCCGTCGAAGCGGGCGAGCTGCGCATCGGCATCGGCGCGCGCCTCACGGACGCGGGCACGGGCGACGGTGAGGTTGGGGAAGTTCCACGAGATCAGCGGGCCGACCGAATAGGAAAAGCTCGACCCCTTGAGCACGTCGCCGGCCTTGGGCGCGCCGAAGCCGATGCTGCCGAGCAGCTTGATCGACGGGAAGAGATCGGCGGTCGCGACTCCGACGCGCGCGGTCGTGGCGGCCAGCGTGCGCTCCGCCGCGCGGACATCGGGCCGGCGCGCGAGCAGTGCGGCACCATCACCTACCGGCAGCACGACCTTCAGTCGCGGCGGCGCGGTGCAGGCATCGGCAGCGGGATCGACCTGTTCGGGCGGCCGGCCGGTCAGCACGGCGAGCGCATAGAGCGAGGCACGGCGCTCGGCCTCGAAGGCCGGGATCTGTGCCTGGGTCTGGGCGAGCAGCACATCGGCGCGCTGGACGTCACGCAAGGTGCCGCGACCGGCGTCGAACAGCGTTTTGGTCAGGTCGAGCGTCTTGCCCTGCAGCGCGACACTGTCGACCGCGACCGCCTTTTGCGCGGCGTTGCTGCACGCCGTGACATAGGCCCGTGCCGTTTCGGCGGCGACCGACACGCGCGCCGCATCGAGCTGGGCCTGCGCCGCATCTGCATCGCCGCGCGCCGCCTCGATCGCGCGCGTCACGCCGCCGAACAGATCGACCTCGTAGGACGCGTCGAAACCGAGCTGGAAGAAGTCCCCCTCGACCGCGCGCGACGCGCCGCTCTGCGCGGCGTTGACCCGGCTGTGGCTATATTGCGCGCTGTTGCCCGTGGTCGGCAGCCGCGCGCCGCGCTGTTCCGACAGCACCGCGCGCGCCCGCGCCAGGCTGGCGGCGGCGACGCGGATGTCGGTGTTGTGGGCGAGCGCTTCGCTCACCAGCCGGTCGAGCGCAGGGTCGTCGTACAACCGCCACCAATGATCGGGCAGCGGTGTCGCGTTGGCGGAGGTCGTCGCGCCGCGATCGACGAAGGCTCCGCTTGCCACGGCGGGGGTCGCGGGACGGCTATAGTTGGGCCCGACAACGCAGCCCGACAGCAGCACCGCCGCGCTCAAGGCCGGAATGAGGTCGAAGGCGCGCTTCATGCCGGTATCTCCGCCGTTTCGGGCGCCGGATCGCGCGGCCGGCGCTTGATCTTCGCCGCGACCCAGTCGCCGCCCTTGCGGCTGAGGACATAGAAGGTCGGGGTGAAGAGCAGGCCGAAGGTTGTCACGCCGATCATGCCGAAGAACACCGCGACACCGAGTGCGCGACGCATCTCGGCGCCCGGCCCGGTGCCGATCACCAGCGGCAGCGTGCCGAGGATGAAGGCGATCGAGGTCATGATGATCGGGCGCAGGCGTTGCTCGGCGGCGTGTTCGGCGGCGGCATGGAGTTCCATGCCGTCGAGCTCGTTCTGCCGCGCGAATTCGACGATCAGAATCGCGTTCTTGGCGGCGAGGCCGATCAGCACGACGAGCCCGATCTGGGTCAGGATATTATTGTCCATGCCCATGAGATCGACGCCGACGATTGCAGCGAGCAGGCACATCGGCACGATCAGGATCACCGCGAAGGGCAGCACGAGGCTCTCATAATTCGCCGCCAGCAGCAGGAACACGAACAACACGGCGAGCCCGAACACCAACACGCCGGTATTGCCGGCCTGTTGCTGCTGGAAGGCAAGCTCGGTCCATTCGAAGCTCATCCCCTTGGGCAGGATCTCGCCCGCCAGCTTGGCCATCGTCGCAAGGCTCTGTCCGCTCGAATAACCGCGCAGCGTGTCGCCCTGCAATTCGGCCGAAGGATAGAGATTGTAGCGCACGACGCGGTACGGCCCGCTGTCGTTCTTCATCGTCAGCACCGCATCGAGCGGCACCATCTGGCCCGAGGCCGAGCGCGTCTTGAGGTGCCCGATGTCGGAGACCTGGTCGCGGTACGGCGCATCGGCCTGAGCGGTCACACGGTAGGTGCGGCCGAGAAAGTTGAAGTCGTTGATATAGCTCGAGCCGAGATAGGTGCCGAGCGTCGAGAAAACATTGGCCACCGGCACGCCGAGCTGCTCGGCACGCTCGCGGTCGATATCGGCGAACAGCCGCGGCGTGCGCGTGTTGAAGGTGGTGAAGGCCGAGGTGATGCCGGGGGCCTGGTTGGCCTTCATCATCATGCCAAACGCCGCGCCCTCGAGCGCCTTGTAGCCGAGGTTGGAACGGTCCTCGATCAGCATCTTCCAGCCGCCGCCCGTGCCGATGCCGCGCACCGGTGGCGGCGGGACGACGAGCAGCAGCCCGTCGTTGATCGAGCCGAGCGCCTGACGCAGCTGGTTGGCGACATCGTCGGCGCCCTTGCGGTCGCCATGCGGCTTGAGCGCGACAAACATCGCGCCAGCATTGGGCGCGGTCGAGAAGGTTGCGCCGTCGAGCCCGGCAAAGGCGACGGTCTTCGCGACCGCCGGGTTGTTCAGCGCGACCTTGGCGGCGCGCTGGATCACGTCGGTGGTGCGCTGGAGCGAGGCACCCGGCGGAAGCTGCGCGACGACGATCAGATAACCCTGGTCCTGCGCCGGGATGAACCCGGTCGGCGTTGCGCCGAAGCGCCAGCCGGCCAGCGCGATCAGCGCGATATAACAGACGCCGACCACCGCGAGCGAGCGCACCGCGCGCTTGGTGAAGCGGCCATAACGCGCGCCGAGCCGGGTGAAGCCGGCATTGAAGCCGCGCGCGAAACGGGTGGGCATCCCGCGCCAGCCGGAGCGCGGCTCGCCTTCGTGCTTGGGCTTGAGGATCAATGCGGCGAGCGCCGGCGACAGCGTCAGCGAGACGAACGCCGAGATCGCGGTGGCCGAGACGATGGTCAGCGCGAACTGCTGGTAGAATTGCCCCGATATGCCGGGGATGAAGCTGGTCGGAATGAACACCCCGCACAACACCAGCGCGATCGCGATCAGCGCACCCGACACCTCGTCCATCGTCTCGTGCGCGGCCTCGCGCGGACTGAGGCCCTTTTCCTCCATCAGTCGTTCGATATTCTCGACCACGACGATCGCGTCGTCGACGACGATGCCGATCGCCAGCACCATGCCGAACAGCGACAGGTTGTTGAGGCTGAAGCCGAACACCGCGAGCACCGCGAGGCTGCCGATCAGCGAGACCGGAATGGCGATGATCGGGATCAGCGCGGCGCGCCAGCTCTGCAGGAACAGCAGCACGACCAGCGCGACGAGGATCAGCGCCTCGAACAGGGTATGCTGCACCGCCTCGATCGAGGCCTGGATATAGTCGGTCGGATTGTAGGGGATCGAATAGGTCATCCCCGGCGGGAACGACCCGGAGGCGCGGGCGATCTCGGCCTTGACCGCCTCGGCGGTGGTCAGCGCGTTCGAGCCCGGCAGCTGCGTGATCGCCAGCGCGGTCATCGGCTTGCCGCTGAGCAGCGCGTTGATGCCGTAATCCTGCGCGCCGAGCTCGATCCGTGCGACGTCGCGCAGCCGCGTCAGCCGGCCCTGGTCGTCGCGCTTGATGATGATGTCGCCGAACTGTTCCGGCGTGCTCAGCCGTCCGGTCGCCTGGATGCCGAGCTGGAAGGCGGTGCCGCCCTGGTTGAACGGCGGCTGGCCGACCGCGCCGACAGCGGCCTGGGTGTTCTGCGACCGTACCGCGCCGGTGATCTCATCGACGGTGAGGTTGCGCGAGGCGGCGCGATCGGGGTCGATCCACACGCGCATGTTATAGTCGCGCCCGCCGAAGATGCGCACGCCGCCGACGCCGGGGATGCGGGCGAGCCGGTCGATCATCTGCGTCGTGGCGTAGTTGGAGACATATTGCTGGTCGAGCGAGCCATCGGGCGAGGTCAGCGCGGCGACGAGCAGGATGTCGGGCGAATTCTTGAGCACCGTCACGCCGATCTGGCGGACCTGGTCGGGCAGGCGCGGTTCGGCGGTCGAGACGCGGTTTTGCACCAGCACCTGCGCCTGGTCGATATTGGTGCCCTGCTTGAAGGTCACCGTGATGGCGAGGCTGCCGTCGCCGGTCGCCGAGGAGGACATGTAGATCATGCTCTCGACGCCGTTGATCGATTCCTCGAGCGGCGCGGCGACGGTTTCGGCCAGCGTCTCGGCATTGGCGCCGGGATAGGTCGCGCTTACCACCACGGTCGGCGGCGCGATTTCGGGATATTGCGCGACCGGCAGCCCGGGATAGGCCACCACGCCGAACACGACGATGAGGATCGACAGCACCGCGGCGAAGATCGGCCGGTCGATGAAGAAATGGGGGAATTTCATTTACCGGCTCAGCGTGCCGTGGCTTCGGACGGCGGCGGTGCGCTTTCCGGCGATGACCCGGGTGCCGTGTCGGGCGCGCGCGGCTTGAGTTTCACCTGCGTGGCGACGACGGCCATGCCCGGCTGGAGCGTGGTGATGCCCTCGATCACGACGCGCTCGGTCGGCGCGAGGCCGTTCTTGATGACGCGCAGCCCCTCGACCTGCGGGCCGGTCTGGACCGGGCGCGGCACGACCTTGCCGTCGCGACCGACGACATAGACGATCTTGCGCGTCTGGTCGGTCAGGATCGCCTCGTCGGGGATGAGCATCGCATGATAGGTGCCCGAGCCGAGCAGGCGCGCGCGACCGAACATGCCGGGGGTCAGGAAACCGCCCGGGTTGGCGACGACGGCATGGGCGCGGATCGTTCCAGAATTGGTGTCGATGGCATTGTCGACGAAATCCATATGGCCGTGCCAGCGATAACCCGATTCGTCGGCGAGCTGGATCTCGACCGGATTGGGCGTGTTGCGCGACGAGCCACGCTCGCCGGCCCGATCCTGACGGAGATATTTGAGGTAGAAGCTTTCGGCGCCCTCGAACGAGAACCAGATCGGGTCGATCGAGACGACGCGGGTCAGGACGGTCGTACCGTCCTGCGCGTAATTGCCCTTGCTGACGCGGCGATCCGACACGCGCCCGGCGATCGGCGAGCGTACCGTGGTGAAGCTAATGTTGAGCGCGGCGGTGCGTGCGCTCGCCTGCGCGGCAGCGAGATCGGCTGCAGCGGTGCGCACCGCTGCCTGCTTGGTCTCATATTCTTCCTTGGCGATCGCCTGGGCGGCGAGCAGCTTTTCGGCGCGGGCGAGTTCCGACTGGGCATTGACCAGCGCGGCATTGGCCTTGGCGGCCTGCGCGCGGGCCTGGGCGAGCGCGGCGGCATAGGGCCGCGGATCGATGATGAAGAGCGGCTGGCCCTGGCTGACATGCTGGCCGTCGGTGAACAGCACGCGATCGATCGTCCCCGAGACGCGCGGGCGCAGTTCAACATCCTGGATCGCCTCGAAGCGGCCGACATATTCGTCCCAGTCGACGACGTCGCGCGGCAGCGGCGTCGCCACCGTGACGTGCGGCGCGGGCGGCGCCTGGTTCTGGTTACCCTTGCCGCATGCGGCGAGTGTCAGCATCATCGAAGCGGCGAGTGCGACCCGCCCCCGGCCCTTGGCCTTGGTCATCAGCGTTGTTCCCCGTCACGCGCCAGGTCATTGCAGCCGTCCCCCGGTGCGTGGTCCGCTGGTCCGTGCCGCGGTTGCATCGCTCCGTATGTTCCGGAAAAATGCGGTGGCGGACGTCGAACCGCAAGTGCTTGCCCGGCGAAGTTCGCGCAAGATATTGTTTATATGTGACAATAAACTTGATCGGTATCAAGTGCCCGGAGCGGCGACGCGGCGCTGCGCGGCTGCCATTGCCGCCATCGCATCCGAACCCTAGGAGAGGCGACGATGCCGACCGTCCCGCGTCTCTCCGCGATCAAGCCGTTGCTGCGGGCGACGCGTGGTTTTTTCGGCTCCTTCGCGCATTATGCCGGACTCAAGGGATGGGCCGCCGGCGCGCTGGTCGGGCTGGCCGCGATCCTCGACGGCGCGGGGTTGCTGCTGCTGATCCCGATCATCGACGCGGTCGTCGCATCACCGGGCAAACCATCGCGCACGACCATGCTGCTCGAGGCCGCCGGCGCGCATACCCCGCTCGTACGGCTGGCGATCATGCTCGCGCTGTTCGTCGCGCTGGCGCTGGTGCGCGCAGTGGTACTTTATGCCCGTGACATGGCGCTGGCGCACCTGCAGAGCGGCTTCGTCGAAAGCCTTCGCAACCGGCTGATGCGGCGGCTCGCCGCGGCGCCGTGGCACCGCGTCGTCGCGCTGCGCCATGCCCGGATCACCAGCCTGATGACCAGCGAGGTGGCGCGGATTTCCGGCTCGGCGCAATATCTCATCCAGGGCAGCGTCGCGGTGGTGATGCTGGTGGTGCAAGGCGCGCTGGCCTTTGCGCTGGCGCCGTTGCTCGCGCTCGCCACGACGTTGCTGGTGCTTTTCGGCGCGCTGCTGGCGCTGCTCGCCCAGGGGCGCATTCGCGATCTCGGCGCGGGCATGGTCGGTGCCAACATCGCGTTGATGGGCAGCACCAGCGGCTTTCTCGGCGGCCTGAAGGCGGCTGCCGCGCAGAACGCGCAATCCGCCTTTGTCGACGAGTTCGAGATGATCCAGCGCGAGGTGCGGGCGCGCGGCCTGAGCTTCTCGCAGCGCCAGGCATCGAGCCGCCGGATCTTCTCGATCGGCTCGGCACTGATGGGCGCGACCGTCATCACGATCGGCTTCGCCGCGGGCGTGGCTCCCGCCGTGCTGATCACCATCGTCGTGATCTTCTCGCGGATGGCCGCCCCCGCACAGACGCTGCAGATGGCGGCACAGAATTTCTTCTTCGCGCTGCCGGCGTTCGAGGCGGTGCAAGCCTTCGAGCGCGAGCTTGATGGCGGCGAGAGCGTGAGCGGCGTCACCGCATCAGCCCCCTCGGGCGCCATAGAAGCGCGCCGCGTAACCTATATTCACGATGGTGGTGGCGGCGTGCGCGATGTCAGTTTCGTCATCGCGCCCGGCAGCTTCACGGGCATCGCCGGGCCATCGGGTGCGGGCAAGACGACTTTGGTCGATCTGCTCATCACGCTTCTGCTCCCGCAGTCGGGCGAGATCCGCGTCGGCGACACGCCGCTAAGTGGCGACCATGCGATCGGTTGGCGCGAAGGACTGGCCTATGTCCCGCAGGAGGGATTCCTGTTCCACGACAGCGTGCGGCGCAACCTCAGCTGGGGCTCGCCCCCGCTCGACGAGGCGGCGTTGTGGCAGGCGCTCGACTTTGTCGGGGCCCAAGTGCTGGTCCGCGCGCTCCCCGAGGGCCTCGACACGGTCGTGGGCGAACGCGGCGCGCGGCTTTCGGGGGGCGAGCGCCAGCGGCTGGCGATTGCCCGCGCACTGCTCAGGCGTCCACGCCTGTTGGTGCTCGACGAAGCGACCAATGCGATCGACGCGGCGAGCGAGGCGGCCCTGCTCGACCGTCTGGCCGCGCTCGACCCGCGCCCGACGATTGTGATGATTTCGCACCGCGCCGAGACCATGGCCTATTGCGACATGGTCATCACGATCGAAGGCGGGACGATCGTCGCGCGCTAGCCCCTTGCCATCGCGGGCGAAGCGGACGAAATCTGTCCGGGCAGGGCCAGATCCGGCGCGGGGGCAAAGATGACCATCACCGACGACATGATGATTTCACAAACGGGCAATGCGCTGTCGACCGAGGTTGATGGAGAAATGGTCCTGATCGGGCTCGAGACCGGCCGCTACTTCGGACTCGATACGATCGGTACCGCGATCTGGAAGCGGATCGAACAACCTTGCCGCCTCGACGCCCTGTGCACCGGCCTGGCTGAGGACTTCGATGGCGACCCCGCTCTGATCGCGGCCGAGACACGGGCATTTCTGGAGCAGCTGGTCGAACGGGACCTTGCGCGCGCCGCGTGAAGCCGAGCGGCCCATGCGGTGATGCAGCGTGTTATTCGCTGTCGGTTTCCACAACCCGCCCCGCGAGTTCGAGCGGCAAGATGTCGAAAGCAATGCAGATGCGTTCCTCGTCTACACCCATCGGCTCGGTATCGTGGACGAAATAGCCGGGCATCAGAACGAGCGTTCCGGGTTCGGGCGCGATAAAGCGCTCCTGCCATCCATCGGCCGGGGTTAGCCCGAGCTCGGGCCGCGGCCCCATCCGGAGCCATCCGACAGTGCCGGGCTGGCGTGACGCGGGAGGGCGAACGACATAATAGATCCCGCTCAGCCACGCCTCCGGATGGATGTGGGGTACGTGGTAGGAGGTTCCATCGGACACCAGCGCCCAGCCAGCAATTTTGAACGCACTCGGGGCAGCGCGAACGAAAGGATGATCTGAGGACGCAGGCAACTCTGCAATGTAGCGCTCGACTCGCGCGCGGATAATTTCTCGCAATTGCCATGCCGTCGATCGCTCGGGACGCAGGAGATCGACGTGCCACCACGCATCGTTCATCGCCGCGTTCTCTTTTCGCCCGAAATACGTCATGCCGGACTTTATCTCGTCGACGAGATTGGCGTGGAAGGTGTCGCGGTCGCACCCAGCCGGCGGTTCCACCGCTCCACAACGCAGGAACGCGTCATAATCCATCAGGTATGCGACGTCCCCGGCATTGCCTAAAATGGCGTCGGCAATCACCTGGGCCGCGATGACCTGGGAATATAAAACGCCGCGTGTGAGAAGAGCATTGGTACGTGCGCGAAGCGAAACTGCCGCGTCATGTTGCGATTGCCCATTTTGGCAGACCAAATCCGGATAGGCGCAGGGTCTTGCCTGATAGGCCCGACGAAAGATGTCCGCATATTCGCCATAGGCACCGCGTTCCGCCAGCGCCTCGGCAAGCGCGTACAAAAGCTCCGGTGAATTTGGCCGCTGGCTCACCGCCTCCCGCAACAACGCGAGATGGGCCTGTTCCCGCGTCGATGGTTTCAGCATCTTAGCACGATCCTCCGGGTGGTCTCTGCCATGTCACACAGCACGATCGCCCTGCGATGCGTCGCATATCGCCGAAAGCGCAGAACGCATGCGCGACCGGATAAGGCATATCGCGACCATTGCCGCTGTCAAACACTCACCTTAGGCTGGGTAGCGGAGGCGAGGGACAATGATTGCAGACCTGGCAGGACTGATTGCACCGCTGTCGGTTGGTGCGTTTCGCCAGCATCTCGCGCGGCGTGTACCGCTGTTGCTGCGCAGCGAAGTCGATGTCGCGACGTTGCTCGACTGGGACAGCTTTTTCGATGCCGCGCTCGGCGACGATTTCCCTGCCCGACGCCTGCGCGTGACCAAGGAAGCGCGTCAGTTGCCAACCGTTTTCTACCGTCACCGCGGTCGGGTGAAACGGGATGCCATCGCCAAGGTATTGGAAACCGGCGGTAGCGTGATCGCTTATGATTTACATCGTTTCGTGCCGGCGCTGTCGCGATTGGTTGCGTCGGCCGAAGCCGAGACGGGCGAGCATATCGTCGGCGCGGCGATCGCGGGCACCGGCGAGCATGGTGCGTTGCCCGCGCATTATGACGATGGCGACCTGCTGGTCATCCAGATTGCTGGCAGCAAGCACTGGGTCGTCCACGCCGATCCGATGATCGACCCGGTGGTCGGCGCACCGCAGGTGCGGACCCATGCGGCACCCGTGCCATTGCTCGATACCGTGCTCGCGCCGGGCGACATGCTGCTCCTCCCGGCGGGCTATCGCCATCACTGCATGGTGGCGGCCGAGCGGTCGCTGCATATCGGGCTGTTCTTCTATCCGCTGACCGCGCCGCGCACGCTGGACCTGATGATGCGCGATATGATCGAATCACCCGTGGCTCGGCGCCCGATCCGCGGGGATAACGAGATGGAGCCTGCGCTGGAGGCAGCGCTCAAGCACATGCTGCGGGAGCGGATCGAGCGGCTGTCGCTGGCCGAGCTGCGCGCGGCACACCGGACGGTGGAATTGCCCGAGGGGAAGGTCTGACGGCGGCCAACCTCAAAGATAGCCGAAGCGGCGCATCACCGCTTCGTGGTCGCGTTCGATCGTCGCGGCCTGCTCAGCCGTCAGTATCTCACGCCAGCCACCCGCCCGACCGGACACGAAGAACTGCGATGCCGTGTCGGGGAGCTCGGAAAAACTGGTCTGCCGCTCTTGCGCGGCGAGGCGGTCGAATCGCGACGCCTCAATGGCGCCCGCGATCGCCTCGGGCGACGTCGTCCACCCGATATGCGCTGCCATGCGCGCCAGGGTATCCGCGAGGTCGGCGTGCATATCTTCATAGCGCACGACCAGCGGCGCCAGGCCCGAATCGTCGACCCAGCCGGTGACATGCGCCGACCAATGGCCCAGCCGCTGGGCGATGCTGCTGACGCTCTTTGTCCGACTGCTGGCCATTTGCGAAGTCGGATCGGCGAGATTGCCGATGCTCCAATCGATCGATCTGCCGTTGAAGCGCGCCCAGGAAATGGCGACGTCGCGAGGATCGCGGATAATGTAGATCGCGCCGCGCGTGTGCGAGCGATCGAAGATCGGACGCCCTACGGTGTTACGAAACCAGCAATCATGGACCTTGAGCAACTGCGGTTCGTCGTCCAGCGCGGCAATGGCATCGTGCAGGGCCGGGCGCAGGAACTCCAGTTCGTCGAGTGTCAGATTACCGGCCTCGACCTCGAGAACCTTGTCGAACAGCAGTCGCGTGGTCGGCATTTTGAAAAAACCGACGACCTCGTTCAGATCGAGATGCGCGCCGCCTTCGCGCAGTGACAGCAGGGCTATGCGCGCCCAGGTGTTGCCGGACTTGGGATAGGAAGCGAGCCAGAGCACGCCACCCCTTCGCCCTGCCGTCATCGCGTCGCCCGCACCGTCATGACGATCTCGTCGATCGATTCGTCGAGGCGGTCGAACGCGATGGGCCGCTCGAGGACGAAATGACCGGGAATATTACTCGCAGCGACTGCCGTGCGCGCGAGCGCGCCCATCGGACCAGCTACGCCCACCAGCGACTTCCAGCGAAATATCTGGCGCTGGAGTTCGTCGACGGCGGGGCGTCCGCGAAGCCTGCGGAAGCGCGCGCCGCCGAGCTTCACCCATTGGCGACGGAGATGGAAGATGGCGCGCGGGGGTAATGGCTTGACCGCTGGTTCACCATGAAGCGACCTGCTGAATTTTTCGAGCCCGGCCCGGCAGCGTTCCAGATCGTCGGTGTTCCAGCCGGCATTGTCGACAGCATCCTTCCACAAGCGGATGCGGCGCAGGCTCGGCAGGATGAGGGGCCCTTGGGCCGTGATCTGAATGGGCGAAACATCGTCGGAGAGCACGACATGACCACGCCGCGCAAACGCGTCGGCGAGGGTCGACTTGCCTGCGCCCGATGCGCCGGCAAAAATGACCGCTTCGCCGTCGATGTCGACCGTCGCGCCATGGATCGGCAGTACACCGCGCTGGTGGCACAGAAAGCCGAGACCACTACCGAGCAGGAACAGCCTGATGTCGGGCGAATCCTGCGGGAGCACCGGGGAAACGACGATACGACGGCCGCCCGTAACGAGGTAATCGGCGACGCCCACGACACTGAAATGCGCCGAACCATCGGCGTCGATCGAAACAAGTGGCGTTACCATGGTGGGAGACGCGAACGGCGCTACCTCACCGATTTCGATGACGATGTCGGTACTGCGGTCGTCGCCGGCCCATAGCGGCAGGTCGGGCAAGGCAATCGCGCTCGAAACCCGCCAGCCGCAAAGATCGTAATCGACGCTAGCGTTACTCATTCCCACCCTCATACCAGCGCAGGAATCCGCCAATCGATATGCCCCGCGCCAGCGCATAACCGTAGACCTGCTTTTGCGACATCGCCGTTTCCGCGTCCGGCCAGTCGTCGAGTAGCGCCTTCATGCGCGGCACGTCGACCACGCGGCTGGCGAGCGGGGAGCGCCCGATCCGTTCGACCGCTGCCGCCAGCCCCTCGCGACGCCGCGATGCCAGCTCGTACCATTCGGGGCATTGCACGCCGCGCCGTCGCTCCGACACCAGCTCCGCCGGCAACCGATCGGCCAGCACACGCCGCGCGAGCCAGCGATCTTCTCCGGCGTTCCAATACTGGCTGTTGGGAACACCGAGGGTAAACTCAACCAGCCGCCGATCGGCATAGGGATCGACCGCCGCGACATCGCCGGCGCGGCGATTGGCGGCACGCTTGTCACGATTGCGCTGGTCCTGAAGCCCGCGAAACCGGGCGACCTTGTCGTCCACCTTGCCCTGAAACGGCACGTCGTGATCGGTCCCGCGAGTCAGCGCCGCATAGTCGATCGACGCCAGGAAATCGTCGGATACCATGCTGTAGAGCGCCCAGGGCGAACGATCCCCCGCTGCGCGCTGCGCGCGTCGTACCATCATCGCTCGCGGCAGCAATGGCTTGATGCAGTGCCCCGCAAGAAAACGAGGCACCGACTGGCGACGCTGCGCCGCCGCCACGGTGGCACTGCGCCAAGCGAGACCCCAGTGCCCCGTCAGGACATCATTGGCGAAGTGCGGTCGCCCACCCCAGGAGAGCGTTCCGTTGCCGCATCCGCCGCTAAACATGACCGATACGCCCGTGGCGCGCGCGGCTTCCTGGATCGGCTCGAACCAGCTGGCGTTGAGACCGCGCGCGCGCGGCACGACATATTTCGCGGCATCGATTTCCGGCTCGATATCGGCGGCATATTGCCGGTCGCCGTCAATCACGGTCAGCGCGATCGTCGGGTAACGCGCCGCCACAGCATCGACGAGCGCGCGCTCGTCCATCGCCTCATAAAGATGCGGCGCGCCGGGCGCACGGTGGAAAGCATTGAAATCCGTGTCGCCCAGCAGGCGCGCGGCCGTTGCGGCAAGGCCCGCCGAATCGAGCCCACCCGACAATTGTACGCCGAGGCGCCCGTCCGCTGGCAGGCGGCACGCGACGGCCCGGTCAAGCAGCGCGCGCCCCGCCGCCACATAGTCATCGTCGCGTTTGAAACGTACCGGCGCGATGTGATCCACCGTCCAGTACAGCGATTTGCGCAAGCGACCGTGCTCAACCACCACCATGCCGCCAGGCGGAACGCGTCGGATATGTCGATAAATCGTGGTCTCGTTATCGGGCAGCTGGATCGTGAGATATTGCGCCAGAACGATGTCGTCGATTTCGCGCGACACCTCCGGGAGCGCGAGCAATGTCTGCAGCGACGAGGCAAAGATCAGATAGTGCGGATGCTCGACGTAAAAGAGCGAGCGCGTGCCCAATCCATCACGCGCGAGGACGAGCCGATCCGCGGCTTCGTCCCAATGCGCGAAAGCGAAGCTGCCATTTAGCCGCTCGGCGGCGGAGAGCCCCCAACGCTGGCACGCTGCCCCCACCAGGATGGCATCGTCGCGTCGCTGACCATCGAGCCCCAACGCTGCAGCGATCTCGCCCGGCTCATCCAACCGGCAATCGGCAACAACCAGTGCGCCGCCCGCAGCCCGCACCGGCTGCGTCGCGAGGCGCCGGTCATCGTGCCGGAGTGGCAAATGGCGCAATGCGAGACGGCCGGAAACGACGCAACGTCCCGCGCCGCCGCCGGCAAGATTGCCACCCATGCGCGCGATGATCGCGGGATCTACTGCCCCGCGCCCCCAAGGGAGGACCCCGACAAACTCGCTCACCGATCTACCGGCAGCTCGACCACAAGCATTGGCGCGCGGGATTCATCCCACGCCGGGCAAACGTCTCTCACCCCGTCATTCCCGATCATCGCGCGCTTCCCTGCAAAAAGACCGGCGCGCCGGACCGCATTGCAGGTGCGTGCGATTAGCTCACGCCCGTGGTAGGATGGGTCGGATCAACGCCGTCGCTGCCGGCTGCCTGATAGGTACCGAAGGTCACTTCGGGAATTCCCGCATCGCTCAGGGTCGGCGTGCGCCATACCGGTCGCGAGGCCTGAGCGTCGATCCCTTCACGATTGTCGGTCATTAGTTCCCCCTTGAATCTGGTGCCGCGGCTGCTCGCGCGGCTTAGTCGAACGTCGCTGATATGACGGAAAATCTTGCCTGAAACAATCGCAAATTCGAGTTCCGGTAACTAGCGAATCGGACATAATAAATCACTTGACGCACCCCCCGGGCCGGTGGCTAAATCATTCGGCGCAGACGGTGTGGAGTTTTCCAGGCTCACATGGCGGCGCCTGTTATTCACGTTTTTCGTCAATGATGCTTTCGTGCGCATTTTGTCGTTTGTCAGATACGACGATTAGTGGCGAAGCGAGTCGTGCGAGCCGTCCCGCGGGAGGGTCGCACATCTGTTGAAGGGGGAGAGCCGATGTCACAACCGTTTATGGGAGAAATTCGCGCCTTCGGCTTTGGGTTCGCGCCTAAGGCCTGGGCCTTGTGCAACGGCCAGCTTCTGTCGATCCAGCAGAACCAGGCACTGTTCTCGCTGCTGGGCACCAATTATGGCGGCAACGGCACGACGAACTTCGCGCTGCCCGACCTGCGCGGTCGCGCCGCTCTATCCTTCGGACAGGGTCCGGGCCTGAGCACCTATGTCATCGGCGAGCCGACCGGCACCGAGACCGTGACGCTGTTGTCGACCCAGATCCCGCAGCACACCCATTTGTGGGCGGCCAATTCGGCGGCGGGCGATGTCGCCACGCCGGCGGGCAATTTCCTCGCCGGCGCGATCGATACGGCGGGGCTGGCGCAAAAAACCTATGGCGCCGCCGGCGGTGCGACGGTGCCGCTCGCAACGGGCATGCTGGCCGCAACCGGCAGCAATGCCGGGCACCAGAACATGCAGCCCTATCTCGTGGTGAATTATTGCATTGCGCTGCAGGGAATCTTCCCCTCGCGCAACTGATCGCCCGAAACCCGCTTATTCGAAGGATTGGATAATGGCTCAACCTTTTCTCGGCGAGATCAAGCTGTTCGCCGGCAATTTCCAGATTCGCGGCTGGGCGTATTGCAACGGCCAGCTGCTCTCGATCGCGCAGAATGATGCGCTCTACACGCTGCTCGGCACGACCTATGGCGGCGACGGCGTCAACACCTTCGCACTGCCCAACCTGCAGAGCCGCGTCGCGCTGCACCAGGGAACTGGCGGCGGGTTGACCACCCGGGTGTTGGGCGAATCGTCGGGTGTGGAGAACGCCACGGTGTCGCAGGCCCAGTTGCCGAGCCACACGCACCAGACGATCGCGCTGACCGGGGCGGCAACGCTCACGAGCCCGGCCAATGCACTGCCGGCGGCGCCGGCGGCGCCGGCGCTGCTCTACCTCAACGGCAGTTCGTCGGGCAACACCGACACACCACCGAACGCGGCCTCGGTGACGTCGGCCGGCAACAGCGTTCCGCACAACAACATCATGCCCATCCTCGCGTTGAACTATCTCATCGCGCTCGAGGGTGTGTACCCGCAGCAAAACTAGGCTCGTAAGGGGGAGAAAATCCGTGTCTGATCCATATATCGGCGAAATCCGCCCCTTCGGGTTCAACTTCGCACCACGCAACTGGATGTTCTGCCGCGGGCAGCTTCTGGCGATTTCGTCGAACACTGCCTTGTTCTCGATCATCGGGACCTATTATGGCGGCAACGGTACGTCGAATTTCGCGCTGCCCAACCTGCAGAGCCGCCTCGCGCTCGGCATGGGGACGGGTTCGGGGCTGAGCACCTATGTGATCGGCGAGGAAACAGGCGAGGAAAATCATCTCCTGCTGTCGACCGAGATGGCGGCGCACAGCCACACGCCCGACACCAAGCTGCAGCCGCTGGCGGGACAGGGGAGCAACATGCGCACCGTACCGCAGGCTGGCGATTACCTCAGCCGGTACAACGGTACCCCCGCCACCGTAAACAAGACCTGGAACAACCCGCCGCTGGAAAATGCGACGACGCTGCACCCCAGCTTCATTGGCCTTGCCGGCGGCAACCAGACGCACCCCAACATCCAGCCCGTTCTGGCGATCAACTATTGCATCTGCACCCAGGGCGTTTTCCCGGCGCGCAACTGACGCCTGGCGCCATCACACTGAGACCCGAGACGGCGGAGGACGAAGCGTTCCTCCGCCGTCTTAATATTGCCGTGCGCTGGAACGAATTCGCGGCACTTCCGCTGCCCGCAGACCAGAAGGTCGCGCTGCTCCAACAGCAATATGACGCGCGCCATGCCGGCTATCGCGCGGATTACCCCGATGCCAACTTTCAGGTCGTCGAACGCGACGGTGCGCCGATCGGGCGATTCTATGTCCAGCGCGGCAAGCGCGAGCATCGCCTGGTCGATATCGCGATCCTGCCCGAGCATCACGGGCAGGGCATCGGTGCTGCCCTGATCGACATCTTGCTGACAAGCGCGGCGCGCGCGCGGGCGACCGCCACGCTACGCGTCGATCATTTCAACCCGGCCAAGCGCCTCTACCTGCGCAAGGGCTTTGTCGAGATCGAGGATCTCGGGCTCGACGCGCTGATGCGCTGGACGGCACCCTCAGCTAGTTGAACAGCACCTCGTAGCGAAATCCGCCGGTCGGGCTGTGGCCGAGCGCCGACGGCGTCATCCACTGCGGTCCCATCACCGGATGATCGAACTCGATGATGTTGGTGATCATCGCATCATCGCGAATGCCGTCGAAGATCAGGCTGAAGGCGTGGCGAAAACCCTCGGGCGGCGCGCGGCGCGACGGCGTCGCCTCGACCAGCGTCAGCCGGTCCTCAAAGTCGCCGGAGCGGGCGATGAACTCGGTGCCGACATGCGGGGCAAAGTCATCGACCGTCAGCATCACCCGCGGTGCATTCTCATCATGGCTGGCGGACAATCTGGCCTCCCTTCATTACCCATTTCACCGCCCGGACGGCGGCAATATCGCGTGTCGGATCACCTTGTACCGCGATGAGATCGGCGAACAAGCCGGGTTTCACCGCGCCAAGCCGATCAGCCACGTGAAAATAATGCGCATTGCCCGATGTGGCCGCGACGAGCACCTCGGCCGGCGGCATACCGGCCGCGACCATCAGCAGCATCTCGCGGGCATTGTCGCCGTGCGCGAACACCCCGACATCGCCGCCCATGCAGATCGGCACCCCGGCCGCACGCGCCAGCGCGAAACTGCTGCGATTCTGCGCCACCGCTTCGGGTACCGGATCGCCGCCCTTCCAGCCGCGATAGCGCGACACCGCATCCGACGCAGCGAGTGTCGGACACAAGGCGATATGCTTCGCCGCCATCGCCGCGAAAATCTCGCGCGTGCCGCCATAGCCATGCTCGATCGTGTCGGCCCCGGCGGCGATCGCGCGGCGCATCCCCTCGGACGTCGATGTGTGGACCGCGACGATGCGTCCGGCGTCGTGCGCCGCCGCCACCGCCGCCTTCATCTCGTCGAGCGAGAGGGTCGGCATGCTCGGTTCGCCCGGGCGCCAGCGATAGTCGCCATAGAGCTTCACCACATCCGCGCCTGCCGCGATCTGGCGCCGTACCGCCGCGACGATCGAATCGACTCCGCTGACTTCTTCCGCCCCCTGCGGAATCGCCACACCGGGTTCGAACCCCTTCGGGCCATAGGCACCGAGCGCGACGATGGCACGCGTCGCCACGAGCAAGCGCGGCCCGGGCACGATGCCCTGGTCTATCGCCGCCTTGAGCCCGACATCGGCATAGCCGGCGCCCTCGGTGCCGAGATCGCGTTCGGTGGTGAAGCCAGCCAGCAACGTCGCCTGCGCCTGCGCCACCGCCCGCGCGGTGCGCAGCGCGAGCGGTTCGTGCAGCACCTGATCGTCCCAGCTGGTCTCGTCATAGGGATGGAGGAACAGATGGCCATGGCCCTCAATCATGCCCGGCATCAGCGTCTCGCCGGCCAGGTCGATCACACGCGCATCGGCCGGCGCGCTGAGGTTCGGGCCGACCGCTACGATCCTGTCGCCCGCGACCAACACCTGCCAGCCGGGATGCGCCACAGGGTCGACGCCGTCGAACACCGCGGCCGGGCGCAACAGTGTCGCGGGCGCCGGGTCGGCGGCGGCCGGCGTGGCGAGCAGCATGGCGAACACCGCCCAGATCTTCATGCCGTCATCCCCATGCTTGTCGCCCGCGCCCGCGCCCGATAGCGTCGCGCCATGGATAGCCGTCACCACGCCACGCGCAAGCTGCTGCTCGCCCTTGCCCTCACCCTGCCAGCTGCCGCGCGCGCCGACGACATGCCGCACTGGCGCACAGAAGCGGCGCGGGTGACCATCACGCGCGACGACTGGGGCATCGCGCATGTCCATGGCAAGAGCGACGCCGATGCCGTGTTCGGCGCGATCTACGCCCAGGCAGAGGACGATTTCGGACGCATCGAAGCCAATTACCTGACCGCGCTGGGCCGCACCGCCGAGGCCGAAGGGCCGGGCGCGATCTGGAACGACCTGCGCCAGCGGCTCTATGTCGAGCCGGCCGAGCTCAAGGCACAGTATCGCGCCAGCCCGGTGTGGTTGCGCGGACTGATGGACGCCTGGGCCGATGGGCTGAACTTTTATCTCGCCACGCACCCGACCGTGCACCCCAAGGTGTTGACGCGCTTCGAGCCGTGGATGGCACTGTCCTTCACCGAAGGCAGTATCGGCGGCGACATCGAGCGCATCTCGACCGCCGACCTTGCGGCTTTCTATGGCGAGCACATCGCGCTCAACGACGAGGAAAGCGGACGCCGTCCGCGTGAACCGCGCGGTTCCAACGGCATCGCCATCGCACCGAAGAACACCGTCGATGGCCATGCGCTGCTGCTGATCAACCCGCACACCAGCTTCTATTTCCGGTCCGAGTTGCAGATGACCAGCGATGCCGGGCTCAACGCCTATGGCGCCTCGACCTGGGGGCAATTCTTCATCTATCAGGGTTTCAACGAGCGCGCCGGCTGGATGCACACCTCGTCGGGCGTCGACAATGTCGACCAGTTCGCCGAGACGATCGTGCCGCTGGCCGGCGGCAAGCATGGCTATCGCTATGGTGCGGAGGTCCGCCCGGTGCGCGAACGCTCCGTCACCATCGCCTTCCGCAAGCCCGACGGCACGCTGGGCCAACGGACCTTCACCACATGGCGTACGCATCACGGCCCGATCGTCGCCACGCGCGGCGCGCAGTGGATCGCCGAGAGCCTGATGTGGAAGCCGATCCCCGCGCTCGAGCAGAGCTGGTTGCGCACGCGCGCGCACGATCTCGCCTCCTATCTGCAGGTCGCGGCGCGCCAGGCAAACTCGTCCAACGACACGCTGTTTGCCGACAGCAAGGGCGAGATCGCCTATCTCCACCCGCAATTCGTGCCGATCCGCAGCGACCGGTTCGACTATACCAAACCGGTCGATGGCAGCGACCCGGCGACCGACTGGCGCGGGCTGCACGGTATTCCCAGCCTGCCCAATGCGATCAACCCCGCGATCGGCTGGGCCAAAAACACCAATGACTGGCCGTGGCAGGCCGCCGGGCCGGACAGCCCCAAAGCGAAGGACTTTCCGCGCTATATGGACGTGGCCGGCCCCAATGCGCGCGGCACGCATGCCGATCTGCTGCTGACGGGGCGCCACGACTTCAACCCCGAGCGCCTGATCGCCGCCGCCTATGACAGCTATCTTCCCGCCTTCGCCGCGCTGATCCCGCAGCTAACCGCCGATTTCGACGCCTTGCCCGCGAACGACCCACGCCGCGCGCGGCTTGCCGGCCCGATCGCCTTGCTCAAGGCGTGGGATTATCGTTGGGGCGTTGCCTCGGAGGCGACATCGCTCGCGGTCTTCTGGGGCGACGGGCTATGGCAGGAGGTCGGCAATTTCGCCCGCGACGAGCGGATGAACGTGCCCGACTATATCCTGAAGCGTGCCGGCGCCGATTCGCGACTCGGCGCGCTCGACGATTCGGTGGCGCGGCTGACACGCGATTTCGGCGCGTGGCGCGTGCCTTGGGGGCGAATCAACCGCTTCCAGCGGCTCGACGATTCGATCGCCGCGCATTTCGACGATGCGCAACCGAGCATCCCGGTCGGCTTCACCTCGGCACAATGGGGCAGCCTCGCCTCGTTCGGGGCGCACGCTTATCCCAATACGAAGAACTATTATGGGACCAGCGGCAACAGCTTCGTGGCGGTGGTTGAATTCGGGCCGCGACTTAGCGCCTGGGCCGTGACGGCGGGCGGTGAAAGCGGGAATCCCACGGCAAAGCATTTCAACGATCAGGCACCACGCTATGCCACCGGCGCGCTTCGCCCGGTCTATTTCTATGCCGAACAGTTACAAGGTCATGTCGAACGGCGTTATCGTCCCGGCGAATAGTTGGCGATACACACTGACATGTGCCGGCAATCACAGGCCCCGTGCGCGGTCGGCGGCGCGCGTGGCAAGGTTTACCGAAATGGACCGATGCGCAATGCCCATGCCGCAATGCACCATGAATCACGCCGCTTTGGATTGATACCCGATTAAGCTTGTGTTAGCGCAGACCGGTACAAGGGTGAACCGATTCAAGGGGACTGATCATGGCTTTCGACAAAGACGCTGGCATGACCGCGAATAATTCCGAATCGCCCATCGCCCGCGACGCTTGGGTGAAGCCGGAGATTCTCTCGTTCGAGCCAGTAGCGGCAGCGCAGGGCTCGGGCTCGCTTACCGGCGAAGCGCTCAATAACGCGAGCTGACACCGGACTGTTGCATTGTGATTGAATTGGGCTGGGTGCTTGCGCATCCAGCCCTTTTTGTGATGAGACCTTCCGCGATTCGACGCCGTCGAAGCGAGCGCCAGCATGACGAGTGACGTCGCGACCTTTGCAGGCCGCAAACTTTATGATCTTGCGACCGCGCAACATGATTATCCCGCGTGGGACGGCGCGCCGCGCAAAACCATCCTGATTTGTACGCACCAGCGTTCGGGCAGCACCTTGCTTGGTGAGGCGATCCATTTCGCCGGCGGCCTCGGCTGTCCGCTCGAATATTTCCATGGCGGTTTTCGCCCCTCGCTCGCCGATCGCTGGGGCACGCCCGATCTTGGGAGCTACACCCGCGCCGTTACCAGATTCCGCACGGACCCGAGCGGCACGCTGTCGGTCAAGATCTTCTGGCGCGACATGGTCGAACTCGCGAACGAACTGGACCCCACCCGTTTTCCCGATCTGGCCGATCGCTCGCCGGACGACACCGCCCCCGAAACCTATCGTGGTCTTGCCACATTGCTCGCGCCAATCTTTCCGGCGCCAACCTACATCCATCTGGCGCGCCGCGACCGGTTGCGGCAGGCGATCTCCGCCGTGGCGGCGAGCGAGTCGGGACTTTGGCGATCGATACCCAATGTCGGCGAGCAGGAACCGCGCGCCGAACCGCAGTTCGACCTCGACCGAATCGAGCGATTGATCGGCTATTCCGACTATTGCCATGGCCATTGGGACAATTTCTTTGCCGCGCTCGGGGTCGCGCCGCACCGCGTTACCTATGAGCAACTGGCGGCGGATTATCAGCTTACCGTCGCCAATGTGCTGCTTTATCTCGGCAGTGACGCGCCGCCGCCGCCGGTGCGCATGCGTCGCCAGGCGACCGACCGCAATGAAGCGGTCGTCATGCGCTATCTGCGGGAACGGGCGGCACGCGCGGCCACGGTCCACGGCGACCGAATCATGAAGCGCAACGCTATTTCATAGGCTTGCAGTTTTGCCTGTGATGCGCTCGCGAGGCGCACGATAGAGCGACGCGGTAGCGTTTCGATGGTTCGTTCAAAGTCGCTGGTGAGCCGAGGATTTCGGTTGAGCGCGCATGCTTGCCGGTTTGGGCCAGGGCAGCGCTTGTCGCCGGCATGACCGCGATCGGCCCGCCGTGCCGCGAGCGCTTTTGGCCTGCCTTGCGCCAATTGACCTGTCGCTCACGTCGATTGACCGCCCCGGCGATATTATGGCACATTAAATGCCAATTTATTGCAATGTGCGTTATGGGAGTCGGGCATCGTGGGGCCAGTGTTGCCGACGATCGGTTTCGCGAGTTTCGCGCTATGAGCGCATTCCTGCCGCCGAGCACCAACGAGCAATATCGAGGCTCCCGCTTTGCAGCATGGTTCCTCGCGCTTTACGGCCTTGGCTGGATCATTCCGGGGATGATCCACAGCTTCCTTCCTGACGGCGGCGCGGGCGTGATCGCTGGGCTCGATCTCAGTCACAACCGGAACATGATTATCGGCATGTTCGCATGGGCCGGCGCGACGCAGATCGCGCATGGGATCGTGACGCTGATCATCGCCCTCCGCTACCGCGCGCTCGTGCCGCTCTTTCTGCTGGTCGGGCTGGTCGAGCGAGCGTTGCTCGGCTGGTCGGCCTGGGTGCGCAATGATCCGCCGTCCGGGCACCATCCGCCCGAACATTATGGCAGCCTGATCTTGCTGCCGCTGATCATGATCTTCCTCTGGCTCGCGCTTGAGCGGTCGCACCCCACCAAGGGCGGAGACCAGCACTGAACGCGCTGACGCGACGCGACGCGACGCGACGCGACGCGATGTTCGCGCAAAGGTGACTCTATTGGCACGTGTCGGCAGGGCCTCCACCGCGCTATCCGGCACAGCACGAGGCGCAGCATGAGCGGCTATTGTCCCGGACCGTGGCCGGCCGAAGACGGCGGACCACAAAGGCTGGCAATTCCGGCACAGGGCGCGGGCTTCACCGTCACGCCCGGCGAGCGGCTCGCCGTTACGACCCGCCGCACGATGATATCGACGATGACGGTGCTCGGCGACCCCGGCGAGGTTTATCTGCTGACCCATTCGGCGCTGCGCGCGCGGATTGGTCTTTCGACGACGGCGCGGGTCGAACGGATCGATCCGCTGACGCTTGAGACCATCGCGCGATCGGCGAGGTTGCCCGGCGGACCGATGTGGCCGGGCGGTGTCGCCGTGCACGGCAATGGCGATCTTTATGTGGTTTACGGCCGCTGGGCGCATCGGCTCGACCGACATTGCCGGCTGAAGGGCTCGTCCGAGCTTCCCCACGACATGCCCTATAATTCCTTCGTCGTGCTCGACAACGGATTGCTCGTCACCAAGAACCTGTCGGACAGGGTGTGCGCGCGACTGACGGTCATCGATCCCGAAACGATGACCGCGGTGTGCGCCGGGGTCGAATGCCGGGAGCCGTCGATCGCGCGGCTGAGCGCGATCGGCAACCAGGTCTATGTCGTCGGCACGCGCTCGATCTTTCGCTATCGCTGGACCGGCAAGACGCTGGAGATCGATCCCGCGTGGCGCTTCGATTACACGAGCAGGACGCGGCAAAGCTATGGCTGGGACGTCGTGATCGATGGCGCCAATGCCTGGTTCATGGACAATGGCCGTCATCGCTACCGGACGAGCATGATCGGGCGCGGTGTCGTGCCAACGCCCAACCGGCTGATCCGCGTGTCGATGACCGACGCAGCGGATCATGACGCGATCGAGATCAGCGGCATCGCCGGCGGGAGCATCACGAATCCGCCGCTGGTCGATCGTGCCAGGCAGATCGTCGTCGGTTACGACTCGGCCAATCGCGTCATGGCGGCGTGGCGGTTTGCCGACGGCCTCACCCCGCTGTGGCGCAAGGAGGGCATCGGCGCTGCGAGCCACATGCTGCTCGACCCTGGATCCGGCCAGATTGTCACCAACGACTTTGCCCGGAATACGGGCGAAGTCGTGGTCGTGCTCGATATCGCCACGGGCGCCGAACTGGCGCGGGCGGCGATCGGCGGGCTGACGCAAGGCGTCGTCTTCCCCTCGATCGGCTGGGGGCGCGACATCTATTGGTGTTCGATGGGGAAACTCGCGCGAATCTTCATTGCCGATTGAACATCGCGTTGCAGGGCGCCGGCGGTACACGCCCGCGGCGCGGCGATAGCCCCATCACCGCGCTGTCGTCATCGTCACGCGCAGGTCCGCCAGCCGCGGTAAAGCGGTCCCACAGGCCGGGCGACGCGCCACCATGATCACCGCCGGGCGCGCGGTGGCGATGCCGATCGCGGCGAGCTGGTGCTGAACGAATCCCTCGAGCGTCTTGCGCCATCCGGGCGGCGTCGGCGACAGCGTGCCGTGATAGAGATAGAGTGGGCGGCCGAAGTCACGCGCGACCTCGGCGAAGACGCGGTCGAAGCCAGCGCCGCCGTCGCCGTCGCGCAACTGCATCACGCAATCGCCCTTCGTCGCCGTCACCACGGCGCCGATCGGGCGTCGCTCGATCGTCGTCGTAAAGCCGGCGGCGCGCGCGCGCGCGTCGAGCGTGGCGACCAGCGTGGCGTCGTCGGTCGGCTTGAGGTGCCCCCGCACGACGAACTTCACGCCGAGCGACAGCAGCAGCAACAGGGCAAAGGCGGCGCTACGCACGTTCGTCACGCAGCAGCAGCAGTCCGCCTGCGATGACCAGCCCCGCCGCGACGAGGCTTGCCCAGCCGAACAGCTGTGCGCCGCCGCCGACATGCAGCCAGTCGAACGACCCGTGATAATGCGCGATCGCCGCGAGCCGCACGCCGTTGACCAGCACCATCGTCGCCATCGCAGCGCCGCACAGCCCGATCAGCCGGGGCGTCACGCGAAAACCGAGCAACTGCGTCAGGCTCGCCCACAGGATCACCGCCAGCGAGACATTATGCACCGACGAGCATGGCACGGCGATGGCGAACAACCCGTCATGGCCGGTGAAGCGCACCGTCGTGCCGCTCGACTCGACGCCGGCCAGCAACGCGACGAAGCGCGCGTCGAGCGTCAGCAGCGCCGGCCCCGCAAAGACGAGCAGCAGCTGCCCGACGACCAGCATGCCGCTCAGCGCGAACAGGATGACGGCGATCGGCCGCGCGCGCGGATCGTCGCAGCGGGCGAGATACAGCGCGCTGATCAACACGCCGACCGCGCCGGCGCGCGCGCTTGGCCAAAGCGCCAGCGCCATCACCAGCGCGGCGACCCATCGGTCGGCCGTGCGTGCTTCCACCGCCGCGTCCATCGTCGGCGACGCGCGCGACAAGGTCACCAGCGCATAAAGCGCGAACCAGTACACCGCGCTGACCCCGCTGAGGTCGAGCAACGCGCCGCGCCAGCCGAATCCCTCGAACGAGGCAAAGATCGTCGTCGACACGCCATTGATCGCGGCGAGCACTGCCGCGAAGGCGAGCAACCGGATCGGGTCGGCCGGCAGCGCCTGACGCGCTGCCGTCGCGACGGTCGTCACATCAGCGGTCGAGACGACGCTTCAGCGCGCGATAGCCGATCGCAACGACGGCGAACGCGCCGATGCCCAGGCCGGCGATCGGGGCGGGGGTGATCGGGGCTCCGGCAAAGGCCGGGGTAGCGGCGCAGCCGATCAGCAGCGTGGTTGCGATGGTATAAAAACGGACGGTCGTCATGAACTGCGCTCCCCTGACGGATACAGCCCGCCACCGGCAATGTATCGACGCCGTCGCCGCGAATGTAAACGCCCATTGGCAGGCGCGGCGGAATCGGCAACGGTGCAGCGCATGCCCTCTGTCGCCTTCCTTGTAGTGCTGATCGCGCTGTTCGCGTTGCTCGCGCTGGCCGAAGTGCGCTGGGCAGCGCGCCTCGGCCAGGACAGCTCCGACAGGCGACTGGCGTTCAATTTCTCGATCGGGCTGGTCAATCTGACGCTCGGCTCGCTCTTGCCGATTCCCGCGGTTGCGACCGCGCTCGTCGCGGAGCGGCATGGCTGGGGGCTGCTCGGCCTGCGCGCGGCGCCACTGCCAATCGCCGTGCTGGCGATGTATCTCGCGCACAGCCTGGCCAATTACGGCCTGCACCGGGCTTCGCATCGCTTTGCGCTGTTGTGGCGGTTCCACCGGCTGCATCATGGCGACCCCGCGCTCGACCTGTCGACCGCGCTGCGCAACCACCCGGTGGAGCTGGTACTCGGCCTGTCCGTCGCCAGCGGCACCGTGCTGCTGCTCGGCATCTCGCCCATCGCGGTGGCGATTGCCGATACCATCCTGTTCGCACAGAATATGTGCACCCACGCCAATGTCCGGCTGCCGGCCGAGTTGTCGCGGCGGCTCGAATGGGTCTTCGTCACCCCCGGCGCCCACTGCGTGCATCATGCCGACGAGCGCGCGCTGACCGACAGCAATTATGGCGAGGGCGTATCGTGGTGGGACCGGCTGTTCGGCACGTGGCGCGGCTCGCAACCGGTCGCGCGGATCGGCCTGAATGGCGCGCAGTGAGGTTCAGCGCGCCGGGCGTGCGACCCAGCGCAGCACCGCATACCCCGCGAGCGCCGACAGGCCCGATCCGATCAGCACGCCGATCTTGACCGAATTCATCTGCGCATCATCGGCAAAGGCGAGCCCGCCGATGAAAAGACTCATCGTGAAGCCGATTCCGGCGAGCAGCAGCACGCCGTAAAGCTGCGTCCAGCTGACGCCGCGCGGGCGTGGCGCTATGCCGAGCCGGTCGGCCAGTGCGATGCCGCCGAGCATCCCGGCCTGCTTGCCGACGAACAGCCCAGCGGCGACCGCGACGACCAGCGGCTCGCCCAGCGCATGCGGGGCGAGCCCGGCGAGCGACACCCCGGCATTGGCCAATGCAAATAATGGCACGATGGCAAAGGCGACCCACGGGCTCAGCGCATGTTCGAGACGGTGGAGCGGCGATGTCTTCTCATCCGCGCCGACCGGGATCAGCGCGGCGGCCAGCACCCCGGCGACGGTGGCATGCACCCCCGACAGCAGCAAAAGCCACCACAACAGCGCGAAACACAGCAGATAGGGCGTCAACGCGGTCACGCCGCGCCGGCCGAGCGCCCACATCACCGCCAGCATGCCGGTCGCGGCGAGCAACGCGCCCCAATCGAGCCCCTTGCTGTAGACCAAAGCGATGATCGCCACCGCGCCCATGTCGTCGACGATCGCGACGGTGGTGAGGAAGAGTTTGAGCTGCGTGGGCACGCGCTTGCCGAGCAGCGCCAGCACGCCGACGGCGAAGGCGATGTCGGTCGCCGCCGGTATTGCCCAGCCGCCACGCAAGGTCGGATGGTCCCACGTCACCCCGAGATAAACCAACGCGGGCGCGGCCATCCCTGCCGCCGCAGTGAGCAGCGGCAACCGGCGGTCGGCCGGGCGCGACAGTTCGCCGGCGACGATCTCGCGTTTGATCTCAAGCCCGACGAGCAGGAAGAATATGGCCATCAGGCCGTCATTGATCCACAGATGCACTGTCATGGGGCCGACTGACGGCGCGAGCGTCGGGCCGGTCACGGCGTGCAGCAGGTGAAAATAGCCCGCGGCAAGCGGCGAGTTGGCGGCGAGCATCGCCAGCGCAGCAGCGGCGATCAGGACGATGCCGCCGACAGCTTCGTCGGCCAGAAAACGGCGCAGGGCGGAGCGGGTATGGCGCATTACGCCTATTGGCACCGTTGGGGCACGCACGTCACCCTCGTTCGTGACGAAAAGTCGCCGACGTCGAGAATCCCGGGTCAGTGCGGCGCCACTCCCGGCGGCGCGCACCAAGCGGTATCAGGAAGCGGTGGCGAGCGGGGCCTGGCCGTCGACGCGCGGCACAACGCGGCTTTCGCGTTCGATCCGCGCCTTGGCGGTGCGCTCCTGGCGGTCGGCGATTTCTTCCCATGCCTGGGCGGCGCGCTCGCAGCGCGCCTTGACATTGTCGAGCGTCGAGGCAGCGCCAATGGCGCGCTCGGCGGCGGCGCGGGCGCGGCTGATGTCCGGTGTGTCCATAAGGGAGGCTCCTTCCGGTCTGAAGCGTGGTGGTCGACGGGGCGACATTCCCGCGACGTCGATGCCAGAGCGGCAAGCGCGGGGTAGACGGTAGATGGCGGCGCGGACCCGAGGACCCGCGCCGCCGCAATCCGATGTTATTCGGCGTGCTGCAGGTTGACGGCGCTCATCTTGCCGCGCTTGTCCTGCTCCAGCTCGTACGACACGCGGTCGTTCTGGGCCAGCGGGCCCATGCCCGAACGCTCGAGCGACGAGATGTGCACGAAGGCGTCGTTCCCGCCGCCATCCGGCGAGATGAAGCCGAAGCCCTTTTCGGTGTTGAAGAATTTGACGGTGCCGATGGTCATGATGATTTCCTTCTTGCTGGGGGGACGCCCGAACGCCGGACGGCCCGGTGCCGTGGCAGCAGGGAAAGAAGGAGAAAGGAGCCGCAAAGCGCCGAAGACCGTCGATATGCGACTGAAGCCTGCCCTATATAGCAGTTCGCACGGAAAATGTAACCCACGCGGCATTTCACCACCGCGCGGGTCGTGGCGGTTACTTCGCCGCTAGCAGCGCCTCGACTGCAGCCAGGCCCTCATCGCTCGCCACCGCGAGGTCGAGCGGGCGCCCGCCGAGCTTGGGGTGATCGCTGTTTAGGAATGCCGTCGCCGCGCCCGGCGCGGTCAGCATCTTGAGCGCGAGCTTGACCACCAGACCCTGGCGCTCGGCCGCGCGCGGGGTCAGTTTGACGCCGATGAAGCGGTTGCGCGGGCTCTCCGGCAGCGGGCGCGGCGCGACGGTGACCACGGTCGGCTCGACCGGCTCGTGCGGCTGAATCGCGGCGCGCACGCGCTCGCTGGCTTTTCCGCCACGACTCAAGCGCATCGGTCGATCCGGCAAAGGTCGCGATAGGGGCGGTTCATGCGCGCAACTCCGACTCGTAAGCGGGAGCACGCGTCTCTCAGCCGTCGACGCTTACATGCGGACTGTCGACGATCCGCGTATACTAGGCGATCCGGGCCCGAATGGAAAGCGTAGCGTCTCCTGCGCGGCCCCGGCCCGGCTGTCGCAACCATCGCGGCGCTGGAGGGTTGTAGCCCGATCGATGACAACGCCCTGCGCGTCACCGGCTGAGAGACACCGCGCTCCCGCTCGATCCCGGGAGCCGCCATGTCCCCCCTTCACATTCTGATCGTCGAGGACGAGGCGATGATCGCACTCGGTCTCGAACTTGCCGCGCTCGACCTTGGCGCGATCGTCGCCGGCTCAGTGGGCAGTGCGGCCGCGGCGATGCTGCTGCTCGACAGCACGCGGATCGACGCCGCGATCCTCGATGCGAATCTCGAGGATGGCGAGGCCAGCCCCGTGGCGGAACGACTGATGGCGCAGTCGACCCCGTTCATCTTTCACTCCGCGACCGGCATCCCCGCCGCCTTGCGTGCCGGCTATCCCGACCTGACGATCGTGCGCAAGCCAGCCCGGCCCGAATGGGTGCTGTCGCGCCTGTTTGAGGAAATCGCGGGTGCACAGCACTGACGCGCCGCTCTTTCGCGCCGGCTACGGGATTCACCGCTTGCGTTGGGTCGTTGATCGACACATCCATGTAACAAATCTCCGAGCGAGGCAGCGTGGCGTGCGGTGTCACGTCATGGACTGGTGACAGAAAAGGCGGCGACGTGAGCGTGCTGACAATTCCCCATGCGATGCTACTGGCGATGGCGCCGCTGCCGGCGGACGCCATGCCGATGGTCGTCGCGGAAACGCAGGCAGCGCTTGCCGGGCAGCCGGCCCCGGCTGCCCCGCCCCAGCAGACCGTCGATTCGCCAGCCTCGTTCGCACAGGCGACCCCGCCGACGGCGAGGCCTGCCGACCCCGACAATCCCGAAAACGACGTCGTCGTTACCGCGCCGAAGCGTCCGCTGGCGCCAGACCCTTTCTCGAAGATCAACGAGGCCGGCTTTGCCGTCACTGACGCGGTCGACAAGGCATTCATCGGCCCGGTCGCGCTGGCCTATAAGCACAATGTGCCCGAGCAGATGCGCAGCGGCGTCCACAATTTCCTGTACAATCTGCGCGAGCCGGTCGTTTTCGTGAACTTCCTGCTCCAGCTCAAGATCGGCAAGGCGGTCGAGACGGTCGGCCGCTTCACGGTCAATTCGACCGTCGGCGTCGCCGGGGTGATGGACATCGCCCGGCGCAAGCCGTTCCACTGGCGACGGCGCGGCAACGGCTTTGCCGATACGCTCGGCTTTTACGGCGTGCCGAACGGCCCGTTCATGTTCCTGCCGATCGTCGGCCCGACCACGGTGCGTGATTTGTTCGGCGGGTTCGTGGACCGGCTGATCCTGCCGCTCGGCGTCGGGTCGCCGTTCAACAGCATCAAGTTCGGCGCGCCGGCCGGCGTGCTCGGCGCGCTCGATCACCGCGCGGATTTCGACGCGGAATTGCACATCCTGCACGACAATGTGCCCAGCCCCTATGAATCGTCGCGCGACTTCTATCTGCGCCGCCGCCAGGCCGAGATCGATTATCTCAAGGGCAAGACGACGGTCGAGGCCGCGCCAATGTCGGAAAATCCGCTCGGTTACATCGCGCCGTCGCGGCCCGCGCCGACGGTCGCCCCGCCCGTCGTGCCGACGCTGCCCAACCCCGCCGCACCTACCCCGGACCGGCAGACGGCGCCGACAGCGCCGGCGCCCTAGCATCGCCTCCAAATTCATCCGCTTCGCTATTGTTAATTGCCGCCGATCCCGCACTCTCCTGACCTGAAAACCCGTCCGGCGCGCGTCGCCGGCGGGTGCCGCGGGGGCGCGGCACAGGGGAGACGGATCATGACGTTACGCCTGCACCATGGCGGTCGCGCCATTGCCACACTGCTTGGCCTGTCGCTCGCCATGACCGGACTCGCCGGCTGCAAGCCCGGCGGGTCGTCGGGCAACGCCGTCGCGGTGCAGACCCCGGCCCCCAATCCCTGCAGCACCTTCGCGCCGACCGAGACGCCGGTGCTGCCAGTCAACCCCGGCGGCAGCCAGACCGAGGTCGATTGCGCGGCGTGGGGCGCGTTCATCGCGCTCAACTGGCGCGCCGACCCTGCCAAACCCGGCTTCCCCGATCCTGCCGCGAGCTGGGACAGCTTTGGCACGCCGCGCGACACCCGCCCGACGGTGTGGGAAAGTTATCTCGAGGCCGCCAATGTGTTTGGCGACAAGGCGCCACTGAAGGGTCTGTGGCAGGCGAAGCGACCGACGATCAAGCCGCTCAGCCGCATCTCGAAGCTCGGCAGCCTCGACCTGTCGGACATCGCCCAGGCCGGCGGCGGCGCGCACTGGCTGACCAACCAGCGCGGCGACGTGACCTATTACGAAGTGCTGATGAACCAGGACGAGTTCGAGTTCATCACCCAGGCGGGCTTCGACCTGACCACCGCCGCCGGCCAGCTCGCCTGTGCGACGCAGCCCGGCAAGCCTGTGTCGGATGGCGGCGAACCGATCGAGCCGCCTTATCCCAAGGGCACGGTGTTGCGCGGCGGGATCAACTTCCCCGCCGGCGTTGCCAATGGCTGGGACGACACCGACTGCGTCGGCAACAAGCACGCCTTCGGCCAGGGCGTCGGTGCGATCGAGATCAAGGCATCGTGGACACCGCTGCCGGCGGACCACAGCCTCGACTATCGCTACAAGACCGCCCAGGCTGAGATCCTTGACCCGACGACGAAGAAGCTCCGTACCGTCACCGTCGGGCTGACCGGACTGCACATCATCCGCAAGCGCTTCCCGCGCCTGCCCTGGGTGTGGGCGACCTTCGAGCAGATCGACAACAGCCCCGATGAGGCGAGTGGCGGCGGCTATAGCGCGCCGACATTGCCGGCCAATGCCAACCAGCAGCCCTCGCCTGGCTATACCTTCTTCAACCCCGGCTGCACCGCAGGCAAGGACCCGGCCTATGGCTGCAAGCACAATGCCCCGCCGACGCCCTGCACCAAGCCCGGCGTGGCGTGCGACCCGTATAACGCGCCGATGCAGATCACGCGCGTCAACCCCGTCGGCACCACCGCCAACGGCGTGACCGCCTATGTGTGGGGCATGCTGCCGGCGAAATCGGTGTTCAACTATTACCGGCTTGTCGATGTGCAATGGCCGCGGACCGGCATCGCCGACCCGACGCCTGGTCCGGGGCTCAAGGTGCCGCTGACGATGGGCAAACCGATGCCCAAGGGCAATGCCGGCGGCCCGACCCAGATCGTCGCCAACACGACGATGGAAAGCTTCCAGCAGAATTCGAACAGCTGCATGGACTGCCACGTCTTCGCCTCGATCGCGACAGCGCCCGCGGCGCGCGGGCTGCGCAAGGTGACCAGGCCGGGGGCGGGCGCGCCGGCGGCCTATGCGGCAGACTATTCGTTCCTCTTCCTTGCCGAGACGAAGCGCTAGACGCTGGTCTCGCGCTGCCACAAAAAGACATGGGCCGCTTCTTGCGAAGCGACCCATGTCTCGTTGTCCGATTTATAACGAAATCAGAAGCGGAAGCGAACGCCGGCGCGGCCGCCATAGCCTTCGTAATCGCCGCCATTGGCGTAGCGGCCCTCGAAGAAGCCGCTGATCGCGCCATGCTGCGACCCGATGTTCACGCCCAGCGTGCCCTCGCCATAATCGCGCAGCCGCTGGTTGGCGAAGGCCACGACCTGGCCGCCGCTGGTGAAGACGACCTGGTCCTGGCCTTTGAACTCATGGACATAGTTGCCGCCGCCATAGAAGGTCACCTTGGCGGTGCCGACCTCGCGGGTATAGCCCAGCCGCGCGCCGCCCCGGCCACGAACGCCGTCCTGGTCGTTGAAGTTGAACGTCCCCGACGGCACCGCGAAATCATGGAAGTCGGAGTGGGTGTAGGACACGCTCGCCGCCGGCTCGATCCACAGCGCACTGCCGAAGCGGAAGCCGGCCTCGGCCTTGCCGCCATAGACCGAACCCTTCAGCTTCTGGGTGTAGCGACCCGAGACGCTGACATTGTCGCCCCAATAATAGTCGTACTTGCCCAGCGCGTTGATGAAGAAGATCCCGGCATTGTAGCTGGCATAGACGCCGCCATTGACCGCGTCGAAATTGATCCGGTCGGGCGAGTTGGCGAAGCTCAGGTCGGAATTGAGATAGCCGCCGGTGATGCCGAAGGCGAATGCCCCGCTGCCCGCCGGACCACCAAAGTCGATGCCCAGCTGGCCGCCGAAATAATCCTGCTTGTAGCCCATGTTGACCGGCGTGGTGACGCCGTTGAAGGCAAAGCTGCGGCTGCTGGTGCGCTGCTCGACCTGGCCGATTGCCTGGCCCCAGACACGACCGCCGGCACCGCCCGAGCCATTGGCCGCGACGTTGTCACGCAGTTCGCGCATATGCGCCGACCAGGCATCGCCCGACTGCAGCCACAAATTGCGCGCCCCTTCCGCGAACAGTGCGGTGCGGTACACGCCGGCACCGGGGGTGCCGACCAGGCTGAAGGCGAAGGTCGTCGGGTTGTAGACGATGCCATACTGGATCAGCCCCTGATCGACATTCGCGCCGTTGAGGGTGAAGGCCGAGGCGGTCGACGCAGCACCTGCCTGCACCAGCACCGTACCCGCGCTGGTGCTGAGCACCGCCGGCGTGGTGTTGAGCGGGGTGATCGACACCGTCGTCGACCCCGTCGCTGCGCCGCCGATGCGCAGTTGATCGCCGGTGAAGGTAGCGCTGCCGAGGTTCACGTCGAGCCCGAGCTGCGCCGCACCGCTGCCGGTATAGCTGCCCGGCAGGACCAGCACGTCACCGACATGGCCGTTGCGCAGATCGACCAGACCGCTGTTGTTGAACGCCTCCAGGCCGGTCAGCGTGACCGTGCCCGCCGTCGTCGCATTGCCGAGCACACGCAGCGTGCCGCTGTTGTTGAACACGTCGTTGCCGGCGCCGAAGTCGCTGTTGCTGTTGGCGTTGAAGGTGCCGCTGTTGTTCAGCGTGTCGGCATTGGCGGTCAGCAGGATACGGCCGGTGATCGTGCCGCTATTGGCGATGGTCGCCGCGCCGCCGGTGATGGCCAGCGCGTAATTGCCGCCATTGATGGTGCCGCCATTGGTCACCGTCGTGCCGGTGCCCGAGACGATCGTCGCGCCATTGTTGGTGCCGGCGAGCGTGCCCGAGGTGAGGGTGAGGTTGGCGGTGGTCGCCGCCGCGATGTTCGCGCCGTCGAGGCTGACGGCATTGTTGGTGCCGCTCAGCGTGACACCGACCGATCCGCCGGTGCTCGTCGCGGAGATCGCGTTGGCATTGATACCGGTGGTCGTCACGCCGGTGGCCGAGATGGCGACCGCGCCGCCGCCGACAGCGACGATGCCGCGGCTGTTGGCCCCGGTCGTCGCAACCTGGCCGGCGTTGATCGTGATGCCGTTGGTTGCGGTGACGTTGATGCCATCGGCATTGGCGCCGGCGGTGCTGATCCGCCCGGTACCGGTGATCGTCGCCGTCGCCGTCGCCGGCGGGCCGAAGAACAGGACGCCGGCGGGCACGAGGATGCCGGTCGATCCGGCACCGGTTGTGGTGATCGTGCCGTAATTGACCGTCGCGCCCTGTGTCCCGGTGATGACGATGCCGCGCGCATTGGCGCCGGTCGTGCTGATCGTGGTTGCCCCGGCGCGTGCCGTGCCGCCGTTCGAGGTCACGCGGATTGCGTCCGCGCCGATGCCGCTGGTCGTTACGCTGAGTGGCGTCGCCACCGCGCCGCCGGCGCCGGCGGTTGCCGTCGCGCCGAACGCATTGGCGCCCGAGGTCGTGATCGTGCCGCCGTTGATCGTCGCGATGCCGGTCGCGCCGGTCTGTGCCGCCACGCCGATCGCATTGGTGCCCAGCGTGGTGATGCTGCCGCCGTTAATCGTGACATTGCCGACGTCGGAGCGCGCCGACACGCCGGTGGCGTTGGCGCCGGCCGTCGACACCGTGCCGGTGGTGACGGTGATCGTGCCGCTGTTATTGGTCGCGTCGATGCCCAGCGCATTGTCGCCGGTCGTCGCGGTGTTGCCGCCGACGATCGTGGTGTTGCCGGTCGCGGTCGAGGTCAGGATGCCAGTCGCGTTCGCGCCAGTGGTGCGGATGATGCCGGTCGTCGCGTTGATCGCGCCGTCATTGGTTGCCAGCAGAACGCCATAAGAGCCGCTGTCGCTGGTGCGGATGACCGAGGCAGGCGCCGCGTTGAGCGTCAGTGCCTGCGTGCCGGTCGCCAGGCCGAGAACGCCGATGCCGAGGTTGCCCGAGGTGTCGATGACGACGTCCGGATTGACGTTGATCGTCAGGTCGACCGGCGGCACGATATAGGTGACGCCGTTGGGATAGGGGTTGTTGGCCGCAGTGCAGGTGACGACGCCGTTGGCGGGAACCGTGCCGCACTCATTCTGGGCAAATGCCGGGGTGGCGGCCGCCATCAGGGTCAACGCGGCGAGGCTGCTGCCAAGCTTGAGGTGGCGCCTGGTGGTCGGAACGGCGGGCGCCGTTGCGTGCGAAAGGAACATGGAAACCGGACTCCTGGAACAGGCCCCCCCGGTATATTTTGCGACTAGATGCATCCGAAAGCCCGCGCCACTCGTATGAATACTAGGCGAAGTAAATGATTTCGCTGGCGTAATTAAAGCTGCATCGGCGACGGTGCTGGGGAGGGCTTATTTCCGGCATGATCGACCAAGCAAGCGTAGCGGCACCAACAAACGCGCCGAACGACCTGTTGCGCGCGGCCATCACCGAAGCATCGACCGCTATTGCGGTATGTGATCACGATTTCGCCGTGCGCTTCTTCAACCCGGCGATCACGCGCCTTGTCGATCCTGCTGCGCGCGAACCAGCGCCGCTGCGGCATGGCGTCGCACTGCTGCAATCGCTTGGCGTCGACGACGTCGAAGACGTCCTGGCGGACATCGCGTCGCGCGGTAACTGGCAGGGTGTGACCCGTCGGCAGACGCCGGATGACGCTGGAGCCGGCCGTGACCTCCATGTCGAGGTCGAGCCGTTCGGCGACGCTGGCAGTGCCGTCGGCTGGCTGATCACCGCGCGCGAATTGCCCACCCCGGCTGAGGCTCCGATGCCGCGCGATGAACGTGACTCGATCGCGCGCTGCGGCCGGCTGACGCCGCGCGAACGCGAGGTGATGCTCGCGCTCCAGGCCGGCGCGACCAACAAGGCGATCGCCCAGGCGCTCAAGATCAGCCCGCGCACCGTCGAATTCCACCGCGCCCGCATCATGCAACGCTTCGCAGCGACGTCGCTCGTCGATTTGGTGCGCAAGGTCGCGGCGGATGGGCGGTTGGCGGGGCAGGTGGAAGGGGTCGATGATGTGCGCGGCTCGGTTCGATAGGCGAGATCGTCGGCGCTGCGGTTAGCGCCCCAAAGCCCCCTTGATCAGCACGCGCCTATTCTGCACCCCGTACAGCGCGATGAAGCTCCCCATCCGCAGTTCGTGCCTTAAACCCGGGTGTCTCGCGATGATTCAACTTTCACCCATTCATGCGACGACATGCCCTCGCGCATCGCGCCGCTGTTTCTCATCGTCGATCAAGATGTAATGCGCTCGCGGCCCTCGCGCGCGGCGTAGCCATGTCCTGCTCCGCGCGGGAGCAGGACCTGCTGGCAGGCGTTGGTCGCCCTGCTCCGCACCTGTTAAGTTGGATATCTTGAACCAACATTTCTGCCGGCAAGTCATTGCAACACGGCGAAACAGGCGCCCTGGAGATCCATCGCGCGGCGGCTGACAAAATATGTTGCAGGTGGAACAGGTGAAGCAGGTGGCGCGGGCTAGCCCGACGGGCGTCCCGATCTGGCGGGGAGGGTGGTCCCTACCGCCCCAACGCCCCCTTGATCAGCCCGCGCGTATTCTCCACCCCGTACAGCGCGATGAAGCTCCCCATGCGCGGCCCCTGGCTAGTTCCCAGCAGCGTCTCGTACAGTGCCTTGAACCAGTCGCGCAGGCTCTCGAAGCCACCAAGATCCCCGAACTGACTCTTGCCGATCTCATAGACGATGTTCTGGATCGTCTCGGCATCGGCATCCGCCGGCAGCGCCGCGAGTTCGGCGTCGAGCTTCTCCAGCGCCGCTACCTCCACACCCTCGGGCGCGCGGCGCTTGAGCGTCGGGGTGACGAAGTCGCGGCCATAGGCCAGCGCACGGTCGATCAGCCGGTCGAGCTCGGGGAAGCGTTCCGGTGTCGCATCGGTCACATAATTGCCGAGATAACCCCACACCTGTTCCTTGGTCGCCTCGCCCATCACCCCGACCAGGTTGAGCAGCAGGCCAAAGGTCACCGGTAGCTCACCTGTCGGCAGCTTGCCGTCATGGATATGGTGCACCGGGTTGCCGAGCTTTTCCTTCAGCTCCTGCCCCGCATAGCTGGCGCGGAACTGCCAGTAATCGTCCACCGCGCGCGGAATCACGCCCATGTGCAGCGACTTGGCCTTTTTCGGCTCGCGATAGGCGTAGAAGGCCAGGCTCTCCTCGGGGCCATAAGTGAGCCATTGCTCGAGGCTCAGCCCATTGCCCTTCGACTTGGAGATCTTCTCGCCCTTCTCGTCGAGGAACATCTCATAGGTCAGCCCCTCGGGCGGGCGGGCGCCGAGCACGCGCGTGATCTTGGTTGCCTGGATGACGCTGTCGATCAGGTCCTTGCCCGACATCTCGTAATCGACGCCGAGCGCGGTCCAGCGCATCGCCCAGTCGACCTTCCATTGCAGCTTGGCCAGCCCGCCGAACACGCTCTGCTCGATCCGCTCTGCCCCCCCAAAACCAGTGGTGTCCATGAAGGCGATCATGCCCGTTGCAGCATCGACCACCTCGACCGGCACCTGCAGCACCACGCCCGACTTGGGGGATACCGGCAGCACCGGCGAATAGGTCGCGGCGCGCTCGGCGCGCAGCGTCGGCAGCATCACGTCCATGATCGCGCGATAGCGTTCGAGGATCAGCCGCAGCGTGTCGTCGAACCGGCCCGAGGCATATTCGGTCGTCGAGGACAAAAACTCATATTCGAAGCCGTAGCGATCGAGAAAGTCGCGCAGCATCGCATTGTTGTGCGCGGCAAAGCTTTCGAACTTGCCGAACGGGTCGGGAATGCGGCTCAGCGGCTTGCCGAGATGCTCGGTCAGCATCGCCTTGTTGGGGACGTTGTCGGGCACCTTGCGCAACCCGTCCATATCGTCGCTGAACGCGATCAGCCGCGTCGGCGTGTCGCTCAGCGCGTGATAGGCATTGCGCACCATCGTCGTGCGCAGCACCTCGTTGAAGGTGCCGATATGCGGCAGCCCCGACGGGCCATAGCCGGTCTCGAAGATGATCGGCGCGCCGCCCGGCTTTCCGTCCGGGTAACGCTTCAACAGCTTGCGCGCCTCCTCATAAGGCCAGGCCTTGGAGTCGAGGGCGGCGGCGCGGAGGGTCGATGCGTCTTCCATGGGTGCTCGGGTCGATGCTGCTGGTTGGCGGATGCGATGCGACTGCGCGAAGGCGGGCGCATTTGCAACCTTGCACGCTTCTCCGGCCGATCATCGCGACCGGCCAGGGGTCAGGCGAAGGCGGGGGCCTTGCGCAGCTGCTGATAGGCGGCGATGACCTTTTGCAGCATCGCCTCATGACTGCGGTCGCCGCCATTACGATCGGGGTGATAGCGCCGCACAAGCTCGCTGTAGCGCCGGCGCAAGGCTGCGCGATCCGCATCGTTGTCGAGCCCCAGCACGCCGAGCGAGCGACGATCCTCGCCCGACAGCGGCTTGCCGTCCTTGCGCTCGGTCGCGGTGCGTTTGCCGAAACGCCCGGATATCGCCTCGAGCGGATCGCTGAAATCCGCCCAGCGCGGCGGGCGGTCACCGGCATTGGCGGTAAAGGCGCGCGTCTCGCGCTCCCAGCCGGCGAGCGGACGCTGCGCCTCGTGGATCTCGTCGACGCTCATGCCGGAGAAGAAATTGTAGCGCGCGTTGAAGGCGCGGACATGGTCGAGGCAGAACCAGCGATAGGGGCGCGGCCCCTCGCCGTCGAAACCGACGCCTTCTTCTGGGGGTGCGCGGAATTCGCCGGGTTCCTGGCACCCGGGTTCCATGCACTGCCGGCCCGCGCCCTCGATGCGCCCGTGGAAGCGCGCATTGGGCCGGTCTTTCTTCTCGTTATCCCGCGCCACGCGGCTCCCCGTTTTGGCAAAGCGCGCTATATAGGCGCGATGACGCTCCCCGCCACCGCTCCGCTCGCCGATATCATCACCGCTCGCCTGACGGCGGCGCTTGCCCCGTCGCGGCTGGAGGTGATCAACGAGAGTCACCTCCATGCCGGGCATGGCGGCGACCCGGGCACGGGCGAATCGCATTTCGCGGTGACGGTGGAGAGCGCGGCATTCGCCGGCGTCAACCGCGTCGGACGGCAGCGGCTGGTCAACAAGGCGCTGGCCGATCTGCTCGCGACGCGGATCCACGCGCTGTCGATCCGCGCCGCGGCACCGGGAGAAGCATGATGCCCTATCATTTATGGTATTGGCCGACGGTACAGGGGCGCGGCGAGTTCGTCCGGCTGGCGCTCGAGGCGGCGGGCATCGCCTATGAGGATTGCGCGCGCAATGGCGGCGCAGGGGCGATGATCGCCGACATGAAGGCGCGCGGTGCCACGGGCCCCTTTGCGCCGCCCTATATCGAGGCCGAAGGCGGGACGATCGCGCAGGTCGCCAATATCCTGCTCTATCTCGGCGACAAGCATGGCCTCGCGCCGTCCGATCCGGCGGAGCGCTACTGGATCAACCAGCTGCAGCTGACCGTCACAGACATGGTCGCCGAGGTGCATAATGTGCATCACCCGGTCGGCGGGTCGGACTATTATGAGGACCAGAAGCCCGAGGCGGCCCGCGCCGCCCAGCAGTTCCGCGACGAGCGCATGCCCAAATTCCTCGCCTATTTCGAGGCGGCGACGACGGCGCATGACGGCGACTGGCTGGCCGGTGCGCGCTGGAGCCATGCCGACACCTCGCTGTTCCAGCTCGTCACGGGGCTGCGCTACATGTTCCCGCAGCGCATGGCGGCGATCGAAAGCGGCTATCCCGGCGTCATCGCGCTGCACGACCGCGTCGGCCTGTTGCCCGGGATGATCGACTATCTCGCCAGCGACCGGCGGCTCGGCTTCAGCGAGGAAGGCATCTTCCGTCATTATCCCGAGCTCGACGCGGCATGACCCGCGCCGAGCGCCCGGCGGCGCGGATCCTGCTGCTCGACGAGCGCAACCGCGTGCTGCTGTTCCGCTTCACCGCCGGCGACCGTCCACCCTTCTGGGCGACGCCCGGCGGCGCGGTCGACCCGGGCGAGGCCTTCGCGGCAGCGGCGCGGCGCGAGCTGCGCGAGGAGACGGGGCTCGACCGGGATTGCGGCGCCGAGGTCCACGCCCGTACCGTGCGCTTCACCACGCTGGAGGATGTGCGGGTAATCGCCGACGAGCGGTATTTCCTCGTCCGCACCAAGGCTTTCGACCTCGACACCAGCGCGCATACCGAGCTCGAACGCCGCGTGATGCAGACGCATCGCTGGTTCGAGCGCGGCGAACTGGGCGACTGGCCCGAGACGATCTTTCCCGAGGATATCGCCGACATCCTCGCTTTGGCGGAGGCCGACCATGTTTGACGATATCGTGCTGCAAACGCTGACGCCGTCGACCCACGATCTGGGCGGGTTCAAGGTTCACCGCACCTTGCCGTCGAAACCGCGCACGATGGTCGGCCCGTTCCTGTTCTTCGACCAGATGGGGCCGGCACATCTCGAGGTAGGCACCGGGATCGACGTGCGGCCGCACCCGCACATCAACCTCGCGACCGTCACCTATCTGTTCGAAGGCGCGATCGATCACCGCGATTCGCTCGGCACGCTGGCGACGATCGAGCCCGGCGCGGTCAATCTGATGACCGCCGGGCACGGCATCGTCCATTCCGAGCGCTCGCCGTCCAGCCAGCGTGCGCAGGGCCCCGATCTGTCGGGCATCCAGACCTGGCTCGCTTTGCCCGAGGCGAACGAGGAGATGGACCCGGCGTTCGAGCATGTCGCCCGCGCCGACCTGCCGGTGATCGAGGCGCAGGGTGCGCGCGCGCGGATCATCATGGGCAGCCTGTGGGGCGCGACCGCGCCGACCACGACCTATGCCGGGACGATCTATGCCGACATCGTGCTTGATCCCGGCGCCAGCGTGCCGATCGACGCCGCAGCGGAGGAACGTGCGGTCTATCTCGCGATCGGCGAGGCCAAACTCGATGGCATGCCGCTCGCACTGCACACGCTCTACATTCTCAAGCCCGGCGTCGCGACGTCGCTGACATCGAGCAACGGCGGCCGCGCGATGCTGTGCGGCGGCGACGCCTTCACCACGCCGCGCCATGTCTGGTGGAACTTCGTGTCGTCGCGCCGCGAGCGCATCCAGGAGGCAAAGCGCGCCTGGAAGGCGGGCGAGTTTCCGACCGTGCCCGGCGACGACAAGGAGTTCATCCCGCTGCCCGAGGTGCCGCTGACGGTGAGTTATCCGTAATCTTCTCCCCTCCCGCTTGCGGGAGGGGTCGGGGGAGGGCTAGGTCGACGCTCGCGCGGATAGCGGGAAAGGGCCCTCCCCTAACCCCTCCCGCAAGCGGGAGGGGAATTTGATGTTCGACCTGCAATCCATCGCGCTGTCGACCGGCGTCACGCTCGACGTCGTCGTGGCGGGCGACCCGGCCAATCCGCCGATCATCCTGCTCCACGGCTTTCCCGAATCGCACCGCACCTGGCGGCACATCATTCCCGATCTGGCGAAGGACCATTTCGTGCTCGCGCCCGACCAGCGCGGTTATGCCAGGTCGTCCAAGCCCGAAGGCGTGGCTAGCTACACCCCCGACAAGATCGTCGGCGATCTGCTCGCGCTGGCCGATCATTTCCACATCGATCGCTTCACTTTGGTCGGGCATGACTGGGGTGGCGCGGTGGCGTGGATGGCGGCGCTGCAGCACCCCAACCGCGTGTCCAGGCTCGTCATCATCAACGCGCCGCACCCGTTCATCTTCCAGAAGACGATGTTCGACGACCCCGCGCAACGCGAGGCGAGCCAGTATATCCGCGCCTTCCGCAACCCCGATCTCGAAAAGCATATCGCCGAAATCGGCCTGTCGAGCTTCTTCGACGGCAGCTTCCTGCGCCACACCGACTTCTCGAAGATCGCCGACGAAAAGCCGGTCTATCTCGAACAATGGGGCCAGCCGGGCGCGATGACCGCAATGCTCAACTGGTACCGCGCCAGCGCGATCCAGGTGCCAGCGATGGACGAAGAGCCGGCGCGCCCAGCCTTTCTCGATGCGCCCTTCCCGCCCCTGCATGTACCGACGCTGGTGATCTGGGGGCTGGGCGACGCGGCGCTGCTGCCGAGCCAGCTCGAGGGGCTGGAGGCGCTGGTCCCCGGCGTGCGCATCGACAAGGTCGATGCCGGGCATTTCGTGCCGTGGGAGAATCCCGCCGCGGTGATCGCGGCGATGCGTGACTGGGGCGCCTGAGGCCCCCCAGGCGGGCGGATGCGGCGACCGGGCGGACCCGGTCGCCGTACCGGTCAGAATTTGTAGCCGATTTCCAGCCCATAGGCGCGCCGTGCGCCCGGCGAGTTGAACGACCCGCCAAACTCGATCGCCGGGATCACCTCGTTGAGGTAACGCTTGTCGAGCGCGTTGTTGGCGAACACCGCGGCCTTCCAGTTATGTCCTTCCAGCCCGAGCCGCAGGTCGAGCACGCCAAAGGCATCGCGCCGCGTGACGCTGTAGTCGGCATTGCCGACAAAGGCGGGGAGGCCCAGCGCCGAGATCGGCAGCAGCGCGCTGAAGATCGTCGCCTTGGTCTGGTTCTGGACGGTGTGGAACCAGGTCGGGCCGGTGATGCGGTAATTGGCGCGGAACAGCAGGTTGATGCCATGGGCGACAGGGAATTCCTGCTGCGAGCCGAGGTTGATGGTGTAATCGGGCGTGTAGGGCGATTTGTTGCCGACCGTGTCGGGCCGCGAGCTGTTCTTCTTGATCTTCGAATCTGTGTAGTTGAAGCCGCCGAACAGCGTCCAGCCCTGCACCAACCGGACGTCAGTGTTGAACTCGACGCCCTTGAGATCGACCCGGTCGATGTTCGACACGACGCGCAGCAGGCCGAAACTGCCGACGAAGAATTCGAAGAACTGCATGTCGCGGACCCGGGTGTAATAGCCGGCGAGATTATAGTTGATCGGGCCGAGCTTGCCCTTGATGCCTACCTCGTACGCGCTCGAGCGTTCCTTGCGGAAATCGTCGTTGATCAGCACGCCGGCGTTGATCGGCGCGACGTTGAAGTTCTGGTTGACGATCGCCGCCGAGCCCTGGTTGTTGAACCCGCCCGACTTGAAGCCGACGCCCCAGTTGGCGAACAGGTTAGTGTTTTCGGCGATCGTCCAGCGCGCGCTGATCTTGGGCTCGAGCTGCTTGAAGGTGCGGCTCTTCGACGGGATCGCCCCGCCGACCTGGCCGGGATTGATCGGCCCGCCGGTGAACGGGTCGGTCGCCACCGGGACCTGGTTGTCGACGTGCCGCTGCTCGACATCGTAACGCAGCGCGACCGTGAGATCGATCGCCGGGGTCGGCTTCCAGTCGACCGAGCCGAAGCCGGCAAAGACGTTGGTGCGAAACTTGTCGGCGAACAGCTGCGAGGTCGGGTTGGACGAGTTGGGGGCGTTGTAGATCTGGTGCGTCACGCCCGCGCCGGTATCACCGCCGAGGCTGACCGCGGTGAAGCGATCGATGTGCAGATAATAGCCGCCGACCTGCCAGCTGATCGGCCCGGCGCCGGTCGAGGCGAGGCGGATCTCGGTGCTGAAATCCTTCTGGTTGCGGACCTGATATTGCGTGCCGTCGCAGGTCGTCGGCGAATAGGCGCCGAAGGTCGAGCCGGTGGCGGGCGCGAAGATGAACGGCACCGGGATCTGGCCGATAAAGGTCGGCGGGTTGGTCGGGAAGCCGGTCAGCTTGGCGGTGGAGGCGAAGCAGGCATTGACCACCGGGGCGGCCGCCGGGTTCGCCGCAGAGATATAGCGGGCGAAATCGGCCGAGGTACCGTCAGCGGTCAGGTCGTTCTTGACGTTGCTGTACAGCGCCCAGGCGGTCAGCTTGACGCCGTCGAACTCGTGATCGAGCTTGAATGAGCCTTCGAGCGTCCTTTGGTCGTTGGTCGGCACAATGTTGGAATAATAGTTGAACGGGTGCGCGTTGACGTTCTCGTAAAAGGCGCCGCCGAAATTGGGCAGGTGGAAGACCGAATTGAAGTTGATCGAGGCGCCGTGATATTCGCCGTAACGCAGCTTGGCGTCGATCTCGGTGGCATCCCCCAGCGTCGCGACGACACGGCCGTTGACCGCCCATTCCTCATGATTGTCGATCGTGTAGTTGTTGAGATAATTGTTGCGGTAGAAGCCGTCGGTGCGGTCGTAATTGCCCGAAAGGACGAAGCCGATACCCGGGGCGAGCGGCCCGGCGACATAGCCGTTGAAGGCGCCGGTCTTCTGGCTGCCAAAGCTGCCGGTGAAGCCGCCTTCGAGATGGTCGCCGGGCTTCATCGTCTGCATGACGATCGCGCCGGCGGCGGCATTGCGACCGTAGAGCGCGCCCTGCGGACCTTTGAGCACCTCGATCTGGCGCAGCGTGCCCTGGTCCTGGTTGAGCACCGCGGTATTGGTCTTGAGGATGCCGTCGACGACCAGCGCGACCGAGCTCTCGGCGTCGCGCGCGCCGTTGAGGCCGCGGATGTTGATCTGGTTGTCGCCGGCCTCGGCGGTCGCCGAGACGATGCTGACGCCCGGGGTCAGCTTGGTGAAGTCGGTCGCGCGGCGGATGTCGGCCTTTTCGATCGACTCGGCGTTGAACGCGGTGATCGAGGCGGGAACCTGCGACAGCCTTTCGTTAGAGCGCCTTGCGGTGACGACGATCTCTCCGCTGTCGGCCGGCGCCTGCGTGGTGGTGTCTGCCGCCGGTGTGGTCTGCGCGCTTGCCGGCAGCGCGGTGATGGCGGCGGTCGCGGCGCCGCACAGAAGCCAGGCGATATTCTTGACGCTCATGCCATTTCCCCCTTTGGTTGACCGCGTCGCGGCCACCATCGTGATTATTGTATACAAATCTGCTGTATACAAAGCGACTCGTCAACCGTTATCGTGACGCAGGAGAAACGTCAGACATGTCGAAGGCCGCCGATCGCGCTTACCAGTTCATTCGCGGCGAGATTCTCGCCGGGACGATGCCGCCGGGCGAGCAGTTGCGCGAGGAAGCGCTGGCCGACGCCTGCGGCGTGTCGCGCACGCCGGTGCGCGAGGCGCTGCGCAAGCTCGAGGCGGAACATCTCATCCAGCGCAGCGATTCGCAGCGCAGCTTCGTCGCGACCTTGTCGCTCGACGACATTGCCGAATCCTTCGCACTGCGCGCCATGCTCGAAGGCCATGCCGCCGCGCGCGCGACCGAACGGATCAAGCCCGACCAGCTTGCCGCGCTGGCCGAGCACAACCTTGCGATCCGCGCGGCGATCGCCGGCGAAACGCCTGATGTCGGGCTGTTTATCGACCATAATCGCGGATTCCACGCGATCGTCACCGACGCCGCCGGCTCCGAACGATTGACCCGTTTGCTGGCCTCGATCGTCGAACAGCCGGTCGTGCTGCGCACCGCGCGGCGCTATGATCGCGCCCAACTCGAACGCTCGGTCGCCGAGCATGAGGAGCTGGTCGTCGCCTTCCGGCACCGCGACCCAGAATGGGCCAAGGCGGTGATGATCGGGCACATCCGCCGTGCCTTCCACGTCTATAGCGACGCGCTGACCGCCACACCGCGCGACAAGCGCCTGCCTTGACCGCACGCCCATCCAGTCGCTAGGTTGTATACAATCTGGTGGAGGGACGTGGTGCAACGCAGTGTCGAGATCGTCGAGGTGGGCCCGCGTGACGGCCTGCAGAACGAGTCGATCCATATCGCGACCGCCGACAAGGTGGCGCTGGTCGAACGCGCGCTGGCCTATGGTATCCGCCGCATTGAGGTAGCTAGCTTCGTCAACCCGCGGCGCGTGCCGCAGATGGCCGATGCCGAGGCGGTCGTCGCCGCATTGCCTGAGCGCGACGACGTCACCTGGATTGGCCTCGTGCTCAACGAACGCGGCGCGGAACGCGCGCTGGCGACCCGGATCGACCAGCTCGGCGCCGTCGCGGTGTCGACCGACAGCTTCGCGATGCGCAACCAGGGGCAGACCAGCGACGAATCGGTGGCGGTCGCGACACGCATCGCCGCGCTGGCGCACGCCGCCGGGCGCACCGCACAGGCAACCATCGCCAGTTCGTTCGGCTGCCCGTTCGAGGGCGAGGTCGATCCCGACCATGTCGTCGCCATGGCCGTCAGGATGGCCGAGGCCGGCATGGTCGAGATCGCGCTGGCCGACACGATCGGCGTCGCGGTGCCGGCGCAGGTCTCGTCGCTCGTCGCCCGCGTCGCCGCGGCGATCGCGCCGCTACCGGTGCGCGTCCATCTCCACGATACGCGCAACACCGGTATCGCCAATGTCTGGGCGGCGGTCGAGGCCGGCGCGGCGACGATCGACGCGGCGCTCGGCGGGCTTGGCGGCTGCCCCTTCGCACCGGGGGCGGCGGGCAATGTCGCGACCGAGGACACGGTTTACATGCTGGAGCGCTCGGGCGTTGCGACGGGGCTCGACCTCCATGCGGTGATCGACGCCAGCAACTGGCTATCCGGCATCATGGGCAAGCCCTTGCCCGGACGGCTCGCCCGCACCGGCGGCTTTCCGAAACCGGCATGACAACGAGCTTACAGGAGCAAGCGCAGCATATGAGCTATCGTCTCGGCGTCGATGTCGGCGGCACGTTCACCGACTTTTTGCTGCTCGACGCGGCATCGGGCCGCTTCTGGCGCCACAAGACACCCTCCACCCCGGCCGACAGCTCGGTCGGCATCCTGACAGGCGTGACCGCGATCTGCGCCGATGCCGGGGTAGACCCGGCCGGGATCGAGATATTCCTGCATGGCACCACGGTTGCGACCAACGCCGTGCTCGAGGGCAAGGGCGCGCGCGTCGGGCTGATCGTCACGGAAGGGTATCGCGACGTGATGCAGATCGCGCGCAGCTTCGTGCCGGGCGGCCTTGCCGGCTGGATCATCTGGCCCAAGCCCAAGCCGCTCGCCGCGCTGGAGGACACCATCGCGGTCGGCGGACGCATGGCGGCGGATGGCAGCGAGGTGCGCCCGCTCGATGAGGCCGGCGCGCGTGCCGCGCTCGAAGCGCTGAAGGCGCGCGGCGTCGAGACGGTCACCATCGCGCTGATCAACAGCTATGTGAATGGCGACCACGAGACGCGGATCGGCGCGCTCGCCGCCGAGATCATGCCCGACGTGCCGGTGTCGCTGAGCCATGTCGTGCTGCCCGAAATGCAGGAATATGAGCGCACGCTCACGACCGTCGCCAACGCCGCGGTGCGCCCGGTGGTCGGGCGTTATGTCCGCAGCCTGCGCAGCAAGCTGCGCGACACCGGCATGGCCGGCAAGATCGCGCTGCTGCGTTCCGACGGCGGCTTGATGTCGTCCGAAAAGGCCGAGGAGCATCCCGTCTCGCTGCTGATGTCGGGCCCGGCGGGCGGCGTGACCGGCGCCCTGTGGGTGGCGAAGAACGCCGGGCTGGACAATATCCTGACGCTCGACGTTGGCGGCACCTCGACCGACGTCGCGCTGATCGAGCATGGCGAGCCGCGCCGCGTACGCACCACCGAGGTCGGCCATCTCTCGGTGCGCGCCTCGTCGCTCGACGTGAAGACGGTCGGCGCGGGCGGCGGATCGATCGCCTATGTCCCCGAACTGACCCGGGCCTTGCGCGTCGGGCCGCAGAGCGCCGGCGCGGTGCCGGGGCCGGCGGCCTATGGCAAGGGCGGCACCGCGCCGACCGTGACCGACGCCAATGTCGTGCTGGGTTACCTGCCCGAGAATCTGCTCGGCGGCACTTTCAAGCTCGACCGGCCGGCGGCGCAGGCCGCGGTACAGACGATCGCCGATGCGCTGGGCATCGGCCTGATGGAGGCGGCACGCGGCATCATCGACATCGTCAACGAGAACATGTTCGGCGCGCTGCGCATGATCTCGGTGCAGCAGGGTTACGATCCGCGCGATTTTGCGCTGATGGGTTTTGGCGGCGCCGGGCCGCTCCACGTCAATGCGGTCGCGCGACTGATGGGCAGCTATCCGGCGGTCTCGCCGGTCTCGCCGGGCGTGCTGTGCGCGCTGGGCGATGCGACGACGCGGATGCGCACCGAGACCGCGCGCTCCTTCTCGCGGCTGGCGCGCGACACCGACGAGGCGCAGCTCCACGCAATCCTCGACGAGATGGCGGCGCAGACGCGCGGCGAGCTCGCCGCCGACGGCATTGCCGACAGCGACATCACCAGCCTGTTCGAGATCGACCTGCGCTATGAAGGCCAGGCGTTCGAGGTCGCGCTGACGATCGACCCCGAGGTGCTGCGCCGCGACGGCATCGCCGGCCTGACCAGCCGCTTCGATGCCGAGCATCTCCGCCTGTTCACCTTCAACATGGAGAGCGCGCACGAGATCGTGAACCTGCGCGCGGTCGCGCTCGGCCAGGCGCTCGACCTGCCCGCCGCGCGACTGGCCGAGGGCAATGGCGACCCGTCTACCGCCAAGCTGCGCGACCATGTGTTGTGGATGGACGGCGCCGAGCAGGCGGCGGTGATCTACGACCGCGCGAAGCTGCGCGCCGGGGATCGCATCGCCGGCCCCGCCATCGTCATCGAAATGGATTCGACCACGCTGATCGAGACCCGCCACGTCGCGGTCGTCGATGCGGTCGGCAACATCATGATCAACCCGGCCTGAGGAGCAGCGACCATGCCCGCGACCATCGTCGAGACCAATCCCCAGCCCTTCGCCCCCACCCCGGTCGACCCCGTCACGCTCGACATCATCGAGAATGCGCTGCGCAATGCGCGTGTCGAGATGGATGCGACGCTGGTGCGCACCGCCATGTCGCCCGGCATCCGCGAACAGGGCGACGCTTTTCCGCTGATCGCCGACCATCAGGGCCGCATGATCGTCGGCCAGTTCGGCTCGTTCATCGGCGGCTTTCTCGACGGCTATCACGGCACCGTCGAGGAGGGTGACATGTTCCTGATGTCCGATCCCTATTCGGTCGGCGGCGCAATCAGCCATTCGAACGACTGGCTGGTGCTGCTGCCGGTGTTCAAGAACGGCCGGCTGATCGCCTATACCGCGATGTTCGGCCACCAGAGCGACATCGGCGGCAAGGTCGCCGGCAGCATGCCGATCACCGCGCGCTCGATCTTCGAGGAGGGCGTGCGCATCCCGCCGGTCAAGCTTTATGCCGCCGGCGTCCACAACAGCGACCTGATCCGGCTGATCATGTGCCAGACGCGCAAGCCCGACTGGTGCACCGCCGATCTCAACGCGCTGGTTGCCTCGTGCCGCGTCGCCGCGCGGCGCGTGGTCGAGATGGCCGGCCGCTTCGGCGACGACCTCTATGTCGCAGCGACCGGCGAATTGCTGGCGCGCAACCACCGCGCGATGAAGCAGCTGATCGCCAGCTCGATCGGCGAGGCGCCGGTGAGCTTCGAGGATTATCTGTGCGACGACGGACTTGGTTATGGCCCGTACAAGATCAAGTGCACGATGTGGCGCGAGGGCGAGCGCGTGATCCTCGATTTCGCCGGCACCGACCCGCAATCGCACGCTTCGATCAATTTCTTCCTCAACGAGAACATGTTCCGCATGTTCTTCGGCATTTACATGATCATGGTGTTCGATCCCCAGATCCTGTTCAACGATGGCTTTTACGACCTGATCGACGTGCGCATCCCCGAAGGCTCGCTGCTCAAGCCCAAATTCCCCGCCGCGCTGTCGGGGCGGACGCATGCGCTGGGGCGGATCTTCGATATTCTCGGCGGGCTGCTCGGCCAGAAGACGCCGGAATTTCTCAACGCCGCCGGCTTCTCGTCGTCACCGCATCTGTTCTATTCGGGGCGCGACGCCAAGGGTGCGTGGTTCCAGCTGTTCCAGATCGGCTTTGGCGGCATTCCGGGCCGGCCACTCGGCGACGGGCCTGACGGGCACTCGTTGTGGCCGGGCTTCACCAACGTGCCCAACGAGTTTCTCGAGCGCTATTTCCCGCTTCGCATCGAGCGCTACGAGACCGAGCCGGATTCGGGCGGCGCGGGGCTGCACCGCGGCGGCAACGGCATCCACATGACCTATCGCTTCCTCGAACCCGGCATGATCGCGATCCATGACGATCGCTGGTTCACCCGGCCATGGGGCGTCAACGGCGGCAAGCCCGGTGCGCGCGCGCGCAAATTGCTCGAACGTGCCGACGGGACGATCAGCGTCGTCGGCAACAAGGTCGAGGATGTCGAGGTTGCGGCCGGCGACCAGCTGCACTTCATCACCTGGGGCGGCGGCGGCTGGGGCGACCCGCTGGCGCGCGACCCCGATCTCGTCGCGCTCGAGGTGCGCGAGGGACTGGTCAGCGTCGCGGGCGCTCTCGCTTATGGCGTGGTGGTGCGCGACGGCGCAGTCGATGGCGCCGCCACGGCGGCACTGCGCCAGCGCATGGCCGAGGAGCGCGGGACGAGCGACGCGCTGTTCGACTTCGGCCCCGACATCGCGACGCTGCGCACGACGTGCCTCGCCGAAACCGGCCTGCCCGCGCCGCGCCAGCCGGTGTGGCAGCATGACGATGTCGCGGCCTGAACCCATGACGGAGAACAAGGGCGCACTGCGCGGCATCCGCGTGATCGAACTCGGCCAGCTGATCGCCGGGCCGTTCTGCGGGCAATTGCTCGGCGACATGGGCGCCGAGGTGATCAAGGTCGAACCGCCCGGCGCGGGTGACCCGATGCGACAATGGGGACGCGGCGAGGACAAATTGTGGTGGGAGGTGGTCGCGCGCAACAAGCTGACCGTGTCGGCCAATCTGCGCGTGCCCGAAGGCCAGGCGCTGGTCCGCCAGCTTGCCGAGACGGCCGATATCCTGATCGAGAATTTCAAGCCCGGCACGATGGAGAAATGGGGCCTCGGTCCCGACGCGCTGCATGCGATCAACCCAAGGCTGATCATCGTGCGCGTCTCGGGCTATGGCCAGACCGGCCCCTATAGCGAGCGCGCCGGTTTCGGCGGGATCGGCGAGGCGATGGGCGGGTGGCGCTATATCGTCGGCGACCCCGACCGGCCACCGAGCCGGATGGGCATCTCGATCGGCGACAGCCTGGCGGCGACCTATGGCTGCATGGGCGCGCTCGCCGCGCTGCATGCGCGCGAGCGCACCGGGCGCGGGCAGGTGGTCGACAGCGCGCTGTACGAAGCCGTGCTGCAGGTGATGGAAAGCCTCGTCCCCGAATATGAGGTGTCGGGTTATATCCGTGAGCGCTCGGGCTCGGTGCTGCCTGGGATCGCGCCGTCCAACGTCTATCCGTGCGCCGATGGCGAGTTCCTGATCGGCGGCAACCAGGATGCGGTGTTCGCGCGGCTGTGCAAGGCGATGGGCCAGCCCGAACTGGCCAGCAACCCGCGCTATGTCGACCATCTTGCACGCGGCATGCACCAGGAGGAACTCGACGGCCTGATCGCCGACTGGACGCGCACACGCACCATTGCCGAGGTCGAGGCGGCGATGCTCGACCATTCGGTGCCGGCGGGCACGATATTCCGCGCGCCCGAGATGCTCGCCGACCCGCATTTCGCGGCGCGCGAGGCACTGGTACCGGTCGAGACTGAGCGCTGGGGCACGCTGCACATGCAGAACTGCTTCCCCAAGCTTTCGGAGACGCCGGGCTCGATCCGCAGCCCGGCCTCGCCGACGGTGGGGCGCGACAACCAGAAGGTCTATGGCGACCTCGGCCTGGCGCCGGAGGAGATCGAACGCATGACGGCGGCGGGGATTATATGAGCGACGCGCGCGGCGCATTCGACGGCCATCTGGCGTTCGGCGCGCGCCCCGCGTTGATCGTCGTCGATGTCGTGCGTGCCTATGTCGACCCCGCCTCGCCGCTTTGCGCGCCGGCCTTCGTTGCCGCGCTGCCCATCATCGCCCGGCTGGTCGAGGCGGCGCGCGCGCGCGGCGTGCCGGTGATCTTCACCAATGTCGTCTATCAGCAGGGCGGTGCGGACGGCGGGCTGTTCTATCGCAAGGTGCCGGCGCTGCGCGTGTTCGACCAAGGCTCGGCACTGGGCGCCTTCCCGGCCGAACTAGGCCCGACGCCCGACGAGATCGTCGTCACCAAGCAATATGCCTCGGCCTTTTTCGGCACGTCGCTCGCCGCGACGCTCCATACCATGGGTGTGGATACGGCGATCCTGTGCGGTTATTCGACCTCGGGCTGCGTCCGCGCTTCGGCGCTCGATGCGCTGCAGAACGGCTTTCGCCCGTTCGTCGCCAGCGACGCCTGCGCCGATCGCACGCCGGCACCGCACGATGCCAACCTGTTCGACCTGCAGGCCAAATATGCCGAGGTCGTCGATAGCGACGCGATCATCGCGCTGTTGGGGCAACCGCCCGCCTGACGCCGCGCCCGGGTCATGCCGCCATGCCATTGTTCGGCTTGACCGTGGGCGGCGCGAGTGTCTGATGGCGAAGTAGATTATCGCTGCGGACGACACGCCATGAACACGCTCGCCACCCCTTCCCGCCACGACACGCTGGCCGCGCTCGAAGCGCTCGACACGCGGCTGCGCTGGCTGTCGGCCTGGACGATCCACAATGCCAATCATCTGCGCGAGAAGCGCGACGGGCTGAAGGTCGGCGGTCATCAGGCGAGCTGTGCCTCGATGACCGCGATCATGGCCGCGCTCTATTTCCACGCGCTGCGGCCGCAGGACAAGGTCGCGGTCAAGCCGCATGCCGGGCCGGTGCTGCACGCGATCCATTATCTGCTCGGCAGCCAGAGCCTCGACCAGCTGCAGCGCTTTCGCGGGCTGGGCGGTGCGCAGAGCTATCCGTCGCGCACCAAGGATAGCATCCCGGTCGACTTCTCGACCGGGTCGGTCGGGCTCGGCGTCGCGGTGACCGCCTTTTCGAGCCTGGTGCAGGATTATCTCATCGCGCACGGCGCGCTGGCCGAGGCCGATGCCGGGCGGATGATCGCGCTGATGGGCGATGCCGAGCTCGACGAGGGCAATATCTACGAATGCCTGATCGAGGGCTACAAGCACGATTTGCGCAATTGCTGGTGGGTGGTCGACTATAACCGCCAGTCGCTCGACCATACCACGGCGGACCGCATGTTCCGACGCTTCGACGATATCTTCGAGACCTGCGGCTGGCGCGTGCTGACGTTGAAGCACGGTGCGTTGCAGCGCGCGGCGTTCAAGCGCCCCGGCGGCAAGACGCTCGAGGACTGGATCGATAATTGCCCCAACGCCGACTATGCCGTGCTGACCTATCAGGGCGGTGCCGCGTGGCGTGCGCGGCTGCTGGCCGATATCGGTACCAAACCGCATGTCGCCAAACTGATCGACAGCCATGACGACACCGCGCTCGCCGCGCTGATGACCAACCTCGGCGGGCATTGCATGGAGACGCTCACCCAGGCGTTCGACAGCGCCGCCGACGAGCGCCCGACGCTGTTCATCGCCTATACGATCAAGGGTTACGGCCTGCCGCTCGCCGGCCACAAGGACAATCATTCCGGCATGATGAACCCGCCGCAGATCGCGGCGCTGCGCGCGAACCTCGGCATCGCGGAAGGGCAGGAATGGGCACCCTATGGCGGGCTGGGCGACAATGTCGCGGCCGAACTGAAGGCGTTCGTCGGCCGCAGCGCGCTGGCGCGCAAGAGCCCCGAGCCGCGCGCGCCGGCGGTGCCCGTGCCAGCGCGGCTGGCGGTGCCCGATGGCGAGGAGCAATCGACGCAAGGCGCGTTCGGCCGCATCCTGCTCGACCTCGCCAAGTCGGGCGCGCCGCTCGGCGACCGCATCGTCACCACCGCGCCCGATGTGACGCAGACCACCAATCTCGGCGGCTTCGTCAACCAGCGTGGGCTGTTCCGCCGCCAGGAACTGAAGGACGTGTTCCGCGCCGCGAACATTCCTTCGGCGCAGAAATGGTCGGGCCACGGCGCCGGCCAGCATATCGAGCTCGGCATTGCGGAGAACAACTTCTTCCTGATGCTCGCCTCTCTGGGCCTCGCCGCGCCGCATTTCGGGACGCGGTTGATCCCGGTCGGCACGGTCTATGATCCGTTCATCGCGCGCGGCCTCGATGCGCTCAACTATGCCTGTTACCAGGACGCGCGCTTCCTGCTCGTCGGCACGCCTTCGGGGCTGACGCTCGCGGCGGAGGGCGGGGCGCACCAGTCGATCAACACCCCGCTGATCGGCATGGGCCAGCCCGGCCTGACCTATTATGAACCGAGCTGGGCCGACGAGCTGACGCTAATGATGCGCCACGCCTTCGAGCACATTCAGGCCGATGACGGCGGCTCGGTCTATCTGCGGCTCAGCACGCGCGCGATCCCGCAGATCGCGCGCGGTGACGACGACTGGGAGGAGGGCGCGCTCAAGGGCGGTTACTGGTTGCGCAAGCCGGGTACGCGCACCGACGCGGCGATCGTCTTCACCGGCGCGGTCGCGCCCGAGGCGCTCGCCGCGCATGAGCAATTGCTCGACGACATTCCGGGGCTGGGGCTGCTCGCGGTGACCTCGCCCGACCTGCTGCACCGCGGCTGGTCGGCACGCCGCGCCGCACGCTGGACCGGCACGCCGCCGGTGCCGTCGCATGTCGAGACCCTGCTCTCGGCGCTCGCCCCCGGCGCGGGGCTGGTGACGGTGATCGACGGGTCGCCCGGCGCGCTGTCGTGGCTCGGCGGGGTCAAGGGCATGCGCGTCAGCCCGCTCGGCATCGACCGCTTCGGCCAGACCGGCGACCTGCCCGATCTTTACCGCAGCTATCGCCTCGATGCCGAGGCGATCATCGATGCGGCGGCCGAGCTGTTCCTACCATAAGCCCTTGGCCGCAGCTGATTCCGATTCCAGGCACGCGGCTCTAGGCAAGGTGAAGCTGCACCGATACCATCCCGTCGACGGGATGAGGAGATCGTGATGCAGCGACGCGACGCTATCGCAGCCATCTTGCTGACGGCGGCACTTCCGGCATCCGCGCGCGCGCGCCGCATCGGGCCGGTCGCGACATCGCTCGCCCTCAACCGGACGCGGATCGACGCGGCTTTGCGCCGCATGGTTGCGGATGGCCGAGCGGCGGGCGTTTCGGCGCTGCTCTGGCAACATGGCAGCGAGCGTTATTTCGGCGCGGCGGGCCATGCCGATCGCGAGGCGCGCCGGGCGATGGCGCGCGACACGCTGGTGCAGATCTATTCGATGACCAAGCCGGTCACCGGCGTCGCGCTGATGCAGCTATGGGAGCAGGGCCGCTTCGGCCTCGACGACCCGCTCGAGCAATATATGCCGGCGTTCGGCATGGTCCCGGTCATTGCCGGCAAGGGACCCGACGGCAAACCGATCCTGCGCGCGCCCAAGCGGCCGATGACGATCCGCGACCTGATGCGCCATACCGCCGGCCTGTCCTATGGCATGCGCGATACCGCGGCCGATGCCGATTTCCACGCGATCGACCCATTGGCGCTGGGCAACAGCCTGGCCGAGGCGATCGACAAGCTCGCGCGCGTACCGCTGCTGTTCGATCCGGGCAGCGAGTGGAGTTACAGCGCGGCGGTCGATGTCCAGGCGCGGCTGGTCGAGCAACTCACCGGCGTGCCGTTCGAGGAACATGTCCGGCGCATGATCCTCGATCCGCTCGGCATGCACGAGACCGGCTGGACCCAGCCGCCGGCGCGGCGTGCGCGGCTTGCCGCAAGTTATACCAAACAGGCCGGCGCGCTCGTCCGAGTGCCCGACGCGCGCAACGCGGCGCTCAATTTCGGGCCGCGCCGGCTGACCATGGGCGGTGCCGGGCTCGCCTCGACGCTCGACGACTATATGCGTTTTGCGCGCATGCTGCTCGGGCACGGCACGCTGAACGGCGTGCGCATCCTCGCCCCCTCGACGCTGCGGCTGATGGCGACCAACCAGCTCGATCCACGCATCGTGCGGCGCTTCTTCCTGCCGTCCAAGGGTTCGGTCGGTTTCGGGCTGGACTTTGCGGTGCGCACCGCGCGGCCGCGCGACGCGCGCGAGAATCGCGGCGCGGTCGGCGAGTTCTTCTGGGACGGCGCCGAATCGACCCTGTTCTGGGTCGATCCGGCCAACGATCTCGCGGCGGTGTTCTTCACCCAGGTGACGCCGTTCGACGGCACGCTGCATCACGACTTCCGCGCCGCGGTCTATGGCCCGGACTATCTCGGCCCGCCCGGCGACTGAGCGAGCAAACGCGCTACGCCGCCTTGTCGAAGTCGATGACGATGCGGCCCTCGATCTCGCCGCGATGCATGCGGCCGAAGATGTCGTTGATGTTCTCGAGCCGGTCGGTGGTGACGGTCGCATGGACCTTGCCGGCGGCGGCGAAGTCGAGCGCTTCCTGCAGGTCGAGCCGCGTCCCGACGATCGAGCCGCGCACGGTGATGCCGTTGAGCACGGTATCGAAGATCGACAGCGGGAAGTCGCCCGGCGGCAGCCCGTTGAGCGACACGGTGCCGCCACGCCGGACCATGCCCATCGCCTGCTGAAAGGCGACCGGGCTGACGGCGGTGACGAGCACGCCCTGCGCGCCGCCGATCTCCTTCTTGATGAAGGCAGCGGGGTCGGTATCGCGCGCATTGACGGTGAGCGCCGCGCCCAGTTCCGTCGCCAGCGCCAGTTTCGCGTCGTCGATGTCGACCGCGACGACGTTAAGCCCCATGGCCTTGGCATATTGCACCGCCATATGGCCGAGCCCGCCGATCCCGGAAATTGCCACCCAGTCGCCCGGCTTGGTATCGGTGACCTTGAGGCCCTTATAGACGGTCACGCCGGCGCACAGCACCGGCGCGATCTCGACGAAGCCGACATTGTCGGGCAGGTGGCCGACATAGTTCGGGTCGGCCAACACATATTCGGCGAAGCTGCCATTGACCGAATAGCCGGTGTTCTGCTGGGTTTCGCACAAAGTTTCCCAGCCACCCAGGCAATGCCCGCAATGGCCACAGGCGGTGTAGAGCCACGGCACCCCGACGCGGTCGCCCTCCTTCACATGGCCGACGCCGGCACCCACCGCCACCACATGGCCGACGCCCTCATGGCCCGGGATGAACGGCGGATTGGGCTTGACCGGCCAGTCGCCCTGGGCGGCATGGAGATCGGTATGGCACACGCCGGTCGCCGCGATCCTGACGAGGATCTGACCCGGCCCCGGCATCGGTACCGCCACTTCCTCGATCACCAGTGGCTGGCCGAATGCCCGGACGACCGCCGCCTTCATGGTCTTTTCCATCGTCTTGCCTCGTATTTTCGGAGAGATTGGGTGCCGGGGGACCGGGTGCGGGAAATCGGGTCGAGGGTGACGCACGAGCCGGGCTGGTGCGGACGGCCGGAACCTGCCCGCCGGCGGCGGGAACCCCAATCCGCAAAGTTACTTATGCGTCAGCGCAGCGTGGCGAGCAGGCGGTCGAGCGGTACCGAGGCGAAGGCGGTGAAGGAGTCGGCGACGCCATAGGGCAGCAGCAGGGTGCGCCCGACAACCATCGCGCCGCAGCTATAGACGACATTGGGGACATAGCCGTCGCGGGTCTCGGCGCTGGGACGCAACAGCGGCTCGGTCGAGCGCGCGATCACCTTGGCGGGATCGCGCTTGTCGAGCAGGCAGGCACCGAGACAATAGTTGCGGATCGGCCCGACGCCGTGCGTTATGACGAGCCAGCCCTCGTCGATCTCGATCGGCGAGCCGCAATTGCCCATCTGGACGAATTCCCACTCCCAGCGCGGCGAGACGATAATCGCGCCGCTGCCCCACTGGTAGAGATCGTTCGACTGGAGCAGCCAGATATTCTCATGGTCCTGCCGGCCGAGCATCGCATAACGACCGTCGATCCGTCGCGGAAAGAGCGCCATGCCCTTGGTCCCGCTGTGCGAACCGCTCAGCGCGTTGAGCTCGAAGGTTACAAAATCGTCGGTCCGCAGAAGCTCCTGGCGAACCGTCTCGCCGCCGAACGCTGTATAGGTCCCGAAATAGCTGACATGCCCGTCATCGTCGGTGAAGCGGACGAGCCGGAGGTCCTCGACGCCGTGACGCTGGTCGAAGGTCACCGGGAAGATGACGATCTGCGACAGGTCGCCCTCATCGCCATAGAACAGTCTGACCCCGGGGTCGCCGGGCGCGCCGCCGGGGATATTCTCGATCGTCGGCGATGTCGCCCAGGGGCTCGGCGGATTGACGCGCAACGCGCCCTCGGCGGTAAACTCGCCGGTGCGGAAGATCATCGACGAGATGTGTCCCTCGCCGACGCCACGCAGCGACAGCACGAAGCGCACCGCGCCGGGTGACAGGCGCGACTGATCGGGATGGGCGACGATGCTCGGGTTGAACAAGGCCGCGGCCTCGAACGAATATTCCTCGGCGAAATAGGCGCCGATCAGCAGCACCTGCTCGGCGCTGACCTTGCGGCCGCGCGCAAAGGGCTCGGCCATGTCGTAATAGCGCCGCTCGAGCACGCGCTCGACGTCGCGGTGGCGATCGGCGAGGCTGGTGGTGACGCGGGAAAGATCGCTGCGCAGCGCGGCATCGCTCAGTCCCAGCACGCGGTCGACGATCCGCTCGACGCGCGAGCCAGAGGGTCCAGCGTCACCATTTTCGGCCGGCACGAACGGCCGCAGCACGACGCGCGCGGGCTCCGGGCGCAGCAACAGCTGCAGGTCGGTGACCGGGTCATCGATTGCCCGATCGACCGGCGTGGGTGGTGCTTCGTCGGGGCGTGGCGGCAAATCGGTGTCCCTGCCTGGTCTCGCATCGCGTGCCGGCCACGGTACCGCGCCTCAACACGGCGCGCATCTGGTGTGCCCGAACGCGTCGGCCTAGTCGAGCGCCGAGATCAACATCGAAGGAAGCTCGCCCGATCTGGCGCGATCCGACTAGGCTTCGGCCGCGATGCTGCGCAGCGCGCGTTCGAAGGCCGCGGCCGGCTGGCCGCCCGAGATGACATATTTGCGGTCGATGATGACGGCGGGCACGGCGCTTATCCCTTCCGCCTGCCACTGGCGCTCCGCCGCGCGCACCTCCTCGGCGTAAAGCCCCGAAGCGACCACCTCATGCGCCGCATCGCGATCGAGCCCGGCCTGGCCGGCGGCATCGACGAGCACGGCGATGTCGCCCGGATTGAGCCCGGCAGTGAAATAGGCCGCGAACAGCGCATGTTTCAGCGCGCGTTGCCGGTCGGCGCCTATCAGGCCAGCCCAGTGCAGCAGGCGATGCGCATCGAAGGTGTTGTAGATCCGGCTGCCCGGCGCCATCGCCATGGTGAAACCCACATCGGCGGCGCGCTCGCGGATCACCGCGCGGTTGGCGGCCGATTGCTCCGGGGTCGCGCCATATTTCTCGCGGATATGCTCGCCGATCTCCTGCCCTTCCGCCGGCATCCGGGGGTTGAGCTCGAACGGCTGGAAGCGGATTTCGGCATCGACGAGGTCACCCACTGCGGCGAGCGCCTGTTCGAGACCGCGCAGCCCGATCACGCACCATGGGCACGCAATGTCGGAAACGAAATCGATCTGCATCTGCCGGGTCATGTCGCGGGCCTCTTCGCTGCTTTGGGTCGCATATAAGGTGTCCGCCGCCGCTTGCATCGCTCCTGTCGCCGAACCGGACCTTGTCGCGGTGCGGAACAATAAGGGAAGTGCCGGGTTAGGCGACGGGACAGGGTACGCCCGGCCGCGATCGGCGGCAGGGACCGCCTGACTGTCGTTACATACTGGGCTCGGGGCACCGAAGCTCCCGCTAGGGGTAGATGCACATGAACAAGAAACTGATCCTTGCCGCAGGCACGTGCCTGCTCGTTCTGTCCGCTTGCGGCCACAAGACCGACGCTGCCGACAATGTTGCGGCGATGGCCGACAACACTGCCGACATGATCGAGGAAAATGCGGCGATGGTGCGCAACGAAGGCGATCAGATGAGCGCCAACACCGAAGCGATGATGGACAACAAGGCCGACCGCATGGAAAACCGTGCTGATGCCGTGCGCGCCGCGGGCGAGAACCGTGCGGATGCGATGGACGACAAGACCAAGAAGTAGGTCGCGGCGTTCAAGCCGATAGTATTCGAAAAAGGCCCCGCCATTTCGGGCGGGGCCAGTTCTTCCATCCGGCGTTTTAGTAAACGCACGATCTCGGTTTTGTATCCCAACGCCCGTCAGGCAGGGCGTGACGGATCGAGCAGATATTTCTCGCCCGTGGCCTTGCGCTCATACGCTCTCAGCACGTCGGGCCTGAGCGCTTCGGCGAGTCCGATCGTCGCTGTATAGTGGCTGGCAAAGGTCGTCGTCAGCTCGTCGAGAACGCGCTGGCGCATCGCGGCGACGATCTCCTTCGGCGCCTTTTGGAGAAACGGTGTCAGCAGGAAGCCGCCGACAGCCCACTGGAAGCCGAAGGCGAGGCGGTTGAGCACGGTCGGCGACAGGTCGAGCGCGCCGTAGATGTAGAGCTGCTTGAAGGTGTTGGAGCCGTAGCGGCTATATTCGCCTGGTGCGCGGCTTGCCGCCTGCTCCATCGCCTGGACGATGTCGCTGCCGAGCGAGCCGCCGCCGATCGCGTCAAAGGCGATCGTCGCGCCGGTCTCGGCGATCGCGTCGACCAGCCGCGCCCGGAAATCGGGCGCGCTGCTGTCGAGCACATGCGTCGCACCGATATCGCTCAGTATTGCGGCCTGTGCCGCACTGCGCACGATGTTGACCAGTGGCACGCCGTCGGCGAGGCAGATCTTCTGCAGCATCTGGCCGAGATTGGACGCAGCGGCGGTATGGACGATCGCCTTATGGCCTTCCATCCGCATCGTCTCGACGAAGCTCAACGCGGTCAGCGGATTGACGAACAAAGCGGCGCCATCGGCCGCGCTGGCGCCTTCGGGCAACGGCACCACGTCGCGCGTCTTGAGCTTGCGAAACTGGGTGTACATCGCGCCGCCGAGCATGCCGACCTTGCGGCCGATCAGTGCCTTGGCACTCTCGCCGGCAGCGATGACCGTGCCGGCGCCCTCATTGCCGACCGGCAGCGACTGGCCGATCCGCCCGCGCACCCCGCCGAGCCGCTCACGCGGGATGGCGAAGGTGACTGTCGGTCGCGCGGCGCTGCCCGTGCTGGCCATGGTCGAGACATCGGCCGGACCGAGCAGCAGCCCGAGATCGGACGGATTGATCGGTGCCGCCTCGACCCGGACGATCACCTCGTCATCGGCCGGCGCGGTCAGCGTGACCTCCTCCAGGCTCAGGGTCAGCGTACCGGCTCCATCCACCGTCGACCGCAGCTCCAGTCCCGTCACGTCGCTCATCCTCGCCTCCTGATCGTTGTCGGGGCAGAGATGGCGATGTGCGACGTAGCGGTCAAATGCGTTCGCGCTTATTCCTGCGGAAAGTCGACGCAGTCGCATCATCTGTCTGTACTACGGGATGGCGCGCTCGGCGTGAGGTCAGGCTAGGCCGTCGGTTCGGCGATCAGTACGCGGTTTCGTCCGCCCTGCTTGGCCGCGTAGAGCGCATTGTCGGCCCGCTTCAGCGCAGCGGTGCCGCCGTCGGTCGGGTCGAGTTCGGCGATGCCGGCCGAGAAAGTGACATGCCCGATCGGCTGGTGCGTCGCCTGGTTGATCAATCGGCGCGCAGCAAGCGCGCTGCGCAGTTCATCGACGATCGTCACCGCCGCCGGCACCGTGCAATCCTCGAAGATCAACGCAAATTCCTCGCCGCCATGGCGCGCCACGTAGAAGGTGTCGCCGGCGGCCTTTTTCAGTGACGATGCCACCAGGATCAGCACACGATCACCGGTGTCGTGGCCGTGCGCGTCATTGACCGCCTTGAAATGATCGATGTCGCACAAGGCGACCACGGCGGGGCGGCCCGCGCGTGCGGCGGTTTCGGCAACCGTCCGCAGGCGCGCATCGAAGTCGCGGCGGTTGGGCAGGCCGGTCAGATGGTCGACATGCGCCTCGCGCTGGGCGCTTTGCAGCGTGGTGCGCAACTGCGTCGTCTCGATCGCGCGCTGGCGGAGTTCTTCCTGGATGTCGCGGGTCTGGTCGAGCATCGCCTGGGTCAGGCCGATCAGGCGCTCGACCGCGGGCAGCGCCTCGGCCGATGTCAGTTCTTCGGCCTCGGCCTGGAGCGCGTCGCTATAGACATGCGCCGAACCACGCGACCGTTCGACCAGTTCGACGCACTGCGTCAGCACGACCTCGACCTGCTCGGTCGTCGAGGCGATCGATGCGGCGCGGCGTTCGGTCGCCGGGCAGGCGGCATAGAATGTCTCGACCCAGGCGTTCGACAAGGGCGTGCGGCTGGCCAGCGCATCCTCGATCGCCAGCACGAGCTTGCGGTTCGAGCGCGACAGATAATCGTGCGCGCACATCAGGTTCATCGCGGTCAGGTCGAGTTCATTGGAAAACAGGAAGGTCCCGATCTCGTCGAACAACAGTTGCGACTGGCCCGCCCGCACGCCCGCCTCGATGATGGCGGCGCCCGGCGTGAATCCACGCGCGCCGCGCCCGACGACGGCCTGCGCAACTTGGGCGCTTTCAAAGGACTGGTGCATCGCCGCCCTTCATCGCCGGGACGGGAGTCGGGGCACCTGCCGGCCGCTGGCGACCGCAATAACAGGGCAAAGTGTTCGATCCGACAACCACAACCAAGATCAACCCTCCCCATCGACCGGCATATCGGCAGTTGGTAAATATTGCCCTTACCCAGCGGCACGGCACATCGTTCACCCACGCTGCAATAATACGACCGAAGGATGCTATTCTTGCGGGGCGTCCGACAGTGATGTGCGCGTTATCGACACACGATTACTCATTTTGGGTAATTTGTCGACATCGGCGGGGAATCAGTCGCTCTTCGCCGCGAGAATTCGTTGCAAGGGGTTGGCGACGGCCTCGCCGACCCGCACCAGCCGATTCTCGTCGCGATGCGCGAAGGGCGCCGTCTGGCCGCGGACGGTCAGCACGGTATCGGTGACATAGTGCCACGATCCGTCCGGGTTGAAGGTCAGCTCGATGCGGTAGCTGTCGGTGCGAAAGGCATATTCCAGAAAGGCGGTCGAGCAGATGCCATATTCGGTCTGCCCGCGCGTCGCCGTCAGCACCAGGGTATCGGCATCGGGCGTGGCCTGACCCGCGGCGATCGCGACCTGGCCACGCGGGATCGCGATCGTTTGCAGGACCAGCCCTGTTGCCGGCTCCCACAGCCAGTAACCGACCTGGTCATGGAAAGTGACGTCCTCCTCCTCGGTGGTGATGTGCGTGTGATAGCGCAGGCCGTAGAAGAGCTGCGGGCCATTGGCCTGGGGGTCGATCGGCACCATGTCGACGCGCTCGATATAGACACGGCGTTCGGGACCATCGGGCTTGGGCGCGAGATCAACGCCGCTGCGCGCTTCCCAGCTGCCCGCGAGCCGGCGCAGCGGCCCGAGATTGGCGAGCGTGTCGGGGTCTACATCGCTGGGTTCGGTGAAGATGTCGGCTGGGAAGATCGGCATCAGGCTACCTTTGTCGGCTCTTTTCCGGGATTGGCCCTTCGTTGCCACGCTTGCCGCCGCGCCGTCCCGCGTCAAGCACCTGTGCGCCGGTCAATCGTGCGTGAGGCGGAGTGCGGCGGCAGGAAGGCCGAAGGTGCGCCTGAAGGTTCGGCTCAAATGCGCCGAATCGGCGAAGCCGGTTTCGTGCGCCGCTTCGGTCAGCGATGTGCCGCCGGCATAGTGCTCGACGGCGCGCTGAAGGCGCAGCCACAGGACATAGGTCTTGAACGGCAGGCCGGAATGCGCGGCGAACAGGTGGCGTGCGCGGCTTTGTGAAAGGTGGACATGATCCGCCGCGCGCGCGAGCGTGACCCTGTCGTCGAGATGTTCGCTCGCCCAGGCAATCATTGCGAGCACGCGAGGATCGGGCCGTGCCGCGTCGCCGGCACCGCCGGGTAACTCGGCGACGATGTTGCGGCCGAGCGCGCGCAGCGCTGCGTCGGTCACGCCTTGGTCGAGGCATGCCTGCAACGCGGCATGTGCCGCCAGCGCCGGCGGACTCGCCAGCCGGGCTAGCGGCGCGTGACGGAATAGGTCCGTCGCCAGCGCGGCGCCCGCGGCGCTCTCCGGCGCAACGAACAGGAACGCGGCCGCGCCATGGCCGCGAAACAGGTGGCGTTCGTCGCTGGCGACGGCGACTATGGGCCCGGTCATGCTCGCGCCCTCGGTGGCCAGCGTGAAGTCGCCCTTCAGCGCAAAGGTGATCTGGATCGCATGATGGGCATGCGGACGAATGTCGGCGTCGCTCCCGTCCGACGCAAGCAGCCACAGGCTGGCGCCCTCCCATACTACGATCCGACCGCGACCGACGATGGCGATGATCGAGCCTCCCGCATCGGCGACGGACGCTCCGCCGCCGGCGGCATGATGTCAGCCGCTACGTTCAAGCGCCAGTGCGATCGGGCTCGTATCGCACAGCCACCACCAACCGAACCGAGGAGTTCATCGATGACCGAGCAATGCCCCTGCAACCCGTGCAGCTGCACCCCGACCTGCCGTTGCGCGACGGCACAAGCCGCGTGTGGCTGTGGCCCGTCGTGCGGCTGCGCCGAGTGCGCCTGCAACAAGTGACCGGCACGCGGCGGCGCGTCGCGCGCGATGTCGCGCATGTCCGGCGTCCTGCCGGCACGGATGTGCCGCCGCCCCCGCCTGCATGGACCGGATCGCGGCGGAACATTCCGCCCGCGTATCGGTCTTGCAGGTGATGAAGCACTTCAGCACGCCTCGCCACCGGTTCCCCAACACGCGGGCGCTTGGGGCGTGACCGTCTTGCCGGCCGAGCGCGCCGACATATTGAAGCAGGCCAAGGCCAGGAAGATGGCCCGATCGGTCCATGCCTATGTGCGCGGCAATACCGCGCGCTTCTATGATTGGTTGGACGCCTCCGACGCGGCGCGGCTGATCCCGCAAGGGCCGCCGATCTGGATCTGCGGCGACTGCCATCTCGGCAATCTCGGGCCGCTTGCCGATGCCGGTACCAATGTCGACGTGCAAATCCGCGACCTCGACCAGACGGTGATCGGCAACCCCGCGCTCGACCTTGTGCGGCTCGGGCTGTCGCTCGAAACCGCGGCGCGCAGCGCCGACCTGCCCGGCGTCACGACGGCCCGGATGATCGAGGCGATGGCGAACGCGTATCTAGCCGCCTTCGACATGGACGACGACGACGCCCGTGACGCACCGCGCGAGCCCGACGTGGTGCGCGTGGTACGCAAGCGTGCCGCGGGGCGGAAATGGCGTCAGCTCGCAGCCGACCGGATCGGCGATACTAAGCCCAGCCTGCCGATCGGCCGCCGCTTCTGGCCGCTGACGGGTAACGAACGATCGGCGATCGACGCGCTGTTCGACGAGGAAGCGGTCCGCGAGCGCGCGCTCGCGCTGGCGGGCTATCGCGACAAGGGGCGGTTGCGGGTGATCGACGCCGCCTATTGGAAGAAGGGCTGCAGCTCGCTCGGTCAGTTGCGCTACGCGGTGCTGCTCGGCGTCGCGCCGCGCAAGGGGGCGAGCGAATATCTCGCGCTGGTCGACATCAAGGAGGCGGTCAAACCGCTGGCGCCGGTGCTCGATCGTCGCGCGATGCCGCGCGACAATGCCGAGCGCGTCGTCGCCGGCGCGCGTGCGCTCTCCCCGCATCTCGGCGAGCGGATGATCGCCGCCCGATTGCTGGGCCGCGCGGTCGTGCTGCGCGAACTGAAACCGCAGGACCTCAAGATCGAGATCGGGCAGTTTTCGCACCGCGACGCCGTCCGCGCGGCGAGTTATCTCGCTCATGTCGTCGGCGCGGCCCATGCGCGGCAATTGAACAAGGATGATCGCACCGCGTGGCAGGCCTTGTTCAGCCGTCGCGGCGACGCGGCGCTCAATGCGCCGTCATGGCTGTGGCGCGCGGTGGTCGATCTCGCCGGCAACCATGAGGCCGCCTATCTCGAGCATTGCCGGCGCTACGCGTTGAGCGACTGAGCGCGGCGCGGTCAGGCTTCGCCCGGCGCCGTGGCGCGCCATAACTGCCCGAGCGCATCGTCCAGCGCCGGCGGATTGAACGGGTCGAGGCCCGATCCCGGGTAGAAGGTCATCTCGCTGAAGCGCGGCGTGGCGCCGGTGTCATAGAAATCGACGCGCACGAAGTCGAACCCGCGCGCCAGCGTCTCTGCGCCTTCGATCATGCGGTCGAGTGCTGCAGGCGGCACGGGATCGGGCTCGGCCGTCGACGACGACAAACGCCGCCACGCGGGATCGAACAGCATCCAGCGATGGCCATGTTCGCGGTCGAGATGGACCTGCACCGCCGCGACGCGGCCGTGAAAGACATAGCATTTATAATCGATCGGCAGCGTGGCGCCGTCTCCGACGAACGGCTCGACGAGGACACCGCGCGGCACGCCGCGATAGCCCCATTCGTCGAGCCAACGGCCATAATCGCTCCGCATCCATCCGGCGGCGGCGTCACGGATGGCGGGCCAGTCGGCATGCGCGTCGCGCACGAAGCAGCGCTGATTGCAGCCATGGCGCGACTTCACGACGAAGGGATAGGGCCATGATGGGGCATCGGGCAGCGCGTCGCCCGACCACAGCGTCGGCGTCACCCAGGCGTCGCCGAGCACCTCGGCGACGAAGCGTTTCACGGCGACCTTGTCGATCAGGTGCGGCAGGCGCTGGTCGCGATCGCGCAGCTTTCGGCGCTGGATAAGTTCTGTGAAGCGCATCGGCTGGTCCAGCGACAGGCGACGGCGATGTCGCCACAAATAGGTCAGGTGAAGTCGTAGCCAGGGGCCAAGCGGCGTGGCGGCAGCAGCGGGCGCGCGGGCGCGCACCACCGAAGAACGAAGCTGCGACTCCTTCACGCGCGGGAAGGCAATGCGGAGATGGCGGGCGACGGCATCGCGGCACTACGCGCCACCCCGATCATTCGTTCCGTCGCGAGATCGGCCCGGCCCGACTTGCCTTGGGTTAAGGTGATTCTTGGGAACGTTCGCCGCGCGTTGTTCGTCCTTTCGCCATGTCCGACCTGCCCTCCCCCCTGTTCCGCTGGCAGCATCGCTCGCAGGACGAACTGCGCACGATGCTGCACGATCACGTCGCCGCGCGCGATTTTCCCTGCGTCGGCGCCAAGTCGGCGCTCGCCCGCAACAGCCTCGAAGTGTTGGCCTGCAACAGTATCGACAGCGCATGGGACGATCTGCGGATCCATGATGCGCTGCTGCAATGGGCCGCGGCGTATCGCGAGGATCCGGGTGCGCTGCGCAGTTTTGCGGTGGTGTTCGAAGGACCCGTCGGGCTCTGCGAAGCAAGCTTCGAGGCCGCGATGTGGGCGCGGATCCAGTCCTTGTCCGACAAGGACCTCTGGCGCGGCCAGGACTATGACGCGCGGGTCAGTCCCGACCCGGATGACCAGCACTTTTCGCTCAGCTTTGGCGGCGAGGCCTTTTTCGTCGTCGGCCTTCACCCCCGGGCCAGCCGCCCCGCGCGGCGGCTACCGCGGCCAGCAATGATCTTCAACCTCCACGACCAGTTCACGCAGCTGCGCGCGGCGGGCAAATATGAAGGCATGCGCGAGAAGATCCTTGCGCGTGACGAGGCGATCGCCGGCAGCATCAATCCGATGCTCGCTCGCCACGGCGATGCGAGCGAGGCCCGGCAATATTCCGGCCGCGCGGTCGACGCGGAATGGCGCTGCCCGTTCCGCTACAAGGGGGACGATGAATGACGCCGGTAACGATTCCGCCGCGTAGCGGCACGGCCTTTCGGCTCGCCGCCGGGGATACGTTGATCGTCATCGACCCGCAGGGTTGTCAGGTCGCCGATCTGCTCGCCTTCAACGCCGACGATATCGGCGAGGTGCTGTCGTCGGGGCGGACGCTCGACTATCAATCGACCATCCGCCTGACCGCCGGCGACCGGCTATGGTCTAACCGCAGCCGCGTCATGCTCGATATCGTCGAGGATACGGTCGGCATGCATGATTTCCTGCTCACCCCCTGTTCGCGCGATACCTTCCGGATCTGCTATGACGATCACGATCCGCACCCGGGATGTTTCGGAAACCTCGCCGCCGCACTGGCGCCCTATGGCGTGCTGCCCGACGCCATCCCCAGCGCTTTCAACTGCTTCATGAATGTGCCGGTCGACGGCGCGACCGGTCGGTTGCAGGTGTTGCCGCCGACCAGCAAGGCCGGCGACCATATCGCTTTCCGCGCGACGATGGACCTGATCATCGGGCTCACCGCCTGCTCGGCGCGCGATTCGAATGGCGGCAGTTTCAAGCCGATCGATTATCGCATCGAACTGGCGACGGACGCCGAACGCGAAGCCGTCATGACGGGTTGCCTGGCGCACGGCTGAGGCCCTCGTTCATCAAACATGGTTGCCATAAACCAGATGGTTATATATCCATTTGGTTATGTACGAGTCGCTCGATAGCAAATTTGCCGCGCTGGCCGATCCGACGCGCCGCGCGATCATCGCCCGGCTGGCGCTGGGCGAGGCAACCGTCGCCGAACTGCGCGCACCGTTCGCGATAAGCCAGCCGGCCATCTCGAAACACCTCAAGGTACTCGAGAAAGCGGGCCTGATCGATTCCGGTCGCGCGGCGCAATCGCGCCCGCGGCGCCTCAACGTTGCCGCGCTGCGCGAGACGACTGACTGGATCAGCTATGTCGGCGACCTGTGGTCCGACAGCTTCGATCGCCTCGACGCGTTCCTCGCCGCCAACCCCGAAAGTACGACCAAGGAGAGATAAATCATGACCACCGACGCTCCGGCACAGACCGCGACCGAATTCGTCATTTCGCGCCATTTTGCGGCAAGCCGCAATAGGTTGTGGGAAGCCTGGACCGACCCGTCGCAGATGGCGCAATGGCTTGGCCCCAAGGGCACGACGGGCACGACGCTCGCGGCCGATGTGCGGCCCGGCGGTTTGCTGCACTGGCGCATGGACGGTGCCGAGGGCAGCATGTGGGGTCGCGCTGTCTATCGCGAGGTGATCGCGCCCGCGCGCCTGGTTTACGTCCAGTCCTTTTCCGATGACGCGGGCGCTATCACCCGCGCGCCATTCTTTGACGGCCGCTGGCCGCTCGAGATGTTGACCGTTGTCACGTTCGAACCCGACGCCGATGGCACGCGCGTAACCCTCACATGGCGTCCGTTGGACGCCGCTGCCGACGAGCTGGCCAATTTCGTCTCGAACATTCCGTCGATGCACGGCGGCTGGGGCAACAGCTTCGATCAGCTGGCTGCGCTTATCGATCAGGATTGAGAAGGGTCGGGCGGCGCCTTGACGCGCCGCCCGACGCTCGCCTCAGGCCAGCGTGCGCAGCGCCGGTTCGCGCGCATAGAAGCGCTTTGCCGCCGCCGTCACGAAGCTCGCTTCGAGCCCAGTGACGCCGTCGTCCGGCGTCACCCCCGCCTTGTCGAGCAGCGGCTTGGCGGCATCGCTGGCGCCGATCGCCTTGAGGTGGCCGAAGGCGTTCATCACCCATTCGACCGCCGCGGCTTCCTTGAGCAGCGCGGCGCAACCATCCTCGGACAGGATGACCGCAACCGCGTCGAACAGCTGGGACGGCATGCCGGCGAGCTGACCGTCGGCCTTCTGCACATTGCCGTCAGACAGCGTTGCCCCGCCGACCTTGGGGGCGACCAGCACAGCCTTCGCCTTGGCCTTGGTGATCGCGCTGACGACCGACTTGAGCGCGGCAGCATCGCTGCCATCGGCGATCAACACGCCGATCGCGCGACCCTCAATCGTGTCCTTCATGTTCTTGTGGATCGACAGCGCATCGGACGGCGCCATGGCGACTGGCTCGCGCGCGGCCTTGGCCTTTTTGGGCAGTGCAATGCCGAGCCCGTCTGCGACGCGCTTCGCAAAGGCCTCGTCGACATTGCGCAGGTTGGCGACCATCCGCCCCGGCACCTGATCGAGCTGACCGACCTTGGACAGTTCGAATACGAAGGATGAGGCGATATGCGCCTGTTCGCGCTCGGTCTGCGAGGCGAGGAACAGCCGCGCCTGGCTATAATGGTCGGCGAACAATTCGCTGCGCACGCGCAGCTTGTCGCCGCTTTCGTCGGAACCGGTGGGCGCCGTGGTGGTGACGAAGCCGCTAGCCGCGCTCTCGCGCGGGCCGCCCTCCTCGCCATGCGCGGCAAGGCTGTTGGGCTCGTAATTGGCGCGGCCCTTGGGCACCGCCATCTGCATCATGCCGTCGCGCTGAAAATTCATCACCGGGCAGCGCGGCGCATTGATCGGGATCTGGTGGAAATTGGCCGTGCCGAGCCGCGACTTCTGCGTGTCGAGATAGCTGAACAGCCGCCCCTGCAAAAGCGGATCATTGGAGAAGTCGATACCGGGGACGATGTTGCCCGGGCAGAAGGCGGCCTGCTCGGTCTCGGCGAAGAAATTGTCGACGTTGCGGTCGAGCACCATGCGGCCGATGATCCGCACCGGAATGTCGTCCTCAGGAATCAGCTTGGTCGAATCGAGCACGTCATAGGGCTGTGCATCGGCGAATTTCTGGTCGAAGACCTGGATGCCGAGCTCCCATTCGGGGAAGTTGCCGCTGTCGATCGCCTCGAACAGATCGCGCCGGTGATAGTCGTTGTCGGCGGCCTGAAGCTTCAGTGCCTCGTCCCAGATCGTCGACTGCACGCCGAGTTTGGGCTTCCAGTGGAACTTGACGAAGCTCGCCTTGCCCGCCGCGTTGACGAGCAGGAAGGTGTGGATGCCGAAACCTTCCATCATACGCAGCGAGCGCGGCAGGGCGCGGTCCGACATCGCCCAGAATAGCATGTGCGTCGTCTCAGGCGACAGCGAGGCGAAGTCCCAGAAGGTATCGTGCGCACTGCCGGCCTGGGGATAGCCGGTGTTCGCCTCCATCTTCACGGAATGGATCAAATCGGGGAATTTGATCGCATCCTGGATGAAGAACACCGGGATGTTGTTGCCGACCAGATCCCAGTTTCCCTCGCGGGTGTAGAACTTGACCGAGAAGCCGCGCACGTCGCGCGGCGTATCGACCGAGCCCGCCCCGCCGGCGACGGTCGAGAAACGCGCGAACAGCTCGGTCTTCTCGCCCTTGGTGAACAGCGCCGCCTTGGTCAGGTCGGAAATGTCGTCGGTCGCCTCGAAATAACCATGCGCGCCCGAGCCGCGCGCATGGACGATGCGCTCCGGAATACGCTCATGGTCGAAATGGAAGATCTTCTCGCGCAGCACGAAATCCTCGAGCAGCGTCGGGCCACGCGCGCCGGCTTTCAGGCTGTTCTGGTTGTCGGAAACCGGGATGCCCTGATTCGTGGTGAGCACATCGTCGCCAGCCGTCTGCTGGTGGGTTTCGCCGCCCTTGCCCGTGACTTGCTTGAGATCCTCGGCCATGCGCAATTTCTCCGTGCCGCAAATTCGGCGTCGCGGTGCACAACGCGGCTTGGCGTCGGCGTGTCCGTGCGAGGGAAATTTTAGGCCGCGCGGGCGCGGCGCCCACTGTGCCGCAGCGACCATTTGCCAAGCCGCGTCGGACTTGCGACAACCCCCGGCAACGAGAGAGGGTGCCGGGCAATGACCTATATCCTGGGCGGGTGGCAGAGCGATTTCGCGCAGGTGTGGAGCCGGCAGGGCATGGACCTGGCCGATGCCTTTGCCGACGCGGTGAACCACGGCCTTGCGGCGACCGCGCTCGACCCCGCCGAGATCGAGACCGGCCATGTCGGTAATTTCGCCGCCGAACTGTTCGCCGGGCAGGGCTTGCTCGGCGGCTTCTTCGGCCTGGCCGATCCGGCCTTCGACGGCATGCCGGCGGTGCGCCATGAGGCTGCCTGCGCCTCGGGCAGCGTCGCGCTGCTCGCAGCAACCGCGGAGATCGAGGCGGGCCGCTACGACCTCGCCTGCGTGATCGGGATCGAGCAGATGCGCAACGTGCCGGGGAAGACCGCTGCCGAACATCTCGGCGCGGCAGTTTGGCATGGTCATGAATATGCCGATGCGGCGTTCGTCTGGCCCACTGCCTTCTCCGATCTCGCCGAGGAATATGACCAGCGTTTCGGCCTCAGCTACGAGCATCTGATGCGCATTTCCGAGATCAATTTCGGCAATGCGCGCCGCAACCCCAACGCGCAGACGCGCGGCCATCGCTTCACGCCCGAGAGTTTTACTGCCGATGATGATGCCAACCCGGTGGTTGCGGGCCGCACGCGCAAGATGGATTGCGGGCAGGTCACCGATGGCACCGCGGTGGTGTTCCTCGCCTCCCCCCGCCGCGCGAAGGCATATGCCGACAGGCGCGGCATCCCGGTCGAGCGGCTCGCGCGGATCGGCGGCTGGGGGCATCGCAACGCACCCTTGCCCTATGCGAGCAAGGTCGCGAGCAGCGCTGGCGGACCCTATGTCTTTCCGCAGGTGCGCCGCGCGATCGACGATGCGCGCCGCCGCGCCGGGGTGGCGGACATCGCCCAGCTCGACGCGGTCGAAACGCATGACTGCTTCACCGCGACCGAATATATGGCGATCGACCATCTCGGGCTGACTCCGCCGGGCCAGTCATGGCAGGCGATCGAGGACGGCTCGATCGAACAGGGCGGCCGGTTGCCGATCAATCCCTCGGGCGGATTGATCGGCGCGGGGCACCCGGTCGGCGCGACCGGCGTGCGCATGTTGCTCGACGGCTACAAGCAGGTGACCGATCAGGCCGGCGACTATCAGGTCGAGGGTGCCGAGCGGGTCCAGACGCTCAACATCGGCGGATCGACCACCACGACGGTCAGCTTCATCGTCGAGCGCGCCGCATGAATGGGGTGATGGTGCTGGCGACCAATGCGGCGGTGCTGGTCGCACTGTTCATCGCGATGTGGTTGCTGTGCCTCAAGACGCGCGACGTGACGCCGGTCGACAGCCTGTGGGCGCTCGGCATGGTCGTAATGGCGGCATCCAGCTCCGCGCAGACCGGCGGCGATCCGACGCGCAAGGCATTGCTGCTCGGGCTTTGCGCGCTGTGGGGCGTGCGGCTGGGCGGCTATCTGCTGTGGCGCTGGCGCGATCATGGACCGGACCGGCGTTACCAGACGATGTTCGCCCGGGCGAAGGAGGCGAAGGGCTGGGATTTCGCGACGGCCTCGCTGCTGCTGGTGTTCGCGATCCAGGCGCCGCTGCTGTTCATCGTCTGCCTGCCGGTGCAACTCGGCCAGATCGATGCGGCGCCGGCGCTCGGCGCCGTCGGCTGGGCCGGGGCGGCGCTGGCGCTGATCGGTATCGCGTTCGAAAGCATCGGCGATGCGCAGCTGGTTCGCTTTCGCCGCGACCCGGCCAATGCGGGCCAGGTGATGGATCGCGGCCTGTGGCGCTACACGCGCCACCCCAATTATTTCGGCGACGCCTGTACCTGGTGGGGGCTATATCTGATCGCCGCCGAGACACGCATCGGCCTGCTCGCACTGCCGGGTCCGCTCCTGCTGACCTGGACGCTGATGAAATGGTCCGGCGCGCCGACGATCGAGGGGCGACTCAAGCGCAAGAAGCCGGGTTATGACGACTATATGCGGCGCACCAGCGGGTTTGTGCCTTGGTGGCCCAAGGCGCTTTGATTTGCTGATCTGAAGCCAAGCGGGCTCAGCTCGCTCCCAACGCCGCACGCTCTACCCAGTGCGAATGTGTTCCGCTGCAGATCTTGTGCGGCAGTGCGATGCGGCACACCGGGCCGGCGGCGAAGTTCTTGCAGTCGATCAACACGCACTCGCTGGTGCCCTGCAGTTCGTCGATGATGAAGCTGACGAGATAGCCGTCATCCTCGTCGACCGCGCCGACGCGCGGCGCGAAGGGTGCTTCGCTGGCATAGCGGCCTTCGGGCAGCATCACTTCCCAGGATTCGCCCGTGTCGAGATCGTGCTTGACGAACCCGTTGAACAGGAACCAGCCGGGCTTGGCCGTGGTCGAATAGACGTAGTGGTGCTTGTGGCCCGCGACGCGCTGGTTGATCATGCCGAATTCGAGGATGCGGTCGTCGAGCCGCTCCTCGCGCGTCGTGCCGTCACTCAGGTTGAAGCGCCAGCGGTGCAGCTTGGGGCGGAAGCTGTGCTCGTCGACATAGGCCATCAAATGGCCATAGCCGTCGGGATTTTCGAGCGGCGCCGGCGTGGGGTTTTCCTGGAAATAACCGTCCATCACCACCTCGTCGCCTTCCTCATAGGCGTTGAGGAAGTGCAGGACATAGGTCGGTGCCGCCTCGAACCAGCGGATTTCCTCCGGCCCGCCATGTCGGGGGATCAGCGCGAAACGCGCCGGCACGCCCTCGTGCAACCGCGCGGCATGGATGTCGCGCTTGAGCAGCTCGGCATCCCAGAAGACCGGCAGGTCGTTGACGATCGACCAATGCTCGCTGAACGTCATGTCGTGCGGCAGGCGCGGCCCGGGCAGCGGCACCGGGATGTAATGGGTCAGCGTGCCGCTGCGATCGACCACGCCATAATGCATATAGGGCGCGTGCTTGGCATAGTTGAAAAACAGCAGCTCGCCGGTGCGCTCATCGACCTTGGGGTGCGCCGAAATGCCGTCGAGCGGCACCCACGGCGCCAGGCCGAGCGGCTCGAGCGTCGTCGGATCTAGCATGTAGCCTTCGCCACATTGATAGAAGGTCGAGATCGCCTTGCCGGCATGGACGATGATGTCGGTGCTCGACGAATCCTTGAGGCTGCCATGCGCGCCGAACCCCGGGCGCTTCGACGTGCCGGGACGATCAGCCAGCCCACCCCATAAGGATTCGCCCGCTTCCTGCTCGGCCTGGAAGCATCGCGTCCGCACCCAGCGATTGCGGTAGGAGGCAGTGCCGCCGCGAAAGTCGATCTGGTGGATCATGCCGTCGCCGTCGAACGGGTGATAGCGGCCAAGCGGCTGGTGCAGCTGGTTTTCGGTGTTGCGCAGATAGATGCCATCGATGTCGTCGGGGATCTTTCCCTCGATCACCGCGAGCTCGGTCGCGGTGACCTCCTCGTGGAGCGGCGTCCAGGCACCGTTGAGATAGGGGTGGTTGCTGGGGCGTAGCGACGAGACGACGGGGGGAAGACGGTCGATCTGCACATTTACTCTCCCGAGGCGGCTTTTGCGGGGAGATTAGGACGACATGCGCGAAACCGCCATGCCCCGCGACACCGCGGCGAGATCGCGTACGGTGTCGAGGGTCACGCCATCATCGAGGTCGCGCCGCACCAGCGCCGCGCCCTTAAAATCTTCATGGTGGGTATAGTGCGACGGCGTCACCAGCGTCGCGAGGCCGGCACCGCGTGCGGCGTCGAGCCCGTTGCGCGAATCCTCGATCGCGACGCATGCCGATGCCGGGAGCCCCAAGTCGACCAGCGCCAGTTCATAGGCCTCGGGATCGGGCTTCTTCACCGCGACCATCTCACCCGTCACGATTGCCGCGAACAATACTGCCGCGCCGCGACCGATGACATGGTCGAGCAAAACGGTGAGATTGCTGGCGCTCGTCGTCGTCGCGATCGCCAGCGCGATGTCGTGCCGATGCGCATCGTCGATCAGCCGCCTTACGCCGGGTCGCGCGACCACCGCGCCCTCGGCGACGAGGTCGGCATAGAGCGCGTTCTTGCGCGCATGCAGCGCGGCGACCAGTGCGGGGTCGGGCGCCATCCCCTGCTCGTCGAGATAGCGCGCGATGCGCTCCTTGCCGCCGGTCGTCGTCAGCAGCGCACGATAATCGTCCTGCGACCATGACCATGGCTTGCCCGCCTCGGCAAAGGCGCGGTTGAACGCGGTGCGGTGCGCCTCCTCGGTTTCCGCCAGCGTCCCGTCGACGTCGAAGATGATCGCGCGAAGCGTCACGCGCTATGCCGCCACCTCGGCCTGCGCGAAGACGCGGCTGGCGCGGATATCCTCGGGCTCGATCGTCGAAAGCTGCTCGGTCGTCACCGGTGCGGCGGCGTCGAACAGTCGCGTCGCCTGGCGCAGCCGCGCGCGATCGAGCGCGTTGCGGATCGAGCGGGCATTGGCGAAATGCGGCTGGGCGCGGCGCAACGCGACATAGTCGCCAAGCGTCGCGCGCGCCGCCGCCGACAGGTTATAGCCCTGGGCGGCCAGCAGATTGTCGGCAATCGCCACCAACTCGTCATCGCCATAATCGGGGAAATCGATATGGTGCGCGATGCGGCTGCGAAAGCCGGGGTTGGACATGAAAAAGGTGTCCATCCTCGCGGCATAACCGGCGAGGATCACGACCAGATCGTCGCGCTGGTTCTCCATCACCTGGAGCAGGATCTCGATCGCCTCCTGGCCATAGTCGCGCTCATTTTCGGGGCGATAGAGATAATAGGCCTCGTCGATGAACAGTACGCCGCCCATCGCCTTCTTCAGCACGTCCTTGGTCTTGGGCGCGGTGTGGCCGATATATTGCCCGACCAGATCGTCACGCGTCACCGAGACCAGATGGCCCTTCCGCACATAGCCGAGCTTGTGGAGGATGCCGGCCATGCGCAGCGCGACGGTGGTCTTGCCGGTACCGGGGTTGCCGGTGAAACTCATGTGGAGCGTGGGCGGCTGGCTGACCAGCCCGAGCCGCTGGCGCACGCGATCGACCAGCAGCAACGCCGCGATCTCGCGGATGCGCTGCTTGACCGGCGCGAGGCCGATCAGTTCGCGGCCGAGCTGGTCGAGATCCTCGGCCAGCCCGGACTCGGCAAACTCCCGCTGCAGGTCGATCGCGGTGTCGGTCACCTAGGCACCGTAACGCTGGCCTTCGGGCCGCGCCGCGGCGTAACCGCGCGTCGTGTAGGCCACGCGCCGGCCGGCCTGTTCCTGGCGTTCGAGCGCAAAGCCCGGTTCCTCGGCCGGCCGGTCGGTGATGAACGACAGCCGCAGCGACTCCCAGCCGTGGCTCGCATCGAACGCCGAGAGACGGATATAATGCGTGCCGCCATGCGCCTTGCGGCACGCCGCCAGCTCCAGCATCACGCCGGCCGCGTCGGGCACGTCGAACATCGGGATGCCCCACATCTCCCAATAGGTGTTCCGGGGGTGCGGGTCGTCGCTATATTCGATGTTCACCGCCCAACCATGGTCGAGGCAATATTGCACCTGGGCGACGATCTGCTCGTCGGTGAAGTCGGGCAGGAACGAGAAGGTGCCCTGGGTAATACGCATGACGGTGCTCCTCAGGCGGCGGTCAAAGTGGGGACGAAATCGGCGGTGTCGGTCGAGGCATAGTTGAAGGACACGTCCTTCCACGTCTCGATCGCTGCCTTGAGCGGCGAGCACCAGCGCGCCGCAGCGGCAAGGATGTCGGGACCCTCGGCGAGATAGTCGCGGCCCTCGTTGCGCGCCTGGATCATCGCTTCCAGCGCGACGCGGTTGGCGGTCGCGCCGGCCTGGATACCCATCGGATGGCCGATCGTCCCGCCGCCGAACTGCAGGATGACGTCCTCGCCGAGATAATGGATCAGCTGGTGCATCTGCCCGGCATGGATGCCGCCCGACGCCACTGGCATGACCTTGTTGAGCGAGGCCCAGTCCTGGTCGAAGAAGATGCCATGTTCGAGATTCTGCGCGACATGGTCCTCGCGCAGCGTGTCGTAAAAGCCGGCGATCATCAGCGGATCGCCTTCCAGCTTGCCGACCACGGTGCCGGCATGGATGTGGTCGACGCCCGCCATGCGCATCCATTTGCAGATCACGCGGAAGTTCATCCCGTGATTCTTCTGGCGCGAATAGGTTGAGTTGCCGGCGCGATGGAGGTGCAAGATCATGTCGTTGCGCCGCGCCCATTTGGCCATCGACTGGATCGCGGTGTAGCCGATCACCAGGTCGATCATGATGATGCACGAGCCGAGATCGCGGGCGAATTCGGCGCGCTCGTACATCTCCTCCATCGTCCCGGCGGTGACGTTGAGGTAATGACCCTTGACCTCGCCGGTCGCGGCCTGCGCCTTGTTCACCGCCTCCATGCAATAGAGGAAGCGGTCGCGCCAATGCATGAAGGGCTGCGAGTTGATGTTCTCGTCGTCCTTGACGAAATCGAGCCCGCCTTTCAGCGCCTCATAGACCACACGACCATAATTGCGGCCCGACAGGCCGAGCTTGGGCTTGGTCGTCGCGCCGAGCAGCGGCCGGCCGAACTTGTCCATCCGCTCGCGCTCGACGACGATGCCCGTCGCCGGCCCCTGGAAGGTCTTGAGATACGCGACCGGTATGCGCATGTCCTCGAGCCGCAGCGCCTTCAGCGCCTTGAACCCGAACACATTGCCGATGATCGACGCCGTCAGATTGGCGATCGAGCCGCCCTCGAACAGGTCGAGATCATAGGCGATATAGGCGAAGTGCTGGTTCTCGCTGTTGGGCACGGCATCGACGCGATAGGCCTTGGCGCGATACTTTTCGCAGGCGGTCAGCCGGTCGGTCCACACCACCGTCCAGGTCGCGGTCGAGCTTTCGCCGGCCACCGCCGCCGCCGCCTCGATCGCATCGACGCCGTCCTGCGGCGTGATGCGAAACAGCGCGATCACGTCGGTGTCCTTGGGAACGTAATCGGGCTCCCAATAGCCCATCTTGGCATATTCCATGACGCCGGCGGCGTAGCGCTCCTTGCCGGTGACGGTGCTGTGCTCGTTCATCCTGCTTACTCCTCAAGCGGCGGCGTGGGCGATGGTGCGGTGCGAATCGAGTGACCCGGCGGCGTAGCGGCGCGCCATGTCGGCCATCGGCACGACCTTGATCTTGCCGGCCTGGCCGGCGGTGCCGAACGCCTCGAAGCGCGCGCGGCAGATCGAGGCCATCGCGTCCATCGAGGGTTTCAGGAACTTGCGCGGATCGAACTCGGCGGGCTGGGTATGCGCGATGCGGCGGAATTCGGCCGCCGCGACGAGTCGCAGATCGGTGTCGATATTGACCTTGCGCACACCCATCCTGATGCCGCGCACGATCTCGTCGACCGGCACGCCATAAGTCTCGCGCATTTCGCCGCCATGGGCGTTGAAGATTTCCTGCCATTCCTCGGGCACCGAGGACGAGCCGTGCATCACGATATGCGTGTTGGGCAGCCGGGCATGGATGCGCTCGATCACGTCCATGGCGAGGATGTCGCCGGTCGGCTTGCGGCTGAACTTGTAGGCGCCGTGGCTGGTGCCGAGCGCGACGGCGAGCGCATCGACCTGCGTTTCGGCGACGAAGCGCGCGGCCTCGTCCGGATCGGTCAGCAGCATGGCGTGATCGAGTGCGCCTTCGAAGCCATGCCCGTCCTCGGCCTCGCCCTTGCCGGTTTCGAGGCTGCCGAGACAGCCCAGTTCACCCTCGACCGAGGCCCCGACCATATGCGCCAGCCGCGATACCTCGGCGGTGATCGCGACATTATAGTCGTAATCGGCGGGGGTCCTGGCGTCTTCCTTAAGCGACCCGTCCATCATCACGCTGGTGAAGCCGTGCTGGATCGCGGTCATGCAGGTCGCGACATTGTTGCCATGATCCTGATGGATAACGATCGGGATCTGCGGGAACATCTGCTCCAGCGCTTCCATCATCTTGGCCAGCATGATGTCGCCGGCATAAGAGCGCGCGCCGCGGCTCGCCTGCAGAATGACCGGCGCGTCGCACGCCGCCGCCGCCTGGCAGATCGCCAGCCCCTGCTCCATATTGTTGATGTTGAACGCCGGCACGCCATAACCCTGTTCGGCGGCGTGATCGAGCAACTGGCGCAGCGTGATGCGGGCCATCGGGTCAGTCCTCCATCATCATGACATGCGCCGCTTGCGCTCGATGAGCTGCAGGATCAGCGGGGTGAGGATCAGCTGCATCGCGATGTCGAGCTTGTTGCCCGGCATCACGATCGAGTTCGGCCGCGACATGAAGGATTGCGGCACCATCGACAGCAAATAGGGAAAATCGATCCCACGCGGATTGGCGAAGCGGATCACCAGCATCGATTCGTCCGGGGTCGGGATCCAACGCGCGACAAACGGATTCGACGTGTCGACGATCGGCACACGCTGGAAATTGATGTTGGTCTCGGAAAATTGCGGTGTGATGTACCTGACATAATCGGGCATCCGCCGCAGGATCACGTCCATCACCGCCTCGGCCGAATAGCCACGCGTCGCGCGGTCGCGGTGGATTTTCTGGATCCATTCGAGATTGATTACCGGCACGACGCCGATCTTGAGGTCGGCATGCCGCGCGACATTGACGGTGTCGGTCACCGCACAGCCGTGCAACCCCTCGTAAAACAGCAGGTCGCTCGGCGAAAAATCGACCCACGGCGTAAAGGTGCCCGGTGCCGCGCCGCGTGCTTCGGCCTCATCGTCGTCATGGATATAGGTCCGCGTCTGCCCCGTGCCGCTCTCGCCATATTGTGCGAACACCGCCTCCAGCCGTTCCAGCTCGTTGGCGTTGGGGTGGAAATGGGTGAAGTTGGGATTGCCGGCCTCGCGCTCGGCGGCGACTTTCGCGGCCATGTCGGCGCGGTTGTAGCGGTGGAAGGCGTCGCCCTCGATGAACGCCGCCTCGACCTTTTCGCGGCGGAAAATCTGCTCGAAGATGCGCTTGACCGAGGTCGTCCCCGCGCCCGACGAGCCGGTGATCGAGATGATCGGATGGCGTGCCGACATCGCGCTCCCCCTCAGGCCCGGAACAGGCCGCGCTTGCCGAACAACGGCGCGCGGTCTGCCATCTGGCTCGGCATGCTGTGATAACGGCCGATCCGCGTGACCTCGGCGGTCGAGCCGAACACCAAAGGCGTGCGCTGGTGCAGTTCGGTCGCGGCGAGATCGAGGATCGGGTCGAGCGTGTCGGTTGCCATGCCGCCGGCCTGCTCGACCAGCATGGCGATCGGATGCGCTTCGTAGACCAGTCGCAGGCGGCCCTGCGCGTAGCCGCGCCGCCGGTCGCCGGGGTAAAGAAAGGCGCCGCCGCGCGTCATGATGCGATAGGTCTCGGCGACCAGCGAGGCGAGCCAGCGCATGTTGAACTCGGACTCGCGCGGGCCGTGACCGCCCTTGATGCAATCGTCGAAATAGAGCCGCACCGCCTCGTCCCAATGGCGATAGTTCGAGGCATTGATGGCAAATTCGCGCGTCTTGGGCGGGATCTGCTGGTCGGCGCGGGCCAGCCTGAACAGCGCGTCGCGCCGCGAATAGATGAACAGATGCGTGCCGGCACCGACCGTCACGACCAGCGCAGTCTGCGGGCCATAAATGAGAAAGCCGGCGGCGAGTTGCTCGCGCCCCGGTCGCAGGAAGCTCGCCAGCGGATCGATCGTCGGATCGCCGCGCACCGCGCGCAGCGAAAAGATCGTGCCGATCGAGACATTGGTGTCGATGTTCGACGAGCCGTCGAGCGGGTCGATCGCCAGCGCCAGCGGACGGTCGGCGGCGATCAGCACTGGCTCGGCCAGCTCCTCCGACGCGTAAAGTGCTACCGGGGAATCCGTTATCACGCCGAGAAAACGTTCGTCGGCCAGAATATCGAGCCCGCGCTGTTCGTCACCATCGCTGTTCGCGCTGCCGCCGGTCTCGGCGAAGGTCGCACCCAACGGTCCCTCGGCAATCGTCGCGGCGATACCGACGCCCGCCTCGGCGATCAGCCGGATGGTGGTCGCGACCGCGGCGGCATGCGGGGAAGGTGTCGCGGCATGCTGCGACAACCAGGTGTCGAGGTCATGTCCGGCCATGGCGGTCGCGCTCGGTCATGCCACTCTCCTGGCGGCGCGCACCGGTTTCGATGTCGCGACCGGACAAGAAGGCCAGCAGAACGGGATTTAGTAAAGTTCGTTATATTTACAGATTGCGTAAGTTTTGCTTACTCTGCGCGGTGCGCAACCTTACCCTTCGCCAGCTTCATGCGATGACCACGGTCGATCGGCTCGGCAAGATCACGCTCGCCGCACGCGAGATCGGGCTGACCGCGCCGGCGGTGACGCTGCAGATCCAGCAGGCCGAAGCCGAGGCCGGTACCGTGCTGTTCGACCGCACTGCCGACGGGCTGCGCGCGACCGATGCCGGCCGTGCGGTCATCGCCGCCGCGCAGACGATCGAGGAGCGGCTTTCCCAGCTGCGCGACGAATTGACCGCGATCCGTGGCGCTGGACGCGGCACGCTGCGGCTCGGCGCGGTATCGACCGCGAAATATTTCGCACCCAAGATGGTCGCCGCGTTCATGGCGGCATTGCCCGGGATCGAGGTGCGGCTGATCATCGGCAACCGCGCGGCGACGATTGCCGCGATCGAGAATCATGAGGTCGATTTCGCGCTGATGGGTCGTCCGCCGCGCCAGGTGCCGCTGCGCTCCTACCTGATCGGCGACCACCCGCTGGTGATCATCGCCGCGCCCGATCATCCCCTCGCGCGCGTGCGCCGCATAACGCGCAGCCGCATTGCCGACGAAACTTTTCTGGTGCGTGAGCCCGGTTCGGGCACGCGCATGTCGCTCGAACTGTTTCTCGGCGAGATCCCCGGGCGGCTCGACAATCTCGGGGTCGAATTCGGTTCCAACGAATCGATCAAGCAGGCGGTGATGGCCGGGCTCGGCGTCGGATTCATCTCGGCGCATACCATCGCGATGGAGGTAGAATTGGGCAGATTGGCGATCCTCGACGTGGTCGACACGCCGATCCAGCGGCACTGGTTCGCGGTCAGCCGCAGCGATCGATCGCTGTCGCCGGCCATGGCGGCGTTCAAGGATTTTATCATCGGGCAGGGCCGCACCTTCCTCCCCGATATTGCAGGCTTGAACGCATGACGGCACTTCGCTTCAGGACAGTTGCCTTCGATCTCGACGGCACGCTGGCCGATACTGCGCCCGATCTCGCGGCGGCGCTCAACCATACACTCACCTTTCTCGGCCGCCGCACCGTCGCACTGGGTGAGGTGCGCGGCATGATCGGGCACGGCGTGCGAGCCCTGTTATGCAACGGCCTGGCAGCGACGGGCGGCGCCGATGACGCGACGGTCGATGGCGGATTGCCCGAAATGATGCGCTTCTACGAAGCGCATATTTGCGATCTGACCACCGCCTACCCCGGGGTGGTCGATGCCTTCGACACGCTCGCCGACCGTGGCGTCGCGCTCGCCTTGTGCACCAACAAGGCGGAACAACTGACGCATCGACTGATCGATGCGCTTGGCTGGCGGGGGCGCTTCGCCGCGATCGTCGGGGGCGACACGCTTGGCGTGAGCAAGCCGGACCCGGCCCCGCTGCACCATGCGATCGCGCTGGCGGGCGGCGGACCTGCGGCGTTCGTCGGCGATTCGATTATCGACATGCAGACCGCCCGCGCGGCCGCGGTGCCGGGCGTCGTGGTGAGCTTCGGCTTTGCCGACCGCCCGGCAGACCAACTCGGTGCCGATGCGGTGATCGATCGGTACGATGCGCTATTGTCGGTTCTTGCCGCCCTGTAATCGTCACGCCGAATTCACGACGCCTCCATCACCGCTGCATCGACCGCGCGCAGCTTCCCGCCGCCAGGGGAGTGATCGGATTGAAGCGTTTGATGGTGGCGGGCGGGCTGCTCGTGGCGCTCGCAGGACTCACCTTGTGGTGCTGGTCGGAGGCGTACGGCGTCAACAACGTCGCGCGTAACGGCGGCTCCTATTGGGTCGATATGACGCCGGACGATCCGCGATTGTCGCCGGCGATGCGCCTCGCGCTCACTGTCCCGGCACCGGAAGCGGTACCGGGACGGCTGGTCTGGCATCAGGGAGCGCCCGGCTTCGAAGTCGCGACGCTGGCGGTGATGGTGCGCGGGCGACAGGTCGACGCGTTATTGCTCAACCGCATCGATCCGGCGCGCTACCGTTTCGTGGTACGCAACGCACCGCGCGGTGACAGGGGAATCGATGAATGGGAAAATGCCCTCCCTTCGGCCGCGTTGATCGTCAACGGCAGCTATTTCGATGTCACCGGTCGCCCCGACACACCGTTTCTCAGTGAGGGCGCCGCGATGGGGCCGGGACAATATGACGCGCGGGCCGGGGCATTCGTCGCGGGCGACGACCGCGCCGATATCAGGGATTTGTCGAAAGCGGACTGGCGGCAGGCCTTTGCCGGCGCGCGCAACGCGATGGTGTCCTATCCGCTCTTGATCGGTGCCGACGGCCAGACCCATGTCATGGTCAAGAGCCGCTGGCTGGCCAATCGCAGCTTCGTAGGGCGCGATGGCAGGGGGCGAATCATTATCGGCTCGACCCGCGAAGCCTTTTTTCCGCTCGACCGTCTCGCGACCTTCCTGCAGCGCACACCGCTCGACCTGAAGCTGGCGCTCAACCTCGATGGCGGGCCCGTGGCGTGCCAGAGCGTCCGGCTAAAGGGGTTCCGCCGGAAATCCTACGCGCGCTGGGAGGCGCAGGTGTCGGGCGACCGGGTGACGCTGCTGCGCTGGCCGTTCACCGGCACCAGCGTCGCGATGCCGATCGTGCTGACGGTAGAACCACGCTAGACGCTGGCATCATCGAATGGTGCGGTGCAAAGAGCCACGGCAACCATCGCGGGATACCCAGACATGAGCTTCACCCTATACGACGCGTCTGTGCCGGTCTTCACCAACATCTTGGGCAACATGCGCTCCTGGCTCGACAAGGCCGCAGCCGAAAAGCCCGAGGCCGAATTGCTCGAAGCACGGCTCGCGCCAGACATGCGGCCGCTGCCGGCGCAATATCAGATGGCGTCGGACAGCGCGAAGAACGCGCTGGCGCGGCTGCGCGGTGTCGACGCGCCGTCGATGCCCGATACCGAGGGGAGCTTTGCCGAGCTGCAAGCGCGCTGCGACAAGACCATCGCCTTCTTGCAGGAGTGCGATGCCGCGTCGCTGGCCGGTGCCGAAGATCGCACCGTCGAGCTGCGCTTCCCCAATGGCATGGGCTATCGCTTTACCGGTGCCGACTATCTGACGGGGTTCGCGCTACCCAACTTCTTCTTCCACGCGACCACCGCCTACGCGATCCTGCGCGCCAGTGGCGTGGCGCTGGGCAAGCCCGATTTCCTCCAGCATCTCGGCGCGCCGAACCTGTCGGCCAACGCCTGACCCGAGCGAGAACGCAAGAAACCCCGGCGGCCATGTGGCCACCGGGGTCCCGTGCGCCCATCCCGCGAGGGCGGACTATTCGGCCCCGACACCCTTGGGGGGGCGGTGCCAGGGCCGTATCCCCGGCCCTTACTTCAGCAGCGAGAGAACGCTCTGCTGGCTCTGGTTCGCTTGGGCGAGCATCGCGGTCGATGCCTGGCTCAGGATCTGCGCCTTGGCGAGGTTCGCCGTTTCGGACGAGAAGTCGGCGTCCTGGATGCCGCTGCGTGCCTGGCTGAGATTTTCGACATTGTTGGTCAGGTTGTTGACCGCCGACTGCAGCTGGCTCGACGCCGCACCGAAGGTGGCGCGTGCCGTGTTGACCGTCGTCAGCGCGGTATCGATCGTGCTGAGCGCGCTCGTCGCACCCGATGCGGACGAAAGATCGACCGACGTTGCGGAAGACAGATCGATCGAACCGAAGCTGATGTCCACGGTGTCGGCCGAAGTCGAGCCGGTTTGGATCGTGACCGTGCCGCTGGTGCCGGCCGAGCCGTCGAACAGCGCAACATCGTTGAACTTGGTGTTGTCCAGGATGCTGGTGATCTGACCGGTGAGCGCGGTGACTTCGGTCTGCAGGTTGGTGCGGTCGGAGTCGCTATAGGTGCCCGAAGCCGACTGGACCGCAAGCTCGCGGACGCGCTGCAGCATGTTGGTGACTTCGTTCAGCGCGCCGTCGGCGGTCTGGGCCATCGCCATGCCGTCATTGGCGTTGCGAATGCCCTGGTTCATGCCGCGGATCGACGAGGTCATCGACGAGGCGATGGCGATGCCGGCGGCATCGTCCTTCGACGAGTTGATGCGCGAGCCGGTCGACAGGCGCTGCATGGCCTGCTGCAACATGCCACTGGCCGCCGTCGAGGCGTTGCCTGCCCGCAGCGACGCGATATTTGTTCCGATAACAGTCATCTGTGTATCTCCGTTCTGCTCCGACGATCCCCGCCGCCCCCAAGCGGAGGGCTGAGCCGTCACCAGCACTGAACGGCAGAGTCTTTTCGGGCTTAAGCATTTTTGTTGAGCACGCTTCGCGGCCCTTACGCGCGCGCGGGGAACGCGCGCCCGGAAATAATTTGCCGGGGGCGGCAATGCTTAACCGTTGGTTTACCCTCTTTGCCGCATTTCCCACATGTCCAAGGGGGAAGTTCATGCGCACCATCGTTCCGTCGGCCGCTCTGCTCCGTGATCGCTATGCGCTGGTGTCGCATCTGCGCGCCCAGGGCTTCGCCATCGGCACCGCCAGCAATCGACCGCAGGCCGGCGAGCTCTATCTCGTCGCCGAGGGCGAAACCCCGCCGGCCGCCGCCCGTACGATCATTGTCGGCGATGCCGGCCGTCGCATCGTCCCGTTGCGCGACGGCAGTCCGGCGCGGGTCGATTTCGACCGCGACGACAATGCCGTCGGTCACGGCTTCGTCGCGGCACTCGCCGCCGAGCCCGGCGCACCGACCGCCGCCGACCCCGAGAGCCTTGCCTTGCTCGCGCTCGCCGAGCGTGTCGCCCAGGCCGATATCACCGTCCTGATCAACGGCCCGACCGGCACCGGCAAGGAAGTGCTGGCGCGCGCGATCCATCAAGGGTCGAGCCGGCGTGACGGACCGTTCGTCGCGATCAACTGCGCGGCACTGCCCGAGACGATGCTCGAGGCGATGCTGTTCGGCCACCAGAAGGGCGCCTTCACCGGCGCATCGTCCGGCGGCGAAGGCTTTTTTCGCGCCGCCAATGGCGGCACGCTCCTGCTCGACGAGATTGCCGAGATGCCGCTGGGGCTCCAGGCCAAGCTGCTCCGCGCGTTGCAGGAGCGCGAGGTCATCCCGATCGGCGCGACCAGCGCCGAAAAGATCGACGTCCGGATCATCGCCTGCGCCAACCGCGATTTGCAGGACGAAGTCGCCGCCGGCCGGTTCCGCGCCGATCTCTATTACCGGCTGTCGGTCTTTCCGCTGACCACCCGCCCGCTCGCCGAGCGCCGCCAGGACATTCCGGTGCTCGCCGCAACGCTGATCCTGCGCCACGCCGGCAATCGCGCGATGGTGCCATGGCCGGATCGCAGCGCGATCGACGCGCTGATGGCGCATGACTGGCCGGGCAATGTCCGCGAGATGGAAAACGTCCTCCAGCGCGCCTTGCTGTTCGCCGCCGGCGACACAATTTCCGCCGAGCACATCGTGTTCGACCGCCCGGCGCCGACGATGCCCAGCCAATTTGCCGCCGCCAACGACCAACCATCGACGCTCGGCAACATCGTCCAGATGAGCGAGTTCGCCGCGATCCGCGAGACGCTGCGCCAGTGCGGCGGCAGCCGGATCGAGACTGCGCGCCGCCTCGGCATTTCCGAGCGCACGCTGCGCTACCGCCTCGCCAAGGCGCGCGAGCAGGGTGACGATATCGGCCGGGCGATGTCGGCATGAGCGGCATCGGCGATATCGGCGGCGCGATGAGCGTCGATCGGGTGATGCAGCTTCGCGCGCAGATCCTCGAGCGCAACCAGGCGCTGAGCCGTGCCAGCGAGGGAGCAGGCATCGCAGCGCCCGCAACCACCGGCACGCAGCCCAACAGCTTCGCCCGGTCGATGACCGACGCGTTGAACGCGGTCAACGCCGGCCAGCAAAAGGCCGCCGACCTCTCCGCCTCGTACGAGCGCGGCGAGACGATCGACATCGCCAAGGTCATGCTCGCCCGCCAGGAAGCCTCGGTCGGCTTCGAGGCGACGCTGCAGGTCCGCAACAAGATCCTGTCCGCCTACAAGGACATCATGAGCATGCCGGTGTAATGCGATGAGCAACGCCCTCACGCCCACCACGCCCGCGCAATTGCCCGAGCGTTTCGCCAACCCGCTGCGCCAGATCGGCGATTTGCTGGGCCAGCCCGCGGTGCGCCGCGCGCTGCCCATGGTGCTGATGATCGGCCTGATCGCCGCCGCCGCCTTCGCCTGGATGGCGTTGTCGACGCCGACGCAGAAGATCCTTTTCGCCAACCTGCCCGACAGCGACAAGGCCGCGGTCAGCGCCGCGCTCGAGCAGGGCAACATCAAGGCGCGGATCGACAGCGGCACCGGTGCGCTGACCGTCGGCGAGGATGATTACTCCCGCGCGCGCATCCTGCTGGCCGGGCAGGGCCTGCCCAAGGGCACGCCGGCCGGCTACCAGATTCTCGATCAGCTGCCGATGGGCGTGTCCCGCGCGGTCGAAGGGGAACGTCTGCGCCAGGCACGCGAGACCGAACTCGCCCGCTCGATCGAGGAAATCGATGCGGTCGCCGAAGCGCGCGTCCATCTCGCCGTGCCCGAGGCCAGTGTGTTCGTACGCGACAATGCTTCGCCCTCGGCCTCGGTAATCCTCAAGCTGCAGGGCGGGCGTTCGCTCAGCGACGCGCAGGTCTCGTCGATCGTCAACCTCGTCGCCTCCTCGGTGCCGGGGATGAAGCCCGACGCGGTGACAATCGTCGATCAGCTCGGCGGGCTGTTGAGCAAGGCCGGCGGCCAGTCCGGGCTCGGCGCCTCGGGTGACCAGCGCATTGCCTTCCAGCGCCAGATCGAAAGCAAATATCGCGCGCAGATCATGCAGCTGCTCACGCCGTTGGTCGGGGCGGGCAATTTCTCGACCGAGATCCAGGCCGACGTCAATCTCGACGAGACCCAGGCGACGCGCGAGACCTATGACAAGCAGGGTACGTTGCGCGCCGAACAGGGCAACTGGACCGGCAATCAGCCGGCCGGCCAGGCCGGCGCGCCCGGCGGCATTCCCGGCGCGCTGTCCAACACGCCGCCCGCCGCCTCGACGCTGAGCGCGCCGACGCC
>NZ_JARYTI010000110.1 GCF_029911635.1 Sphingomonas sp. AR_OL41
CCTGGCTGCGCGCGCCCCGCCCGCAGGACGAGGAGCTCGCCCGGCTCGAGACGCTGATCGAGCAGCGCCGCAACGAACAGCGCGCCGCCCAGCTTCGCGCGATCAGCGCGCGGATCGCGGCCGGCGAACCGCTCAGCCCGGAGGACGAGGCGATCGTCGCCGCAGCGCAGAACGACCGCGTCACGCTCCCCGGCTGGATCGGCAAGAAATACGAAACCGCGCTGGCCGGCATCTCGGCGCGCGTCGCCGCCCGCCGCGAGGCCGCCGCCAAGGCGAAGGTTCCGCCGCCACCGGGTTCGTTGCTTGCCCCGCGCAAGGGTTGGTCGGCGGCGGTCGCCGTTCCTGCCGGCTTCAAGCTCTGCCCCCAGGCCGATCGCGGCGAGGACAGCTACACCGCGCAATGCCACCTGCGTACCCGCGCCGAAGCGCTATGGCTCGACGAGGCATCGGACCGCTGCGTCCCGGCCGACACCGACAGCCTGCGCTTCCGCAGCCGTCGTCGCGCGCAGGACATCCATTACCGCTTCGTCGCGGCGACCGGTTCCTGCGCCGCGCCCGCGTCCTGAGCCAATCGCGCGGCGCTTGCCGCAGCCGCCACGCCCCATCGCGCGCCGCGCCCGCTTGATCTCGATCAGCCAGAAAAAGCGCGCGCGACACGGTGCCATACCGACTTCCGCGCGTTTCAGGCTGCTCATCCACAAGGAGCTTCGCGATGACCGAGACCAGCCATGACATCCGCACCCTCAACGGCCTGATCGCCACCACGCTCGACAGCGTCGAAGGTTATGCCGAGGCCGCCAGGGACGTCCAGAACAGCCGCTTCGGCCAGATGTTCACCGCGCGCGCCAGTGAGCGCCGCCAGGTCGTCACCGCGCTGCAGGGCGAAGTGACGCGGCTCGGCGGAAACCCCGAGGACGACGGCACGATCCTCGCCGACGCCCACCGCGCCTTTCTCGGCCTCAAGGCCGCCGTCACCGGCCAGGACGACAAGGCGATCGTCAACGAGGTCGAGCGCGGCGAGGACCATATCAAGGCCAAGTTCGAGAGCGCGCTCAAGGACAACGACCTGTCGGGCACGACCCGCGCGGCGATCGAGACCGCCTATGGCTCGGTCCGCGCCGGCCATGACGAAATGCGCGACCTCAAGCACACGCTCGAAGCAACCGGCTAAGGCGAGGGGTGGCGGCGCGGGGCAGGACTCTCGCGCCGCCAGTCCCTGATTGAACCCCCAACGCTCCCCGGTCTATGTGCTGGCCTGGGGGAGAATGGGGACATGACCTTAGCGGATCTGAATACGCCGATCGGCCGCCGCGCGCTGCTCGGCTATTTTGCGGCCTGGGGCCTGGCCACCGGCTATCTCGCGCTCCGCGGCGCTGACTGGGTCTTCCCGCTCATCTCGCTCGGCATTTTCGGCATCGCGCTGTCGGCGGTCGCCTTTGCGCTGACCCGCCGCATTGCGGTTCCCGCGCTCGTTATCGATCGTCCGCGCCGCGAGGCGCTCGCCATGATCGGCTATGTCGCGCTCTACGCCACCGTGTTCGTTGGCTGGGGGCTCGGCGCGGTCAAGGCGGCGTTGCCCGCCGGGCCGGAACACGAGCTGGTCGTGCTCGGCTACAAGCTGCTCATCCACGTCGTGCTGCCCGCCGCGCTGATCGTCGCACTCGGCGGTCTCGTCCGTCCGCTGCTGCGCGGCGTGGTTGGCGGGGTGCGCTGGTGGGTTGCGCTGCTCGTGATGTGCGGCATCCTTCTCGGGTTGCTCGCGCTGGTCAGCCCGTCGCTGGCGCAGATCGCCGCCTTCCACCTCTCGCTGCCTGCGGCGCTGGCGTGGTTCGTCGCGTCATGGCTGTGGATCTCGGTTGAGGCCGGGCTGTGCGAGGAGTTCTTGTTCCGCGCCCTGCTCCAGTCGCGGCTCTCGGCCTGGCTGCGCTCGCCCGTCGCCGCCATCGCCATCGCCGCGCTTGTCTTCGCGCTGGCGCACTGGCCCGGCCTCTACTGGCGCGGCGGCCCTGACGTCGACGGGTGGTCGACCGACCCGCTGCAGGTCGCCGCCTTCACCATCGCGACGCTCTCGCCGATCGCGGTGATGATGGGCGTGCTGTGGGAACGCACGCGCAGCCTGTTGCTCGTCGCGCTCGTCCACGGCGCGATCGATGCACTGCCCAATGTCGCGTCGATGATCCACATCTGGCACTGAACCGACCGGCGGCGACGATCCGCGCCGCCGCCGGCTCCCAGTCGGCCCAGCTAGGGTTCAGTTGTTCCACCCGTCGCGATACGGCGCCTGCCAGCGGGCCGGGCGCACCCAGCCGCTGCCGCGCGGCGCCCAATTGGCCTCGACCGTGCCGACGCGGCGCAGCGCATCGCGCACCGCCGCCTCGCGGCATGACGGCACCAGCGACGCGCTGTTGTCGTTCTCGCCGAGCCGGTCGCACAGGTAACGCGCCGTCAGGTCGATGCGGTGACGCAGTTCGCGCCGGTCGCCGGCATAACGCAGGTCGAGATCGGCATAGCTCACCCGCTGCGACAACGCGTCGACATCGTCGCGCGTCCGGCCCCAGCGGCCCTCGACGACGATGTCCTCCTGCGAATCGGGATAATAGACCGGGTCGTTGCGATAGTCCTGCGCCTGTACCGGCAAGGCGGCAGCCGCGCCGGCCAGCGTGACGCCCGCCAGCAACGCGCGGACCATCGGTGATATTGGTGATGTGCTCATGACAGCTACTCCTGGTTCAGGCGCCGCCGTGGCGGGGCGCCATCGAACCCCCGCATTGCCATCAACCCCGCGCGGCCCGTGACGTTCCCTCACCCCGCCGCGCTCATGACCCGACTGACCGGACCCCGTACTGCTTATGGCGCATCCCCGTCCGGCCGCTCGACCCTAAGCGCCATCTCGGCGAGGGGCTGCCCGCTGATCCGATCGACCACCAGCGGCTCGACCGCGCGCCCGGTCGTCGCGTCGACCAGCCGGCTGATCGGCCCGTCGCCGAAATGCGCGCCGCCCCACGCACCGAATGCCTGCAACACCGGCAGGAAGTCGCGTCCGGCCGGGGTCAGCACATATTCGTCGCGCGGCGGGCGTTCGGAATAGCGGCGCTTCTCCAGCAGCCTGGCCGCGGTCAGCGCCGCGAGCCGGCGTGTCAGGATGTTGGGGGCGATCCCCAGGCTCTTCTGGAACTGGTCGAACCGCGCGAGGCCGAGCCCGGCGTCGCGCAGCACCATCATGCTCCATGCGTCGCCGACCCGGGCGAGGCCGCGACCGATCGGGCAGGGGCCCGCAGCAAATTTCAAGTTGTCCATTGCACAATGATAGTGACGTTACTATCATTATGCAAGCGACTCGGCTGGGACCGGCCGCATGGAGAATGACGATGACGACTTCACCCAAGGGAACCGCACTGATCACCGGCGCCTCGACCGGCCTCGGTGCGGTCTATGCCGATCGCCTCGCGCGGCGCGGCTACGATCTCATCCTGGTCGCACGCGATGCCGGCCGCCTCGCGGCGCTTGCCGAGACGCTCGGCAATGACACCGGCCGCACGGTCGACATACTGCGCGCCGACCTTACCGATGCCGGCGATCTTGCCGCGGTCGAGGCGCGCCTTGCCGACGACGCCGCGATCACGTTGCTGGTCAACAATGCCGGCATGTCGCTCAATGGCGGGCTGCTCGACAGCACGCCCGCCGAACTCGAGCGCATCATCGCGCTCAACATCACCGCCCCGACGCGCTTGGCGCGTGCTGCCGGCAATGCCTTTGTCGGCCGCGGCGCCGGCGGCATCATCAACATCGCCTCTGTCCTCGCGCTCGCGCCGGAGATGTTCGACGGCGTCTATAGCGGCACCAAGGCCTATCTGCTCAACCTCAGCCACTCGCTCGCCGCGCAGGTGGAGGGCAAGGGCGTCCGCGTCCAGGCGGTGCTCCCCGGTGCGACCCGCACCGAGATCTGGGAGCGTTCGGGCAAGGACATCGACAGCTTCCCGGCCGAATGGGTAATGGAAGCCGGCGACCTCGTCGATGCGGCGTTGCTCGGCTTCGACCGCGGCGAGACCGTCACCATCCCGCCGCTCGCCAACGAGGGCCAGTGGATCGCCTTCGAGGCTGCCCGCCACGCGATGGACGGCAAGCTCTCCAACCGCGCCGTCGCCGAACGGTATCGTGAAGCGGTCGACGCCTGACCTTGGTGCGCCCCTCCCGCCTGGGGAGGGGCGTCAGCTCACGCAGCGGGTTCTGCCGCCGCCTCCAGCTTGTCCTGGGTCTTCGTTGTGAAGTCGCCGGCGTCGTGCCGCTCGCGCAGCTGGCTCGACGGTTCGCCCATCACGCGGTTGACCATCCGCCCGCGCTGCACCGCCGGCCGCGCTGCGATCGCATCGGCCCAGCGCAGCACATTCTTGTATTCCTGCACCTGCAGGAACTCGCCGGCGTCATAGGCGAGGCCCTTCACCAGCGCGCCATACCATGGCCACACCGCGATATCGGCGATCGTATAGACGTCGCCGGCGAGATAGGCATTGTCGGCCAGCCGCCGGTCGAGCACGTCGAGCTGGCGCTTCACCTCCATCGCGAAGCGGTCGATGGCATATTCGATCTTGAACGGCGCATAGGCGTAGAAATGCCCGAAGCCGCCGCCCAGGAACGGCGCGCTGCCCATCTGCCAGAACAGCCAGGACAGCGCCTCGGTGCGCGTCGCAGGGTCGCTCGGCAGGAACTCGCCGAACTTCTCGGCGAGGTAGAGCAGCATCGCGCCGGATTCGAACAGCCGCTGCGGCTCGGGCCCGCTGCGGTCCATCAGCGCCGGGATCTTCGAATTGGGGTTGATCGCGACGAAGCCGCTGCCGAACTGGTCGCCCTCGCCGATGTTGATCAGCCAGGCGTCATATTCGGCGCCGGTGTGGCCGAGTTCGAGCAGTTCCTCGAACATGATCGTCACCTTCACCCCGTTGGGCGTGCCGAGCGAATAGAGCTGGAAGGGATGCTGGCCGACCGGCAGCTCCTTGTCGTGCGTCGCGCCGGCGACGGGGCGGTTGATCGCGGCGAAGCGGCCGCCATTGGCCTTGTTCCAGGTCCACACTTTGGGCGGGGTATAGTCGGTCGCGTCGGTCATTGCGCATTGCTCCGGTCGAGAAAGTGTTGTGGCCAACAGTTAGGAACCCGCCGCACCGATTGCGATACGCCCGCGCAACGAAGGGGTCGCGTCGGGACGTCAGCGCACCGATTGCGTCCCGACGCGGCACCGGGGGGAGCCGCTACCGCCCGCTGTCGATCCCAAACGCGCGCGCCGCCTTTTCGCCGATCGAGATGCCCTCGCTCTGCTGGATCCGCGCGCCGATATGGTCGAGATAATGGTCCGCGCCCGGCACGACCTGCAGCGTGTAGCGGGCGCCGGACGCGGTCATCACCGCCTGCGACTGCGCCTCGGACTTGAACGCCACCCGCGCCAGCCCCTTGCTGCCATTGCCCCCGGCGATCGGCACGTTCGCGTCGTCGGCGCCGTGGATCGCCAGCACGCTCAGCCCCTTGGCCGAGGGGCAATGCGTCGTGTCGAGGTTGAGCGGCCCGGAGATCGCCACCGCGCTGGCGAAGACCCGCGTCTCGCAGATCATCCGCTGCGCCATCATCGCGCCGTTCGAATGGCCGACCGCGAACACCTTGCCGCGATCGACGCCGTACTTGTCTGCCAGATAGGCGACCGCACGGCCGATATAGGTCACGTCGTCGGTGCCGTTCTGCCCCGGCTGGCCGCAGCACCCGCCGCCGGCGTTCCAGCCGAGGAACTTCGCGCCGAGGAAGCGCGTCACCGGCGTGCCGTTGAGATAGGCGACGACGAAGCCATGCTTGTCCGCCACCGCTTCCAGGTTGAGCCCGCTCTCGGCCTGCTGCCCGGCGATGCGGTCGGCATTGCCCATCCCGCCATGCAGCACGATCACCAGCGCCCGCTTGCCCGAGGCGGGGAGCGTCGTCGGCACATGCACGATCATCGCCCGCCCGCCATAGCTGTCGGTGAGATCGTCGGCCGGCGCGGCGAGGGCGGGGGACAGCGCCAGCGATGCGGCGGCGAGGGCGATGAAACGAACGGGCGGGCGGGTCATGGGCGGTCTCCTGGTCAGGCAGAACGAAATCAGCAAGGTCCGTGCTCCTGCGCACGCAGGAGCCCAGGGTTACTCAGCGCGCCGTTCATGGCCCTGGGCTCCTGGCTGTGCAGGAGCACAAAGTCATCGCGCGCGCGGCTCCAGTGCCGCGTCGCGACACCCGGCTGGCTTGCGCACCGGGTTGCGGCGCGCCGCGCCGCCGCCGGGCAACGTCACATGGTAGCCGCCGGCGAAGCGCGAGTCGGGCCACAGATAGTCGGTCGAGACATATTGCGCCCCGCTCGCCAGCGCCGCCGCGCGCCGCCGCGGATCATTGGCCCGCGCTTCCCGCGTATCGGCATCGGCGCGCGTCCGCACCAGATAACCCGCCGCCACGTCACGCGCGATCCGCGCTCCTTCCGTGATCGGATCGTTGAGCGTCAGATAGGCGGCGGCGGGCGAGTTCTCGTCGGTGTTGATGAAGAACACCCGCCCCTCGAGCGAGCGCCGGTCGCCGCGATAGGCCGCGACCTTGTCCGGCGTCTCGTCGAGCACGAACAGGAAGCGTCCGCGCGCCTTGGCCAGCGTCGGCCAATGGTCCGCCCGCACCGCGTCGCGCAGTGTCCGATAGCGGCCCTGCACCTCATCGGGGGTGATGATGCTGCCCGCCGGCATCGCCGCACGGACCTCGGCATCGAGCGCATCCCAGGCCGCCGTGTCGAAGCGCAGCGCGTCGATCCCGCCGCGCGCGGCATATTGCTCGTCCTTGGCGTTGAACAGCAGCATGATCGGCACATGGCGCGGGTGCCGCGCCGACCAGCGCGCGATGATGCCCAGGCATTCGCGCAGCAATACGCAGCTGCTGGCATTGTCGATGCCGGCGATGTGCAGCACCTTGAACCCTGGCAGCAGGAGCTTGGGGTCGGTAGATCCCTTGGTATAATGCCCGCCGGCGGGGTCGTAATTGACGTCGATCTCGAGCTGCCGCGCGCCGGCGTCGAGCTGTTCGGTCAGCGGGCGGTGGGCATAATCGAGCGACTCGGCGATCGGCACGCTGATCGCGCGGATCGCCTTCATCGTCGCGGCCGGCATCGCCTGCTTGTAGCTGTTGTGCGTGCCGATCACGCTGATGTCGTTCGACCTGAGCGGCGCGGCCCTGGGGCTCGCCACCGCCGACGCCAGCGGCGCTGCCGCAAGCAGAGCGCTGACACAGGCCAGCAAGGCCAGCACGCGCGTCATGGCGTAACCGCGCCGGTCGGCAGCCGCTGTGCCAGCCAGCGTGCGATCACGCGTCCTTCCGGTTCGTCGACACCGGCGGCGATGAAAACCGTCTCCGCGCCATAGTCGAACTTCACGGCACCGCTGCGATTGCGCATCCAGATCGGCGTTTGCATCTCGCGCATGCCCCACATGTCGCCGCTGGGTTTGCATGACGACAAGTTGCGGATCGTGTCCGCGCGGTAGCGCCACTTCCGCCGCAACGGACCCGCGCCTTTCGTTACTTCCAGATCGGTCCGCGATGCGCGGATGATCTCGGCGCCCCAAATCTGCGTCGCAACGGTCGACGCCGCGAACCCCCAGCCTAGCGCCCAGGCGCACAACCATATCGCCAGGAACGGCTCGCCCGTCGTGCCGAACTGGCCCATCGCGGTAATGCCGCCCACCGTCCACATGGCCAGCCATAAGGACAGGAACGCCAGCAGGAACCAGTTGCGCCGCATGGGAAGCCGGACCTGCTCCACGCCTTCAACGCTCTCGATCCGATGTCGCGCGCTTCGTGGCTCGATATAGCTTCCGCCCCTCATTCGGCTCCCTCCGACGTCCCAGCCACCGAGCCGCCGATCGTGATGGCCGTCGCGCCCGCGCGTTCCAGCACCGCGAGCAGCGCCCATAGCGCCTCCGCTTCGGCGGTGCCGAAATCGACCGTGATCATACCGGGTCGCACGATGACCGAATGCACCGCCTCGGCCGGGGCCGGGTCGGGGGCACGACGTCGCTCCTCGGGGTCGAACCAGCGCTCGAACCATGCTTCCAGCCCGGCCTCGGGCGGCATCAGCAGGTCGTGGCGGATCGCGACGTCATTCCAGAACAGCTGTTCGAAGGTCGCCTTGGCGCCGCCGAACTCGATCGTGAAGGGCTCGAACGCGACGAAGCGGCCGGGGTAGAACTCCTTGATTTCTGGCCGTTCGCCCTGACGGACATAGTCGATGCGGTAACGCCGGCCGAACACCCCGCTCGCCTCGCTCAACGGCAGCACGACCTCGCCGGCGCCGGGCGCGCCGTCGTCCCGCATCGACTCGATAAAGCCACGGAACTGCACGAGATATTGGTCCCGCACCCGCTCGACGAACTGACCTGCATCCATCCGTCTACGCTGGCGCGGGCCGCGCCCGCTGGCAAGCGAAACGTCGCGGCGCGGCATGGACTTGCTACCGGCCGGCGCACTATCCTGCTCGCGCCGAGATCGGTGCGGGGAAAGGGTCTGGATATGAAGGTCGATTGCCTGATCGGTGCCCTTGCCGTGGCGCTCGCCGCGCTGGCTCTTCCCGGTGCCGCCAGCGCCGCGAGCTTCGATTGCGCGCGTGCCGCCAGCCCGATCGAGAAGCGCATCTGCGCCGACGCCCAGCTGTCGCGCGACGACGAGGCACTGGCCGCCTCCTATGCCCGCGCGCTCGCCATTGCGCCGCTGCCCTTCGCGGTACGCGAGGAACAGCGCAGCTGGATCGGCGAGGTCCGCGACAAGGCGGCGACCAATGCCGAGCTCCATGCCGCGCTTGTCGCGCGTGCCACCGAGCTGGCGATGCAAGCCGCCGCCGACACCGTGGCGGCGCAGCCGGTGCCGCTCGCGACGATCGCCACGCGCTGCACCGCGCCGCGCTCCGACAGCGGTGCGTGCCGGGTCGAGGGATCGGGCCGCTTTCCCGCCGCGCACCTCGTCTGGCAACGCCGTATTTATCAGGACGGCGACACGCGCACCGCTTCGGGGGTCACAGTCTATGCCGTCGAAGGAGCGAATGCGCGGCCGGTCGTTTGGCGTGACGAGGAATATGCCTGGTTCGACGATCCGACGCTGATCACGACGAATGCGGGGCAGCTGCTCGATCTTGGCGGGCACCTCGATGGCACCGGCAACTATTCGGTCGAGGCGATCCTCGCCGCCGACGGGCAGGCCTGGCGCCAGCTCGACATGACGGGGATCCAGCGCGGGCTCGAAGCGCATGTCCCGCGTGGCCGCGCGATCTGGAAAGGCCTCTATCCCGACTGGCGCCGCATGACGGTCGACAGTCCCTTGTGGAAGGGCACGGACGGCAATTGCTGCCCGACGGGTGGGACGGTCCACGGCACGTTGAAGCGGGCCGGCCAGCGCATCGTCGTGGACCGTGCGACCTACGACCCCAAGCCGCTGGCCGACTAGGTTGCGATGCTGGCCCGCGCACTCCGTCATCCGCATCTCGTCGCGGCGCTGCGCTGGGAGGGCGGCGGTGAGCCGCTCGATGCGCGCGCCGTCGCCATCGCCGCGCTCGGCATGGC
>NZ_JARYTI010000111.1 GCF_029911635.1 Sphingomonas sp. AR_OL41
GGTCGAGCCGCAGCGTCGTGGTGCGATGGGCGACATCGCCGGGCAGGTCGCGCGGCGCGCTACCGGTCAGCGTGGCGAGGCGGAACAAGGCCGCGTCGCGCACGGCGGCGATCGCCGGCACGTCGGCAGCGCGCTGGTTGCGCAACGCGGCGATGCGCGAGGTATCGAGCCGGGTGGTCATGCCGACCTCGACGCGGCGCGTCGTAACCTTGAGCGATTGGTCGAGCAGGTCGACGATGCGCTGCGCCACCGCCAGCCGCTCGCCGGCCGAAACAGCATCGGCATAGGCGCGCGCGGTGTCAGCAACGACCGCAACGCGGACCGCATCGGCATCGGCCTGGCTCGCGGCGACATCGCCACGCGCCGCCTCGATGCTGCGGGTGACGCGGCCGAACAGGTCGACCTCGTACGACACGCCGAGGCCGGCATCGACGGTCCAGCTTTCGCGCGGCGCGCCGGGTGCCCGCTGGCTTTGCGCGGCGCGGCCGTACTGGCCGCTGGCCGAGAGGCCGGCGTCGGGCAGGCGATCGGTGCGCACTTCGCGCAGCGCGGCGCGGGCCTTGGCAAGATTGGCGATAGCGACGTGGATGTCGGTATTGGCGGCGAGCGCATCGGCGATCAGCCGGTCGAGCACCGGATCGCGATAGAGCTGCCACCAATTCCCCTCGACCGGCGCGGGCGTGGTGACGGCCGGCACGGTCGAGAGGAACGGGCCGGATGCCGCCACGGGGGTGGGGGAAGCGACATAGTCCGGCCCGGTCGCGCAGGCGGCGAGCGCCAGCGCGGACGCGGTTACGGCAAGGGTGCGAAAGCGTGTCATGACACGGCTCCTTTATTCGGCGGGTTGCAGAGGGGCGTCGGCGCGGGGGCTCCCACGTCGCCGGGCAGAGGCCGCGGCGACGCGATCGCCGAGCGCGCGGCAGACGACGTAGAAGGTCGGCGTGAACAGCAGGCCGAAGCCAGTGACCCCGATCATGCCGAAGAACACCGCGGTGCCGAGCGCCTGGCGGAGTTCCGCGCCGGCGCCGCTCGCGATCACCAGCGGCACGCTGCCGAGGATGAAGGCGAAGCTGGTCATCAGGATCGGCCGCAGCCGATCACGCGCCGCGCGAACGGCGGCGGCGGCGGGGCTGAGCCCGTCCTCCGCCTCGGCCTGGCGTGCGAATTCGACCACCAGGATGGCGTTCTTGGCGGCAAGCGCGATCAGCACGACCAGTCCGATCTGCGTCAGGACATTGTTGTCCATGCCGCGCAGATTCACGCCGACCATCGCCGCGAGGAGGCACATCGGCACGATCAGGATGATCGCCAGCGGCAGCACGAGGCTTTCATATTGCGCCGCGAGCACGAGGAAGACGAACACCACGGCGAGCGCGAAGACGATTCCCGCAGTGCTGCCGGCGGCCTTTTGCTGGAAGGCGATGCCGGTCCATTCGGTGCCATAGCCGGCCGGCAGCGTATCGGCGGCGAGCTTCTCCATCGTCACCAGCGAGCGGCCCGAGGAAAAGCCCGGTGCGGTGTCGCCGTCGATCTCGACCGCGGGGTGGAGGTCGTAGCGCACCACGCGGTACGGCCCGGTCTTGTCGCTGAAGGTCGCGACCGAGCCGATCGGCACCATCGCGCCGGAATTGGACCGCGTCTTGAGGTTGGCGATGTCGGCGACCGTGGCGCGGTACGGCGCATCGGCCTGGGCGGTGACGTGATAGGTCCGGCCGAGCAGGTTGAAGTCGTTGATATAGGCCGAGCCGAGATAGACCTGCAGCGCCTCAAACACGCGTTCCGGCGGCACGCCGAGCAGATTTGCCTTGGGCCGGTCGATATCGGCGAAGATCCGTGGCGTGGTGGTGTCGAAGAAGGTGAAGACCTGCGCCAGCCCCTTGGTCTGGTTGGCCTTGCCGATCAGACCATAGGACTGGTCGGCAAGCGCCTGATAACCGCGCCCCTCCTGGTCCTCGACGATCATGCGGTAGCCGCCGGCCGAGCCGATGCCCTGGATCAGCGGCGGCGGGATGATCAGCAGCCGCGCCTCGTCGATATCGGCGGTGGCCTTGCGCGCCTCGTCCATGATCGAGGCGAAGGTGACGCCGAGCGCCTTGCGCTCCTCGAACGACTTGAGCGGAATATAGGCGGCGGCGGCATTGGGAGCGAGCGTCTGCGACGGGCCGTCGAAGCCGGCGAGCATCACCGCACCCTTGACCCCGGCGAGCGGCAGGATGCGCTTGGCGACCTTCTGCATCACCGCATCGGTACGCTCGACCGAGGCACCGGCGGGAAGCTGGATGACGGTCAGGAAATAACCTTGGTCCTGCGCCGGGATGAAGCCGCTCGGCGTGACCCAGAACAGCGCCGCGGTGGCGGCGATCAGCCCGGCATAGACCGTCATCATCCGCTTCGGCCGCGCAACCAGCCGCGTGGTGAGCGCTGCATAAGCGATGCTCATCCGCTCGAAGCCGCGGTTGAAGCGGTCGCCGGCGGCGCGGAGGAAACGCTGGATGCGGTTGCCGCCCGCGCCGTCGTCATGCGCCTTGAGCAGCAGCGCGGCGAGCGCCGGCGACAGCGTCAGCGACAGGATCAGCGAGATGCCGGTGGCGGTCGCGATGGTCACCGCGAACTGCTTGTAGAAGGCGCCCGACAGCCCGGTGAGGAACAAGGTCGGCACGAACACCGCGAACAGCACGAGCACGATGGCAACCAGCGCGGTCGACACCTCATCCATCGAGGTGCGCGCCGCCTCGAGCGGTGACAGGCCGCGCGCGAGGTTGCGCTCGACATTCTCGACCACGACGATGGCATCGTCGACGACGATGCCGATCGCCAGCACCAGCCCGAACAGCGAGAGGTTGTTGAGCGAATAACCGAAGGCGGCAAGCACGGCGAAGGTACCGATCAGCGAGACCGGGATGGCGATGATCGGGATCAGCGCGGCGCGCCATTTCTGCAGGAAGACGAGGATGACGAGCACGACGAGGATCATCGCCTCGACCAAAGTGTGCATCACCGCATCGATCGACTGGCTGATGAACTCGGTCGGATTGTAGATGACGCGATATTCCAGGCCCTTGGGGAAGTGCTTCGACATCGCCTCCATCTCCGCGCTGACCGCATGAGCCGCGGCAAGCGCGTTGGAGCCCGGACGCTGAAACACCGCGAGGATCACGGTCGGCTGGCCCGAAAGATAGGTGTTGGAGGCATAGTCGGCCGCGCCGAGTTCCACCCGCGCGACGTCGGAAACCTTGATCTGGCGGCCATCGGCATCGGTGCGGATGACGACATTGCCGAACTGTGCCGGATCGGTCAGCCGGCCTTGCGTCTCCACGTTGAGCTGGAAGGCATTGCCCTGGTTGTAGGGTGGCTGGCCGAGCGTGCCGGCGGCAACCTGGACGTTCTGTGCGCGCAACGCGGCGACGATGTCACCGGCGGTCAGGTTCAATGCGGCGGCGCGACCGGGATCGATCCAGGCGCGCATGGCATAGTCGCGCGCGCCGAACAGGCGGACATCGCCGACGCCGTCGATGCGGCTGAGCCGGTCACGGACCTGGGTTAGTGCGTAGTTGGAGATATAGCCGCGATCGAGCGACTTGTCGGGCGAGACGAGGTTGACCACCATCAGGAAGTCGGGCGAGGTCTTGCGCGTGACGACGCCGAGGCGCTGCACTTCCTCCGGCAGGCGCGGCACGGCGATCGCGACGCGGTTCTGCACCAGCACCTGGGCGGCATCGAGATCGGTGCCGATCTTGAACGTCGCGGTGATCGTCACCGCGCCGTCGCCGGTCGATTGCGATGACATGTAGAGCATGTTGTCGACGCCGTTGATCTCCTGCTCGATCGGCGCGGCGACTGTCTCGGCAACGGTCTCGGCCGAGGCGCCGGGATAGCTCGCGCTGACCGTGACGGTCGGCGGCACGATGTCGGGATATTGCGACACGGGCAGCCCGGCATAGGCAATCGCCCCGATGATGGTGATGACCACCGCAAGGACCGCGGCGAAGATCGGCCGCGTGATGAAGAAGCGCGAAAGGCGCATGACAGGCTCCCCGAGAGAGGATGAAATTACTTCCGTGCTCCTGCGCACGCAGGAGCCCAGAGTTACGGGCGTTACGTTCGTGGCCCTGGGTTCCTGCTTGCGCAGGAACACGGGACCGTTTGGCTAGCGCGCGAAGGTCGCCTCGCCGGTGACCGGGGCGGCGACCGACGGCGGCGGCGCGGCGACGGCCGGCGCGATATGCCCGGGGCGGGTGTTCACCTTCGTCCCGGGCATCGCCAGCTGCGTGCCGCTGATCACCACGCGATCGGTCGGGGCGAGGCCGGCGCGGACGATGCGCAGGCCGTCGACCACCGCGCCGAGCTCGACCTGCTTGACCGCGACATTGCCGTCCTTGTCGACCACCAGCACAGTCTTGCGCGCCTGGTCGGGGCGGATCGCGACGTCGGGCACCATTAGCGCGCGCGACGTGCCGCCCGAGGACAGGCGCATATTGCCGAACATGCCGGGGGTCAGGAACATCGTCGGGTTGGCGAGCACGGCGCGACCACGGATCGTGCCCGACTTGGCGTCGATGCCATTGTCGGTAAAGTCGAGCCGGCCCTGCCAGCGATAACCCGCCTCGTCCTGCAGCCGCACCTCGACCGGCGACGGCGTGCCGCCGGCCGCCTGCGCACGCTTGGCCTTGAGGAACAGCGACTCGGAGCTGTCGAAGTTGAAATAGATCGGGTCGAGCGCGTTGATCGTGGTGAGCAAAGTGCCATTGGCATCGCCCGCCGCGACGAGATTGCCGGCGTCTACGCGACGGTCCGAAATGCGGCCGCCGATCGGCGCGCGGACCTGGGTGAACTCCATGTCGAGCGCGCGGCTGCGGACGCGGGCCAGCGCCGCCGCCAGCGCGGCGCTCGATGCGCGCACCTTGGCGGTGAGCTGGTCAACATCGCTTTTCGACACCGCATCATCGGCCTGCAGGCGATGCGCGCGATCGAGATTGGCATTGGCGAGCGCGAGATCGCTCGCGGCACTGGCCAGCCCGGCGCGCGCCTCGGCCAGCGCGGCGGCGAAGGGCCGCTGGTCGATGGTGAAGAGCAGCTGGCCCTTGCTGACGATCGCACCATCGGTGAAGTGGATCGCGGTGACCGCGCCCGACACGCGCGGGCGGACCTCGACGCTGCGGCTCGGCTCGAAGCGGCCGACATATTCGTCCCACTGGTCGATGTCGCGCGTCAGCGGCGTCGCGACGGTGACGGTCGGTGGTGGTGGCGCGGCCATCGCCGGCGACGGGCGCTGGACGATCTCGACCGCGCCGCCGATCAGCGCGACCGGCAGCGCGACGAGACCGATCCGCTGCCACAAGGGTAGCCGCCGGTAGCGTGCGACGCGGCTCTCCGCGCCCGCCTCGGGCGCGATGGTGGTGATCATGTTCATCGACGGATCCTTTGCTGGCGCGCGGCGCGGCCGGCGCTGATGCTCTTCAGGAGCGTTTCATATTGTTCGATCGTGTAGCCGGCGGCGACGAAGGCGCGGAGTTCCCACGACGGGACGACATAGCCGTGATGCCAGGCGAGCACCGCCATGCGGCGCAGCGCCTCGAGCTTGTCGTCGGCGAGGCGCGGATGGGGCCGCCCGCCGAACAGCATGCCCATGGCGATCGCCATGCGGCCCGGCGTGCGCAGCGTCGCAAGCGTGTCCCGCCCGGCGAGCGCGACGATCGACCATTCGAGCGCGCTCAGCCGGCTTTCGCCGACCGGCGGGCGGAGCAACTGGTGGAGTGCGGTTTCGACGACGTCGCCACCGGTGGCTTCGGCAAAGGCAAGATATGCCATGTTGTGATCTCCCTGCGATGCGGCGCGGGCATGCGCGTCCGTTGCCGGCGACACGCGTCACCGGTGGTGTATCTCTCCGATGGAGTAATTCGATGCGGCAGGACGCATTCCGACGTGCCGCGCACAACAGTGCGCAACCGGAAACCTGCCGACAATCGGGTAAGCACTCAGAGCCCGGTGACGGGCCCCTCGCGACTATGCTGACGCATGATGGCTTCCTTCGCAGCCCGGGCTTCGTTACGAGCCCTACGTTCTATACTGATCGGTATATAAGTCGTGTTGCGCTGCGTCAACAGCATTTCGTACCGGTCGTTAGAAATATTTTTCAGGGCTTTGCGAACCTATGCCCAGAGCGGTCCTACCGGCTCGGCCACATCATCATGCTGGTGTCGACCAGACGGTCGAGCTCGGCGCGATTGGCGCCCGCCCCCGCCTGTACGGCCATGCCCTGCATCAGCGCGTAGAGAAAACCGGTCAGCGCCTCGACATCGACATGGTCGGGCAGGTCGCCCTCGACCTTGGCGCGTTCCATGCGGTCGATCAGCGCATGCTTGGCGACCTTGCCGCGCTCGAGCACTTCCTCGCGAATCGACTCGGCTTCGGAGCCGCACGCGACCGAACTGATCACGCCCAGGCAACCGCGCGGTTCGCAACTGCTGGTCTGGTTCTCGACGCTGCCGCGCAGCAGATGCTCGGCAACCTCGCGCGCGGTCGGCTTGTCGAGCGCCTGGCCGACATAGGCCATCTTCTCGCGCTCATAGAGGTCGAGCGCCTTGCGAAACAGCGCTTCCTTGTTGCCGAAGGCGGCGTAGAGGCTGGGCTTGGTGATGCCCATCGCCTCGGTCAGATCGACCATCGACGCGCCCTCATAGCCCTTAGACCAGAAGACGCGCAGCGCCGCCGCCAGCGCATCGTCGAGGCTGAACTCGCGCGGGCGACCCTTGGTCGCGGTGCATGCCAAAGTTTCCATAACGGTCGGTATATAAGATGGGCGTCGGGGAAAGTCGAGTCCTGCTAGATCAGTGCAGCGCCTTGCGCACCGCCGGCAGGATCCGCGCGACGATGATCTCGACGCCGCGCGCATTGGGGTGGAGCCCGTCGCCCTGCAGCAGGCCGCGCTGCGCCGCCACGCCATCGAGGAAGAAGGGATAGAGCGGCACGCGGTGCGCGGCGGCGAGCGCGGGATACATCGCCTCGAACGCGCGAACATAATCGGGGCCGAGATTCGGTGCGGCGCGCATACCGGCGAGCAGCACCGGGATGTGGCGGCGTTGCAGCTCAACGAGGATCGCGTCGAGATTGGCCCGCGCCTGCGCCGGCGGCAGGCCACGCAGCATGTCGTTGGCGCCGAGTTCGACGATCACCAGGTCGGGCGTCGCGCCGAGCCCGCGCAGGCCCCAGCGCAGCCGCGCGCGGGCCTGGGCCGCGGTATCGCCCGCGACGCCGCCATTGCGCACCGTCGCGGCCACACCGGCGCGTCGCAGCGCCGCCTCGAGCCGCGTCGTAAAGCCTTGCGCCGGCGGCAGGCCATAGCCTGCCGCGAGGCTGTCGCCGAACGCCCAGATCAGCGGTGCGCGCTTTTCCGCCATGGCGGGGGCGGCAATAAAGCTCGCCAGCAACAGGGCGAGATGGACAAACGCGCGTCGCGCTCCATATCGTCGGCACAGTGACCACATTATCATCCCCCGCCGATAGCGCGCTGATCGCCGCGCGCAACGTGACTTTATCGCTGGGGAAGCCGCCCGCCCGGGTCGACATCCTGCGCGGCATCGATCTCGACGTCGTCGCCGGCGAGAGCGTTGCGCTGCTCGGCCCGTCGGGATCGGGCAAATCTTCGCTGATGGCGGTGCTGGCGGGCCTCGAACGGCCGAGCGGCGGCACCGTTACGGTCGCCGGCCTCGACTTCGCCACGCTCAGCGAGGACGGCCTTGCCGTCGCGCGGCGCGGGCGGATCGGCATCGTGTTGCAGGCCTTTCACCTGCTGCCGACGATGACCGCGCTAGAGAATGTCGCGGTACCGCTCGAACTCGCCGGCGAGCCCGACGCATTTGCCCGCGCCGCGACCGAGCTGGCGGCGGTCGGACTGGCCGATCGTACCGGTCATTATCCGACACAGCTGTCGGGCGGCGAGCAGCAGCGCGTGGCGATCGCGCGCGCGCTCGTCGCCCGCCCCGCCTTGGTCTTCGCCGACGAGCCGACCGGCAATCTCGACACCGCGACGGGCGTGACGATCATGGACATGCTGTTCGCGCGCCACGCGGCGAGCGGCGCGACCTTGTTCGTCATCACCCACGACCCCGCGCTCGCAGCGCGCTGCGCCCGGGTGATCGAACTGGCCGACGGCCGCATCGTCGCCGACCGGCGCGCGGCATGAACATCGCCTGGCGGCTGGCGCTGCGCGACCTCCGGCGCGGCGGGCGCGGACTGTTGCTGCTCGTGCTGTGCCTGTTCCTCGGCACCGCGGCGCTGGCCGGGATCGGCAGCCTGTCGGCAAGCCTGATCGCCGCACTCGACGCGCAGGGGCGCCAGATGCTCGGCGGCGATGTCGAGCTGGTCGTCTCGCAGCGCCGGGCGACGGTCGAGGAAATGGCGGCATTCGCCGCCGAAGGTCGGGTGTCCGAGACTGTGGCGATGCGCGCGATGGCCGATGCCGGACGCGAGCCCGTGCTGGTCGACCTGCGCGGCGTCGATGGCGCCTGGCCGATGGTCGGCGCCTTCCGCCTGGCACCGGGCGCGGTCACCGACCGGCCGCGCGGCAACGAGATCGCGATCGCGCCGGCGCTGGCCGATCGGCTTGGCGTCAAGGTCGGCGACACGCTGCGGCTAGGCATGGCACGACTGAAGGTGATCGGACTGATCGCGGCGGAGCCCGACCGGCTCGGCGCGGGCTTCACGCTTGGCCCGCCGGTACTGGTCGACATGGCCGGGCTCGATGCGACGCGGCTGGTGCAGCCGGGGAGCCTGTACGAGAGCCACTATCGGATCGTGCTGCCGCGCCTCGACGCGACCAAGCCCATCAGCGACAGGCTCGGCAAGCGCTTCGGGCGCGACGGCTTTGCGGTGAAGAGCAGCGACCGCGCCGCCGGCGGGCTGCGGCGCGGCATTGCCCAGCTCGGCCAGTTCCTGCTGCTCGTCGGCCTCGCTGCGCTGGCCATTGCCGGTGTCGGCGTGGGCAGCGGGGTTGCAGCCTATCTCGCCGGCAAGACACGAATCATCGCGACGCTGAAGGTGCTCGGCGCGCGGACGGGCACGATCGCGGCGATCTTCCTGACGCAGCTCGGCGTGGTGGCGGCGGTAGGGATAACCGCTGGCCTGGCGCTGGGCGCGCTGGTGCCGGCGATCGTCGTCGCGGTCGCGGGCGATGCACTACCGGTGCCGCCGCGGCTCGCACTCTATCCGCTGCCGCTGGCGACCGCAGCCGCGCTGGGGCTGCTCGTCGCGCTGCTGTTCGCGCTGCCGGCGTTGGCGCGGGCGCGGCATGTCCCGGCGGCGACGCTGCTGCGCGACGCGGCCAAGGGCGGGGTCGCGGTAGCGCTGGTCGAGGCGTGGCATCCCGGACTCGGCGTCCTCGCGGCCGGCGCGGCCTTTGTCGGCCACCTCTACCCGATATGGCTGCGTTTCCATGGCGGCAAGGGTGTGGCGACGCT
>NZ_JARYTI010000112.1 GCF_029911635.1 Sphingomonas sp. AR_OL41
CACCGCGTTCCTATCTTAGTGGTTCTTACCAAGGAGCTTATCATGGCAAGCGAAGTCGCCACGCTGGCGGGCGGATGTTTCTGGTGCACCGAGGCGGTGTTCAACGACGTGATCGGCGTCGAAAAGGTCGAGAGCGGTTATATCGGCGGCACCGCCGACCATCCGACCTACAAGCAGGTGTGCAGCGGCGACACCGGTCATGCCGAGGCAATCCGCATCACCTTCGACAATGAACAGCTGAGCTATGCCGACCTGCTGGCGATGTTCTTCGCGACGCACGACCCGACGACGCTCAACCGCCAGGGCAACGACGTCGGCACGCAATATCGCTCGGCGATCTTCCCGCACAGCGCCGACCAGCGCGAGGAAGCGCAGGCGGCGATCGCCCGCGCCGCCGCCGACTGGCCCGCGCCGATCGTCACGACGATCGAGCAGCTGTCGCATTGGTGGCCGGCCGAGGATTATCATCAGGAATATTGGGAAGGCGAAGGCCAGCGCAATCCCTATTGCATGGCGGTGATCCCGCCCAAGCTCGCCAAGCTGCGCAAGAGCTTCGCCGCGCGGTCGAAGGCGGCGGCGACGGCGTGAGCTATTCTTAAGCCCTCCCCTTCAGGGGAGGGTTGGGGTGGGGCAGTGCCGCATGTGCTGTCCCGGTGAGACTTCCCCCACCCCTTGCCCCTCCCCTGAAGGGGAGGGGGATATGATTAGAGCGCCGCACCCTCGACCGGCGGCCTCACGGTCGCATCCGCGCCGAGTGCCTTGTAGACGAACCCGCCCAGCGCGCCGCCGATCAGCGGCGCGACCCAGAACAGCCACAGCTGCGACAGTGCCCAGCCGCCGGCGATCAGCGCCGGGCCGGTGCTGCGCGCCGGATTGACCGAGGTGTTGGTCACCGGAATGCTGATCAGGTGGATCAGCGTCAGCGCGAGGCCGATCGCGATCGGCGCGAAACCGGCCGGCGCGCGCGTGTCGGTCGCCCCCATGATGACCAGCAGGAAGAAGAAGGTCAGCACGATCTCGACGATCAGCCCCGCCGTCATCGAGAAATGGCCCGGCGAATGCTCGCCGAAACCGTTCGCGGCGAGCGTGCTGGTCGCCGCCGAATAATCCGGGCTACCGCCAAGAATGACGTAGAGCAGCGCCGCCGCGAGGCACGCGCCGAGCACCTGCGAGACGATGTAGAGCGGCATGTCCTTGGCCGGAAAGCGCCCCCCGGCCCACAGCCCGACGGTCACCGCCGGGTTGAGATGGCAGCCCGAGATATGCCCGATGGTATAGGCCATGGTCAGCACCGTCAGCCCGAAGGCGAGCGACACGCCGACATAACCGATGCCGACCAGCGGCACGCCCGCCGCCAGAACCGCGCTGCCGCACCCGCCAAAGACGAGCCAGAAGGTGCCGATGAATTCGGCAAGACCGCGTTGCGAATTGGTCATGATTAGTCCTTCCCCTGCGCTCGCCTGTTGGCGAGTCGTGGCGGGAGCCTACACCTCGTTACGGCAACGTAAAGACAGGCGATTCAGGGGCCTTCGTCGGGTCCGGGATGCGCCGCGCGGCGCAGCCGGTCGTTGATCGCCGCGCCGATCCCGTCATCGGGCACCGGCGCGACGGCGATCTTCGCCTTGGGCGAGGCATCGGCGCGGTGCAGCGCGTCGAACAGCCGCGTGGCGGCTTCTTCGAGATCGCCGCTGGCGGATAAGGTGTCGTCGCCAGCTATCGCGCCGAAGCCGATCATCCACTCCTCCTCGCTGCCGCGCGGCGCGTCGATACGCAGCGACTTGCGCGGCGCATAATGGCTGCTCATTTGCCCCGGGGCCTCGATCGTGTCGGGCTGGTCGACATGCGTGTCGAAGCGCTCGACCGGCGCCTCGTCCCCGCCCAGCGCGCGGCGCAACATGGCACTGGTGATCGGCCCCTCGCGCAGGATCCGCGTCATGCCGAACACCTCGCGCACGATGGTCGATTCGAGCCCGCGCTCGGTCGCGCCGTCATCGACGATCAGCGCGATGCGCCCGCCGAGACTGTCGAGCACATGCTGCGCGCGCGTCGGGCTGATCGATCCGCTGGCATTGGCGGAAGGCGCGGCGAGCGGCTTGCCGGTCGCGGCAAGCAGCGCACGCATCGCGCGGTGCGCGGGCACGCGGATCGCGATCGTGTCGAGCCCGGCGGTGACCAGCGCGGCGATCGGCGCGCGCGGGCGGCGTGGCAGCACCAGCGTCAGCGGTCCCGGCCAGAAGGCGCGCGCGAGCAGCAACGCGCGCTGGTCGAACACCGCAAGCTGCTCGGCCGCGGCGAGATCGGGCACATGCACGATCAGCGGATTGAAGCTCGGCCGGCCCTTGGCGGCATAGATCCGCGCCACCGCTGTCGCGTCGGTCGCATCGGCGGCAAGGCCGTAGACCGTCTCGGTCGGGATCGCGACCGGCTGCCCGGCGGCGATCAGCCGCGCGGCCTCGGCGATGGTCTCGTCACCAAAGGGCAGCATGCGGGTCGTGACAGACGGGTTTGGATCGGACATGGCGCGCGGCTATAGCGACCTGCGCCGTTTGCGATAAGGAATTCGACCGTGTTCACCCCCGCCACCGCCGATCAGCGTTTCGTGCTCGACCATGTCGTCGACATCGCGGGCCTCGCCGGAACCGAGCGTTTCGCCGCCGCCTCGTCCGACGTGGTCGATGCCGTGCTCGAAGGGGCAGGGGCGCTCGCGGCGGGTGAATGGGCGCCGCTGCTGCGCGAGGGCGACACCGCCGGCCCGAAATGGACGCCGGAAGGCGTGAAGATGCCCGCCAGCTTCATCAAGGCCTATCACGATTATGTCGAGGGCGGCTGGGGCACGATCGGCGTGCCGGAGGAATTTGGCGGGCAGGGCCTGCCCTTCGCGCTGCAGACGGCGGTGCTCGACACGCTCGGCGCGGCGAACATGGGCTTCGCGCTCGCCCCGACGCTGACCGTCGGCGCGATCGAATCGCTGATCCATCACGGCACGCCCGAGCAGCAGGCGCTGTATTTGCCGCATCTCGCCACCGGCGCGTGGACCGGCACGATGAACCTCACCGAATCGCAGGCCGGCTCCGATGTCGGCGCGTTGCGCAGCCAGGCGACGCCGGTCGGCGACGGCAATTGGAAGGTCAAAGGGACCAAGATCTTCATCTCGTTCGGCGACCATGACATGGCGCCCAACATCGTCCATCTCGTGCTCGCGCGCACCCCCGATGCGCCGGCCGGCACGCGCGGCATCTCGCTGTTCCTCGTGCCGAAATATCGCCTCGACGCCGACGGCGCGCCGGGCGCGTTCAACGATGTCCGGGTCGTGTCGATCGAGCATAAGATGGGGCTGCACGCCTCGCCGACCTGCGTGCTGAGCTTCGGCGACAATGACGATTGCATCGGCGAGCTGATCGGCCCGATCAATGGCGGCATGCGCGCGATGTTCACGATGATGAACAATGCCCGGCTCAATGTCGGGCTGCAGGGCGTGCAGGTCGCCGAAGCGGCGACGCAAAAAGCGGTGGCCTATGCCCGCGAGCGCATCCAGTCGGCGCGCGCCGGCTCGCCCGATCGCACGCCGGTCGCGATCATCGAGCATCCCGATGTCCGCCGCATGCTGCTGCGCATGAAGGCGCAGACCCAGGCGGCGCGCGCGTTGGTCTATTATGCCGCCGGCATGGTCGACCGCGCCGGGCTCGGCGATGCCGCGGCCAATGCCCGGCTCGAACTCGTCACGCCGCTGGCCAAGGCGCACGGCACCGATATCGGCTGCGAGATCGCCAGCATCGGCGTGCAGGTCCATGGCGGCATGGGTTATATCGAGGAGACCGGCGCGGCGCAGTTCTACCGCGATGCGCGCATCACGCCGATCTACGAGGGCACCAACGGCATCCAGGCAGCCGATCTCGTCGGGCGCAAGCTCGGGCTGGAAAATGGCGGGGCGTTCGCCGCGCTGATCGCCGACATGCGTGCCGAGGCGCAGGACGCCAGTTTGCGCGAGCTGATCGATACGTGCGACGCGATCGGCCATGCCCTCGCCACGGCCGATGCCGACGACAAGCTCGCGGCGAGCTATCCCTTCCTGACGATGCTGTCGGTCGCGACCTGCGGCTGGCTGATGGAACGCCAGGGCCGTGCCGCGACCGGCGACGATTCCTTCGCCGCGATGAAGCGCGCGGCGGTGGCCTTCTATATCGACCAGATCGTCCCCGAGGCGCTCGGCCTCAAGGCTGCGGCGACGGCTTCGGCTGCGGTGCTATATTCGGTGCCGGCGGAGGCGTTCGCGGCCTGAGGGGAAAGAAGAAGGATTTGTTCACGCGAAGGCGCGGAGGCGCGAAGAGGTTTCATTCGCGGTGAGTGATCGCGCCACAGCGCGCTTCGTATTGCCTTGCCTCGAGCGCCAAATTTTCGCTGACGCGAGACGGTCGCCGCGAACACAACATCTTTGCGCCTCCGCGCCTTCGCGCGAAAAATATTATTCTTTTGGGACTTCGAGACGACGCGAACGGCTTAAGCCAGGTCGCGCTCCAGCAGGTCCGCCGCGTTCAGCCCGAGCAGGTTGATATGCTCGGCGACGCGCGGCCAGGTGTTGTTGACGAAATAGTCGCGCTCGGCGACGCGCAGCTTGTCGGCCGCGCCGGGCAGCACGAACATGCCGACGCCGCGCCGCACCTCGACATAACCATCGTCCTGGAAGCTCTGATAGGCCTTGGCCACGGTCAGCGGGTTGGCGCCATGTTCGGCGGCGAGCGCGCGCACCGAGGGGAGCTGGTCCCCCGCGCGGTAATCGCCGCGCAGGATCGCCGCGGAGATCGTCCCGCGAAGCTTGATATAGACGGGGCTGTCGTCGTTGCTCAGGGCTGTCATGCTGCCCTAATACAGCAATTGACGGTGGAGTCCAGTCTTTCAACCATTCCAGATGGAAATTATCTTACCCAAATCGGGGCGCGGACGCTCTTCTAATTGCTTTGCCGGCGTGCCGATGAACACGAAACCGACGATCCGCTCGGGCGCCGCGCCAAAGGCATCGCGCACCGCGTCGCTATAGCTCGCCCAGCCGGTCAGCCAGCCGGCAGCGAAGCCCATCGCATGCGCGGCGTGGAGCAGGTTCATGCACGCGGCGCCCGCCGAAAGCTCCTGCTCCCACAAGGGGATATGGCTCTCGGGCCGGGGCGATGACAGCATCACGATCAGCGCCGGCGCCTGATGCGCGAACTGGTCGAGCGATTCGAGCTCGAGTCGGCCCGCCTCGGGGCGTTCCGCAAGATAGGCGGTGGTGATGGTCTCGGCGAACCGGTCACGCTGGTCGTCGGGCACGATCACGAAGCGCCACGGCGCTAGCTTGCCATGGTCGGGGGTGCGCGCGGCGATCGCGATCATCGCTTCGAGTTGATCGGCAGCGGGACCGGGCGCGACGAGATCGCGCGGCTTGCCCGAGCGGCGCGTGGCGAGGAGCGTGAGCGGCGAAGAGGTGTCGTTGAACATGCGCCGTCATCTAGCGACCGCGCCGCATATTTACACCCGGGTTAATGCCGCTACTCTCCGCCGCCATCAGCGCCGCATCTGACGGCGCACCAAATATGCTGGGAGCAATCAAAAAATGGTGGACACCCCGACCGCGGACAGCCCGCGAGAGCCGGACATCACCCATGTCAATCCGGCCACCGGCGAGGTCTGGTTCGGTCACCCCGCGCAGCTCAAACGCCTGTTCACCACCGAAATGTGGGAACGCTTCGGCTATTATGGCATGCGCGCCATCCTCACGCTCTACCTCACCAAGCATTTCCTGTTCGGCGACAAGATCGCCAACGGCCTCTATGGCGGCTTCACCGCCTTGGTCTATCTCACCCCGCTGATCGGCGGGCTGATCGCCGACCAGTATCTCGGCTCGAAGCGCTCGGTGAAGTTCGGCGCGATCATGATGGCGGCGGGTTATTTCATCCTCTGCTTCGGCGGCGAGCAGGCCAAGCCGTTCGCGACGATCGAAGGGCAGCGTTACGAGGTGACGGTCGAAGGCAGCGGCGACGCCGGCCGGCAGTTCGTCACCGCGGCGGGCCAGAAGCTGCAGATCCACGGTAATGACGACAAGAGCGTCTCGCTGCTGGCGGACGACGGCCATGAGGTGCGGCACCTCGCCGCGACCGACTTCAAGTCCGACGGCGAACGCTCAAACTTCTTCGTGCTGATCATGCTGTTCGGCCTGTCGATGGTCAGCGTCGGCAATGGCTTCTTCAAGCCCAATATCTCGACCATCGTCGGCGGGCTCTACGCCGAAGGCGACCGGCGGCGCGATTCGGGTTTCACCATGTTCTATATGGGCATCAATCTCGGTTCGTTCATCTCGCAATTCTTCTGCCCGATCCTCGCCCAGGGGGTCGGCTGGTGGGCCGGCTTCGGGCTCGCCGCGATCGGTATGACGTGCTCATGGCTGCTGTTCCAGTTCGATGGCGGCCGGCTCGACGGCCATGGCGAGCGCCCCGCGAGCGCCGATCCGGGCAAGGACTGGTATATTTATGGCGGCGCGCTGCTCGCCGTGCCGGTGGTGATCTTCCTCTTCTCCAACCTGATGAACTATGTCGCCCCCGCGGCCGGCTCGGGCATCGTCGGTTATGTCCTCTCGCTGCCGATCATGGGCAAGGCGCTGTTCGGCACCTTCCTGCTCGGCGTGCCCGCGATCCTCGCCTGGTCGGCGGTCAAGGGAACCAAAACCGAACTGCAGATGATGGTCGCGGCGATGGTGCTGATCGTCTTCAACGTCGTGTTCTGGACATTGTTCGAACAGGCCGGCTCGTCGCTCACGCTGTTCGCCGAGCGCAACACCGTGCTCGCGATCGGCTGGACCGCGCCGCTCTTCGCGATGTTCAACGCGACCCCCATTTCCTATTATCTGTTCTTCGCCGCGCTGATCGGCGGCATCGCCTGGCTTGGCTTCTGGTTCTTCGCGGCGGGCGAGAAACCCGCCACGCGGCGCATCATGGCGATCGGCTTCGCGGTGGTCGGTCTGGCCGGATTCATCGGCATGTATTATGCCCGGCTCAAGGGCTTCGCGACGGAATCGGTCTATATCATGCCGGCCGGCCAGACGCAGATCTTCAACGCCATCTTCATCGTCATCTTCGCGCCGATCTTCAGCGTGATGTGGAACGGGCTGGCACGGCGTGGCCTCGAGCCGTCGATCCCGATCAAGTTCGCCTTTGCGCTGATGGGCGTCGGTGCGGGCTTCCTGTTCCTCGTCTGGGGCACGAGCTTCGTCGGCGCCGATTACAAGGTCGGCATGGCGTGGCTCGCCGGGCTCTACCTGATCCACTCGATCGCCGAATTGTGCATCTCGCCGGTCGGCCTGTCGATGATCACCAAGCTGTCGATCGCGCGGATCGTCGGGCTGATGATGGGGGTGTGGTTCCTGTCGATCTCGGTCGCGCAATATGTCGCCGGGGCGGTGGCGCAGCTGGCCAGCGTCGAGACCGTCGGCGGCCAGGTGACCAATCTCAAGGTCAGCCTCGACACCTATACCGGCACCTTCACGACCATCTCGTGGATCGCGATCGGGCTGGGTGCGCTGCTGTTGCTGCTGTCGTGGCCGCTCAAGAAGTGGATGCACGGCGTAACCTGACACCGACACGGGGGAGACGATGTGATGGACGGAATCGGACAGATCGTGGCGGCGGGCACCGCCTTTGTCGGCACGCATTTCCTGCTGTCGCATCCCTTGCGAAAGCCAATCGTCGCGCGGCTCGGCGAGGGCGGCTTCATGGGCGTCTATTCGCTCGTCGCGGCGGTGACCCTGGGCTGGCTCGCGCTGGCCTATCGCGCCGCGCCGATGACCGCGCCGCTCTGGTCGGTCGGTGACGGGCTGTGGGCGCTGGTCACGCTGGTCATGCTCGTCGCGAGCGTGCTGCTGATGGGCTCGCTGATCGGCAACCCGGCGCTACCCGGCCCGGCCGGCGCGGTGCCGGTGACCGCCAGGGGCGTGTTCGCCATCACCCGCCACCCGATGATGTGGAGCATGGCGCTGTGGGGGCTGTGCCACATCGCGGTGTTTCCGGTCGCCGCCAACATCGTCGTCGTCGGCGCGGTGATCGTCCTCGCGCTGGTCGGCGCGCGACTGCAGGACGCCAAGAAGGAAGCGCTCCAGCCCGCGCGCTGGCGCGACTGGGAAGCCAAGACGAGCTACTGGCCGTTCGGTGCGATCGCCGCCGGCCGTGCGCGGTTCGGCGGTTTCCGCCCGCACGACATCGCCGGCGGGGTGGTGATCTGGCTCGCCGCGACCTGGGCACATATCCCGCTCGCTGGCATGGCGGCGGGTGTGTGGCGGTGGATCAGCCTATAGCTTGACCATCCGCATGCCGCGTTCGGCGTAGCGCGGGCCGGCGGTGCCGCCGCGCGGTGCCGCGGCGTCGATCTCGGCGAGGTCCTCTGTCGTCAGCGCGACGTCGGGGGCGCCGGCGCTGTCGGCCATCGTCGCGCGGCGCTTGACGCCGGGGATCGGCACCACATCGTCGCCCTGTGCCAGCAGCCAGGCCAGCGCGACCTGCGCGTTGGACACGCCGTGCCGCGCGGCGACCTGCGCCACGGTCGCGACGATGGCGAGGTTGTGCGGCAGGTTCTCCGCCGAATAACGCGGGTCGTTGCGCCGCCAGTCGTCGGCCGGGAGATCGTTGAGGCTCGATATGCCGCCGGCGAGAAAGCCGCGGCCGAGCGGGCTGTACGGCACGAAGCCGATGCCGAGTTCGCGGCACGTGGGCAGGATCTCGTCCTCGACGTCGCGCTCCCAGATCGAATATTCGGTCTGCAACGCGGCGATCGGGTGGACGGCGGCGGCGCGGCGCAGCGTCTCGGGGCCGGCCTCGGACAGGCCGATATGGCGAATCTTGCCCTCCTTCACCAGCTCGGCCATCCCGCCCACGGTGTCCTCGATCGGCACCTTGGGGTCGACGCGGTGCTGGTAGAACAGGTCGATCGTGTCGATGCCGAGCCGCTTGAGCGACCCCTCGACCGCACGCCTTGCATTGGCCGGGCTGCCGTCGAGCCCGGTCATCTCGTCGCCGTTCCAGCGCATCGCGAACTTGGTCGCGATCACCAGCCCGTCGCGCCTGCCCTTGATCGCCGCGCCGACCAGTTCCTCGTTGCTGAACGGGCCATACATTTCGGCGGTGTCGAAAAAGGTCACGCCGAGCGCGATCGCTTCGTGGATCGTGCGGATCGACTCATCGTCATCGGCCGCGCCGTAGCTGATATTGCCGTCGCGGATCATCGGCATGCAGCCGATGCCGATCGCGGAAACCTTCAGCCCATCGCCCAGCATACGGTATTTCATCGCGCGTCTCCCTGATCGGTTTCGCGCGATATGGGGTGGCCCGCCCTTGTTTCCATGTCAGTTGGTTCATGTGGGTGAGCAAGAAGAGGAATTGTTCGCGCAGA
>NZ_JARYTI010000113.1 GCF_029911635.1 Sphingomonas sp. AR_OL41
CGCGGCCCGCACCCGTCTCGCGAACCGCCGCAGCACCGGCCGCGCGCGACGCGGGGACCAATCCGCGCGGCCCCGATGGTGCCACCGCCCAATGCAAGGACGGCACCTATTCGAAGTCCACGCACCGCGCGGGCACCTGCGCTGGCCACAAGGGCGTGGCAACCTGGTATTGATATGATGGCCGACCCGGTGGCCTCGCGCCGCCGGGTCGGATCGCGACGTTGGAGCCTGTGGACGGGCGCTTGATCAGGTCGCCGTCCCCCCCCCGGTCGCTCCCGCGGTCGGGCGATGCGTCGCGCGCGGCGCGCGAGGCCTGACGCCGGCGGTGGATCTCGCCGATTCCCTGTCATTCTACGCTACGATGCGACGGCGACATTTGCTTGTTGCCGATCCCGCCTGATGCCTCCTTTTAATCGCCCCCGACGCCGGCAAGCAGTTCCGCCACCGGCCGCGGGGAGGTCTCATGACCATTTGGAAGAACACATGGTTTGACAAAATGCCCGGTCGTCTGACCGGCATCACGGCCGCGATCGCGATCGTCGCGACACCGACGGCCGCAAGCGCGAACAATTATGGCGAGAGCCTCGCCTGGCAGTTCAGGACCTCGAGCGATCGCGCGAACCAGGCTGCCGTCCTCGACCTCATCGCCCGGCGGCGCGGCGGCTATTACGCCGCGCCGATCTACAACACGACGATCGCGCGGCAGGTCAACTGCACGGTCGCGGCGAGCGCGACCGGCAACAATGACGGGCAATCGGCTGTCGCCAACGCGCCGAGCGTCAGCGGTGCCACATCGACCGCGAGCGGGAACGCCAACACGACGACTCTCGACAGCGCGGCGCCGGGCGCACACGCGGGCAACGCGCAGGGCAATAGCGGCGCGGTGACCGCCGGCGTCATCGGGGATACGACAAGCTCGGTGCAGGGCGTTGCCTGGCAGGCGCTCAACACGAATCAGACCAACAACGGCCGTCAGCAGGCGACGGTGCAGGACAGCACGGCCTGCGCGTTTGCGGCGCGCAACTGATGGCCGGGTCCGACAGGCATGCTCGCGCCTCGACCGCGCCGCGGCGGCGGGCGGTCGTCCTTGCGCTGCTCGCCACGAGCCTTGCAGGGTGCGTGCGACTGCACCAGGCGCGGCTCGCGCCCGGCGAGGTGCCGATCCTGACCGGCGCGGCCGTGCGCGACAATCGCACTCCGGTCGACGCTGCGCTGCGCTGCCTGGGCGGCGCGATCGCCGCGACGCGCGCGCGTCCGCCCGTCATCGCGGTCGGTGACGTGCGCGACTATACCGGCAAATATTCGGTCAACGAGGGCAATGCGCTGACCCAGGGTGGCGCGTTGATGGTCACCTCTGCGCTCGGCAAGCTCGGCGGCGCGATCGGCATCGCCGAGCGCTTCGACCCGACGATCGCCGAGCGCGAGCTCGGCTATACCGACCGGCGCCAGCTCGGCGACGGCGCTATCCATGATGTCGCCGCCGCCGGCGGTGGCACGAAGGTGCCGTGGTTGCCTTATTATGGCGGCAGCATCGCGGCGTCGGACTATTTCATCGTCGGCGGCATCACCGAGCTGAACTATGATATCCGCTCGGGCGGCGTCGATGTGGCGATCAGCCAGCTTGGTCCCCGGGCACGGACCTATACCCAGTCGGTCGCGATCGACCTGCGCATCGTCGATACCAGGTCGCTTCTCGTCGTCCGCACGGTCAGCCTGACCAAACAGTTCACCGGCTATGAGGTCGGGTTCAATCTGTTCCAGTTTTTCGGCTCCGCGCTGTTCGACATCAATCTCGGCGCGAAGGGGCAGGAGCCGCTCCAGCTCGGCGTCCGAACCGCGATCGAGGAGGCGACGTTGCGCCTCGTCGCGGCGGTCACGAGGGTCGCGCCGGAACCCTGCCTTGCGGTGGCGATGCCCGGCGGTGCCCGGGCACCGGCCGAAGTGCCGCGGCAGCCGGTGGCCGTGCCGCCGCCGCGGGGGGCCGACGGCCCCGCCGCGCGCGATGCGGGGGCGGCCCGCGGCGAGGCGATCCTGGTACCGTTCGACTTTTCTTCCGCCGCGTTGCCCGGAGCCGCAGCGCCGCTGATCGAACGGATTGCCGCGGCGGTCGCGCACGGCGCGGTCGAGATCGTGCTGCTCGCGCATGACAGCGAGACACTCGATCGCGGGACCCGCGCCGCGCTCACCGACCAGCGCATCGCTGTGATCGTGTCCGAACTGCGTGGCCGCAATGTCCGCGCGCCCGTCATCATCGCGTGGCGCGCCGCCGCGTCGGGCGCGGCGGTGCGCAGCGTCGCAGCGGGGTTCCAGGAGATTGCGCGGCTGCGCGTCGGATCCTGAACGCTTCGAGCCAACCGCACCGACAGGAGGCGCCAGCACCCGACCAATTCGCCTGCCCAATGTTCCACCCATCCGATCAAGGAATCGATCCATGTCCCCTTACCCTTTCCCGCGTCGCCGGCGACGCTCGCATCTACTTGCCGGCGCGGCGGTCGCGCTGGTCTCGCTATTGGCCGGCCCGGCCGCCGCACAGCGCATCGAGGCGACCGCATCGCGCGCGGCGATCGACCAGCAAACCACGCAGGGCGTTGGATCGCGCGCCGAGGCCAGTCGCGCCGGCATCGGTGCGACGGTCGACACGGCCCAGGGTGGCACTGCCCTGCTTGCCGATAACGCGGTGACGTCGACCGCGCGCGGCAATGCGGCGACGACCGCCCTGACGTCGGACGCTTCGCTCGCGGGCGACCGCGGCGTGCCGACGCTGTTGTCGCTCGACGATGTCGTGGCCACTGCTAGGGCCGACAGTCTCGTCGCGAGCAGCCAGGGCATGACCGGTTCGCCGGTCGAAGCGAGCCTGACAGGGGCGTCTTCAGGCCTTGTGGGCAACGCCGCCGCCGCGGCGAGGGTGGCGGTCACAGGCAACGATTTCGACGCGACCGGCGTCGGCAACCTGGCATCCGACACGCTGACGCTTGCCGGCAATGTCGGCGGCGCCGGCATCGTCAGCCTGCAATCTGGCGACAAGCGATCGACGGTGTCCGCCGGCAATAGCGGTGCGACCCGCCTCGACCTCGGCGCGGCACAGGCGAGCGACCTTTCGCTTTCCGACAACCGGACGCACGCCTTGGCGAGCGGCAATGTGGTGAGCGACGTGCTCGCGGTGACCGCGGCGAGCCTCGCCGTGCCGCCGGGCGCCGCACCGGCCGTGCTGGTTGCCGCGCCCGACGGTGCGGCGCGCGTCGATGCGCTGTACGCCGATCTCGGCGCGCAGCTGCTGGCCGGTCAGGTGACCGCGACGGCGGGGGCTGCACCAGCCGCCTTTGCGCTGTCGTCGCGCGGTGCGCTCGACGCCGCGACCGCGCATGCCGATGGCAACAGCCTTGCCGCCCTGGCGGACGGCAACCGGTCGTCGCGGTCGCTCGATCTGGTGGCGCAGCAGATCGCGCCTGCCGACACCGGCGGCGGCTCCGGCGCGGTCGCCGGCATCGCCGGGGTGCAGCGCGTGCTCGGCACCGATGTGGTCGCGACGACCAATGGGGGTGTCGCGGTAGACGTCGGTGGCGGCCTTTCGGGGAGCGATGTCGGCGCCGCGCAGAATGTGTTGCGCGCCGCGGCGACCGGCAACCGTGCCGACGGCAATCTGCTGACGGTCGATGCGGGCACGCTCGACAGTGGCCCGAGCGCCGATCGGCCGGGAGCCGGCGGCACGGCGAGGACGGGCAGCGACGGGAGCGCCAGCACGACGGCGGCGTTCGCTGTCCAGAATGTCCAGCAGCTGTCGCGCGGCACCGTCTCGGCGACGGCCAACGGTGAAAGCTTCCTGCTGGATATTGTCGGGTCGGTCGATCGCGGCGATCTGCGCGTCGCGGACAATCTCGCCGGCGCGACCGCCACCGCCAACAGCGCGGTCAATGATATCGTGGCGCGGGGCGCTTCGCTCGGCTCCAGTTACGGTCTCAACAACAGCCAGACGGTCGATGGCGATGTTCGCGCGCAGGTCGGCGGGGCCGGCGAGCGTGCCGGCGCAAGAATTGCGGCGGCCGCGCCTGTCGCCGACGCGTCCCTGCTGGTCAGCGGCAACAGCCTCTCGGGCAGCGCCGTCGGCAGCAGCGCGAGCAACAGTCTCGCGCTGTCGGGGACGACGATCGGCAATGCCGGCGGGTCCGATGCCGCGGTCGCCGGCGCGCTCGATGATGGTTATGGCGCCGCGGCGGACGTCGCGCTCGCCAATTTCCAGAAGCTCGGCCAGCCGCTCGCGCCGGGCGGCGGTTCTTCGCTGTCATCGGTGCTGAGCGACGTCATCGGCAAGTTCGCGATCGGTGGCGATGCGCCGACCGACGGATCGATGCTGGCGATCGCCGGCAACAGCCAGCGCGCGTCGGCGGTGGGTAACACCGCGCTCGACCGGGTGTCGCTTGGCGCAACCTCGCTGCCTGACGGCGACGTTTCGGTTGCGCGAACGGCGCTCGCCTCGTCGCAATATGGCGAGGCGAGGGTCGGCGCCAACACCGACATGGTCGTGGGCGCCCGTGGCGGGGTGACCGACGCGACCGTGTCGATACGCGGCAACACCAACCAGGCGATCGCGGCGATCAACGATGTCGATAACGGCCTCGCCGTCACGGCAGTGCAGCTCGGCAAGGCGCCGGACGCGCCCGCCCATGCCGAGGTCAGCAGCCTGGGCGCCGCGACGATCATCGGGGATCATGTCCTGTCGAGCACGCAGTTCGCGACCGGCACCGTCGGCGCGTCCGCGCGGTCGACGCTGGCGAACAGCGATGCCGATGCGGCGATCTCAGGCTCTTCCTTCGCGATCGGCGACAATGCCACCGTTGCCGATGTGTCCGCCAATCGCGCGGTCAATGCCGTCTCGGTCAGCGGTATCGCCGGTGCTGGCAATGCCGGCCTCGCCAACAGCCAGATGAGTGCCGCCGCGGTCACCGCGACGGCGACCGTCAGGGCCATGCTCGCGCTGGCCGGCAATCCGGGCGGGGCGGCGATCGACCGGTCGAGCGCCTCGATCGAAGCCAATCTCACCCAGGCGACGGCGCGCGGCAACAGCGCCGACAACAGCCTCGACCTTGCCGCGCCCGGAGCGACGGGATCGTCTTCGCCGGTGACGCGTAGCGGTGCGTTCGAAACGACGGCCGCGGCGCCGGCGTTGCTGGTCAGCGCGCAGGGCAATGATGGTGCGGTCACCGCGGCGGCGTCGGGCAGCTATGGCACGCCGCTCAACGCCACAGGCTCCGTGCTGGCATCCTCACTCGGCGTGACGGGCAACAGCCTCGCCGCCACTGCCTATGGCAATGCCGCGACCAATCAGCTGACCGTCGGCGGTGCCAGTGCGGCGCCCGGTGCGCTGCTGAGCAACGTCCAGACCAACGCCGGTGCCGTCTCGGCACTGGTGACCGGTGCGTTGTCCATGGCCCTCACCGGGCCGCTGGCCGGCAGCAGCCTCCTGCTCACCGGTAACCAGCTCGCCGCGAGCGCCACCGGCAATCTGGCAACCAACACCCTTACCGGCGCACGCCGCTAGCGGATCCGCGCCGGCCGATCCGATGCCCCCCGGATCCGGCCGGCCAGCGGGGAGGGCCGTCACGTCTGCCCCTGGCGTGGCGGCCCTCAAGGGGCATGGCGGGCATCGGCCGGCGTCGGGCGGTCATTCCGGCCGATCACCTTCACCCCGCACTGTTGCGTTGGGCGGACCGCTGCGGTCGTGTCCGGCCATGGCGAGAAAGGCGCGAAGCGGCGCGGCGTCATTGTCGGCGCGCCAAAAGGCGCAGCGCTCGAGGCACGCGGGCCCAAACGCGTCATGGACCTGGCGCAGGACGAGCGGACGCTGCTCCGCCGCTGCCGCCAGCGCCACGCCGATGGCGACCTGGTCACCGGTCGCGAAGGCGAGGAGATTGTCGCGCCCGACATTTTGCCGGACGATCATCGGGGCGGTGCCCTGACGCGACAGGCGGGCGGTGACGATCGCGGCGATGTCGGGCCCGGGATCGCCCGCGCTGACGACGAAGCGGGCACCGAACAGATCGGTCCAGTAAAGCGTCTGCGCCGCGCCGAGCGGATGGTCGGGGGCGAGCGCGACGGCGAGCGGTTCGCCCCACAAGCCCAGCAGGCGCAGGCCCGCGGGGGGTGTCGTTCGGCCCGCGATGGCGAGATCGAGCAGTCCGCGATCGACCGCGGTCAGCAAGGCCTGCCGGTCGTCCTCCCTTGCCTCGATCACCACCTCGGGAAAGCGGGCGCGGTAGCGATCCAGCAGGGCGGCGAGCGCGCCCGTCGCGAGCGCGCCATTGACCCCGATCCGCAACGTGCCGGTACGCCCGTCGGCGAGCGCCCGGGATTCGGCGAACAGCAAATCGATATCGGCGAGGATCCGGCTGACGCGATCGAGGATGTGGCGGCCCGAACGGGTCGGCGCGACGCCGCGTGTCGAGCGCGCGAATAACGGCAGGCCAAGCCTTCCTTCGAGATAATGGATGCTCTGGCTGAGCGTCGCCTGCTTGATGCCGAAACGGTTGGCCGCCTGGCTGAAACTTCCCGTATCCGCTGCGGCCAGGACATAGCGCAGCATGTTCAATTCGATCATCGCGAACCCCTTGCGCGCGCCGGATGATGTGGTCCCCTGGCGTCGCGCACCGCCTCGATGACGGCTCGTGCACGGCTGCGCTATCCCAACAATTTTACAGGCCGGGGCGTGCCAACCGATCGCGCGTCGAGCGCGGCGGTTCGGCGCACCATGGGGCAGAAAGCGGCCGTGCCGGGCAGATTGTTGATGACGCGGTGGCGCGGTGACCGCTCTCCCTTTGCCAGGGCGTATTGCTGCGCGGGGTCCATGACGGGAACCGCGCGCGCCGGGCCCGCATCCGGAAGGCTGGGCCGCGAACCGGTCAGCCATTCGTACAGAAACCAGATTAGCCGGGCGTATGAGCCCGTCGGGCACGCTGCGACGAGCGGTCCGATATCGGCCGGCGCGACTGCCCGAAACAGCTGTGCCAGCACCGGGAGGTTCACGCCTTCATAGCGCAACGCGAAGGTCAGCCGGCCGGCAAGGTCGTCACGCGGTGCGTGGCGTGACTCAGCATGAGCCACTGCGCGCTGGAGCGTGGATGGTGCCGTTCGGCGATCGCGGTCAGCCGGCCCGATATCGGCACAAGGAGGTCATGGCGAGCGACCAGGTTTTGTGAAATGCAATCTTTTCGCCGGGTCGGGTGCTTCTCGCGCTACCGGTGTCCGCCGATGGTCGCGCCGCGCGGTCGTCGCGGCCGACGCGTGACCATGTCGACCCGTGTGCGCGCGGCATGATCGTCGTCGGGAAGGTCGCACCTCGTCTCGATCGTCTTTCGCCCGGCGCCGACGGGTGCAGTGTTTGTCGGCGCATGCCGCTGGGGCATCGCCGCTCGTCGTCGCCGTAACTGTCTGCGGAATTATGATAATCATGGGCTTGCGTTGCGAGTCTGTCGCTTTAAGCTTGTCCGGCGCGGCCCGCCCGGGTCGCGCCGAGGCCTGAGAACCTCGGAAGGATACGGACTTCGATCGGCCATGCCGCCGGCCGGGTTGCGGATGCACATGTCCAGGCCGTTCGCGGCTAAAAGCGTCCGCGCGGGTCAATCCAACCTGTTCTCAGAACCCGGCTCGTGCCGGCCGCCTCGCTGCGATGGAGGTGGCTGTGGAAGCATGGAGTGCCGTATCTAGTGGCGCCGCGTGGCGATGACCGAGCCCGCCGCCCGACCCGACGAGCAGCCCCCGGCGGCCGGGCCGGGCAGCGTGAAGCTCGACGTGCTGTTCCGCGACCAGCATCATGCGCTGGTCCGTTTCTTCACCCGCTATCGCGCCAGTAGCGACGATGCCCGCGACCTCGCCCAGGAAGCCTTTCTGCGCTTCACCGATGCGGATCGCCGGGCGCCGGGCACGGTGGCACGGCCCGAGGCGTTCCTGCGCCAGATCGCCCGCAATCTGCTGCGCAATCGTGCCCGCAGCGCCGTGCGGCGGCACGACAAGGATCATTGCCAGGCCGATAAGGAGGAACTCGCTGCGCCCGACGAGATTCGCCGGCTCGAGGCACGCGACGGCCTGGCGCGGCTGGAAGCCGCCCTGCACCGGCTGAAGCCCCGGACGCGCGAGATTTTCCTGGCCCACAGGCTGGACGGCATGAGCTATGCGGAGATTGCCGAGGTTACCGGCATGTCGATCAAGGGTGTCGAGAAGCAGATGTCGAAGGCCATTGCCCATATCGATCGCTGGGTTGGCCGGCCCTGATGCCGCGATCGCTTCCGAACGACGGCGCGGCCGAAGCGCTGCGCCGCGAGGCGGCCGACTGGTTCGCGCGGATGCACGGCCCCGATGCCGAGCGTGCGCGTCTCGACTTCGAGCGCTGGCGTGCCGCCGATCCGACGCATCGCGCGGCCTATGCCCGGCTCGATCGCGAATGGGATTTTGCCCGCGGCCTGCGAAATACGGCGCTCGGTCGGGCGCGGCAGCTGCCGCGCCGGCGCGGCCTGGCCGGGATGTGGGGCAGGCCGCGCTATGTCCTGGCCGGCGCGGCCCTGTGTCTGGCGGCGATCGTCGCCGGAGTTGGCTGGCACCGTGCGCGGCCGTTCGATCCGGCCGTGGCCGCGACGCTGGCGAGCGGTGTCGGGCAGATCCGCACGCTGCGCCTGCCCGACGGATCGCGCGTCACGCTCGATACCGACAGCGCGGTGATGCTCGCCTTCGACGACACGCGGCGGGTGGTCCGGCTGATGCGGGGCAGGGCGCGCTTCGATGTCCTGCACGACCCTGCGCGGCCCTTCGTCGTCGAGGCGGTCGACCGCTCGGTCGTTGCCACCGGTACACTGTTCGACGTCGCGCTCTGGCGCGGCGATCTTCGGGTCAGCTTGCTGCGCGGCGCGGTCGATGTGCGCCGCGGCACCGCGCCACGGTCCTTGTCGGGCGTGGTGGCGCATCTCGGTGCGGGGCAGTCCTGCGCGCTCGGTCCCGGCGCGGCCGCGCCGGTGATCGGCCGGACGCCGCGCGGCGCCGATCGCTGGGTTG
>NZ_JARYTI010000114.1 GCF_029911635.1 Sphingomonas sp. AR_OL41
CGCGCCTGCGATTCGGCATTGGCCAGCGCGTCGCGCAAATGGCTCAGCACCGCGCCGCTGCGCCCGGCGGCATTGGCGTCGGGGCCGGCGACATCGGCCTTGAGCAGCGCGCCGCCCGAGGCGGTGACCGTGGCACTGGCTGCCCGGGCGAAGGGGCGGGCGAGCGCCGGGTCGATGCGCAGCGTCATCTGCGCGGTGACGTTGTTCTGGTCGTCGCGGTTATAGCGCACCGCGATGATGCGGCAGCGCGCCGGGCCGAGCTGGTCGCAGCCCTTGGCATGGCTCTCCTGCACCGCCTCGATATGGCTGGAGGGGAGGCGATAGGCGTAGCGATAGTCATAGGCGGCGGCCTGATCGGGCGCGCTCGCCGCCCGATCGGCCGGCGGTGCGGCGCCCGACGGATTGGCGGCACCGTCGCACCCCGCGAGCAGCAGCAACGGCAGGCAGGTCGCCAGAAAGCGCATCGACATTCCCCCAGGTTCGCCCGGTTATAGCCGAGGTAGAAACATGGTTAAATCCCGCGATCAGGTGACGGCGTGCCGTTTCGAGAATGAAGGATCGCGGTGCGTGCCGTCGGCGAGAATCGCGCGCAGGATATCGCCCGCACGCCACAGATCCTCATGCCCGAGATAGAGCGGCGTCAGGCCGAAGCGCAGGATGTCGGGGTCGCGGAAATCGCCGATCACGCCGCGCGCGATCAGCGCCTGGCACAGCGCATAGGCCTCGGGGTGGCGGAAGCTGATATGGCTGCCGCGCCGCGCCGGATCGCGCGGCGAGACGCAACTAAGGCCGAGTCCGGTGCCGATCGCGTGCATCTGGTCGAACAGCGCCACGCTCTTGGTGTGGAGCTCGGCGATATCGACCTCGTCCCACAGGTCGAGCGCGGCCTCCAGCGCGGCGAGGCCGAGGATCGGCGGGGTGCCGGTAAGCCAGCGCGTCATGCCCGACGCCGGCGCGTAGCTGTCGGTGAAGGCAAAGGGGGCGGCGTGGCCCATCCATCCTGACAAAGGGTTTGCCAGCATTTCCTGCCACCGCGTGTGAACATGTAGCCAGGCCGGGGCGCCGGGGCCGCCATTGAGGAACTTGTAGCCGCAACCGACCGCGAGATCGGCATCCGCTCCGTTGAGATCGACCGGCACCGCGCCTGCGCTGTGGCTGAGGTCCCACAGTATCAGCGCCCCGGCGTCATGTGCGCGCTTCGTCCACGCCGCCATGTCGAAGCGTTCGGCGGTCTTGTAATGGACATGGGTCAGCAGCAGCAGCGCGACATCGTCGCCGAGCGCACTCGCCAGCGCATCGCGCGGCACGGCGCGCAGGCTGGCGCCGGGCACGCAGCCCACCGCGCCCTCGGCGATGTGCAGGTCGGTCGGGAAATTGCCTTGCTCGCTGACCACCACACTACGCGCGGGATCGCGGCGCAGCGCGGCGACGATCAGCTTGAACAGATTGGCCGAGGTCGAATCGGCGACGATCACCTCGTCGGGCCGCGCGCCGATCAACGGCGCGATCTTCGCACCGAGGCGCTGCGGCGCGTCGATCCAGCCTTCGTTCCACGATCGGATCAGCCGCTCGCCCCATTGCCTGTCGACCGCATCGCCGATCGCCGCGCTGGTGGCGCGGGGCAGGGCGCCGAGCGAATTGCCGTCGAGATAGACTACGCCGTCGGGCAGCGCGAAGCGATCGCGCAGGCGGCGCAGCGGGTCGGCGGCATCCTGTGCGCGGGCCTCATCCAGCGTCATGGCGTCATTTCCGGGCAAAGGCGCGTCCGATCAGGTCTTTCGTCGCGGCCCAGGCGGCGGTTTCGGGGGCAACCAACTCGACATGGCCGGTCGCCGGCACGAAGCGGATGTTGACCGCGTCGCCGGCAAGCTGTGCCCGCGCGACATAGCCGGTGCCGTGGTGCGGCGGGATGATGCTGTCCTGCGCGCCATTGACGAGGTCCTGCGGCACGCCGAGCGGCAGCAGGCGCGGCACCGAGGTGTCGGCATAAACGTCGCGATGTGTCGGCAGCGGCGGGCCGACGAGGCGCGCGACGACCTCGGTGCCGCAACCCTGCTTCGGGTCGGCGGCGGCGGCCTCGAGATCGGGCAGGCCGCCAAGGCTGACGACATGGGCGATCGGCAGCGGATGCGCGCCGCGCAGCGGATTGCTCGCCGGCAGCTTGTGGCGTGCCGCCAGCCACAAGGCGAGATGGCCGCCGGCGCTGTGCCCGACCGCGACGATGCGCGACGCGTCGAGATGGAAGCGCGCGGCATGGGTCGCCAGCGCATCGGCCGCCGCGGCAACGTCGGCGAAGGTGCCGGGGTAACCGCCGCCGGGCCGGTCGACGCCGCGATATTCGATATTCCATACCGCATAGCCGGCATGGCGCAGGTCGTCGGCGACCCAGTTCATCAGGTCGCGGGTGGCGATGTCGGTGGTCCAGCAGCCGCCATGGACCATCAACACGGTCTTGAACGGGCCGGCGCCCTTGGGGATCCAGACATCGACCTGCTGCAGTGGATCGGCGCCATAGGACAGCGTCGCGTCGGGCGCCGGTCGCGGGCGGCCGAGCAGGTCGCCCCAGTCGAGCAACGCAGGCGGATCGTTGGGCATCGTGCCGATTGTCATGGCGGCAAAAGCGAGGAAGGCAAGACGGAGCATGGTGCCCCGCCTATCGCGCGCCGTTACAAAAGTCGCGTGCTCCCGCAGCGGCGGGAGCACGGACAGATTAGCAGGTCGGGCAGTCGTCGCGCCGCGCGCGCTTGCGCCACGGGGCGTCGAACTGTTGCGCGGTGAGATGCTCCATGCTCTCGCCAAAAGCGCGGATCAGCTTATGGAAGCCGCCGGTGAAATGATGATGGTTGTCCGCCCAGGAGCGGTCGAGATAATCGTCGCGCATCGCTCTTAATCCGCTTGTCGTTGCGCCACCGTCATGCCGCGCGCGGCGCGCCGGCGCCAACAAAGCGTTGGACGCCGGTCACAAGCATGGCTTATGAATAGTGCATGCGCCGCATTCCGCCCTTGTCCGCCGTCCGTGTGTTCGAAGCCGCCGCGCGGCACGAGAACTTCACCGTCGCCGCGGGCGAACTGGGCATGACGCAGGCGGCGGTAAGCTATCAGATCAAGCTGCTCGAGGAGCGGCTCGGCGTGGCGCTGTTCCGCCGCGAGAAACGCCGCGTCGTGCTGACCGAGGCGGGCAAGCGCGCCGCGCCGCAGGTCGCGCGCGCCTTCGATGCGCTCGATTCGGCCTTTGCCGGAGTTCGCGCGGAAGATGAGCGATTGCTCACCGTTTCGACCTCCAACACCTTTGCCAATACCTGGCTGGCATGGCGGCTGGGCAGCTTCCAGATCGCGCATCCCGAAATGGCGGTGCGGCTGCTGACCAGCGACGCGCTGACCGATTTTGCCGCGGACGACGTCGATGTTGCGATCCGCGCCGGGCGCGGGCCGTGGCCGGAACTGGCGCAGGACCTGCTGGTGCCGGTCGACTTCACGCCGATGTGCAGCCCTGAGTTCCTCGCCCGCCACGGCCCGATCGTCGCACCGGCCGATCTGCTGCGCCTGCCGCAGATCAGCCCGCACGATCCATGGTGGACGCACTGGCTGCGCGAGGCCGGGGTCGATGTACCCGACGGCCCGCCACGCCCCGGCGTCCGGCTCGATTCGCAGGCGCATGAAGGGCATGCCGCGATGGCGGCGCAGGGCATCGCCATGCTCACCCCCTTCTTCTGGCGCAACGACCTGCACGAGGGAAAGCTGGTGCGGCCCTTCGCGCAGGTCTCGACGCGCGGCTATGCCTATTGGCTGGTGTCGCCGATGGCGCGGCGCGGCGTGCCCAAGATCCGCCGCTTCCGCGAATGGCTGCTCGACGAACTCGCGCGCGACCTGCCCAGCCCGGTCTAACGGTAGCCCATTCCGGTCCGGATCGGCGCGGAATGTTACTGATATGACACATCCGCCGTAAGAACGTTACGAACCGATCACATCCCACTTGCCTGATGTAACAAATTTGTTTCACTTCGATAACGAGCGGAGGGGATGTCGCGAAAGCATAATTCAACAAAGGGTGAATTTATGCGCGATATCAGACTGGGGAAATCGACCGGTGTAGCTCTTCTCGCGCTCGCAGCGGGATTGTGCGCGCTGCCGGCACAGGCACAGCAGGCGTCGGACGCCACCGCCACCGACGACATCGTTGTCACCGGCTCGCGCATTCGCCATTCTCCGGTCGATCAGGACAAGCCGATCGTCACCGTCGACGAGGCCGCGATCGCCAAGACGGGTCTCACCGCGATCGCCGATGTGCTGCAGCGCATCCCCAGCGCGGCCGGTGGCCTCAACACCAAGGTCAACAATGCCGGCAATATCGGCGGCCCGCCGGACGGCACCGGCGTCAGCTCGGGTTCGGCGGAAATCGACCTGCGCTACCTCGCCGCCAAGCGCACGCTGGTGCTGGTCGACGGCCTGCGCTTCGTCAATGGCTCGGCCGCCGGCGGTATCCCCGCCTCGGTCGATCTCAACGAGCTGCCCGTCAACATGATCGAGCGGGTCGAGGTGCTGCAATCGGGCGCCTCGCCACTTTATGGTTCGGACGCCGTCGCCGGCGTCGTCAACATCATCACCAAGCAGGGCCAGAAGGGCCTGCGCGCCTCGGCGCAGTTCGGCACCTATCGCCAGGGTGACGGTCACACGCAGAATTACGAAGCGAGCTATGGCATCCAGTCGCCTTCGACCGGCACCTCTTTGGTGTTCGGCGGCAGCTATACCAAGCAGGAAGCGGTCAAGACCGCTGACCGCTCGATCTCGCAATTCCCCACGCCCGGCGCGACCTCGTGCACCCCGGCTGTCAGCGGCTGCAGCAGCGCGATCCCCAATGGTCGCTTCGACGTGCTCGGCCAGAGCCTGACGCTGAAGGCGCCGGTGATCGGCCGCGCCTCGGTCTTCCCGACCGACTTCAAGGACTATAGCGGCGCCGATCGCTTCAACTTCGCGCCGTTCAACTATCTGCTGACCCCGTCGGAGCGCTTCGGCGGCTTCTTCAACTTCAAGCAGGCGTTGAGCGACAATGTGAACATGCGCGTCAAGCTGGTCTACAACCATCGCCATTCGCGCACCGACGCGGCGTTCCTGCCGCTGTTCATCGGCCCTGATGCCGGCAACGGCAATTTGCTCGACACTATCTCGGTCGACGTCACCAACCCGTACAACCCGTTCGGCGTGACGCTGTCGTCGGGCGCCAACGGCACGCCGGCCAATTATTCGACGATCCGCCGCCGCTTCGTCGAGGGTGGCCAGCGCGTCTTCACCCAGGATGTCGACACGATGTCGGCGACCACCACCTTCGACGGCTCGTTCCATATCGGCGACCATAAATGGTATTGGGACGTCAACGGCGTCTATGGCATCAACGATGCCCACCAGCTGTTCACCGGCAACGTCAATGCCGCCAAGCTGGCCCAGGCGCTCGGCCCTGTGTCGCAGTGCACCGGGGCGTGTGTGCCGTTCAACATCTTCGGCGGCGCGACCGTCGGCGGGGTCGGCTCGATCACCCCGGCGATGCTCAACTTCGTCACCTTCGACGAGCGTGACAAGAGCTCGCAGCGGCTGTGGGACTTCACCGCCAACCTGACCGGCGACCTGTTCGACCTGCCGGCCGGTGCGGTTGGGATCGCGGTCGGCTATGAGCATCGCGACCAGCATGCCAGCTACACGCCCGACCCGATCATCGTCGCCGGCCTCGGTGCCGACGTGCCGACCAGTCCGGCCAGCGGCGGCTTCAATGTCGACGAGCTGTACGGCGAGCTGCGCGTGCCGCTGCTCAAGGACACGCCGTTCTTCCAGAAGCTCGAATTCGACGGCGCGGTGCGCCATTCGAACTATTCGTCGTTCGGCAGCAACACCACCTTCACCGCCTCCGGGTTGTGGAAGCCGGTCGAGGATTTCCTGATCCGTGGCGGCTTCGCGCAGAGCCTGCGCGCGCCGAGCATCGGTGAACTCTATGCCGGCCCGTCGCGTTTCGACGCGACGATCAACGACCCGTGCACCAGCGGTGCCGGCGGTCTGTTCACCACCAACGCGACGGTTCGCGCCAATTGCATTGCTAATGGCGTGCCGGCCAATGGCAGCTATGCCGAGCCGACCGGCGGCCAGCTCGGTGTGTTCTCGCAAGGGAACACCGCGCTCAAGCCGGAAACCGCCAAGACCTGGACGGCAGGCGCGGTTTACAGCCCGTCCTGGGTGCGCGGCAGCAGCTGGGCGAGCGCGCTCAGCCTTGAGGTGAACTATTACAATATCCGCCTCAAGAACGCGATCGACTCGGTCCCGGCGACGCTGACGCTCACGCGTTGCGCGTTCAATGCCGACCCGATCAGCTGCGCTGCGGTGCGTCGTACCGCCAGCGGCACGATCTCGAGCATCAACGGCCGCCTGCTCAACCTCAACGCGATCAACACCGATGGGCTCGACGCATCGTTCGTCTATCGCTCGCCGACCTTCGCGGGCGGTTCGGTCGGGCTCAGCGTCAACGCGGCCTATCTGCTGCGCTACGACGTGCTGCCGCCGGCCGATCTCAACGCGCCGACGCTCAAATTTGCCGGCACCGAGCGCGGCAGCCCCGACCAGGCCTATCCGCGCTTCAAGCTCAACGGCACGCTCGACTGGTCGACTTTGGGCTATGGCGCCTCGTTCACCGCGCGCTACATCAGTTCGGTGGCTGAGCGTGACGGCGTCCACACGATGGGCGCGGTGTTCTATGGCGACGTGCAGCTCTATTACTCGCCCGCATGGATGAACAACCGCATCCGCCTGACGCTGGGCGTCAACAACCTGTTCAACCGCGCGCCGCCGCCGTGCTTCACCTGCGACAGCGCCAATTTCGACCCGACGACCTATGACGTACCCGGCCAGTTCGGCTATGCACGCCTCTCGTTCGGCTTCTGACCCGAGACCCGCCGGCGGCGTGACGCGCCCCGGCATGACATGAGCGCGAGCCGGGCAGGGGAGACCTTGCCCGGCTTTGCCTTGTCCGCAGGCCGCCGCGCCGACCCCCATATTGCCTCCACATTCGGACGATAGCCCGTCCCCGGTCGGCGTTGCGCCGACGCGATGGGGAGCGGCAAGACATGCGGACGGATACGGCGATCGCAGCCGGATGGCGGATCGGGCTCGGCGTGGTGGCGCTGGGGCTGGCAGGGTGCGGCGGCGGGACGTCAGGGTCGAGCGGCACGACGGTCGTCACTACGACCAACACCGTGCCCGGCGCTCCGACGATCGGCGCCGCCACGGCGGGCAATGCCAGCGCGACGATCGCCTTTACCGCGCCATCCTCCAATGGCGGCGCGACGATCACCGGCTATACCGCGAGCTGCACCGCGGCCGGCAGCACCGTCACCGGCACGGGCAGTGCGAGCCCGATCACCGTCTCGGGGCTGACCAACGGCACGAGCTACAGCTGCACCGTCACGGCGACCAATTCGGTCGGCACCAGCCCGGCATCGGCGGCGGTCAGCGTCACGCCGGTTGCCGGCACGAGCGTCTCGACCGCCTCGGTGCTGTGCCCGTACAGCGGCAGCTATACCGGCAGCTACAGCGCGGCGGGCACGCTGACCGCGACCTGGGCGTGGAGCTGCAGCGCGACGCGCCGCTCGCTCACCGGCAACGGCCTCCCCAATCATGCCGTCGGCACCTTTCCCGGCGTCGGCAACCCCAACACGATCAGCACGCAGAACATCAGCACCTCGATGACGCTGACCCCGGTCAAGGCCGCGGCGAATGTCGCGGCGGGCGGCGCGACAACGATCGCCTATGCGCTCAACAGCGTGAAGTTTGACCCCGGCACCGCCGGCACCTGCCCGGGCAGCGCGACCAGCGCGTCCAACTGCAACCTCGCCAACGGTTCCGACGTGTGGCGGATCGAGGCGCTGGGTCAGTCGACCTTCGACTTCGGCGTCGACAGCAACAACGCCCATGTCCAGCCTAACGGTGCCTATCACTATCACGGGATGCCCGAGGCACTGCTCACCGCCGCCGGCGCTACGGCGACCAACAAGAAGATGGTACTGGTTGGTTGGGCCGCCGATGGCTACCCGGTCTATGCGCGTTATTGCTATTCGGTCGCCAATGACGCGGGCAGCGCGCTCCAGACCTGCACCGGCAGCTATACGCTGGATACGACAGCGGATTCGGGTCGGCCCGCGACCAGCTGGGTCCCGCTCGGCGCCTTCACCTCTGACTGGAACTACAGCGCCGGGGCGGGCGATCTCGACGATTGCAATGGCCGCACCGGGGTCACGCCGGAATTTCCGGGCGGGATCTATTATTACATGGTCACCGACACTTATCCCTATTTCGGGCGCTGCCTGAAGGGCACGATCCAGTGAGGCAGACGCCGGCATTATTGGCGGGCCTGTTTGGGGTTGCGCTGTTCGGTGCGGCGGCGATGGCGGCGATCGGGCAGGACGGACCACCACCCGAGGGCGCGCGGCGCGGCCCGCCGGCTGCCGCTGTCGCCGCGTGCAGCGCGCTCAGTGCCGGTGCGGCCTGTTCCTTCGAGGCTCGCGACCGCAAGCTGGCCGGGCATTGCTGGGCGCCGGC
>NZ_JARYTI010000115.1 GCF_029911635.1 Sphingomonas sp. AR_OL41
AAACCGACTTGGCCAAATCGATGCCGACTGTGCTAATCTCACCCATGGACGCCTCCTGCAGTGGTGTTTTAACACCTCCACTTTGGCACATCGATGCCGTCAGGGGGCGTCCACCCCAACGCAATTGCGGAGCTCGCAAGGGCGGTTTTGTAACTCCAGCCCTATCGATAGCACCCCTACCCCCCCGCACCCCCACTCCCCCGGATGAACGCCGCGACATTGTCGTGCAGCGCATGCAGCGCGGGCAGGTGGGCATAAACCATGTGCCCCGACTGATAATAGCGGTACGAGATATTCCCCTGCAGCGCCGCCGGCACCGGCAGATGCCGCAGCTCGAACATCCCGGCAAAATAGGGCGTCGAGACGTCGAAATAGCCGCCATTGACCATCACCTTCATCGCCGGGTTCTGCTTCATCGCCACCGCAAGGTCGGGCAGGACATTGGGCAGCGCGATCAGCGGTTTGTCGGCGCCGGGCGGCTTGTGGCGGTAATCCCAGTCGCGATAGATATCGATCCCCGGCTTGAATGCACGCTCCGCGCCATAATGCAGCGTGTCGCGGGCATAATGGTTGAAGCTCGCGACATAGGCGCCCCCCAGTGCCGAGCTTTGCGGGTCATAATCCGCCACCTTGCTCAGCGCGTCGAGCGTCGCGCCGGTGTAGCGCGTGTCGAGCGTGCCCGTCGTTAGCCCTTGCTCCGCGAGCAGCTCCTTCTGGAACGCGCCATATTCGATCCGCAAATTGGTCTTGAGCAGATAGGCCACCGGCAACCCGGTGAACGCCGCCAGCTGCGTCGCGATCCGCTGGCGTTCGGCCTCTGGCAGGGCGTTGCCCTGCATCAGCGCCTGGGCATAGTCGCCGGTCGCGAACGTCTCGACCCGCGACAGCAGCGCGGCGAGATCGTCGGGCCGGTCGCCCAGCTTGCGATGGTACCAGGCGGTCGCGGCATAGGTCGGCAGCGCGACGATATAGGGCAGGTCGACCGATGGATTGGTCTGCGGATCGTCGGGCATCAGGTCCCAGCTCAGGATATCGGACAGCAGGATCACGCCGTTGAGATCGACCGATTCCTTCTGGAGCGCGAGCGTCAGCCCGGCGGCGCGCATCGTGCCATAGCTCTCGCCGAACAGATATTTGGGCGAATTCCAGCGATCGTACTTCGTCAGGAACTGGGTGACGAATAGCGCAAAGGCGCGGATGTCCTGGTCGACGCCGTAGAACGCCTTGTCCTTGTCCGGCCCGGCGATGCGGCTGAAACCCGTGCCGGGCGCGTCGATGAACACCAGGTCGCTGGCGTCGAGCAGGCTCGCATCGTTGTTGACCGTCGCATAGGGCGCCGGCGCGCCGTGCGTGGCGTCGGCCGCGACCACGCGGACCGGCCCGAACGCCCCCATGTGCAGCCACACGGACGATGATCCCGGCCCGCCGTTGAACACGAAGGTGATCGGACGATCGGCCGACGGCACGCCGTTGCGGAAATAGGCGACATAGAACATCGCCGCCTCGGCCCCGGGCTCACCCTTCGCTTTGTCCTTGTCGTCCGCGCCCCTGGCCTCGAGCGGGTCGGTATCCTCCCAGCCCTTGCCATGCACCACCAGCGTGCCGGCCACCGCGCGATAGGCGATCCGCGCGCCGCCCACCGTAACCGTGCCGCCCGTCGCGACCTCGTCCGGCTTGAACAGCGGCGTCGCCGGCGCAGGCGTGTCGGGTTTGGCGGGCACGTCGGCGGCATGGGCGGCGGTGGCAAGCAGGCAGCTAATCGTGATGGCGATAGGAAGCTTCATGAAGGGGCCTCGCTGAGCGGTTTCCCCGTGAGATTGCAGGAGGTCGCCAGCGAGCGCCATCCTTTTCGAAAAGGCGGGCCCAGGGGGTGGCGGCAAAGCAATGACGTCGCCACCGCGCACGCCAGCGTCTATCGATCGAGCAGCGTCCTGGTCGCCTCGCGCGTGTCGCCGAAATCGCTCAACATGTCGAAATCCGGCGTCTCACGGGCGTCACGGTCCCAAGGCGGCACCCCGGTGGTCGAGATATAGCGGTTCATCAACCGCTCCTGCAGCGCGATTTTTACCTTTTGATGTCCTCGGTCGTCGATCAGGTTTCGCTGCTCCAACGGGTCCTTGCGGCGATCGTAAAGCTCCGACTGGCCAGCGGGCCGCGCAATGAATTTGTAATCGGGCGTGGCAACGCTCGCGGCGCGCGTCACCGTTTGCGGCTGCTGGTTCTGGATGTCGTGCTTGGCCGAATAAAGCGAGGCTGCACCGGGCAAGGGCGGCTCGAACGCCTGTGGTTCGAACGTGTCATAGCCGCTCTCGGAATATGCGGCGCGTCCGACGTCTCCCGCCTTGCCGTTCAATTGCGGCACCAGGCTGCGCGCGAAATGGGTGTGCTTCGCCTCGACCTCCGCAAGGTCGAGGAAGGTGGCCATTATGTCGTAGAGTTCGACCATCTCGCGCACCACATGGCCGCCCGGCCCGCCCGGCATCCGCGCGATCAACGGCACATGCGTCAGGCAGGATTCGAGGCCGCTCGGCCATTTCTCGACCAGCCCATAATCGCCGGCATAGTCGCCATGGTCGGAGGTCGCGACCACCACCGTATCCTTGTCATGCCCGGTCCGTTGCAGCGCCTCGAGCAATTCGCCGAGCAGCCAGTCGGCATAGCTCACTTGCCCATAATAGGTCGCGCGGACGGCGCGCAGGTCGGCGTCGGTCGCCTTGTCGAGATGGTAGGCCTTGCGGATCGCCGCATGATAGGAGGGCTTGCCGGGCAAATCGGGCGGGGCAAGCGGCGGCAGGTCCTGTGGCCGATACATCGTATCGAACCCCTCCGGCGCGAGATAGGGCGGATGGGGCTGATTGATCGGCAGGAAGATGCAGAAGGGACGATCTTTCTCGCGTCGATCGAGCACCTTGATCGCCATCTGCAGCAGTTCGTAGTCGGCGGTCGCGCGACGATCGATCTTGGCATCGAACCGCATCGTCAGCGGTGCGCCCGTCAGCCAGGCCGGTTTGCCGCCGCCCGTCATCTGTGGCCGCTTCGGCGGGACGTCATGCCATTCGGTGAGGCTGAGCGGGAAACTCTCATGCGCCAGCGCATCGTTCTTGCCGAACCACAGCGTATCGTATCCGCCGTCCTTCAGGTAGCGGAAGAGGTTCGGTTCGTTCCTGCGCAGAAAGTAATAGAGGCTGCGATGGCCGGTGTCCGACGTCGGCAGGCCGGTAAGCAGGCTGCAGCGTGACGCGCCACATACCGGAAACTGCACATGGCAGTCGGCGAAACGCGTGCCCTGGCTCGCCAACAGGTCAAAGTTGGGCGACCGGCATATCGGGTTGCCGTAGCTGGCAAGTGCGTCCGCGCGACATTCGTCGGTCACGAACAGGATCAGGTTCGGCCGGCTGCCCGAGGGCGAGCGGCGTGGACCAGTGCCCTGCAACGGCATGGCGGCCAACCGACCATCAACGGCCACGGACCCGACCAGGCCGGCTGCCATCAACCCAAGAACGTCGCGCCGGCTCGATTTCACGTTGCGAAGCTCCACGGATTAAAGGCGAGGGCCGCTTCCGCCTCCTGAGGCTGAGCCCTTTGACTGTCGCTGACGGGAAATGACTAATCCAACAAATAATAATGATGATAATGCAGCAATAGCGGTCATGGATCCGCTGCTATTACCGCCCTCGAACGGTCATCGCCGAGGCATGCCATCGCAGGGAAGGGAGCTGACGGCGGATGAGCAAACCTGGAGGCCGCCAGCGAGCGCTATCATCACAGAAAACCCGGCGGCGAGGGTATCGCGTGGCGATTTTTCTCACCGGGCAAGCCAGCAAAAGGAACCCGCGGGCCATCGGCAAAGATGTCACGGAGCTCGGTCTAATTCACACCCCATCCTCCATATGGAGGATGACGCCCCACCGTCCACGGGCGATTCCCGGCCTCGCCAGATCAATCGTGGCGAAAGCGGGGATTTCAATGACATCGCGCCATTATCCATCACCGACCGGCGAAAGCCTGCCCGCACCGGGGCTGCTGGCGAACGCCGCGCTGCGCGACGGATGGTTCGCGCTTGCGCCGCAGCCGGCGGCGCCGATCGGCCAGCCGCGCCGCGACGAGACCTTTTTCCTGCGCCAGCTCGGCGTCAAGACCGTGCTCGCCGCCAGCGAGCGCGTCGTGCGGCTGCAGCAATTGCTGCGCAGCGAGGACGTCAGCACCGCAGCCCAGCTCGCCGAAGCGCTCGGCATGAGCCCGGTCCAGCTCAAGCGGCTGTGCCTGCGCCTGTTCGGCGTCACGCCCAAGGCACTGCTCATCCGCCACCGCCTCGCCCGCATGCTCGCCGCGCTTGAGCACCGCCCGTACAGCGAACTGCGCCAGTTTCTCGACCTCGGATATTGCGACCAGAGCCACTTCATCCGCGATTTCAAGGCGTTCTTCGGCATGCCCCCGACGCGCTATTTCGCCGGGGCCGGCCGCTGACGGTATCCGCGAATGACTCCCCTCCCGCCTGCGGGAGGGGTTGGGGGAGGGGCTAGCCGCGCCTTTGCCATCGGGCTCCCTTGGATATCCCGCCCCAAGGCGCACCGCTCTTTCGCACGCTGCCGCGCAACCCGTGACTCCGCCTGCGAAGACCGACCCCGCCTTCGTCACCCCTTGGTGTCGACGAACACATATTCATGCTGCGCGTCGTTCAGCACCAGCGCGCGCTTGCCGTCGCGCTTGGTGATCAGCATGTCCGCGCCGCCAAAGCCCGCGTCGATCGTGACGATCGAGGTCGTGCCGTCCTTGTTGGTCTTGGTGCCGATCTCCGACCAGATCGACGTCGCCCGCATCATCAGCTTGCCGCCCTCGCGCGCGATCGTCAGCGGGCCGAGATCGGCATTGGCATAGCTGCCGATCACGCTGTCGGCGAGAGCTGGGGCGACGGGCAGCGTCACCTCGCTGCGGAACTTGGCCAACGCCGCCGCCGACCGCGTGGCCGTGCTCGCCACGTCCTCCGCCGCCTCGGGCTTGCCGTCATACAGGATCTCGAGCAGCCGGCGCTTGACCGCATTGGTCAAAGCATAGCCGTCGTCCGAATTGGTGAGCACGACCACGCCCACCCCGGCATTTGGCACCGCGAACCAGTTGCTCTTGTAGCCGAACAGGCTGCCGCCATGCTGGATCACCGACACGCCCGAACTGGCATCGTCCTCCAGCCCCATGCCGTACCAGGCATTTTCGCCGATCGGCACATTATGCACGCGCCGCGCCAGCAGGTTCTGCGCCGAAACCAGCCGCTTGCCACCGGCCAGCTGGCCGGTGGCAAGCTCGTCCATCACATAGCGCGCCATGTCGTGCGCTGACGACCATGCGCCGCCCGCCGGGCGATACGGCGCGATCGTGTCGTTGAAGCGCATATCTACCGGGGCGATCTTGCCGAAAAGGTCGGTGTCATAGGGGCGCGCCCAGTTGCCCGCCACCGCCCGGGTGTTGCTCAGCGTCGTTGCCGCCATGCCGAGCGGATCGAAGATGCGCTGCTGCATCGCCTTGTCATAGGCGGCGCCCAGCTCCATGTCCGGGTAGAGGATGTGCGCGGCGAGATAGCCCGCCGCGCTCGCCATCAGATTGTTGTACTGGAAGACCTCGCCAAAGCCGCTGGTCGGCTCGGTCGCGGCGAGCTGGGTGAAGGTCTCCTGCGGTCCCGTCGTCGCGCTGGTGTTGAACAGCCACTGCATGTCCTTGCGCGGCAGGCCGGTACAGGCGCAGACGAGATGCTTGACCAGCACCTTCTTGGTCGTCTCCGCGCTGCCCAGGCGGAAGCTCGGCAGATAATCGATCACCGGCTTGTTCCAGTCGAGCTTGCCCTCATCGACCAGCTGCGCCAGCAACAGCGTCGTCATCCCCTTGGTGTTGGACGCGATCATGAACAGCGTGTCCTTGTCGACCGGTTGCCCGGTCGGGACATCCTTGGTGCCGAGCCCGCCTTCATAGACGATCTGGCCGTTCTCGATCACCGCCAGCCCGACGCCCGGCACCTTCAGCGTTCGCATCGCACTTTGCACGAACGCCTTGAGCGCCGCGATCCGCGCCGGGTCGAGGCGGCGCGCGGTCTTGCCGGCAAAACTCTCCTTGGTGAAGGCCTTGGGGCGCAGCGTGTCGAGCGCGCTATTGGCCTGCGCGCCGCGCTTGGCGAGCGTGGCGACCGCCCCCTCGATTGCGACGACGGTCCAGCCCTTGCCCTTGCGCAGCGCCACGACCTGCGCGACGGCCTGCTCGGCGGGCGAGGTCTCGTAATTGACGACGACCATCTCGTCCCAGCCGTCACGCGCCGGCACCGCCTGGGCGAGCCGCACCGGGCGCGCAAAGCCGGGCCGCGCCATCTGCCACGCCTGCGCCGCAGCGTCCTCGCCCGATTTGGCGGCGGCGATCGGCAGCACCGCGATGACGACGTTGTTCTCCGGCGGCGTATAGCGAACGATCGCTCCGGCGCGGCTGACGGTCCAGCCCTCCGGCGGCACCATCGCCGCGCCCGATCCGACGTCGATGCGCGCTGGCGCCGCCGCTGCGGGGGCATTCTGGGCGAAGCTCGCAGCGGGAGAAAGTGCAGCGAGCGACAGGATCAGAGCCAGCGTGATCGACTTGCAGGTCATTATCATTTCCCCCGGGATTTTGTCGTTATCCTCGTCAACTCTGTGAGGAGGGTCAACGGCAATGATGGCGCCGGCGCCGGGCACGCCGCGCGCCATGACAATCCCCGGCTCGGCTGGCTGCTGGGTTTCGGGGACACAATACGAAATTGCCTCGTGGCCCGTCGCGCGCTAGACTCGTGCCATGGCTCGCCTCGCCCGTGTCGTTGTCCCCGGTGTCGCGCACCACGTTACGCAGCGCGGCAATCGCCGCCTGCTGATCTTCTTTTGCGACGATGATCGGCGCGCCTATCTCGGCCTGCTGCGCGAGGGATGCGCGCGAGCCGCCGTGCGCTGCCTCGCCTGGTGCCTGATGGACAATCACGTCCACCTCATCCTCGTGCCCGAAGACGCCGACGGCCTGCGCGCGGCGCTGGCCGAGGCACACCGGCGCTACACCCGCCACGTCAATTTCCGCGAGGGGTGGCGCGGCTATCTCTTCCAGGGCCGCTTCGCCAGCTATCCGATGGACGACACGCATATGATGGCGGCGGTGCGCTATGTCGAACGCAACCCCGTCGCGGCCGGCATGGTGGCGAAGGCGGAGGACTGGGCGTGGTCGAGCGCGCGCAGCCACATCGCCGGCCGGCGCATCGGCGAGGATCGCCTGACCGATGTCACGGCGCTGGCCGATCATGTCGCCAAATGGCGGGCACTGCTGCGGCACAGGCTCGAGGCGAGCGATGTGGATGAAGCAGGCGAGGCTGTGGCGGAGGCGATCGAGGCCCGGCTGCGCACCGGCCGTCCGCTGGGTGACGCTGCATGGATTACTCGTGCCGAAGCGACGCTCGCCCGTCCGCTCGGTCCGGCGAAGCGTGGGCCGAAGGTGAGGGTGGGGGGGAGATAATTAGTATTGTGTCCCCAAAATCCCACCGCCGCACCACCTGCCGTCCGAACCTGCGTTTCCGGTTACGGTGCATTTAATTGACCTGCTTTGACCGAAATAATTGAGCGAGCCCGTGGCTCGCTTGGCTCGCGCGATATGCCCCGGTCACCCGCATCACGTGACCCAGCGCGGCAATGGTCGCGCGCAGACCTTATTCGATGACGAACGCTACGCGCTGTATCGCGACCTGCTTGGCGAGCATTGCGCCGTCGCTGGGATGGAGGTTTGTCCATTGGTTTCGGTGTTTCGGAGACGCAATATGAAATAGCCTCTCAGGAGGAGTCGCTACGCCACGTGCCGAACCCCTGAACGCCAACGCGTGAAAGCCGCATCGCCGATTCCGCCATAACACCCGAATCTGCACAGCCCGATTCAACCGAGGGCTAAACCGCGCCACACAGCCCCACGCGCCGAACCGCGCCTCTTTTTCAGCGTCGACCTCAAACCCGCGATCGGCCGCCCCCAACCGGCGGCCGCCCGCACCCCGCTACGGCGCCAGCGGCACGCACGCCGTGCCCGGGATCGCCGCCTTGATCGCCCCGCACGCCTTCGCCGCCTCCGCA
>NZ_JARYTI010000116.1 GCF_029911635.1 Sphingomonas sp. AR_OL41
CCGTGACGCGCGACCGCGTCGCCAGCCGCAATGTGCTGGCCAAGCTGCCCGGCACGACACGTCCGCAGGAGACGATCTCGTTCGCGGCGCATTGGGACGCGTACGGCATCGGCAAGGTCCCCGGCGCCAATGGCCGGCTGATCCGCGCCGGCGCGGCCGACGACGCGATCGGCGTCGCCGCGGTGCTCGAACTGGCGCGCAACTTCGCCGCCGCGCCGCGCACCAAGCGCACCTTGCTGTTCGCCGCCTGGTCGGCCGAGGAGCGCGGGCTGCTCGGGTCGGAGACCTTCGCCCAGTCGAACCTCTTCCCGGCGCGCGACATGGTCGCGAACTACACCATGGACGTGCTGCAGACGGCGGGCGCGGCGCACGACGTGGTGCTGGTCGGTGCCGGGCAGAACGAGCTCGAGGACGACCTCGCCAGGGCGGCAGCGACACAGGGTCGCGCCGTCACTGCCGACGCGAAGCCCGAACGCGGGCTGTTCTACCGCGCCGACCATTTCTCGCTCGCGCGGCGCGGCGTGCCGACGCTGCTGTTGATGGGGATCGGCGGCGGCGCAGACCTGGTCAAGGGCGGCCGCGCGGCGGGCGATCAATGGGTCAGCGACTATACCGCGCATTGCTATCACCAGACCTGCGACGACTGGCGTGCGGACTGGGACCTGACCGGTGCGGCGCAGGATGTCGCACTGGTTTACCGCATGGGCCGCGATCTTGCGAACAGCGCGCGCTGGCCGGGCTGGAAGGCGGGATCGGAATTCGCGCCGATCCGTGCGGCGTCGCGCGCCGCCATCCGATAGCGCAACGCGCGGCGGCATCGCTTTGATGCAGGTGTCACTGACGAACGGGGGAGCGCGCCGGCCGATTGCAACCGCGCAAAGCCATCAGTTGATCGATACCAGACTTGAAGTCTGCTGCATCGATTGGCTCGCCCGTCTGATGCGACAACCACGCTTTCATGTCGGCATTATCGACGAAAACCTGCAACGCCGCGAAAAGTTTGACGATACCGAGTCCACGGAGTTCTGTCGGCAGGTCGGCTATATTCAGACTCGAGCTTGGCGCGCTTTCGATTTCATCGAGCCGACTGATCAACTGATCCAAATATATGTAGTAATAAATGTTGAGATAATAGGAATCGCCGACATAGACATCTTCATAAGTGCCTTGTTGCGAGAAAACATCGATGAGTCGGCGTGAAAATACTTCCGCAGCATCCTCCTCTCTCGTGACAGAACAAATGCCATTCTTCCCGTGTCCGAGATAGAAATGCCCAAGCTCGTGAAAATAAACAGCGCTGATACTACCAAGAAAGAATTCATTGAACACCTCACTGGTAAGGGCTTTCAGCTTATTTTCAGGCGTAAGACCCTTGTATTTCTCAAGTTTTTTCATATCAATCTTCGTTGTGTCGATGCCGGACGCGCGAAAATCGTCAAGCGTATCGTCGAAAACGTCGCGATAAATGCCACCGCTCTTCAGGAACTCGGCATAGGCCGGCAGATACGTCACAGTTTTTTCGAAGCAGGCCTGCCGGGGGAGATGATTGCGGACCAGAAAAACCCAATATTCCGCGGGGCAATGCCCGTCCGGCGTATCGCGGCCGCTTTGCCGCGTCATGTAGAATTGCGCCACCCCGCGACCATATTCGCTGATATCGGACTGGCTAAGCCAACCTTTGCGGACTGAGTTCAGCTTCAGGTTTTCCACGTGGAAATCGAAGAAGTGGACGAAACTTTCCACGCACATCACGATATGACCGTTGAGGTCGTAATACGCGAAGTTGGTGGGATCTTTGCACTCGGGGTCACCGGCCACCGCCACTACCACGCTATGTTGGGCAATGCGCGCGTCGAAGCCGAGCGGCGCCCGATATCGGACGATCGCATCACGAAAGCGGTTGGTCGCATTGAGGATCATCCCGCGATAGGCCGCGTAATTCTGCTGCGGCCATGTCTGCGCGTTGGCCGGTGAACCGCAAAGAAGGATGAACCCGGCGAAGAGCATCGCCCGCCGGACGAATGCACGGCACATCGGGATCACTGCGCAGGCTGCGGTGAGGCGAGACGCGACATGACCAAGATGGTCTTGTTGACGCGCTCATTTTCTTCGCTGCGAAAACTGCCCTTTTTCAGCAACAGCACGGAATCGTCGATCGCGGCCTGAAAGTCGCGTGTCTCGAACGACTGCCCGTTGGACATGCGAATTCGAGGGTAGCGAAAGCAGACGCGCGCCATCGGGCGAGATTGGGCGAGGCCGGGTTCGGCGGCGCGCGCCGGGCTGACCAGCAGGTCGCTTATACTCAGGCCGGACTGGTTGCCCTGCTGTTCGACCGGATCACTTTCGGCAGGATCGATCGTGGTTTGGTTGTCGATCGTGCGGACCAGGATCCACATGCCGAACAGCGCGAAGAATACGCCGGGACCGAGCGCCTTGAGCGTGAATTTCCATTGCTCGCCCTTGGCGATCTCGGAACTAACGGGGGAACTGATCCCCTGAACATAAAGCTTCCAGCCGAGATAGATGCAAAATATGCCGCCGATTGCCACGACAAGAAGTGTAATCCCCCGAAATATCATAACTATAGCGACAGTATCCACGACCATTCTCCCCCGGCAAGTGATCGCGATCGTATCACGATGCGCATCGTTCGCAAGACGAACGCGCGTGACGAGCCCATGATCCGGCTCGGGCCTGTCGTTGATTGCTTGCGAGGAAAAGGACCGTGAAAATGACAGACGGGTGGTGGATCAGGTCAGGCGCCAGATAAGGCATAAAGCGGTGACGATGATCAACGGTGCGCTTGCCCAGCGCAGTTGCGCCGGTCTCACACCGCCAGCTCGGTGGAGATCGGCAACCGCGATCGCCGCCGCGACCAGCGCGGCCAGCATCGTCCACAGATTGTAGCGCAGTTCCGAGGCGACGCTCGCCGGCAGATAGCCCAGCCCGTAGAGCAGCGCCGACAGCGCCACCGGCACGATGATCCGCCGCGACGGCAATGCCGGAGCAACGATCAGCGTGCCCAGCGCCAGCGCCATCCAGCAGATCGGCCAGCCGAGCGGTGTGCGCCCGGTCCACAGCGCCAGCCAGTACAGCGCGTCGAGCAGCGGGTTGTGGGCGATGTGATAGCCCCAGTCGTTGGGCGCGGATTCGATCTGCGCGGCCTGCTCGACTTCCTTGTGCGTCAGGAAGCGCATGTTGAGGTTGAAATGCGCCAGCCGGTGCGCGGCATAGGCAAAGGGATGCGCAACGACCGCGCCGAGCCAGTGGCGATACGGGCTCTCCTTCGCATCGTCGAAGGCATCGCCGATGTCGAGGAACTGGATCGGGCAGGCTTCGGGCGACCACCACGCATAATGGTCCCACTGCACCGGCGTGTAGCATTTGGCGTTGACCGCCACCCGGTCCTGCACGTCGATGTCGGGGAACACGTCGACGCCGCTGTGATAGGTGATGCCGGCAAGGTCGAAGATCACCAGCGACAGCCCGACGCCGCTCGGCTCGGCACGCAGCAGGCGATTGGCGACCGGCAGCGCGCTCCCAAGGATCACCGCGCAGACCAGGGCCAAGGCGGCGAAACGCCAGCGCCCCGCCCACCAGCCCGACGGCAGCACCGCGATCATCAGCGGCAGGCACGCCGGCAGCGCGTTGAAGCGCAACGTCGCCGCGCCGACCAGCAGCACGATCGCCACCACGCGCAGCGCCCATCCGCGCCGCTGCGGCAACCAGGCGAGCAGCGCAACCACCGCCATCAGCGCGCCGGCCATCAGGCAATCCTTGAGCACCGCGCCCATCAACGCGAGCGGGATCGGCATCAGCGCCGCCAGCGTCAGGCCGATCGCCAGCCCGCGCCGCCGCGCGCGCAGCGCCCAGCCGGCCAGCCCGGCAAAACCAGCCCAATAGAGCGCCATCTGCAGCACCAGCATCGGCGCCGGCCCGGCATGGATCATCAGCAGCTGGCGCCACAGCCAGTCCATCGCCGGCGGGTGCCAATCGTCATAATGGCCGGTGAGCGCCTCGCCATATTGGCGCACCGCATCCCAGGTCATGATGCCGGGCCAGAAGGCCGCAGCCTGAAGCAGCGCGGCGAGCAGCAGCGCCAAGGCCAGGGCGACCGGCAAGGCCCAGCCGCGGCGGAGTGGATGAAGTCGGTCAGTCATCCGGCGAGCGCGACGTCGCCGTCGAGGGAGCGCAGATCACGGCCCAGCGTCTCGCGCCCGAACAGCGCCACCAACAACAGCGCCAGCGCGGCCGGCGCCATGATCATCGCCGCGGCAAGGCCCATGGCCGGGATCGCGCCGGCGATGCTCAGCCCCTGCGCGATCAGCCCGCCGGCCTTGGTCGAAGCCGCCACCCAGCCGGTCGCGCGACCGCGCACGCGCAGTGGAAAACTCTCGGCGGTGTAGGGCAAGATGATCGCGATGATCCCGTTCGAGCCGACGATCAGCAGCGCCACCGGCAGCACCGGGCTGCCGCTGCCGGCCAGTTCGAGCGCAAGCACGCCGGCGAGGCCGGCCAGCGTCACCGCGATCATCGCCGCGAGCGACCATTTGGTGCTCCAGCGACTGTACATCCAGGCGGCGAGGAACACCGTCGGGAAGGCGATCAGCGCCGACTTGGCGAGCAGGCCGCTCGCCACCGCGACGGGGTATCCCTTGGCCGCAAGGTCGGCCGGCAACCACAGCAGTAACCCAAAATTGGCCAGCCCCCAGGCCAGCGCGGCGACGGTCAGCGCGGCGAGCTTGCCGGCCAGCGCGGTCCCGGTCAGTGGCACGTGGCCGGCCACGGGTCTTGTTACGGCGGTGCGCGCGACCGCACCGAAGCGACGCATCACGGCCTCCGCCTCGGCGGTGCGGCCGCGCGCGAGCAGGAACTTGGCGGATTCGGGGATCATCCCGCCGAGCAGGATCAGGCTCAGCCCGGTCGGCAGATTGGCCAGCCACAGGATGCGCCAGCCGAACACCGGCAGCAGCAGCGCCGACAGGCCGCTCGCCGCGAAATAGCCACCGGCCGCGCCGAGCCCGCCGACCAGCACCAGGCTCCAGCCGCGATGGCGGTTGGGCATCATCTCGGCGAGCAAGGCATAGGTCACCGGCAGCATGCCGCCGGCCGCCGCGCCCATCATGAAACACATGCCGATGTTCCAGGCGAGACTCGGCATCGCCCCGCAGATCGAGGTGCCGACGAACATCACCGCCGACAGCAGGATCGAGGCCTTGCGGCCATAGATGTCGGCGATCACGCCCCACAGCATCGAGCCGATCACCGTGCCGGTCAGCGCGGCGAACGGCACCAGGCTGACGGTCGCGCGCGGCACGCCATATTCGCTGACCATGCCAGGCACGGTGAAACCGAGCGAGGCGGGCTTCATCACGTCGATGATCAGCGCGATCGTCAGCACCAGCATCAGTCGCCAGTGCGGCCAGCCCAATGCGGCATCCTCGGGCGCGGCGATCTCGATCGTTGCGGACGCGGCGCGCTGCGCGGCGATGTTGCGCGGGAGCAGCCCCCACGCCGCGACGATCACCCCGCCGATAATCAGGAACATGCCGCCGATCATGCCGGCGTCCATCGGCATGCCGGCCAGCCGATAGTGCATCGCCCGCGCCATCGCGAACATCGGCAGATGGAGCAGCACCCCTATGGTCACCGCGACGCAGCCGAGCGCGAACGCCCATACCGCCTGGCGATCGCTCAGCGTCGACTGCAAGCCCTTCAGCTGGCGGGTGGCCATGGCTCCTCCCCGACTGCCGGCCCGATGCCGCTCGCGGCAACCCGGCGCGCGCGCCGCCGGATCATGACTCGGCTGCCGGCGCTGTCGTTTCGCGAAGGTGCTGGTGGTGGCGAATCACCTCGTCGATGATGAAGCGGAGGAACTTCTCGCTGAACTCGGGGTCGAGATCGGCTTCTTCGGCCAACCGCCGCAGCCGCGCGATCTGCCGTTCCTCGCGGCCAGTGTCAGCCGGCGGCAGGCCCGAGGTCGCCTTGTAGCGGCCGACGGCCTGCGTCACCTTGAAGCGCTCGGCCAGCATATGCACCAGCGCGGCGTCGATATTGTCGATGCTTTGGCGATAGCCGCGCAGCGTCTCGTCGGTCACCCTGGCTTCCCCTGTCCTGATGCGTCCTCTTTGCGGTGCGATAACACCCGGCGCAAGCCCGGTTGGGCTTGCCTTTATGCTGTCTTGTCGCCACATCCCACGGCACAATGAGCGCCACGATCCACCGCCTCGACGCGTCGCGTGCCCCCTCGCTGGAACCGATGGTTCAGCTGGTCGCCGGCGACCTCAATCTGGTCAACGCCGTCATTCTCGGCCGGATGCAGTCGGATATCCCGCTGATCCCCGAACTGGCCGGCCATCTCATCGCCGGCGGCGGCAAGCGCATGCGCCCGATGCTGACGCTCGCCAGCGCAAGACTGCTCGGTTACACCGGCGCGCGCCACCACCGCCTCGCCGCCGCGGTCGAGTTCATCCACACCGCCACGCTGCTGCACGACGATGTCGTCGACGGCTCCGACCTGCGCCGCGGCAAGCGCACCGCCAATCTGATCTGGGGCAACCCGGCGAGCGTGCTGGTCGGCGACTTCCTGTTCAGCCGCTCGTTCGAGCTGATGGTCGAGGATGGCAGCCTCAAGGTATTGAAAATCCTGTCGGGCGCCAGCGCGATCATCGCCGAGGGCGAGGTCAACCAGCTCACCGCCGCGCGCCGCGTCGATATCGGCGAGGAACGTTATCTCGACATCATCGGCGCGAAGACCGCCGCTTTGTTCGCCGCCGCCTGCCGCATCGCCGCGGTGGTCGCCGAACGCCCCGAGAGCGAGGAGCTGGCGCTCGATTCCTACGGCCGCAATCTCGGCATCGCCTTCCAGCTGGTCGACGACGCGATCGATTACGTCTCCGACGCCGGCACGATGGGCAAGGACGCCGGCGACGACTTCCGCGAGGGCAAGGCGACGCTGCCCGTCATTCTCGCTTATGCCCGCGGCAATACCGAGGACCGCGCCTTCTGGAAGGCGGCGATGGAAGGCCACCGCGCGCGCGACGAGGATTTCACCCACGCCGTCGCGCTGATCCGCGACAGCCGCGCGGTCGACGACACGCTCGCCCGCGCGCGCCATTACGGCCAGCGCGCGATCGACGCGCTCGGCCCGTTCCCCTCGGGCGCGGCGAAGGACGCGATGGTCGAGGCGGTCGAGTTTGCGGTGGCGCGAGCTTATTAGGGGCCACTGTCGTCAGGTTTCGTCCGTCTGATCGATGACAGGCGGTCGTTAGGCGACAGCGCGCCAGCGTACCTCGAAATCATATTCTGGCTCGATCGTCCCGCGGAAATCGGGGATTGCCGGGACAGCGATCGACTCAGTGACCCGCAACGCGTCTTCGACCGCTTGTCGAAGTTGATCATGGCGCCGGCGATCTTCAGCGAGCGCGGGATGCTCGTCACAGGACCGAAGCTCACCCGCCCTCTGCTTCGCTTGGTATCTTCGCCAATCCGACCATTCTTCCTTCACCGTGGCCAACTGCTCGTCGCTTATCGGAGATAACAGGAAACCCTCGCTCCAATCGTCGAGATCAGCATCCCATGCGCATTTGTAGGCATGTGCGATGCCGCCATAGTCCGCGATCCCGTTGCGAGGGCCGTCGAAATAGTCATGGACGGTATACACTGTTTCCCACGGTCGGGTGATCTCCATTCCGGGGATATACAGGGTGTTCGCCAATCCTCGCTAGTCCGGTCTCGGTTACAGGCCTTTCGGCTGGTCCGGGGTCGATATGTTCCCACGCGGTCGCATGGCCGTGTTCGGCCCCAGCATCCGGAAAGCTAGACTCATACCCGTTCAGGTTTGCACATATCCTGAGTGTCGGATGTAATTTGAGTATTCGCCGGGTTTGAATTTTTCGAGGATGGTTTTGAGCGCGTCACAGATGGCGTCGAAGGAACGGGGGTT
>NZ_JARYTI010000117.1 GCF_029911635.1 Sphingomonas sp. AR_OL41
CGGATGTCGGCCTCGAGCCCGGGGATCGCGGCGGCGGCGCTGCGCGCCTGCTCCTCGGCGCGGCTCTCGTCGAAGCGTGCGGCCTCGCCAGCCCTGTAGCGTTGGCGAACGATTCGCGCAGTGCCGGCCGCGGCCTCGGCATCGGCGCGGACATTGGCGAGCGACGCCTGGGCGCCGCGCAACTGGGCATAGTTGCGCACCACCTCGGCGACGATCTGCAGCCGGACGTCGCCGGCCCGGGCGCGCGCTGCGTCGATCTGGCGATCGGCTGCCTCGATCGCGCGGCGCGTGCCGCCCCACAGGTCGATCTCCCACGACGCGTCGAATTGCACGTCGAACAGCGTGAAATCGCGCTGGTAGGAGGGGATGCTCTTGGCTGGAAACTGGCCGTTGAGGCTCGTTTCGGTCTGCTGCTCCGACGCGCCGAGCGACGCATTGGGCAGCGCCTTGGCGCGCGCGACCCCGCGCTGGGCGCGCGCCTCGCGCAGCCGCCCTTCCGCCTCGGCAATGTCGAGATTGGCGGCCATGGCGCGGGCGATCAGGTCGCTCAGCACCGGATCGCCCAAGGTCGCCCAGGGCGCGGGGTCGATACTCGCCGGGTTGGCGGACGATAGCCATCCACCCGTCTCACCCGGGCTGGCGGGACGGTGATAGTCGGGCCCGACCGTGCAGGCCGAAGCAAGCAGCGACAGGGGGAGGGCGGCAAGGATCAGGCGGCGCATCGAGGTTACTCCAGGCGCGAACGGAACAGGAAGGACGCGGCGCCGATCGTCACGATCGCGATGACCAGCATCGGCCAGCTGTTGGCGAAGACGTCGGCGGCTGGCATGCCCTTGAGGAACAGCCCTTCGGTCACGATCAGGAAATGCTTGGCCGGGTTGGCCTCGGCGAGCAGCTGCAGGAAGGGCGGGACATTGTCGATCGGCGCGGCATAGCCCGACAGCAGGAACACCGGCACGGTCAGCGCGAACATGCCCAGAAAGGCCTGTTGCTGCGTGTTGGCGATCACCGACACCAGCAGCCCGATGCCCGTCATCGCCAGCAGGAACAGGAGCAGCGCAGGATAAAAGAGCAGCAGCGATCCGCGGAACGGCACGCCGAACACCAGCGGATTGACCACGATATACAAGGTCGCATTGGCCAGGCCGATCAGCACCGGCGGCACCATTTTGCCGGCGAGGATTTCCCAAACACGGAAGGGCGAGACCATCAGCTGGTCATAGGTGCCGAGCTCCTTTTCGCGCGCCACCGATTGCGAGACGACCGAGGTCGCCGAGACCAGCGAGATGATCACCACCAGCGAGGGGATGGTGAACCACAGATAGTCGAGATTGGGGTTGAACCAGTTGGTGACGTTCGATCCCCCCGGGACGGGGGGCGGTCGGCTGGTGTGAATATCGGCCGAGACCCCCGCGACGATGCGGTCGACATAACCGCCGACGATCTGCGCGGCGTTGGACTTGCGACCGTCGAACACCGCACCCACCACCGCGCCGCGCCCGGCGCTGACATCGGCCGAGAAATGCGCGTCGAAGCGCAGCGCGGCGATCACCTGCTGCGTGTTGATCGCCTCGGTCAACGCCGCGTCGGAGTCGAGCCGCACGATGCGCCGAACATTCGGGCTGCCGGCGACGCGCGCGATGATCTCGTGGCTCCATTGCCCGCCATCGCGGTCGAGCACGCCGATCGTCACGTTCTTGACCTCCAGCGTCGAGGCATAGCCGAACACCAGCAGCTGGATCAGCGGCGGCAGGATCAGCGAGATGCGCGAACGCGGGTCGCGCAGCACCGCCCATAATTCCTTGACGATGATCGCGACGAGGCGCGGGCCGAACAGCGCGGTCATCATGCGATCCTCCGCTTCGTCGCGCGCACCGCGAGGATGAAGAACAGGAAGCCGAAACCGACCAGCGCGGCGATGTTGGGCAGGAACAGGCTCCAGTCGTCCCCGGCGATGAACACGGTCTGCAATTGCGGGATCAGGTAGCGCGACGGCACCAGATAGGTGATCGCCTGGATCGGCTTGGGCATCGAGCTGATCTCGAACAGGAAGCCTGACAACAGCATGGTCGGCAGGAAGGCGGAAAGTAGCGCGACCTGGCTGGCGACGAACTGGTTCTTGGTCGCGGCCGAGATCAGCAATCCCTGGCCAAGCGCCGGGAACAGGAAGGCGCTGGCAATGACGAACAGCGCGAAGGGCGAGCCGCGAAAGGGCACGCCGAAAACCGTGATCGCCAGCACCGCGCACAAGGTGATCGAGCCGAGCGCGAGCACGAAATAGGGGATGACCTTGGTGGCGATGAATTCGACCATGCCGACCGGCGTCGCCATGATCGCCTCCAGCGTGCCGCGCTCCCATTCGCGCGCGATCACCAGCGAGGTGAGCAGCGTGCCGACCATCGTCATCACCACCGCGATCGCGCCGGGGACGAGGAAGAAGCGACTCTTGAGCTCGGGGTTGAACCAGAAGCGTGCGGCGGTCTGGATCGGCGGTGGCTTCGTCGTGCCGTGGTCGGCGCTGCGTGCAGCGACCCAGGTCGCGCGCACGCCCTCGGCATAGGCGCCGATGAAGCTGGCAGAATTGGGCAGCGATCCGTCGGTCATCACCTGGATGTCGCCGCCCCCCTTCGCCACCTGGCGGCCGAAGCCGTCGGGAATCACGACGATGCCGCGGATCCGCCCCGCCACCAGTTTGGGTGCGAGCTGGCTGACCGCGCCGGTCGTTCGCACGTCGAACCAGGCCGAGTTCTGGAAGCTCCCCGCCAGGCTTTTGGCGGCGGCGCTGTCGTCCTGCAGCGAAAGGCCGATGCGGCTGCGCGCGGTGTCCAGATTGACGCCATAGCCGAACAGGAAGAGCAGCAGCATCGGCAGGACGAAGGCGATCAGGAAGGTCGAGGGGTCGCGCGCGATCTGCAGGCTTTCCTTGATCAGCATCGCGGCGAAGCGGCGTGGATCGAACGCCGCGCTCATGCTGCTTCCCGCTGCAGGTCGGATGCCTCGATCAGTGCGATGAAGGCGTCTTCCATCGTCGCATCGGCCTTGCCGGCCTGCGCCTTCAGTTCATCGGGCGTGCCCGTCGCGATCTGGCGGGCGCGGTAGATCAGCGTCGCGCGATCGCAATATTCGGCCTCGTCCATGAAGTGTGTGGTGACCAGCACGGTCACGCCCTTTTCGACCAGCCCATTGATATGGGTCCAGAATTCGCGCCGCACCAGCGGATCGACGCCCGATGTCGGCTCGTCGAGGAACAGCACGGGTGGCTGATGGAGCACGGCGCAGGCGAGCGCGAGGCGCTGCTTGAAGCCGAGCGGCATCGTCCCGGCATTGGCCTTGAGATAACGTTGCAGGTGGAAGGTCTCGATCGCGCGTTCGATCGCGGTGCGTGCTTCGCCATTCTTCAGGCCATAGGTCCCGGCAAAGAAGTTGAGGTTCTGGCGCACCGACAGATCGCCATAGAGCGAGAATTTCTGCGCCATATAACCGAGCGACTGGCGCGCATCGGCCTTGGCGTGGCGCAGGTCGAACCCGGCGACCGAGCCGGTGCCTTCGCTCGGCGTCAGCAGCCCGCACAGCATCTTGAAGGTGGTCGACTTGCCCGCGCCATTGGGGCCGAGCAGGCCGAAGATCTGCCCGCGCGGGACGGTGAAGCTAACATGGTCGGCGGCGGTGAAATCGCCGAAGTGGCGCGTCAGGCCCTGCGCGACGATCGCTGGTGCGTCGGTGTCGGGGATGGTGCGATAATGTTCGGCAAGCTGCGAGGTGCCCGACGGTCCGCCGCCGAGCAGGTCGATAAAGGCATCTTCGAAGCGCGGGCGGATGCGCGCGATCGCGGTGCCCGGGGCAAGTCCCAACGCGGCCGGGGCAGGGGCCGGCATATCGGCCTTGAGCATCAGGCGCAGCGCGTCGCCCTGCACCGTCCCGTCGGCGATCGCCAGATCGTCCAGTGCGTGGCGCAGGATGGCGCGGCGGCCCTGGCTCGGCACCGCCACCCGGATGACGCGGTCGCTGATCCGGTCTGTCAGCGCCTGGGGCGCGCCGTCGTACAGTACCTTGCCCTCGCTCAGCAGCGTCACTGTGTCGCAGCGCTCGGCCTCGTCGAGATAGGCGGTCGACCACAGCACGCCGATGCCGTCGCCGGCCAGTTCGCGGACGATCTGCCACAATTCGCGTCGCGAAACCGGGTCGACACCGACCGCGGGCTCGTCGAGCAGCAGCAATTTCGGCGCGCGGACCATCGCGCAGGCGAGGCCGAGCTTCTGCTTCATGCCGCCCGACAGCTTGCCGGCGAGCCGATCGGTGAAGCGTTTGAGATCGGTAAAGGCGAGCAGCCGGTCGAAATTCGCCGCGCGCTCGGCGCGCGGCAGGCCGCGCAGATCGGCATAGAGCCGCAGATTTTCGATCACGCTGAGGTCTTCGTACAGGCCGAAACGTTGCGGCATATAGCCGATCATGCTGCGGTCGGTGTCGGTCGCCGGCCGACCGAACACCGTCGCCGCGCCGGCATCGGGGTCGATCAGCCCGGCAAGGATGCGGATCAGCGTGGTCTTGCCTGCGCCGTCGGGGCCGACCAGCCCGGTCATCTTGCCGGGTTCGATGCTGATCGACACGCCGTCCAGCGCTGCCGCGTCCTGCCCGGCAAAGCGCTTGGTCACGCCATCGGCGGTGGCGACGGCATCGGCCATGTCAGCGCGTCGCAGGGGCGCGGGCGTCGGGCACCGAAATCGTCACCGGCGCGCCCTGGCGCAGCGCATCGTCGGGGTCGTTGACGATAATGCGGACGCGGTAAACCAGGTCGGTGCGCAGCGCCTCTGTCTGTACGGTCTTGGGCGTGAACTCGGCGGTCGGCGCGATATTGCCGATCGTGCCGTGGTAGCGCCGCGCATTGCCGTCGGTGGTGACGATCACGGCCATGCCCGGCGCGATGCGCGAGAGATCGGGCTCGGGGATATAGGCGCGCACGCGCATCGGCCGGTCGATCGTCAGCGTCAGCACCGTCTCGCCGGGCTGGACGATCGCGCCGGGCTCTCGCGCGCGCGTGAGGATGGTGCCGGCATTGGGCGCGCGCAGTTCCGCATCGCTCAGGTCGGTCTTTGCCTTGGACGCCTGCGCCGCCGCCTGCTGGCGCTGCGCCACCGCCGCGTCGATATCCTCGCGGCGCGCGCCGGCACGCTGCAGCGACAGCGCCTGCCGCGCGGCGCTGACCTGCGCCTGCGCCGAGCGGAACTTCGCGGTGCTGCCATCGAACAGCGCCTGGCTGACCGCGCCGGTCTTTACCAGTTCGGCGCGGCGGTCATATTCTTCCTTCGCGCTGGCGAGGTTCGCCTCGGCATCGGCGAGCTTGGCCTGCGCCTGGGCGACGTCCTGCGGCCGGTTGCCGTTGCGGCGCTTGTCGAGTTCCGCGCCGGCGACCGCGACCTGCGCCTGGGCGGCATAAAGCTGGTCCTGCAACGGTGCCGGGTCGAGCCGCGCCAGGATCGCGCCTTCGGCGACATGCGCGCCTTCCTCGGGCGGGATCGACGCGATCCGCCCCGCGACGCGAAAGCCGAGATCGACCTGCCGGATATCGACATTGCCGTGCATCGTCAGGCCGCCACCGTCGCTGCCGCCGATCAGGCCGAAGCCGCGCGTGGCCAGCGCGGCAACCAACAGCGCGACCAGCGCGACGATGCCAGCGATGCGGCGGCGGTTCATGCGGGGTCTCCGGCTTGCAATTGGTCGAGAACGGCATCGAGATTGGCGGCGATCGTGCGGCCGATCAGCGCCGCGTCGTCGGCGCCGATGTGCGTCCAGCCCATGCCGGTCATCACGGTCGCGCGGGCGACGCGGAACACCAATACCTGGCCGACCAGCGCGATCGCGCGGATGCGCGCTTCGGCATCGGTCAGCCGGCCACCCGACACGCGCGCCACCAGCGCGGCGAGGCGTTCGAGCATCTGGCCCATCACGCCGCTATAGATGCGGGTAAAGGCTTCGGTCGGATCGGCCTGTTCGCGCACGATGAAGCGTGAGATCGCCGCCGTCTCGTCGCGCAGCATGATCTGCACCATCCCGGCGATCATCGCATGCAGCGACGCGCGCGCCGCCGCCGTGTCGCCTTCGTCGCCGCACAGCCCGATGGCATGTTCGAGCAAGGGCGCGATCTTGCCGTGCATATGCTGCGCGATGTGATCGGCCGCCGCGAGGTACAGCCCCTCCTTGCCGCCGAAATGATAGGTGATCGACGACATCAGCGTGTCCGCGTCGCGGGCGATCGCGCGCGTGCTCGCGCCGTCCAGCCCGAGCCGACCGAAATGGTCGACCGCGACGTCGAGCAGGCGCGAATCGGTGGACGGGGACATCATGCATCTCGTTTCATTCATTCGAATGAACGAGTCAATGCGGTTTCGTTTCGGTTGCGCGATGACCGCAAAACACTGTCAATTTTGTTTGACGCTTCGAAATGTAAGGCATAGCTTTCAGGGCATGGCGCGTTCCACGATTCCGGCCACTGCGGCGCCGTTTCCGGCGCTGCGCGACATTGTCGAGCTGTCCAAGCCAATCACCTGGTTTCCGCCGATCTGGGCGTTCCTGTGCGGCGCCGTATCCTCCGGCGCGCCGATCTCCGGGCGCGTTCCGTTCCTCATCGCGGGTGTGCTGCTGACCGGGCCACTGGTGTGCGGCACGAGCCAGGCGGTGAACGACTGGTTCGATCGCCATGTCGATGCGATCAACCAGCCCGAGCGGCCGATTCCGTCGGGGCGGATCGGCGGGGCTTGGGGCTTGTGGATCGCCTGTATCGGCACCGCGCTCGCCGCGCTGGTCGGCTGGGTGACCGGGCCATGGGTGTTCGCCGCGACGTTGGTCGGGTTGTTCTTCGCCTGGGCCTATAGCGCGCCGCCCTTGCGGTTGAAGATGAGCGGTATCTGGGGGCCTGGCGTGGTCGGGCTGACCTATGAAGGGCTGACCTGGTTCACCGGCGCAGCGGTGATGGCCGGCACCTTGCCGCCAACGCCCGTGCTGGTGGTGCTGCTGCTCTACAGTCTCGGCGCGCATGGCATCATGACGCTCAACGATTTCAAGGCGGTCGAGGGCGACCGCGCGATGGGCATCCGCTCGCTGCCGGCGCTACTCGGCGTGGACCGTGCCGCGCGCATCGCCTGTGTGGTGATGGCCGTGCCGCAGATCGTCGTCGTGGCGCTGCTGTGGCACTGGGGGCACCATGTGTCGGCCGGGATCGTCGCGGCGCTGCTGCTGACGCAGTTCGCCCTGATGGCGCGGATGCTCGGCGACCCGCTCGCCCGCACACCATGGTACAACGCCACCGGGACCAGCGCCTATGTGCTCGGCATGCTCGCCGCCGCCTGCGGGCTGGGCGGAGTGTTCGGGCTGTGACCGGGCGGACGCTCGGCTGGCCATCGATCGTCCGACTGGGGCTGGTGCAGAGCGCGATCGGCGCGATGGTGATGCTGGCGACCTCGCTGCTCAACCGCGTCATGGTGGTCGAATATGCTTTGTCCGCCGCAATCCCCGGCGGGCTTGTCGCGTGGCATTATGCCGTGCAGCTGTCGCGCCCGATCTGGGGGCATGGCTCCGACAGCGGCAAGCGTCGCACGCCGTGGATCGTCGGCGGCATGGCGGTGCTGGCGAGCGGCGCGTTGCTCGCGATCGCCGCGCTGCCGCTGCTTGGGGCGCGTCACTGGGCCGGATTGCCGCTCTCGATCGTCGCCTTCGCGCTGATCGGCGCCGGGGTCGGCGCGGCCGGAACCTCGCTGCTCGCGCTGCTGGCAACGCGCGTCGCGCCCGAGCGGCGCGCCGCGGCGGCGGCGATCACCTGGATCATGATGGTCGCCGGCATCGCCATCACCGCCGGCGTTGCCGGCGCGCTGATCGAGCCCTTCACCTTGCCGCGGCTGGTGCGCGTGGCGAG
>NZ_JARYTI010000118.1 GCF_029911635.1 Sphingomonas sp. AR_OL41
GGCCGGCGCGCTGCGTCACCGCTGCCTGGCTGGCGCGCTCGGTCACCAGCCGCGTCATGCCCGCCGCGCGGTCGTAGCGCGGGCGCCGAGCCAGCCCTGAATCGACCACCACGGATATGCCGTCGAGCGTCAGGCTGGTCTCTGCGATCGAGGTCGCCAGCACGATCTTGCGCCGCCCCCGCGGGTCGGGCGCGATCGCTGCGCGCTGCGCCTGCGGTTCCATGCTGCCGTGCAGCCGGTGCAGCACCATATGCTCGCCGATCGCGTCGAGCCGTTCGGCGGTGCGCTCGATCTCCGCGACGCCGGGCAGGAAGGCGAGCACGCCGCCGCTCTGCTCGCGCAGCGCGGTGCGGATCGCCGCCGCCATGCTGTCCTCGATCCGCGCTTCCGCCGCGCGGCCGAGATGGCGCAGGGTGAGCGGATGGCTGCGCCCAGCGCTCTCGATCACCGGCGCGGGCCCGTCCGCCGTGGTGGCCATCAGGTCCGAGAAGCGCGCCCCGTCGAGCGTCGCCGACATCGCCACCAGGCGCAGATCGGGGCGCAGCGCGCCCTGTGCGTCGAGCGCCAGCGCGAGGCCGAAGTCGCTGTCGAGGCTGCGCTCATGGACCTCGTCGAACAGCACCGCCGACACCCCGGCCAGTTCGGGATCGGCCTGGATCCGCGCGACGAAGATGCCCTCGGTCAGCACCGTGACGCGTGTCTTCGCCGAGCGCTTGCTATCCATCCGCGTGGCATAACCGAAGGTCGCGCCGACCGGTTCGTCAGCCAGCGCCGCCATCCGCTCGGCGGCGGCGCGCGCGGCGAGGCGCCGCGGCGACAGCAGCAGCATCTCGCCGCGGCACCAGTCCGCATCGAGCAGGGCAGGGGCCACCGCGGTGGTCTTGCCGGCGCCCGGCGGCGCCACCAGCACCGCGTTCGGCCCGGCCGCGAGCGCGGTCAGCAGATCGGGCAGGACGGCATGGATCGGCAGCATCGCCCGCCTGCTGCCACAGCGCAGGCGCCATGTCCTAGTATTTCACGGCGCGGGAATGCTAGCCGTTGGAAAGAAGGAGATTCGCGTGGCCGATCATGCCCATCATCACGACCATGCTCACGGTCATCACGGTCATGGTCACAGCCATGGCCATGGCCATGCGCATGCGCCGTCGGGCGATCATGAGCGCGCCTTTGCGATCGGCATCGTGCTCAACCTGGTCTTCGTCGCGGCCGAGGCGGGCTTCGGTTTCTACGCCGATTCGGTCGCATTGCTCGCCGATGCCGGGCACAATCTGTCCGACGTGCTCGGGCTGTGCGCCGCCTGGGCGGCGGTGCGGCTGGCCAAGGCGGCGCCGTCCAAGCGTTTCACTTATGGTCTGAAGGGCTCGACGATCCTCGCCGCGCTGAGCAACGCGTTGCTGCTGCTCGTCGCGCTCGGCGCGATCGTGCTCGAGGCGATCCAGCGCCTCGCCGCGCCGCAGCCTGTCATGGGGCTGACCGTCGCGGCGGTCGCCGGACTCGGCATCCTCGTCAACGGCGCGACGGCGATGCTGTTCGCCAGCGGCCGTAAGGGCGATCTCAACGTTCGCGCGGCGTTCGCGCACATGGCAGCGGATGCCGCGGTGTCAGCCGGCGTGGTCGTGTCGGGGCTGGTGATCTGGCGCTTCGGCTTCGTCTGGGTCGATCCGGCGGTCAGCCTCGTCATCGCTGTGCTGATCTTCTGGCAGACCTGGGGTCTGCTACGCGAGTCGGTCGAGATGAGCCTCGCCGCGGTGCCGCGCGCGATCGACTATGACAAGGTGTGGATCGAGCTGCGCACGCTGCCCGGCGTCGCGCGCGTCCACGACATGCACATCTGGCCGATGAGCACGACCGAGACGGTGCTGACCGCGCACCTCGTCGTCCCCGACGGCCATCCCGGCGACGAGTTCCTCGCCAGCGCACGCGCAATGCTCAAGGAGCGCTTCGCAATCGGCCACGCGACGTTGCAGATCGAGCATGGCGAGGATTGTGCGGGTGGGTGCTGACGCTTCGTGACCGTGGTGGATCGCTGCCCGTCGAGCGAGAAGGTCACTGGCGACCAGACACGCCACGCCAACTGACGGCGCCCGCTATGGCCACAAGGTGACCACGGTGTTGTAGGCCATATGCAGCAGGATGGCCGGTGCCAGACGCTTCGACCGCTTGAAGAGAAGGCAATTCGTGGCGCCGACGAGAGCGACCGGGACCCATGCGAGCGGCGGATGGTAGATCGCAAAGAATGCAGCAGCGCCAAGCACGGCCTTCCACCCACCCCATTGCCGGTCGAGCGTCCTGAAGACGAGGCCGCGAAAGAGATACTCTTCGGCAAAGGGCGCAAAGCCGATGGCCATCATGGCATAGGCTGCGGTCATGCCCGGTATGCTCTGCATCTGATGCCTGGTGGCCTGGATCGTCTCGGCGATCGAAGGGACGAGCCCGATGGCGAGCAGATAGAGGTGCGCGAAGAGCGCGAGGAGCAGCCCTCCGCCGATGCCCCGCAGAAGCCAGACCACATCGCCGCGATTGGCCGCAACATAGCGGCGCACCCAGGATTGATCGGCGTCGATGTCCGCTTCCTCGTCGCGCCAGCACCAGATTTGCGCGGGGGAAACACCGCGGCCGGACAGAAAATGCGCTACGCCGATCGATACGATGACCGCACAAAGCGCGTAACCAAAGGCTTGCGCCCCGGCCAGGCTATCCTTTCCGCCGATCGCAAAAAGCAGCACGGTGACGACTGACGCACATTCCACCAGGATGCTGATCGAGATCATGGCATGCATGAGCGTTGGCGGAGGTGGCAGCGTTTCCGACCATGGATCATAGAGATAGGGCAGGCGCGCGCGAAGATTCTCCCACATGGCGGCGGCGGTGATCCACGAATAGACAATGCCGACCACCGCAAGACTCCACTGCTGGGTGCAGACGCCGATCGCGAAGGTGAGCATGCCCAGTTGCGCCGCCCAGCGACGCCCGGACGGGACTGGCTGCGCTTCGCCGGATTCGGAGACGATCGTGACTAGGGTCACCGACTTTTCGGCCATGCTGCGCGCAAAGAAGAACCAGCCGATCGCGACCAGCGCGATCTTCCAGGCATCCTGCGGAAAGAGCCAGCATCCGGCCAGCAGGACCATGAGCACCAAGCCCGACGCGATCATCGACCAGAGCCAGGCCTTGGCCTTCAGCACATTTTCCAGCCCGCGCGGCCAGGTCAGCGCGATCCACAGCGCCGTCCCTTCCGATGTCAGCGACTTCGGGCCGAGGACCCACAGGAAATAGGTGCCGAAAAAGATCGCCGCGCCGCTCAGATAATTCCAGGAATCCTCCGCGTGACTCGCGATCGCGCGGAGGTTGAACAACTGAAATCCGGCGACCGTCAGCGGGATCAGGATTATCTGTACGATCGCGCTGCGATCGCGGACAAACCAGAGATATTCCTTTCTGAACAGAGGCTCACGGCCAAAGCTCGTCTTTCGCTTTCGGCGGGCGGGCAGCGTGTCCGATGCGAAGGCGCCGCTGAGCCCCTTGCGGATCGATCGGGCGCTGAAGATCACCGCCGATGCCATCAGCGCCGCGCTGACGCCCCAGCAAAACACCATGCCGCGCACAAAGGAAAACTGGCCATCCGCGCCGAGACCCAGAAAGAGTCCGAGCCACGGCCACGATGCGCCGGCGACCGCATCGATGGGGTGACGGAACATGGTCGTGAATCGGGGCATCACATTCGCGGCGAAGAACATGATGAGCATCGAGGCAAAGCCGAACCAGCTCAATATCCCGATCACAGCCCCCCGGCTCCGGGTCGGTAGTCGCAGGATAGCCCCGATCTCCAGCGCCTTGCCCATACAGGCCGCCGCGATCGTCAGGGGAATGCCGATCAGTAGCGCGGCGCCAAGCCCCGCGCCTGCGCCCAGCGCGCTGCCATAGAGAATGCCGGCGAACAGCGGCGCGGTCCAGTAGGAAGGATTGGCGGCCAGCGGCGACAGCATTTCGGCAAGGAACACGGCACCCGCGTTGACCGGGTGGCTTAACAGCCACTCCCACATCGGATGTCGCCGGCGTTGCAGATCGAGCTCCAGCCCTTCGCCCTGACAGATCACCATGGCCAGCCACCACAGCAGCATCACCGAGCCGAGCATCGTCGCGGCCGGCCCGGAACGCCCCAGCCCGCGCAATCCGAAGGCCGCATCGTCACGCGAAATCAGATTGCGGCTGCCCGATGCGGCGACACTTGCCCGCAACCTCTGCTCGACCTCCGCTTCCTGGCCACCGCTGCGCGCGACGATGTCCCTGGCCTGGCCGTGGTACTCTCGTTCCAGCGATTCACGGGCGTCCCTGGCTGTGTCAGATGCCGTGCCGGCCGCCGCTTCCAGGTCCTTCACGTTGCTGAGAAACCAGCTGTGGACGATAAACGTGCCCGGGCGTTCGACGGCAAGCTGCTGGCCGGCCTCGACACCGGACATGACCGCGAAGGCGGCGGCTCCGTGCAGAAACGCCATCACGAGGATGGCAACGAAGGTGGCAAGGCCTCCCCAGTTCATTGCGCCGCGATTGTTCAACAACTCTTGCTGGCGCTGTCGGCGTCCATCGGAACGCCGCCGCGATGCCTTCAGCAACAGGCCGACGGTTTTCCAAAAGCCGAGGGCGGCCCCGTCCATCATGATCGCTACGGCCGCGCCGTGAGCTTCAGAAACAGCGCTTCCAGGCTGTCTTCCTCATAATACTCTTTCAATTCCGCGATCGGTCCCTTCGCGATCAGCGATCCTTCGTTGATGATCACCGCGTGCGAACACAGGCGCGTCACATGGTCCATCAGATGGGTGGAAAACAACACGGTCGCGCCGCCGGCGGCGGCCTCCCCGATCAGGTCATAGAAGAGGCGCGTCGATTCGACATCGAGCCCGTTGGTCGGCTCATCGAGAACCAGCAGGCGTGGCCGATGCAGCATGGCGAGCAACAGGCCGAGCTTCTTCTTCATGCCGCGCGAGAAATCCTCGGCATAATTGTCGAGATCATCCGCGAGCCGAAGCCGTTGCGCGAGGGGCTGGATCCAGTCCATCGCCGCATCCACGTCGAGGCCGTGCATCCCCGCGCTCAATTCCAGCAGCTCCCGCCCCGAGAGATAGGAGTAGAAGGCAGGCTCATCGGGCAGAAAGCCGAACAGGCGCTTGACGGCGACGCGATCTTCGAACGCGTCCAAACCGGCAATTTCGAGAACCCCCGAACTCGCCTTCAATATGCCCATCAGCAAGCGGAACAGCGTGGTCTTGCCTGCGCCATTTGGCCCGAGCAACCCGCATATCTGACCGCTGGGGACGCTGAACGACATGTCGTGCAAGGCAATTTTGTCGCCGAATGTCTTGGTGGCGTGCCTGATCGTGACGATGTCTTGGGAATCATCTTCACTGCGTAGCGGCGGCACTTCCGGCATAGGCACAGGTTGTCCCTCACCTGATATTCCGCGCGTCATTGCGTAGATGTGCAATCGCTTCAGCGACATATCCAGCAAATTAGCGCAAAGCGAAAGAGCGGGCGACGCGTCCGCCGTTCGCGCGCCACCAATTGCCGGTGGCGGATAATCCGCCGGTCGCGATATAGCGCGGTATGGATGCCACCCTAACCATCTGCGATGCGCCGACTGATGCCATTCGCGACGCGATTCTCGCCCCGCTATCGGCCTTCAATGCCGAACAGGGTTACCCCGCCGACCCGAAGCCGATCGCGATCACGCTGACGGATGACGATGGCGCGGTCGTCGGCGGGCTGTGGGGCAAGACGGTCTATGACTGGCTGTTCGTCGATTATCTCGTCGTGCCCGCCGCCATGCGTGATCAAGACCTGGGCGCGAAGCTGATGGAGACGGCGGAGCGGATCGCCATCGAGCGCGGATGTGTCGGCTCTTGGCTGACGACCTTCACCTTCCAGGCGCGGGGCTTCTACGAGAAGCTCGGCTATCAGGTGTTCGGCGCACTCGATCATTCGCCGCGCGACAATGTGCGCTACTTTCTGCGCAAGCGTCTGGACGCATAGATCCGCGTTCCGTCCGACGCCGGCCGTCGTCAGGCTGGCGATCATCCATGCCGCACCTTTCCGCGTCATGCGCCAGCACCCAAGCCCATAGCCGTACCCACAACCGTCGTGCATGAAGGGCATCATGCGTGTCCGTGATTTTCTGCTGCTGGCGACGATCTGTATCGTCTGGGGGTTCAGCAACGTCCTCAGCAAGATCATCGTCAGCCATTGGGGTGTGCCGCCGCTCTTCTATGCGGCGCTGCGATTCGCGATCGTGCTGCTTGCCACGCTCCCCTGGTTGCGACCGGCACCGAAGCCGCTGTGGCGCATCGTGCTGATCGGGCTGCTGATGGGTGGCGGCAATTTCGCGCTGCTGTTCATCGGGCTGCAGACCGCATCGCCGTCGTCGGCTGGGATCGTCATCCAGGCGAGCGTGCCGATCACCACCTTGCTGTCGATCGTCATGCTCGGCGAGCATATCCACTGGCGACGCTGGCTCGGCATCGCGCTGACGCTGGCGGGCGTGGTGCTGGTGATCTGGCACCCACACGGCGTCGCACTGTCGGTCGGGCTGTGGTTCGTGCTGGGCGCCGCCTTTGCCGGGTCGCTCGGCGCGATCCTGATGAAGCAGATGGAAGATGTCGCGCCGCTGCGTTTCCAGGCTTGGGTCGGCCTGGCGTCGTTCGTGCCGCTCGCTTTGGGTTCGGCCCTGCTCGAACACGGTCAATGGTCGAGCGCGCTGGCGGTTGGCTGGCCGTTCGTCGCCGCGATCCTGTTTGCCGCGCTGGTCGTTTCGGTCTTCGCGCACACCGCCTATTACTGGCTGATCGGCCGCTACGAGGCGACGTTGCTCGCGCCGCTCACGCTGATGACGCCACTCGCCACGATCGGTTGCGGCGTATTGCTGACCGGCGACGAACTCGATGGCCGCATGCTGCTCGGCGCCGCGCTGGCACTGCTCGGGGTGCTGGTGGTGGCATTGCGGCCGAGCCGTGCGCCGGTCTTGCAGGTGCAGGAGCATGGGTAGGGAGTGGCGCGCCGGCGCGCTGGTTGGTCGAACCGGGTCGTAGAAGCCGAGTTCGCCGCCCGCCGGGCGCGGCTTGCCGATCGGAGCTAGACCCGTATCCGACCGAGTTGAATCGTGGGGGATTCCCATAGGGCGTGAAAGCTGATTCAACCCGCGAGCCGGGTTGGAGGCTGGCGAGTTATGGGCAGGCCATATTCTGATGATTTGCGGGT
>NZ_JARYTI010000119.1 GCF_029911635.1 Sphingomonas sp. AR_OL41
CGATATATATATCACTTGGTGGGCATTCGGCGGGTTGCGCCGTCAGATTCAACGGGGCGGCCGCAAGACGATCAGGTTCGATTTCTCCGGTACGGTCATGCCCGGCTTTCAACTCGTCCACGCGGCGACACCGCCACGACGAGGCACGCCACCGGCAGCCGTTCGCGCCAGCCGGGCATGAGGTAGAGCGTGCGGAAATGGCTGTGCCCGGCAAAGCGGATCGCGTGGCGCATGCCCGCCGGCACCCACACCGCGCGGTTCGGCGGCACCACCCAGCTGCCCGCTTCGGTGGTGACGGTCATGACGCCGGCCGAGGCGTAGATCAGCTGGTGCCAGTCATGCGCGTGCGGGGCGATCGTCGCGCCGCCCGGCAGGTCCGACGCGGCGGCGCGAATCACCAGAAAGGGCTCGTCGGCCATGCTGCGACGTTTTCGCGACATCGTTTGCCGGAATATCGCGATTGCGGCGCCCGGCCAAGGACGGGATATTTCTGTCGAACCGGAACAGGGAACCAGAGACCATGACCGCCAACCTCGCCTCCTTCGCCATCCATGTCGACGATATCGACCGCGCCCGCGCCTTTTACGAAGCCGTGTTCGACTGGGATTTCGAGCCCTGGGGGCCGCCGGGCTTCTACCTGATCCATACCGGCGACGCGGCCTCGCCCGGCATCCAGGGCCTGATGCACAAACGCCAGACGCCGCGCAGCGGCACCGGCCTCAACGGCGTCGAGGCGACCTTCGCGGTCGACGATGTCGATGCGGTCGCGGCGCGGGTCGTCGCGCATGGCGGCACGATCACCTTTGCCAAAAGCGTGATCCCGACCGTCGGCGCGCTGATCCGCTTCCTCGATCCCGAAGGCAACGACATCGGCGCGATGGCCTATGAAACGCCGCCGCACACCTGATGGCGCGGATGCGGTGAAAGACCGGAACGACATGCGATCTCCCATTGCTTGAGACTTAATTGTCTGAGTAAAAGCGACGGCGCACGACGCGGACGATCGGCGCGGCGAATCTTTGGGGAGGGAGTCGGGTCATGAAGAGGTCCTTGGCGATGCTGGCGGTGCTCGCCGCCGCGCTGCCGGTCGCGGCCAATGCCGCCGAGGCGAAGCGCGATGTCTTCGGCCACCTTGCCGATGGCAGCGCGGTCGATGCGATCACGCTGAGCAACGCGCACGGCATGTCGGTGCGCGTGATCAGCTATGGCGCGATCCTCCAGTCGGTGCGCGTGCCCGACCGGCGCGGCGTGGCCGAGGATGTCGTGCTCGGCTATGCCGATATGGCGGGTTATCTCGCCAGGCCGAACTATTTCGGTGCGACCGTCGGGCGCTATGCCAACCGCATCCGCGACGGGCATTTCACGCTCGACGGGCAACGCTACACGCTGGCGATCAACAATGCCCCCAACGCGCTGCACGGCGGGGTCAGGGGTTTCGACAAGCGGCTGTGGCGCGTGCTGGCGGTGAAGAGCGGCGCGGTCGCCTCGGTCACGCTGGGTTATACCAGCGCCGATGGCGAGGAGGGTTATCCCGGCGAGCTGAGCGTGACCGCGACCTATGCGCTCGACGAGCATAATCGCCTGTCGGTCGATTATGTCGCCACCACCAGCCGTACGACGATCGTCAACATCACCAACCACAGTTTCTGGAATCTCGCGGGCGAGGCGAGCCAGCGCTCGATCTACGACCATCTGCTGACCATCCCGGCCGACAGCATCACCGTGGTCGACCCGACGCTGATCCCGACCGGCGAGTTCCGCCCCGTCGCCGGCACGCCGTTCGACTTCCGCCGGCCGACCGCGATCGGCGCGCGCATCCGCGACGGGCGCGATCCGCAGATCGCCATCGGCCAGGGTTATGACCATAATTACGTGCTGGCGCGGACCGTCGCCGCGACGCCGCGGCTCCACGCCCGGGTCGAGGATCCGCTGACCGGGCGGGTGATGGAAATCCTCTCCAACCAGCCGGGGGTGCAATTCTATACCGGCAATTTCCTCGACGGGACGGCGGTGGGCAAGTCGCACCACGCCTATCGCCAGGGCGACGCGCTCGCGCTCGAGCCGCAGGTCTTCCCGGATACGCCCAACCAGCCCGCCTTCGGATCGGCGCGGCTCGACCCCGGCCAGACCTATCGCAACAGCATCGTCTACCAATTCTCGGCGCGGCCCGCGCCGCGCGGGGGGCATTGAGATGCGCCGCGCTATCGCCACGCGGATGACCCGCTCGCTGTGCGCTTTGGGCAGCCTGACCGGCCTGCTCGCGTTCGCCACGCCCGCCGCGCAAGCCCAGCCGGCCGAGCCGCCGACGGTCGTGACGATCACCCCCGCCACGCCCGGCCCGACGATCGACCGCGACATTTTCGGCCAGTTCGCCGAGCATCTCGGCACCGGCATCTATGGCGGGGTGTGGGTCGGGCGCGACTCGCCGATCCCCAATGTCCGCGGCGTCCGCAGCGACGTCGTCGCCGCGTTGCGCGCGATCAAGGTGCCCAATGTGCGCTGGCCCGGCGGCTGCTTCGCCGACGAATATCACTGGCGCAAGGGCATCGGCCCGGCCGACAAACGCCCCGCCACGCTCAACGCCAGCTGGGGCGGGGTGATCGAACCCAATGCGTTTGGCACGCACGAGTTCATGGACTTCCTCGATCAGATCGGCGCCGAGGCCTATCTGTCGATCAATGTCGGCGGCGGCACCACCGAGGAGGCGGCCGATTGGCTCGACTATATGACCGCGGACAAGCCGACCGCGCTGGCGCGCGAGCGCGCCGCCAACGGCCATCCTGCGCCGTGGCGGATCAAATATCTCGGCCTCGGCAACGAGAATTGGGGCTGTGGCGGCGCGATGTCGGCCGAGCATTATGTCGAGGAGATGAAGCGCTTCAGCCATTATTCGCGCAACCTCAACACCGCGCAGACCGGCGCCAGCGCGATGCGACGGATCGCGGTCGGCTCCGACGGCGGCAAGCTCGATTACACCGAAGCCGTGATGAAGGCGTGGAAGGACAAGGTCTATAGCTGGGACATCGACGGCGTCTCGCTGCACAATTACACCGTCAATGGCTGGCCGCCGCATTTGCCGAGCACCGGCTTCGGCGAGGACGATTATGCCGCGTTGCTCGACGAGACGCTCAGGATGGACGCGCTGATCGGCAAGCAGAGCGCGATCATGGACCGCTACGATCCGGCGAAGAAGCTGGCGCTGGCGGTCGACGAATGGGGCGCGTGGCTGGCGCCGACGCCGGGCTCCAACCCCGGCTTCCTGCAACAGCAGAATTCGCTGCGCGACGCGCTGCTCGCCGCGCTCAACCTCGACATCTTCATGCGCCATGCCGATCGCGTGCGGATCACCAACATCGCGCAGATGGCCAATGTCCTGCAGGCGATGGTGCTGACCGACGGGCCGCACATGGTGCTGACCCCGACCTATCATGTCTATCACCTCTATGTGCCGTTCCAGGATGCGGTGCGCGTGCCGGTGAGCTTTGCCGCCGGCAGCTATCGCCACGGCGCGATCACCCTGCCGCGGCTCGACGCGGTCGCCGCGCGCGATCCGTCGGGCAAGCTGTGGCTGGCGCTGACCAATATCGACCCGGTGCGCCCGCTGACGATCGCCCCGAGCATCGCCGGCAAACGCATCCGCGCAATGTCGGGGCAGGTGCTGACGGCGGCCAGCGTGGCCAGCGTCAATACGGTCGCCGCGCCGGATGCAGTAACGCCAAAGCCGATCGCGGCACGCGCCGTCGGCGGCACGCTGACATTGGTGCTGCCGCCGAAATCGGTCAGCGTGGTGGAGGTGGCGCTGGCGCCGTAGTGGCGCCAGGATCGATGCTGCAGGTGGGTCTCGGGTATTACCTTGCCCCGTAGATCGGAACTTTAAGCCCCTCCCCTTCGGTACATATCCCCTTTGGGCATGTAACGCTAAATCCGGTAGGACGCCTCTAATGGATCTGATGGAACGGGTCGCGATTGGCGATTCGTGGGGGGGTAGGACGACACGTATGCGGCAAGCCATTTATGATGGCCTGGTTGGCCTACCCCTTAGGATCGGAGGGGCATCGGGGACCGTGCTCGGCTTCGTTGGGAGCGTTTGGCCGGAAAAGGTCCGAATGCTCGCGGGTGCAGGCATGAATATCGAAACTATCCGGTTTTGGGGCATGATCTTGCTCGGTGTTGGAGCGCTCTATTTTGCGCTTCTCTGGATTCTCAAGCCGGGGGCGACGGCCGCAGTCGCGCCTCTTGCAGTTACCGCCGGACGCGATAGCTCGGTGGGAAACCAAGGGCATATAGGGGATAACCACTTTCACATTACTCCAACGAACGTAAAATTGACGCACGACCAAACCGATCTGCTAGGGGAAATAAATCTATTCATTTGCGTAAAAGACGAATTGTCTCTTCGGCAGACTTTTTCTTTGCCGGAAATGTTGGAAGAGAATGTAATTCTAGCGATTCAGTTTTTGCATCTAGATACCCTAAACCCGCTGCGTATTCAGAGGCTCAATGAATTTTTTGAGAATGGGCAAGCGAGAATAGACCTTCGCTACGGCACTGTTGAGGTTCGTGAATTTGGCAATCACTACGAACCGAAACCCGGTACGTTCGGGATGATGAACACGACCGCGACCTATGTTGCTGCACGTGGAAAACTTGCCGCTTTTATAAATTCTGCCATAGTGCCCATCAATGTAAGAAACGCGCTCAAAGAATTTGATGAACAAATAGAGGCGAACACCAAATTAATAATCGAGGTTATCAATGACCTCATCGCGACCAGCCCCTCGCTGCTTGTTAACAGCTGGAAGGAGGAATCGAATGGGTACGGGGCAGCGGCTAGCGCATACGCCCGAAAATTCATCACCCTTCGCCCGTTTGCCGAAAAGATCGACGGAGCGATCAGGGAGTATCTGAACCCATGACCAACAGCGACCCCAACACCCGCTTCGACGCGCTGCTCGCCGCCATGGCGAGCGGCACGTCCCCTAGCAGGCTATAGAAGAGGACATAATTGCCGACCGCGAAGCTGCGCAATTCCTCGCGCAATTCCGGGCGCGGTGTGCCGAGCATCGGGTTGTCGGCCAGCCGCTCCAGCTTCTCGGTAAAGCGGGCGAGCGTCGCGTCGGCGAAGTCGGGGCTGTCGCGCGCGATATAACGCCAGATCGCCACCGCATCGCCTTGCGCGGCGCGCTTGTAGCGGATCTTGCTCAATCGTCGTCGGCCATGCCGCCGCCCCGCGCGATTCGCCTGATCTCGTCCGCGTTCCATTCGCCCGCATCGCCGCTGTCGGCGCCGGCGTCGATCAGCGCGCGGAGCTGGTCGATCCGCCGTGCAACATCATCGCCCATTGCGTCCGTCGCTGCGTCGAGGTCCTGTTGATCGCCCGTAGCCGGCTCGAGGATCACATTGTCGCCCTCGCGCCGAATGCTCACCTCACTGGTGGCGAAGCGATATGCCTTGGGCAGCCGCACTGCCTGGCTGCGACCGTTCCAGAAGATCTTGGCCATGTCGTTCATCGCTTCGACTCCCATGGTCGCGGTACATAGCATCAACGTCCGGCTTTCGGCATCCCGCGCGCCAGCGGCTCAAAGCAGGTAGCGCCGCGCATTGCCCCGCGTCGCCGTCCGCGCCACAACCCGCCGCAACGATAACGAATGGAGAGCGACGGGCATGACACGGGACGAGAGCGCGGACTGGGATGCGACCGAGATGGCGGCGGCGATCCGCAGCGGGGCGGTGTCGGCGCTGGAGATGGTCGATGCGGCGATCGCGCGCGCCGAGGCGCTCGACCCGCAGCTCAACTTTCTCGTCGCCGAGGATTTCGCGCGTGCCCGTGAGCGGGCCAGGGCGCCGCTCGGTGATGGGCCGTTTGCCGGGGTGCCGTTCCTGATCAAGGATCTCGACGACCAGATCGGGCTGCCGACGCGATCGGGATCTCGCGCGACCGCCGGGCTCGGCGCGGCGACGCGGCAGGCGCCGTTTACCGACGGGCTGTTCGCCGCCGGGCTCAACCCGATCGGCAAGAGCAGCACGCCCGAACATGGCTTCCTGCCGACCACCGAGCCGCTCGCCTTCGGGCCGACACGCAACCCGTGGGACGTGACGCGCTCGTCGGGCGGGTCGTCGGGCGGCGCCGGCGCGGCGACCGCGGCGCATGTCGTGCCCTTCGCGCATGCCAGCGATGGCGGCGGGTCGATCCGCATCCCTGCCTCGTGCTGCGGGCTGTTCGGGCTGAAGACCTCGCGCGGGCGCACGCTGGCGACCGATCCGGGGCATTTTCCGATGCCGCTCAGCGTGCAGTTATGCGTGTCGCGCAGCGTGCGCGACAGCGCCGGGCTGCTCGCCGCGGTCGAGGCGAGCGGCGCGGGGTTGCCCAAGGTCGGTCTCGTCAGCGGCCCGTCCGCCAGGCGGCTGCGCATCGGGCTGGTGCTCGACAGCGTGTCGGGCGGGAAGCCCGATGCCGAGGTTGCCGGCGCGATCGCGGCGATGGCGGCATTGCTCGGCGATCTCGGTCATCAGGTCGAACCGACCGCCTGGCCGGCGCCGATCACCGGCATGTCCGATGCCTTCCTGCTCGCCTGGTCTAAGGGCGCGGCGGACATTCTCGCCGAGGCCGGCGCGCGGCTCGGCCATGCGCCGGGGCCTGAGGATGTCGAGCCGTTCAGCCTCGCCATGGCCGGCATCGTCGCGATGGCGCCCGACGGCGCGGTCGAACAGGCGGTGGCCTGGCTCGACGGGCTGCGCGTGCCGTACGATGCGTGGCTGGCTGATTACGACGTGATCCTGTCGCCGGTGCTGTCGGCGCCGCCGCCCGAACTGGGCTGGCTCGCGCCCGATTTGCCGGTCGAGACCATGGCCGAGCGGCTGACCGGCTATGTCGGCTACACCACCCCGGTCAACGTCGTCGGCGCACCCGCGATGAGCGTGCCGGGCGCGTGGAGCGCGGCGGGCCTGCCGATCGGCGCGCAGTTCCAGGCGGCGGTCGGTGACGAGGCGACGTTGCTCGCGCTGGCTTATGAGATCGAGGCGGCGCGGCCATGGGCGGGACGGCGACCGGGGGTTTGTGGATGAAGGGAAAGCCACGGAAGAGCGCCGTCGCTCTTCTAGACTCATACCCGTTCAGGTTTGCACATATCCTGAGTGTCGGATGTAATTTGAGTATTCGCCGGGTTTGAATTTTTCGAGGATGGTTTTGAGCGCGTCACAGATGGCGTCGAAGGAACGGGG
>NZ_JARYTI010000011.1 GCF_029911635.1 Sphingomonas sp. AR_OL41
GTCCAAGCCAACGGTGACCACTTCCTGCATCGAATAGTCCTTCCTTGATGGTGGTGCTCCAACGCTCGCTTTCTATCACTCATCGAGTCGTTGAGTGCGGGCCGTTCCACGTCATCAAGGGTCCGCTTACGCTGTGCGTGCGGCCGCGTGGGGCTTACGCCTCTCGCGGTGATTGCGGCCATGCGCCGGACACTTCGGGCGCCTGTCGAGCGGGGATGGTCCTCGCTCCCGGACAGGAGCTTCGATCATGCCGCTGAGCCTCGCGCAATCCTACGCCTGGAACCTCGCCCGCACCATGATGGCCTGCATCGTCATCTTCAAAATCAATGAGCAGATCTTCGGTGTCGCTGAGGCCCGTGAATATGATGGCGACCCGCTGAGCATCGTGCGGGAATATGATCCGTTCGCCCGCTGAACGCATCGAATTTCGCCAGACGCTCGGGAAGGCCATTCGGTCTTTCCCGGGCGCCTCGTTTCTTGCTATTATCGTCGGACAGTTGCGCTGTGGTGGTGGAGGAGAGCGCGTCCGACGACCTGTTCGTCAAGGAGGACGCCCGTGATTCTCGCTGTTCCCATCCTGATTGCCGCCAGCCTGTTCCTCGGTTGGGTGCTTGTCGCCCTCGCCGTCAACGCGCTTCCCCTGTTCTCTGGCATTTCCGCCGGGCTGCTGGTCCTCGGCTGGACTGGTAGCGCTGCGGAAGGGTTGATCGCTGGCGCCCTTGTCGGGATCGCCATAGCAACGATCGGACCCGTCATCTTTTCGCGGGCACGCTCGCCGATGCTTCGTCTGATCGTCGTTCTCGCTTTCGCAGGCCCCGCCGCTGCCGCCGCCTATCACGCGGCGCTGGGGCTGCTCGGTCACCTGATCGCGTCCGGCCCACCGCGCGATGCATTGGCACTGGTTGCAGCCTTTCTGGTCGGGTTCGCGGCATGGCGGCGGTTCACCGATCGCGCGGATCGGTTGCCTGCCGGTTGATGGATCGCATCAGGTGGCGGGTATGGCCCAGCCCGATCCCGGCGGACAGACAAACCCAGGGTGCGGTTTCTCGATGTGCATGTCGACGCGGTAACGACCCCTTCGCAGGTCCGGAAAAATGAGGGTGACGCGCCCGACGACCAGGTGCGACCATTCTCGCTGACCTTTGGCAGATGTCACCTTCGCGCAAACGATACCGCCACACGGCCTCGTTGATGGCTGAGCTAGCCGGTCGACGGCTGCGCCTCGATACGCCTTGGTCCGCAACCGCGGTCCCGTCACTTTCTTCCCCTGGGCTCACGCCCATTCCTCGCGAAACAAGAAAGCACCGTTCCCGCAGTCCTCCGCTGGCGCTGCGGGCAAAGCTGCGTCGGCGATCGCGCCCGGCTTTTGCTGGCCATCGAGGCCGCATGGGGCGGTATCGAAACAGCGAAGGAATATCATCATGGCAAATATCGGCAGCTTCAAGAAGGTCGGCCTGGAATATCAGGGCGAGATCGTCAGCCTCGGCGTCCAGGCCCGCGGCGTCCGGATCGTCCCCGAAGACAACCGCCAGAACGAGAATGCGCCCACCCACCGGGTCTTTGTCGGCCGCGCCGAAATCGGAGCGTGCTGGGCCAAGACCTCCGCCGCCCAGCGCGACTATCTTTCGGTCAAGCTCGACGATCCGAGCTTCACCGCCCCGATCTTCGCCAACCTGTGCGACGACGAGAACGGTGAAACCCACAGCCTGATCTGGTCGCGGCAGCAGCGCGCCGCCAATAACGACTGACCCGAGAAGGTCGCCCCGCCCGGCAGTGCCGGGCGGGGCATCGCGGCGTACATCCGCAAAGGCAGAAATACTGATCCACGGATTTCCGTGTCGGCAATGCTCGCCCGCCGGCGCTCGCCGATTGTCCGTTCAACGGGAGAGGCATCCCCGGCCGGGCGGATAGCCCGATCCGGGCGTATCCCGCCTAGGCCGCCCGACGTCGTCGCAAACCGACGAGCTCCCGCCAATCGCTGCAAAGCAGGTGGCCCGGCTCTCCCCGTCACGGTCGGATGATGCGCAAGATTCGGACCTTCCGGCCATTCCGGCACGCTCCCATCCATGCCGGCAACTGGATGGAGTTGGCGATCACCGCCCGTCGTCCGCTGGAGGTCACTCATGACGATGCCGGAAACCCGTGCGACCCAACGCTATCTGCGCACGCCCGATGCCGCGCTCATTCTCGGCCTCTCGGCGCGTACGCTCGAGAAGCATCGTTGCTACGGTACGGGCCCCGTCTTCCACAAACTCGGCGGCCGTGTCGTCTATGCGCTGGATGACCTGCAGTCCTGGGCCGAGCAAGGTGTCCGGCGCTCGACCTCCGATCCGGGCACTGGCGTGGTTCACCCCGCCAAGCGCCTCGACCCGGCCGTTCTCGGCGCGGCCGGCCCGATTCGGCGCTGACGATGGCCATGCAGCGATCCATCGAGCGTTCTCAGCTCGACCTGTTCCGGTCGATCCCCGGCGACATCGCACCGCGGGATGCCCAGGACCTGATGGCCTGGCCCTTTTTCAGCCTCGCCAAATCGAAGCGCGTGACGCCGATCGACTTCCATATGGGCGACACCTGGATCGTCGTCGAAGCGACGCCCGAGCATGGCATGGCGACCATCTGGGACGCCGATGTGCTGATCTGGGCGGCAAGCCAGATCGTCGAGGCCCGCGATGCAGGGCGTCAGACCTCGCGGCTGATGGCGACCACGCCGCATGAGATCCTCACCTTTATCGGTCGCGGCACCGGCCGCGACAATTACGACCGGCTGAAAGCCGCTCTTGACCGGCTCCAGTCGACCACCATCGCAACATCGATCCGCCAGCCGCTCCAGCGACGCCGACACCGCTTCTCCTGGATCAACGAGTGGAAGGAGCGGCTCGACGGCGACGGGCGTCCGCTCGGCATCGAGATGATCGTGCCCGACTGGTTTTTCGCCGGCGTCATGGATCAGGCACTCGTGCTGACGATCGACCGGGCTTATTTCGACCTGACCGGCGGTATCGAGCGCTGGCTCTACCGGATCGTGCGCAAGCATGGCGGGCGCCAGACCGGCGGGTGGAGCTTCGATCTCGCCCATCTCCATCTCAAGTCCGGCGTGCTGTCGCCGCTGAAGCGTTTCAGCTTCGAGCTGCGCGGCATCGTCCGCCGTCAACCGCTTCCCGGCTACCGTCTCGCGCTCGAGACCGAGCTCGGCCGGGAACGCCTGCGGTTCGTCTCGATCCCTGAGGATTCCTTCGACGTCGCCATGCGCCGGGTCGGTCTCGCGCCTGTGGATAACAGGTGATGGGAGTCGTCCTATCAGGAACCGCCGGAGTCGTCCTATCGGGAACCGATGAGTCGTCCTATCAGGAACCGAAATCGGTCCTAAGGCACAGGAATCATTACCGGAATCTGCCCCTTAACTTAGCTAACATAGAATCCTTCGGATTCTTTCTAACGCTAGTCGAACAGCAGCGGCCTGTGGACATCGCCCGTGCCGGAGCAGGGCGATGATCGTCGCGCTGCTCAACCAGAAGGGTGGTGTCGGCAAGTCGACGCTCGCGCTTCACCTCGCCGGCCAATGGGCCCGTGAAGGCAGGCGCGTCGCCCTGGTCGATGCCGATCCCCAAGGATCGGCGCTGGACTGGTCGCAAGCGCGCGCGGCGGCTGCCCTGCCACGCCTGTTCGGCGTGCTCGGTCTCGCCCGCGATACGCTGCACCGGGAAGCACCGGAGCTCGCACGTCACACCGATCATGTGGTGATCGACGGACCGCCCCGCGTCGCCAGCCTGATGAGATCGGCCTTGCTCGCCGCCGACCTCGTGCTGATCCCGGTCCAGCCGTCGCCGTTCGACGGATGGGCGTCAGCCGAGATGCTGGCACTGCTCGCCGAGGCCCGCATCTATCGTCCGGAGCTCGTCGCGAGGTTCGTGCTCAACCGGACCGTAGGGCGTACCGTGATCGCGCGGGCGACCGCCGACGCGCTGGCGGATCATGATCCGCCGCTGCTCGGCGCGCGCGTCGGTCAGCGTGTCGTCTTTGCCCAGGCGGCGCAGCGCGGCCAACTCGCTTTCGAACTGGATGACAGTGCCGCCGCATCGCGGGAAATCGCGCTGCTCGCGGCCGAGGTCCAGGCGCTTGGCCGATGAGTGAGCGCCCTGCCAAAGCTGGATTCGCATCGCGGCCCGGCGATGCCGACCGATGGATCAAGGCTGCCGATGTTGTCGGGAGCGGCAAGGTGGGCGCCGTCGCCGGCTTCACCGCCCGCCTGACGATCGATGTCACGCCGGCGCTTCGGCGACGCATGAAGCTTGTCGCCGTGCAGCGCGGCACGACCCTCGCCGACATGGCGCGTGCGCTCTTCGAGCGCGAATTTCCCGACATTTCCGGAGAAGACTGATGATCGATGCTGTCCCATCCAGCGTGGCCGTGAGGCCGACGCTTGCGTCTCTTGCGGGAGACGGACTTACCCATGTCGAGCTCACCTGGATCGAGAAGCGGACCGAGCACTGGATTCGCTTTGGCCGCATCGCCCATGACCGGATCGTCGATCGCCGGCGGCGTATCGTAAGCTTCAGACCCGACGAGGTATTCGCGTTCGTTCGCTGGGCGTCGAACCTCTTCGGGACGATCCTGTCGCGCATCGACATCGTCCAGACAGTTGCGCCCGGCGACGCATATTCGACGTTGCCGTTCGTGCGACCGGGTGGCGAGCTGCTGCTGTCGATCCATGGCTGGCCGAAGGTCGAACGCGTCCTGCAGGCGATCGATGCCGTCGAGGCCGCAGGCGTCGATCCGTGCGACGCGGCGCCCGATCACTGGTGCCATGTGCATAATCGGCTGACGGCCGGCATCGAGCCGAGGCTCTATTCCGTCGACCGCCACAGCGCCTGGCTCCAGCGCCGGGAGCTGCAGGCATGACCCGGTTCGGCTATGTGATGGTGGCATATTTCGCCACCATGGCGACGATCGTTACCGCCTTCATCCATCCGTCGCCGAGACTCATCTGGAACGCCAGTGCGAGCGTGCCCGTAGGCTTGTACCGGATGAGCTCGGTGCCGGCGCCGAAGGTCGGCGACCTGGTCGCCGTCTTGCCGCCCGATCAGCTCGCCGGCTTCCTTGCCGAGCGCCATTATCTGCCGCGCGGCGTGCCGATGCTGAAGCACGTCGCCGGCGTTTCCGGGCAGCGCGTTTGCCGTCATGGATACCGCATCACCGTCGATGGAAAGTATCTCGGCGACGCTCGCGATCGAGACCATCTCGGGCGCGAATTGCCCGTCTGGAAGGGATGTCGCGCGCTCGCGCGTGGCGACATCTTCCTGATGAATCTCGAAGTCCCGGACAGTTTCGACGGCCGGTATTTCGGGCCGCTTCCAGCAGCCACGATCACCGGCCGCCTGACGCCGCTCTGGATCACGCAAGAGCATGATCGCGCCGCACGTGCGCCGAAATCCACCCGCTGAACCAAACCGCATCCCGAGCGAGAGGAACATGTGATGACACAGATTGGCCGCTTTACCCGAACCGCCGACGGCTTCCACGGGCGTATCGAAACGCTCAGCCTGAACGCTGAACTCTGCCTCGTCCCGGCTGATGCCGATGGGGAAAATGCGCCGGACTACCGCATTCATCTTGGCGCGGACGGCGAGGGATTGGAGGTCGGCGCTGGTTGGAAGCGCGTGGGCGAGCGCGCCGGCGCCTATTTCTCGCTGCTGATCGACGACCCCGCACTACCCCAGTCGATCAACGCCAACCTGTTTCAGTCAAACCGCGAACGGGAGGAGCATCATCTGGTGTGGAATCGCCCGTCACGGCGCGGTTCCGGGAGTTGATCCGGTGCGCTTGTCGCGTCTTTCAGCTGCGGTCCTGCTAATTGGCGTTGGGTTGGCGCCGGCGTCAATCACTGCCGCCGCGCCGGTTCTCCGTGGCGCAACCGCCGCTGATAGCGTCGCCTCGTATGTTGCGGAGGCTGCACGCCGCTTCTCGATTCCGGAAAGTTGGATCTATGCGGTGATGCGCGTCGAAAGCGCGGGAGATCCGCGCGCCGTATCGCCAAAAGGCGCGACCGGGCTCATGCAGATCATGCCCGATACCTGGACGGGTTTGCGCGCCCGTTACGGTCTTGGTGGCGATATCTACGACCCTCATGACAATATCATGGCGGGTGCTGCCTTCCTGCGTGAAATGTATGATCGTTACGGCGCTCCGGGCTTTCTCGCGGCCTATAATGCCGGTCCCGGTCGCTACGAAAATCACCTTGCGACGGGCCGTCCCTTGCCCGCTGAGACCATCACCTATGTGAACAGGCTCGCGCCGATCATTGGCGGGACATCGGCAGATCGCGCCGTATTTGCCGCTCCCGATCCTCGAGCATGGACACGCGCCGCGCTGTTCGCGGGGCGGTCCGACACGCCTGCCGATCACGATGCCGATGCGGTTCAAGCGGCATCCGAACCGCCGTCCGTCGCCCCTCGTTCGGTCGACAGGGCAGCAACCAGGCCGGTCTCGGTCGGCCTCTTCATCCCTCTTTCCGGCAAGATCGCGCGGTGACGTGGCATGGCGGCCTCTGGCGTGACCTGGCGCAGTGTTTCGTTGTGGCGGTGGGATCGCAGTTTTTCGGAAGTGCTGAGGAAAATCGATGGCGAGATAAAAGCGGCGCCGTCAGACGGGCCGCATGTGGTTGGATAGGCAGGGGATTTTCGGCTGGCGCCATTTCGGAGCGGCTGGCACATTTTTCACATTTCGATGCCTTTTCAAATGATTGCCGGCTGGCACGTCAATTTCCTGCCCCGGTGTCGCGACCATGAGCGGCGACGGCGAGGATTTCCGGGTCAGGCCGGGAAGGGTGCGGGATGGGGGTTCGGCCTCGGGCCGCAAGGCCCGCACGCTCGCGGCCCAGGTTCGTCGGGCGGCGGCCAAGGCAGGCTATGCCCGTCGCGCGCCTGGGTCGGGCAGAGCTGGTGGTACCGGCCATCGCGGCCGGGGTCGGAACACGGCGCTAAGGGCACGCTTCCGGGCGAATGGCCGCCGTGTCGTCATCAAGGCCCGCGTGGTGCGGCACAAGGGCGCCCGGTTTCGCGCCGCGCCGCTCGCGCGTCACGTGGCCTATCTCGAGCGTGACGGCGTGACCCGTGACGGGCGCGACGCCAATCTCTTCGACGCGCGTTCGGAGCAGGCGGACGGCGATGCGTTTGCCGGGCGGTGCGAGGATGACCGGCATCATTTCCGCTTCATCATCTCGCCCGAAGACGCCGGCGAGATGGCGGACCTGCGCGCCTTCACCCGCGAGCTGATGGCCGACATGGCGAAGGATCTCGATACCGACCTCGACTGGGTGGCGGTCGATCACTGGAACACCGACAATCCCCATATCCATGTGCTGGTGCGTGGCCGAGCATCGGACGGCGCGGACCTCGTCATCGACCGGGACTATATCCGCGAAGGGATGCGCGCGCGGGCCGAGGAGCGCGTCACGATCGAACTGGGTCCGCGCAGCGAGCGTGATATCCAGGCGTCGCTGGAACGCGAGGTCGAGGCTGATCGCTGGACCAGCCTCGATCGCCGGCTGCAGCGTATGGCGGACGATGAGGCCGGTATTGTCGATCTACGGCCCGGCGGGCGTGACCCCGATCCAGACACGCGGCGGCTGATGCTCGGTCGCGCGGCGAAGCTCGAAAGGCTTGGTCTGGCGGAACGGGTTGACCCGGCCTGCTGGACCTTGAAGCCCGGTATCGAGCAGACACTTCGCGATCTCTCCATCCGCACCGACATCATCAAGACGATGCACCGTGCCATGGCGGGCGGTGAGCGGGCGCCCGACCTGGCCAGTTTCGCGCTCCACGGCGAGGCTCCGGCCGAGCCCATCATTGGCCGGCTCGTCGAGCGTGGCCTTCACGATGAGCTGACCGGTACCGCCTACGCCGTGATCGATGGCTCAGACGGCCGCACGCACCATGTGCGCTTCGATGATATTGATATGACAGGAGACGCCAGGCCCGGTGCGATTGTCGAGCTGCGAAGCTGGCCGGACGCGAAGGGCAGTGCGCGGCTGTCGCTCGCAACCCGATCGGACATCCCGCTCAGTCAGCAGGTGACGGCGCCCGGCTCGACCTGGCTCGATCGCCAACTGGTCGCCCGCGAACCGGCCGCGACCGGCGGCGGGTTCGGGCGCGAGATCCGCGAGGCCATGGAAGCGCGCGCCGACCACCTTGTCAGGGAGGGTCTCGCGCGGCGCCAGGGCGAGCGGATCATCTTCGCTAACAGCATGATCGAGACGCTCAAGACCCGTGACCTGGACGACACCATCGCGAAGATCGCCGAGCGCACGGGACTGGCGCATCGGCCTTCTGCGCCGGGCGATCATGTCAGTGGTGTGTTCCGCGAGCGCGTGACGCTGGCGTCCGGCCGGTTCGCGATGATCGACGATGGGCTTGGCTTCCAGCTCGTGCCCTGGCGGCCGGCGCTCGATCAGCACCTCGGCCGCCACATCTCCGGCACGATGTCGCCCGGCGGCGGTGTCGACTGGAGCCTGGGGCGAACCCGGGGGCTCGGCCTGTGACGATCCTTCCAACCTCGATACCGGAGTCCGTCTGATGTCCGCCACGAAGATCCTGTGGGGCCAGATCATTGTCGTCTTCGGCATCGTTCTCGCCAGCGTCTGGGGCGCCACGCAGTGGACGGCGGCAGCCCTCGCCTATCAGCCCGAGCTGCAGCCGGTCTGGTTCATGCTCGGACGCACGCCGATCTATCCGCCGCCGGCCTTCTTCTGGTGGTGGTTCAGCTACGATGCCTATGCCCCGGCGATCTTCCTGAAAGGCGCGTATATCGCTGCGTCGGGCGGCATCACCTCCGCTGCTGTCGCGATCGGTATGTCGGTTTGGCGCGCGCGCGAGCTGAAGCTGGCGCAGACCTATGGCTCGGCGCGCTGGGCGACGGAGCGCGAGGTCGAGGCCGGCGGCATGCTCGGCGAACACGGCGTCCTGCTCGGCCGCCTCGGGACGCGCTATCTTCGCCATGACGGGCCCGAGCATGTCCTGTGTTTCGCGCCGACCCGGAGCGGCAAGGGCGTCGGCCTGGTCGTACCGTCGCTGCTGACCTGGCCGGGCAGCTGCATCGTCCATGACATCAAGGGCGAGAACTGGTCGCTGACTGCGGGCTTTCGCGCGACGGTCGGCCGGGTCCTGCTGTTCGATCCAACCAACCCCGCGTCGTCGCCCTACAATCCGCTGCTCGAGGTGCGAAAAGGCGAGTGGGAAGTGCGCGACGTCCAGAATGTTGCCGACGTGCTGGTCGATCCGGAAGGGAGCCTCGAAAAGCGCAACCATTGGGAGAAGACCAGCCACGCGCTGCTGGTCGGCGCGATCCTCCATGTTCTCTACGCGGAAGGCGACAAGACGCTGGCAGGGGTCGCTGCCTTCCTGTCCGACCCACGGCGCCCGATCGAGACGACGCTACGCGCCATGATGACCACGCCGCATCTCGGGGAGGCTGGCGTGCATCCCGTGGTTGCCTCGGCTGCGCGCGAACTGCTGAACAAGAGCGAGAATGAGCGATCTGGCGTGCTGTCGACCGCGATGTCATTCCTCGGCCTGTACCGCGATCCGGTCGTCGCGCAGGTCACCGGGGCCTGCGACTGGCGGATCGCCGACCTGGTCGATGGCGATCGGCCAACGAGCCTCTATCTGGTGGTCCCCCCTTCCGACATCTCGCGGACCAAGCCGCTGGTCCGGTTGATTCTCAACCAGATCGGCCGCCGGCTGACCGAGGAGCTCACGCCGAAGGCACGGCGCCACCGCGTTCTCCTGATGCTCGACGAGTTCCCGGCGCTCGGCCGGCTCGACTTCTTCGAAAGCGCGCTGGCGTTCATGGCTGGCTACGGGATCAAGGGGTTCCTGATCGCGCAGTCGTTGAATCAGATCGAAAAGGCCTACGGCCCCAACAACGCGATCCTCGATAACTGCCATGTCCGGGTCTCGTTCGCGACGAACGATGAGCGCACCGCCAAGCGAATCTCCGACGCGCTGGGCACGGCGACCGAGATGCGCGCGATGAAGAATTATGCGGGGCACCGCCTGTCGCCATGGCTCGGGCATCTGATGGTCTCGCGTACCGAGACGGCGCGGCCGTTGCTGACGCCCGGCGAGGTCATGCAGCTTCCACCCGGCGAGGAGATCGTCATGGCGGCAGGGCTCGCGCCGATTCGTGGGCGCAAGGCGCGCTATTACCAGGACCCTCGGTTTGACGCCCGGCTGCTTGCGCCGCCCACGCCCCAGCCGCTGACGCCGGCCGAGCGCCCGGAGGACGACTGGACGGCCTTGCCGCTGGTCGAACCGCCCAAGCCAGTTGCCGCAGCCAAGCCGACGCGCACCAAAAAGGTCGTCGCCAAGCCTGCCCGGAAATCTCCGCCTGCCGGTAAGCCTGAGGATGATGCGGCGGCCAAGAGCGATCCCGCCAATGCCGGGATCCGCAAGGAGCCGGATCTGCCCGACCATGAGGAGATCGTCGCCAAGCCGACGGTGCCGCGAAGCGAATTCGAGTTCAACGAAGGAGATGAAGACATGGACAATGCCGGCAATCGCCGACTCCAGGAACGCCTCTCGGGCGCCGCGCGCCAGGCGTCGCTCGATCCTGATGACGGGATCGCGCTGTGACCGCGCGGCCGAGGATCAAGCAGACCTATCGGGTTCAGGCCGATCTTGCGCGCCAGCTCGCCGACCATGCCCGGTCGCGGCGCGTGTCGCAGGTCGCTATCGTCGAGGCCGCGCTGGCGTCGTTCCTATCGCCCGATGGCGCCGACCGGCTGGAAGCGGCGGTGAGCCGCCGCCTGGATCGATTGACGCGTCAGGCTGACCGGCTGGAATGGCATGTCGAGCTTTCGAACGAGACGCTCGCCTTGTTCATCCGCTTCTGGCTGACCAGCAATGCGCCACTGCCCGACACCGCGCGCGCTGCCGCGCAGGCGATGGGCAAGGAGCGCTGGGAGCGGTTCGTGGAATCGCTCAACAGGCGGATGGAGTTGGGGCCAAGGTTGGCTCGGGAGCTGTCGCAAGACGTTCGAAAGCCTTCGGCTGAACCGGATGAGGAGTGAATCCGGTATGCCGCAGTAAACGGCCGCTCGGGGTATGGGACATGGCCTGACGCGATTGGCGGCGTTGAACAGGCCGTGACGGCGCGGCAATGGCGATCAAGCGTCCGAACGCATCAATGCCTTGAGCCTGAAGGCGCGGCAGAGTCAGTATCGGCCGACGATCTCCACCTTGCAGGAGAGCTCCCCCGTGTCCGCACCCTCATCTTCGCTGGGAACGATGCTTGCGCTGACATCGAAGACAAGGCCGGTCGCGACACCGGCATGTTCCTCCCAGACAATGACGCCGCCCCGGTGCCACTCCCCTTCGGTGTCCTCTATGACCGATCGAGCGAAGGTTCCTGCAGCGTCGATTGGATCGTCACCGATCACGCGACGCGCGCGGGTCTCATCACCCGGCCCGATGATCGCAGCCCAGTAAGTTGTCGGCATCCGCCCTCGATTCGTAACCCGATGCAGATTGCCCATTGCCTGAAGAATGCCAAGCCCCTGTTCCGACAGCAAGATGCGCGGTCCGGCCAGTGTCAATGACGGATGAGTGTCCGATCAGAACCGCCGTTCCCCGGTCTTTCTACGCCACGCTACGACGTCGATAAATCCTTGTTGCCAGGAGTGCTTTTGCACCTCTCTTAATCATCCCCGCTCGCCGGATCAGTCTTCCCGGCGCATCCAAGGGGACCGCTTTGACCGTGCATCCGATCCGATCCGAAGCTTCCATACGCGGTGCACGGATGCTGCGCACGGCGCTCGGTCCGTCGATCTCGACATGGCTCGAGGATCCGACGGTGGTCGAGGTGATGCTCAACCCCGATGGCCGTCTTTGGGTCGATCGCCTGGCCGAAGGCATTTCCGACACCGGCCAGATCCTCTCCGCGGCCGATGGCGAACGTATCGTTCGCCTGGTCGCGCATCATGTCGGCGTCGAGGTTCATGCACGGTCGCCGCGCGTGTCGGCAGAGCTTCCCGAGACGGGCGAGCGGTTCGAGGGGCTGCTTCCGCCTGTCGTTGCGGCCCCCGCCTTTGCAATCCGCAAGCCCGCCGTCGCGATCTTCACGCTCGACGACTATGTCGAGGCAGGGATCATGTCGCGCCTCCAGGCAGTGGCACTCCGGGACGGTGTTTCCAGCCGCCTGAACATTCTGGTCGCCGGCGGTACGTCGACCGGCAAGACCACGCTCACCAACGCATTGCTCGCCGAGGTTGCCAAAACCACCGACCGCGTGGTGCTGATCGAGGACACGCGCGAACTGCAATGCGCAGCGCCAAACCTGGTCGCGATGCGCACCAAGAACGGCGTGGCGACGCTATCGGACCTGGTCCGATCCAGCCTCCGGCTGCGGCCCGACCGCATTCCCATCGGCGAAGTTCGCGGCGCCGAGGCGCTCGATCTGCTCAAGGCCTGGGGCACCGGCCACCCGGGCGGTATCGGCACCATCCATGCCGGTACGGCGATGGGTGCGCTGCGGCGGATGGAGCAACTCATTCAGGAAGCGGTGGTCACCGTGCCGCGCGCGCTCGTCGCCGAGACAATCAACCTGATCGCCGTCCTCGTCCGCGACGGACACGGCAGGCGGCTCTCCGAGCTTGCCCACGTCGAGGGCCTCGGACCCGATGGCGACTACCGCCTCACACACCTTCCGATCGCCAACAATGGAGATATCGCATGACGCTTACGAACGCGCCCGCGCGCAGCCGTCTGGCGGCGCTTGCCGCCTGTTCCTTCATCGCCCTCGTGATGACCAGGCCAGCCTACGCCGCCGGCTCATCCATGCCGTGGGAAGCGCCGCTTCAATCGATCCTCGAATCGATCGAGGGGCCGGTCGCCAAGATCGTCGCGGTGATCATCATCATCGTCACCGGGCTGACTCTGGCATTCGGCGACACCTCCGGTGGCGGTCGTCGCCTCATCCAGATCGTGTTCGGTCTCTCGATCGCGTTCGCGGCCAGCTCCTTCTTCCTGAGCTTCTTCAGCTTCGGCGGCGGGGCACTGGTCTGATGGACACCGGTGAGCCGATCGCGGGCTATTACGCTCCCGTCCACCGCGCGCTGACTGAGCAGATCCTGCTCGGCGGCGCGCCGCGGGCCGTGGCGATTGCGAACGGCACGCTCGCCGGCGCGGTCGGCCTCGGGCTTCGGCTCTGGCTCGCCGGGATCGTTATCTGGGCGATCGGCCATATGGCTGCGGTGTGGGCGGCGAAGCGCGACGCGCAGTTCGTCGACGTCGCCCGCCGGCACCTCCGTTACCCCAATTTCCTGCGCGTGTGAGGGACAGGTTAGATGATGTCGCTCCGCGAATATCGCAACAGCTCGGCAAGCCTCGCCGACTTCCTGCCCTGGGCGGCGTTGATCGCTGAGGGCGTGGTCCTCAACAAGGATGGCAGCTTCCAACGCACCGCGCGCTTTCGCGGGCCGGACCTGGATTCGGCAACGCCGGCGGAACTCGTGGCGACCACCGGCCGCCTCAACAATGCGCTACGGCGCCTGGGTTCCGGCTGGGCGATCTTTGTCGAGGCGCAGCGCCATGCCGCGCAGCATTATCCGGAAAGCCGGTTCCCGGATCCAGCCTCGGCCTTGGTCGATCGCGAGCGAGCCGAACAGTTTGCCGAGGAGGGCGCGCATTTCGAAAGCAGCTATTTCCTGACCCTGCTCTGGGTGCCGCCGGCGGAGGATGCCGCGCGTGCCGAAGGCTGGCTGTTCGAAGGCCGGGCGCAAGCCGGTGTCGATCCGAAGGAGGTGCTGGCGAGCTTCGTCGACCGGTGCGGCCGCGTGCTGCAGCTGGTCGAAGGGTTCGTCCCCGAAATTGCCTGGCTCGATGACGGAGAGACGCTGACCTATCTGCACAGCACGATCTCGACCAAAGTCCAGCGGGTTCGCGTTCCCGAGACGCCGATGCACCTCGATGTATTGCTGGTCGACGAGCCGCTGACCGGCGGCCTCGAGCCGCGGCTCGGCCGTCATCATCTCCGCACCCTGACCATCACGGGCTTTCCGACGGTCACCTTTCCGGGCCTGCTCGACGAGCTGAACCGGCTCGCCTTTCCGTACCGCTGGTCAACCCGGGCGGTGATGCTCGACAAGACTGATGCAACGAAGGTTCTCACCAGGATCCGGCGCCAGTGGTTCGCGAAGCGCAAATCGGTGGCCGCGATCCTGAAGGAAGTGATGACCAACGAGGCGTCGACGCTGCTCGACAGCGATGCGTCGAACAAGGCCGCCGATGCCGACATGGCGCTGCAGGAACTCGGCTCAGACATGATCGGCCAGGCCTATGTGACCGCGACGGTGACGGTGTGGGACGCGGATCCGGCGATCGCGGCAGAAAAGTTGCGGCTGGTCGAGAAGGTGATCCAGGGCCGCGACTTCACCGTGATCGTGGAAAAGCTGAACGCGATCGAGGCGTGGCTCGGCAGCCTGCCGGGACATGTCTATGCGAACGTCCGCCAGCCGCCGGTTTCGACCCTCAATCTCGCGCATATGATTCCGCTCTCGGCGGTGTGGGCTGGGCCGGCGCGCGACGAGCATCTCGGCGGACCGCCCTTATTCTATGCGCGCACCGAAGGATCGACGCCGTTTCGCTTCTCGCTTCACGTCGGCGACGTCGGGCACATGTTGATCGTTGGCCCAACCGGGGCCGGAAAGTCGGTGTTGCTCGGGCTGATGGCGATGCAGTTCCGCCGGTACGAGGGGGCGCAGGTGTTCGCCTTCGATTTCGGCGGATCGATTGCCGCCGCGGTGCTCGCGATGGGCGGCGACTGGCAGAATCTCGGGCACAGTCTTTATGATGACTCGCCGGGCGGCGTCCTTCTTCAGCCGCTCGCGAGAATCGACGACGCTGCCGAACGCAACTGGGCCGCCGAATGGCTGGCGGCGATCCTGGCGGCCGAAGGCTTGGGCGTAGATCCCCAGGCCAAGGAGCATCTCTGGTCCGCCCTTGGATCGCTGGCGTCAGCGCCGGTCGCGGAGCGCACGCTGACGGGCCTTGCGGTCCTCCTCCAGGCACAGAATTTGAAGCAGGCGCTGGCACCCTATTGTGTTGGCGGACCTTACGGCCGGCTGCTCGACGCGGAGTCCGAGCGGATCGGCGACGGCAAGGTCCAGGCGTTCGAAACCGAGGGTCTTGTCGGCACGGGTGCAGCGGCCGCGGTCCTGTCCTATCTGTTTCACCGGATCGAGGGCCGACTCGACGGTTCGCCGACGCTGATCATCATCGATGAAGGCTGGCTGGTGCTCGACAGTCCTGCCTTCGCGCAGCAGCTGCGCGAATGGCTGAAGACGCTGCGCAAGAAGAAAGCGAACGTCGTGTTCGCAACGCAAAGTCTGGCCGATATTGAGACCTCGACCATCGCGCCTGCCATCGTCGAGAGCTGTCCGACCCGGATATTCCTGCCCAACGAGCGCGCGGTCGAGCCGCAGATCATGGCCATCTACCGGCGCTTCGGGCTGAACGACCGCCAGATCGAGATCCTCGCCCGCGCAACGCCCAAGCGCGATTATTATTGCCAGTCGCGGCGCGGCAACCGGCTGTTCGAGCTCGGCCTTGGCGACATTGCCCTCGCCTATGTCGCGGCATCTTCCAGGGCCGACCAGCTCCGTCTCGCCCAGCTGATCGACGCCAAAGGCACTGATCAATTTGCCGCGGACTGGCTCCGCGTGCGCGGCGTCGATTGGGCCGCCGATCTCCTGCCAACCATCATCACGGAGCTGTCATCATGAAGAAGTTCTCCTTTCGTCGGCTCGCCATGTCCGGCGTCGCGGTGATTGCGTTCGCGGTCACCAGCGTTCCCGCAGGCGCGCAGTTCGGCGGCATCGTCTATGACCCGACCAACTACGCCCAGAACGTGCTGACCGCGGCGCGGTCGCTCGAGCAGATCAACAACCAGATCCAGCAGATCCAGAACCAGGCGACCTCGCTGATCAACGAGGCGAAGAACCTCGCCGCGATGCCCTTTTCGACGGTTGCGCAGCTTCAGGCCCAGGTGCAGCGGACGCAGGCGTTGCTGAGCAGCGCCCAGCGCATCGCCTATGATGTCCAGTCGATCGACCAGGCGTTCAGCACCAAATATCAGGGCGCCAGCATGTCGTCCTCGGACCAGGCACTGGTCGATGGGGCGAAGGATCGCTGGCAGACTTCGGTTGGCGCGTTCGAGGATGCGTTGAAGGTCCAGGCCGGCGTTGTCGGCAATATCGATGGTGCCAGGACGACGATGAATTCGCTGGTGACGTCGAGCCAGTCGGCATCGGGCGCGCTGCAGGCGGCGCAGGCCGGGAACCAGCTCCTCGCGCTCCAGTCGCAGCAGCTTGCCGACCTGACCGCGTTGATGGCGGCCCAGGGTCGTGCCCAGGCGCTTGACGCCGCGCAGCGGGCCGCAGCGCAGGACCAGGCGCGCGAACAGCTTCGCCGTTTCCTGACGCCCGGCACCGGCTATCAGCCGGGCTCGGTGTCGATGTTCCATAACTGAGGCGCCGCCATGCAGACCAAGACAGTTGTTCGTGTCGGCGCCGTCGCGTTCGTCGCGGTCGTCATCACCGCCAGCGCGATGCAGGCCCGGGTGTCGCCGGGGCGGGTCGAACAGGATCTGACCGTTGCGCCGATCTCCGCGAAAGTGGATCCGCTCCGGGCGGAGCTGGTGCGGTGCCAGTCGCTCGGCGCGGCTGGCGCGGACGACCATGAATGTCTTCACGCCTGGGCGGAGAACCGGCGTCGCTTCCTCGCGCCCGGTGCGCGTCCCGAGGAAACCCTTCCGACGATGAATGCGGCGACGGGCGAAGCCGATTCAGGAACGGACATGAGCGCGCGATCCGTGAACACGTTCGACGTCGCAACCGGCGAGGAGCGCTGAGATGGGCGGCACCGGCGTCATCGACCGCTTTCTCGAGGTCTTCACCAGCTATATCGATTCAGGGTTCGGGCTCCTTCACGGCGAGGTCGCGTTCATCGCGACGACGCTGATCGTCATCGACGTGACGCTCGCCGCCCTGTTCTGGACCATGGGAGAGGGCGACGACATCATCGCGCGGCTCATCAAGAAAACGCTGTTCGTCGGCATCTTCGCTTACATCATCGGCAACTGGAATGGTCTGGCGAAGATCGTTTTCGAAAGCTTTGCAGAGCTCGGCTTGAAGGCCAGTGGCACCAGCTTCACTGCGGCCGAACTGCTTCAGCCGGGCCGGGTCGCCCAGGTCGGAATCGATGCCGGCCGGCCGATCCTCGAATCGATCTCGGGGCTGATGGGCTATGTCAGCTTCTTCGAGAATTTCATCCAGATCGTCGTGCTGCTCTTCGCCTGGGTCGTTGTCCTGCTGGCGTTCTTCGTACTGGCGATCCAGCTGTTTATCACGCTCATAGAGTTCAAGCTGGCGACGCTGTGCGGGTTCGTGCTGATCCCGTTCGGCCTGTTCGGCAAGACCGCGTTCATGGCCGAGCGGGTTCTCGGCAATGTCGTCTCGTCGGGCATCAAGGTGCTGGTGCTCGCCGTGATCATCGGCATCGGCTCGACGCTGTTCGACCAGTTCACCTCGGCGATCGGCACTGCACAGCCGACAATCGAGGATGCCATGACCATCGTGCTCGCCTCGCTGACCCTGCTCGGGCTGGGCATCTTCGGGCCTGGCATCGCCAACGGCATCGTCTCGGGCGGCCCCCAACTCGGCGCAGGCGCCGCAGCCGGTACGGCGCTGGCCGCCGGTGGCGTTGTCGCCGGCGGGGCAGCCGCCGCCGGGTTGGTCGCGGGTGCAGCTGGCGGCGCGATGAGCGGCGTAGCTGCTGCCGGCGCGCGCGCCGCGAGCGGCGCTGCCAGTGCTTACAGCCTCGGTTCCGCTGGCAAGACGGGTGCTGCCAGTGTCGCCGGTGGTCTTAGTGGTGTCGGCAAGGCTGCCGCTGGCGCGGCCATGTCGCCGCTACGCCGCGCTGCGGCAGCCATGAAGCCGAGTCCGGCCGCCGGCAACGGCTCGCCCGGCGAGGACGGCTCCGGGAAGGGCGGCCAGCCTGCCTGGGCCGCCGCCATGAAGCGCCGCCAGGCCGTGACCCATGCAGCGACCGTCGCCGCTCACACGCTTCGGTCCGGCGATGGCGGGGGCGCCGGCTCTTCGGTCGATGTCAGCGAGAAGGATTGATTTCATGTTTCGACGCCCCAACATCCGATACGGCAAGGCGCCCGAGCCTGAGACGCCCTATCAGCGCGCCGCCCAGGCCTGGGATGACCGGATCGGATCTGCCCGCGTGCAGGCGAAGAACTGGCGGCTCGCCTTTTTCGGAACGCTGGCGTTGGCGGGCGGTCTCTCCGGCGGCCTTGTCTGGCAGGGCGCGCGCGGGACGATCGTTCCCTGGGTCGTCGAGGTCGACAAGCTTGGCGAAACGCAGGCCGTGTCCCCGGCGACGGCGGCCTATCGGCCGACCGATCCCCAGGTCGCCTTCCATCTCGCGCGCTTCATCGAGCAGGTTCGGGGCATCGCCGCCGATCCGATCGTGGTGCGTGAAAACTGGCTGAAGGCTTACGACTTCACCACCGACAAGGGCGCTCTGGCGCTCAATGACTATGCCCGCACCAACGATCCGTTCGCGCAGATCGGCAAGGTGCAGGTCGCGGTCGACGTCGCGAGCGTCATTCGCGCTTCGCCGGACAGTTTTCGCGTCGCCTGGACCGAGCGCCATTATCAGGATGGGAGTCTGGCCGGCACCGAGCGCTGGTCGGCGATCCTGACCATCGTCGTACAGCCGCCGCGCACGCCCGATGACCTTCGGAAGAACCCGCTCGGCCTGTTCGTCAACGCCATCAACTGGTCGAAGGAGTTGGGCCAATGACATCCCCATTTTTCCGTAAGTCCGCCATTCCGGCTTTGCTGATCTCGGCATCCGCGCTCGCTGGATGCGCGCATGCTTCGGCGAAGCCTCTCGCGATCAGTTACGACACCGCGGTACCCGCGGTGCAAGCATCCGATCCTCCCAGGCCCGTGGAGGTCATTGTGGTCCCCACACCGTTGCCCCTGCCTGGACAGCTGAAGCCGACAGGGGAGACGGAGCCCCGGCAAGATGAAGGCGATCCCAGGATTCGCGTTGGTGCGGCCAACGCCGCCGCGCGGGTTCAGCCCGCGCGCGAAGGATTCATCAACGCCATCCAGCAATATCCCTGGTCCGATGGCGCGCTGTACCAGCTCTATGCGGCGCCGGGCCAGGTGACTGACATCGCCCTGCAGGAGGGCGAGCAGCTGGTCGGCCCCGGACCGGTCGCGGCCGGCGACACGGTTCGCTGGATTATCGGCGATACGACAAGCGGGAGCGGTCCGAACAGCCGAGTCCATATTCTGGTCAAGCCCACGCGATCCGACCTCAGCACCAACCTGGTGATCAATACCGATCGCCGCACCTATCATCTCGAGCTGCGGGCGACCCCACGGACCTACATGGCATCGGTATCCTGGATCTATCCGCAGGACCGGCTGATCGCGCTTCGCGGAGAAAATGCAGCCGCGGCGAATACGGCGCCGATCGCCGCCAGGGTTGATCTCGCATCGCTCAATTTCCGCTATTCGATCGATGGTGACGCCCCGCCATGGCGGCCGCTGCGCGCGTTCGACGACGGACGGCAGGTGTTCATCGAGTTCCCGACCGGAATCGGCCAGGGCGAAATGCCGCCCCTGTTCGTGGTCGGAGCGGCCGGTGCCGGCGAGCTCGTGAACTACCGCGTGCGCGACCGCTATATGGTGGTCGACCGGCTCTTTGCCGCAGCCGAGCTGCGCCTGGGTACGAAGAAGAGCGAGATCCGGGTTCGCATCGTGCGGACCGATGGCGGCCGTGCCGGAAAGGGGCGGCGATGAGCGACGGGCAAGAAACAGCGCCGGCGGTTCCGGATCTCAGACTCCGCGGCGATCCGCCTCGCGTGATGCGGCTGTCGCGCAAGGCGCTGGTGGTGCTGGCCCTGCTCGCCAGCGCCGGCATCGGCGGGTCGCTGTTCTACGCGCTGCAGCCGGCGCACCGGCAGGCGGCGGAAGAACTCTACAACACCGACAGCCGCTCGACCGCCGACAGCGTGACGAGCGCGCCGAAAGATTATGGCCAAGTGCCGAAGCTCGGACCGCCTTTGCCCGGAGACCTTGGCCGTCCGATCGTCTCGGCGCAGCAGCGTGGTGCCGATGTGCCGGCACCGCCGATCGGCCCGGGCGCCGGTGGGCGGCAAGCAGGACAGGCGACAAACCCGGCCGCAAACGCCGCTCAGGCCGCCCGTCAGCGGATACGGCAGGAGCATGATGCTGCGCGGACGAGCAAACTGTTCCTCGGGACCGCGGTGGCGAACAGCGCAGGCGCGACCGCACAGCTGCCCTCACCCGACCTGCTGGGCGCTACTGGCAATGATAGGTCCGCAGCCACCGCTGGAGGTCCGCAGGCGGTGGCTTCGGCACCGGCCGATGACGCTGTCCAGAATGGCCAGGCCGCCAAACGCGCCTTCCTGAAAGCGGGTACCGATCGCCCCGCGGCGAGCGCTGGCCGGCTTGGGTCACCGGCGTCGCCCTATGTCCTGCAGGCCGGCAGCGTGATTGCCGCGGCGCTCATCACCGGCATCCGCTCCGACCTCCCCGGGCAGATCACCGCGCAGGTCACCGAGAATGTCTATGACAGCCCGACCGGCAGGATCCTGCTCATTCCCCAGGGGTCGAAGCTGGTCGGTGAGTATGATTCCGGGGTCTCGTTCGGCCAGAACCGTGTACTGCTCGCCTGGGATCGGCTGATCCTGCCGGATGGGCGCTCGCTCGCGCTGGATCGCCTGCCCGGCGCCGACACGTCCGGATTTGCAGGGCTGCAGGACGGGACCAACTATCATTGGGGCGGGATCGCGAAAGCAGCGTTGCTCTCGACCGCGCTCGGCATCGGCGCGCAGGCCGGCTCGAATGGCAATGACGATCTCGCCCGCGCCATCCGCCAGGGAACGTCAGACACGGTCAATCAGGCTGGGCAGCAGATCGTCAGACGACAATTGAACGTCCAGCCAACCCTTACCATTCGGCCGGGCTATCCGCTGCGCGTCGTTGTCACGCGTGATTTGGTGCTGGCGCCAATCGCACAAGGACAACGCTGATGGCGAGGCTGAAACTGGGACCTCTGGTCGAGGACAAGCCGATCAGGGTCACGGTCGAGTTGCCAGGCCCTGTCCACCGCGATCTCGTCGCCTATGCCGCCGTCCTCGGCGCGGAGACAGGCCAGGCTCCCGTCGCGCCGGAGAAACTGGTCGCGCCGATGCTCGAGCGGTTCATGGCCACCGATCGCGAATTCGCGAAGGCGAGGCGCAATACGCCCGGCTCGAGGAATCCGGGGTCGCGCGATCATATCTAGCTCTTGAGCGCCCGGATCGAAGCATCTGGGTCCTGAATCAACAAGCACGACACCTTGTGTCGCAACGGGTGGCCGTGGGCGCGTTCGCCGGTTCGGCTCGCCTCAGAACCTGATCCAGACGAGAAATAGTCGCTGATCTTGTCCAGCCGCGTGTCGCGATCGGCCCGGGCATCGGCAGGCCGGACTCCTACCGGGATGCCCAAGCTTTACATATCCTATCCTGGGGGATAGGTTAAATGAATGAAACACGAGTCTCACGCCGACATCATCAAACGCCTGAAGCGCGCCCAAGGCCACCTCGCGACCGTGATCACGATGATCGAAGGCGGCAGGCCCTGCGTCGACCTCGCCCAGCAAATGCACGCGGTCGAAAGCGCCATTGCCAGCGCCAAGCGCGAGCTGATCCACGATCATATCGAGCACTGCCTGGGCGACGGTGTGGAGTCGTCGGACCTGACGCGCGGCGCCGCGCTCAAGGAATTCAGGACGCTCGCCAAATATCTATGAGGATCACTGCATGACGTCAGTTCGGGATTGGCTCGGCTTCGGCGGCCAGGAAATGACCGCCGGCCACACTGCGCATGGTCATGGGCACGGTGGCGCCGGCGGCCATGGGCATACCCATGGTGTCATCGATCCATCGCTCACCACTTCGGACCGCGGCATCTGGGCGATCAAATGGTCGTTCGTCATCCTGGCGATCACCGCCGCCTGCCAGTTCGCGGTGGTGCTGATCTCGGGCTCGGTCGCGCTGCTCGCGGACATGATCCACAATGTCGGGGATGCGACCACTGCGATTCCGCTCTGGTTCGCCTTCATCCTCGCCCGGCGCAAACCCTCCACGACCTTCACCTATGGCCTTGGCCGGGTCGAGGACCTGGCCGGCATCCTGATCGTGCTCATCATATTGTTCAGTGCGATCGTCGCGGGCTGGCAGGCGATCGACCGGCTCATCCACCCGCAGACAGTCTCCCATCTTGGCTGGCTTGCCGCGGCTGGTTTGATCGGGTTCGTCGGCAACGAAGCCGTTGCGGTATTCCGCATCCGCGTCGGGCGTCAGATGAACAGTGCGGCCCTGATCGCTGACGGCTATCATGCGCGCACCGACGGTTTCACGTCGCTGGCCGTCGTGCTCGGCGCGGTCGGCGTGTGGTTCGGCTTTCCGCTCGCGGACCCGATCATCGGGCTGCTGATCACGATCGCGATCATGGGGATCGTCTGGCAGTCGGCCAAAGCCGTCATTACCCGCACGCTCGACGGGGTGGAGCCCGGCGTGACGGCGGAAATTCGCCATGCGGCGGAGCATGTGCCCGGCATCGCCCGCGTCACGGACGCACGGGCGCGGTGGATCGGCCATGAGCTGCATACTGACGTGGCGATCGCCGTCGACGAAGCTCTGCCGCTTGCCGAGGCGATGAAGATCGCGCGCGATCTGAAGGCAGAGTTGCTCGGGCATATCCCCGCGCTCAAGACGGCGAACGTGACCTTCGAGCACTCCGAACTTGACAAGATCGCCCTGCCGGAAGCGGCCCATGCCGGACATCACCATGCGCCGGACCCGTTCCTGTTCGAGGGCGATATCGCCAAAGGCGCGCTGGTGATCGTCGACACGCCTGCGGGCGAGAGGATGCAATTGACGCTCGACGAGCTTAAGCCGGGACTCGACGCGACAGTCGTGATCGACCGCCCAGGCGGCGGCGAGACCCTGACGCTGGATATGGTGACGGGTGAACCGAGACGCTATTTGAGCAGCGTTGCGCCGGCCGAGCCGCACGAGTTCGAAGCCGTGCTCAAGCTCTCCGTCGGCGAGCGTCAGGAGGATTTGGCCTTCCGGATGACTGAACCGGTCGGGCATGATCACTAGGCACCAGCTTTTGGGCCAGCTGCTGATGCGCAACGAAGATGGACGATGGAGGCTTTTCGCGGTTGCCGCGTGCGCGGGCCTGATCGTCCTGAGCGGCTATCTTCTGGAGGCGCCGCGGCATTTTCCCTGGAGCGGCCTTAACTGATGCGGAGACCTGCATGGCGGCGTCTGGGATAAATCGGTGGATGGCGACCCGGTCCACGCGCAGTTTGCGCCGCCTGGCGGTAGCGGGTGCTGCTATCCTGTTGGGCGCCGGGCCAGCGCATGCCGAGGATGTCGCGCTCACCTTTGACGATGTGCCCCTGTTCGGCCGCTGGACCTCGACCGCCGACGCGGCAAGGACCACCAGCCTCTTGCTGGCGGGATTGGTCCGTCATCATTTTCCCGCGACAGGTTTCGTCAACGAGATCCAGCTCGATGCCAGCGACCGCAAGGCGCGGACGGCCTTGCTCAGCCAGTGGATCGCGGCGGGCATGGATCTCGGCAACCACAGCTATTCGCATCTGTCGCTGACGGGCACGCCCGTCCAAGCCTATATCGCCGATGTGGCGAAGGGCGAGACGGTAACCCGGGCGTTGCTCGTCCAAAAAGGTCGCACGCCCCGCTGGTATCGTCATCCCTATCTCGAGACCGGACCGACACGGGAAATCCGCGACCGGTTCGAGGCCTGGCTCGCCTCCCATGGCTACCGGACCGCGCCGGTAACGATGGAGAATTCGGACTGGATGTTCGCGCCCGCCTATGACGACGCGATCACGCGGGGCGACGCGAAGGAGGCTCGGCGCATCCAGCAGGCCTATCTCAACTTCACAGCGCAGATCGTACCCTGGTATCGTCAGGCCGCGCTCGACATACTCGGACGCCGGCCGGCCTTTGTTTTCCTGCTTCATGCCAGCCGTCTGAACGCCGCATCGATCGACGGTCTCGCAGCGATCCTGAAAGCACAGGATCTGCACGCCGTCTCACTTGACCGTGCGATGGCGGACCCCGCCTATCGCATCGCCGATGGCTATACCGGTCCCGAGGGCGAGGGCTGGCTCGAACGGTGGTCGCGCACCCTGCACAAGGACATGCCATGGGGAACGCTGCCAAAGGCGCCGGCAGATATCGCGGCCGCCAGCGCCCGCGTCGCGGCGACGCCCCTCAAACCACCCGGACCGGGTCGTCGATAACCGTCCGTCCACCGCAGAGCACTTCAACCTTTTCGAGCGTCATAAGCCCGATGCCATGAAGATCTTCGAGCTGGCCGGTGAGTGTGCGGACCCTGTCTTCCTCGTCGACGATCTCGATAACCAGCGGATAGTTGTGATTGAGCAAACCGCCCTCATGCATTCGGCCACCGCCGCCGAACCCGATCCGGCCGCGCAGGACGGTTGCGCCAAGCATGCGTTCGGACCTCGCGCGCTCCATAATGATCTCGAACACGCGGCGATCGCCGTCGAGCGCAGCCTCGTCGGTGAATATCCTCAGGAGATAGTGGCCGCCCGGTTGCATCGTTCGATCCTTTCCTCATCAACGCCGGCTGGCATCGCGTCTCGAGCCTGCCCTCGCGGCTAGCGCGCCATCAGACGATGGCCGGCTCGAACCGGCTCCCGTCCTTGCGGAGGGCACCCCGCCGCAGCACCATTCCGCAAAGCGCGGGCAGGACGAACAGGGTGAGCACTGTTGCAGTGACAAGACCGCCGATCACGACCGTCGCCAGCGGCTTCTGGACCTCGGCGCCTGTGCCCGTCGCGATCGCCATCGGCACGAAGCCGAGCGAGGCGACGAGCGCGGTCATCAGCACCGGCCGGACTCGCTCCATCGCGCCTTCGATCACCGCCCGATCGCTTTCCATGCCGTCCTCGATCCGCTTACGGATCGCCGAGATCAGCACGAGCCCGTTCAGGACCGCGACACCAGAGACGGCGATGAAGCCGACCGCCGCCGAGATCGAGAAGGGAATGCCGCGTATCGCCAGCGCGAACACACCACCCGCGAGCGCGAGCGGAACGGCCGTCAGCACGGTCGCGGTCAGCGTCACGCTGCCGATCGCCATATAGAGCGCGGCTGCGATCAGAATGAAGCAGATCGGGACGATGATCATGAGGCGCTTCGTCGCTGCCTGGAGATTCTGGAACTGGCCGCCCCATTCGATATAGGAGCCGGCCGCCAGCTTTACGTCCTTGCCGATGCGGGCCTTGGCGTCGTCGACAAAGCCGCCGAGATCGCGTCCGACCACATTGGCCTCGACATAGATCCGCCGCTTGCCATTGTCGCGGCTGACCTCGTTCAGCCCCTGAGTGAAGCGGAACTGGACGAGTTGGCGAAGCGGCACCGATTGCCGCGCGCCCTCTGCGCCGGGCAGCATCACCGGCAGCGCGCCCAGCGCGTCGAGATTGTCGCGCTCGACACTCGGCAGTCGCACGACAATGTCGAACCGGCGGTCGCCCTCGAAGATCTGCCCCGCCGTCCGACCGCCGAGCGCGGCCGAGACGGTGTCGGCCACGTCCTTCATCGTCAGCCCGTAGCGAGCGATGGCCGCCCGATCGAAGGCAATGTCGAAGGTGGGGAAGCCGCCGGTCTGCGCCACGCGAACGTCGGACGCGCCAGGCACCTTGCGCAGCACCGCCGCGATGTCCTGGGCATTGGCCGCCAGCTTGTCGAGATCGTCGCCGTAGATCTTGACCGCGACGTCACTGCGAACGCCGCCGATCAGCTCGTTGAAGCGCATTTCGATCGGCTGGGTGACATCGTAATTGTTGCCGACCAGGGGCGCGGTCTTTTCGCGAATCCGCTCGATTACCTGCTCCTTGGTGGTGACACCGGCCGGCCATTCGTTCCTGGGCTTGAGGATGACGTAATTGTCCGAAGCGTTGGGCGGCATCGGGTCGGCGGCAAGACTTGCCGTACCCGCCTTGGAATAGACCATCTTGACCTCGGGCAGGGTCATGACCGCCCGTTCGAGCGGCAGGTCGATCGCGACCGACTGGTCGATCGTGGTTGACGGGATGCGGACCGAGGAAAGGTTCAGATTCTGCTCGTCGAGCGTCGGCATGAATTCGCGTCCGACAAAGGTGAACGCAATGGACGCCAGCAGCAGCACCCCGACCCCCGCTCCAATGAACGGCAGCGGTTTCGCGACTGCGCGGCGCAGCCAGGGCTCGTAGCGATGCTTGGTCGCGACGATCACCCTGACCTCCTTTTCGGAGACGTGGTTGGTCAGCAGCACCGCGATCAGCGCCGGAACGAAGGTGAGGGAGAGCACGAACGCCGAGGCCAGGGCCAGCATGAGGGTGATGACCATGGGCGAGAACATCTTGCCCTCGACGCCCTGGAAGGTGAGGCACGGCAGGAAGACGAGGAAGATGACCGCCTGGCCGTAGATGGTCGGCCGGACCATCTCCCTGGAGGAGCTGATCACCTCTTCCAGCCGGTCGCGCAAGGGAAGAATACTGCCCTGACGGTGTTGCCGTTCGGCGAGGCGTCGGAGCGTGTTCTCCACGATGATGACGGCACCGTCGATGATCAGGCCGAAGTCGAGCGCACCGAGGCTCATCAAATTGCCCGAGATGCCGAACGCATTCATGCCGATCGCGCTCATCAGCAGCGACAGGGGGATGACCAGCCCCGCGATCACCGCGGCACGCCAGTTGCCAAGCAGGAAGAACAGGATCGCGATGACCAGCAAAGCGCCCTCGATCAGGTTCCTGGCGACCGTGTGGATCGTCGCCAGCACGAGCTGCGAACGGTCGAGCGCGGGAACGATGGTGATCCCGGCCGGGAGCGTCTTCTGGATCTCGGTCAGCTTGTCGCCGACCCCTTGCGCCACGGTGCGGCTGTTGGCGCCGACCAGCATCAGCGCGCTGCCGATCACGGTTTCGTAGCCGTCCCGGCTGGCGGCGCCGCGGCGGAGCTCGCCGCCGATTTCGACCGTCGCAACCTGGCCGACGGTCACCGGCACGCCCTGCCGGGTGGCGATCACGGCCCGCGCGATCTCGTCGGCGGTGTGGATCCGGGCATCGGCGCGCACGAGATAGGCTTCGCCCGAGCGGCGGATATAGTCTGCGCCGACCGAGAGGTTGGCGTTTTCGAGCGCGGTCGCGAGATCGGAATAGGAGATGCCGTAGGCGGCGAGCTTCGCCGTGTCAGGCTGGACGACATATTCCTTCACATAGCCGCCGAGCGAATCGACATCGGCGACGCCGGGGACGGTACGCAGTTGCGGACGGACGATCCAGTCCTGCACGGTACGGAGGTAAGCGAGCTTGGCGACCTGGGTGGTGAGCAGGGCGCCTTCGTCGGTCAGGAAGCTGCCGTCGCGCTGCCAGCCCGGCTTGCCGTCACTGCGCGGTGCGCCCTTGCTGTCGGGATAGCGATATTCGACGCTGTAGTGGAAAACTTCGCCCAGGCCTGTGGAGACCGGACCCATCTGGGGCTGGACGCCGTCGGGAAGGTTCGCCCGCGCCTGGTTCAGCCGCTCGGTGACCTGCTGGCGCATGAAATACAGATCGGCACTCTCCTTGAAGATCGCGGTGACCTGGCTGAACCCGTTGCGGGAGAAGGAGCGTGTGCTTTCGACGCCCGCGAGACCCGACAGGGCGGTTTCGATCGGATAGGTGACGCGCTTTTCGACCTCGAGCGGGCTGAGCGTCGGCACGACCGTGTTGATCTGGACCTGCTTGTTGGTGATGTCCGGCGTCACGTCGATCGGCAGCAGGTTGAGCTGCCATGCCCCTATGCCCGCGATGACGGCGGTCAGGAACAGGATCAGCCATCGCGACCGGACCGCGCCGTTGAGGAGGCCACCGATCATTCTTCTTCCTCACCGGCGCTCTTGATCATGTCCGCCTTGATCAGGAAAGCGTTGCGGGTCGCGACCCGTTCGCCGGCACGAATGCCCGAGACGATCTGGGCGACGCCGCCGCTGCGCGTGCCGACCAGCACCGGCCGTGCGACGAACCCGGTCGCCGTGCGGACGAACAGCACGTCGCGGCCGTCGATATTCTGAACCGCGTCTTCGGGCACGGTCAGCCCGCCTGCCCCACCATCGCTGCGTACCTTTATCCTGACCTGGACGCCGACGCCGGCGACGAGCTGACCGGCACCGGACGTCGGGATCAGCACGACGGTCGCCGCCTGGGTCGCACCGCCCGCGGTCGGCGTAATCGACCGGACGGTGGCGTCGATCGGTGCGCCCTGGCTGGTGACGATCGTCGCCGTGTCACCGGCCATGATGCGGCGCGCATCGGCGACCGGCACTGCGGCTTCGATCTGCACCGCGCCTGCATCGGCGATGCGGAACAGCTCGGCCTGGGGCTGGACGAAGGCGCCAAGCATCGCGCTCTCGGCGGTGATCCGGCCCGAGATCGGCGCAACCACGACGACCGACCGGCCATTGCCGGCAACACCGGCGGCGCGCGCGATGGCGGAGGCACGCTGCGTCTCGGCATTGGCGACAACCAATGCGGACTGGGCCGCTTCCATATCCTGCCGCGGGGTCACGCCCTGGCGGTACAGCCCGGATTCGCGGGCATAGGTCTTGCGCGCGAGATCGGCCCTGGCAGCGGCGACGCTGCGGTCGGCGGACATCGAGGCGGCGTCCAGACTGTCGACCATCGCCAGCACCTCGCCCGCCCGCACGGGATCGCCGAGCCGGTGGCTGATATGGGTGATGGTGCCCGAGGCTCGCGCGACCACCGTCGCTTCCCCGGTGGGGGTGGAGGTGACGGTCGCGGGTGCCGTGATTTCGGCGGAGACGCCGCCGGACCCGACCGGCTCGACCGCGATGTTCGCCGATGCAAGATAGGCGCCCGGGATCTTGACCTCGACCGGCCTCGCCCTGGCAGGTGCCGACGCCACAACAGGGGGCGGCGGCGCGGCAGGCCCGAACACATAGGACGCGCCGAAGCCGGCCAAAGCTGCCGCTGCCGCAATGCCACTGATCAGCGGCCAGTTGTTCGGCCGGGGGCTGTCGTCCATTCTCTCAGTCTCCAAACGCGATTTGGCCGTCGGCCTGAGCAAGCGCGGCAAGCGCCCGGACTCGTCCGAGACGGGCATCGATGGTGAGCGCGCGAGCTTCGGTCAGCGCCCGGCGGATCGTCAGCAGCTCGAGCAGCGATGTCTTGCCGGCGTCGTAACCGATGCGGCCGAGGCGGTAAGCCTCGGCAGCGGCGGTCTCGCCCTGATCGGCGGCGTCGAGCCGGCCCGTCGCCGCCGCGACCCGTGCGACGGCGGTGCGCCGGGCGGCACCCGCGTCGAGGCGAGCGGCGGCGAGCCGCGCATCCGCTGCGTTCGCGCGCTCGCGTGCCGCAGCGATATTGCCCTGGTTGCGGTTGAACAGCGGAATGGTCGCCGACACCCCGACGACCAGCGCGCTGTCGCCATTGCCCTGAAACCGGCGCAGTCCGGCGCTGAGCCCGATATCGGGAATCGATCGCTTCTGTTCGATCCGGACCTGGGCGGCGAGCGCGTTTCGTTCAGCGAGTGCCGTGGCGACCGCAGGCGGATCGCCGAGCGTCGGGCCGACCACCACGGGCTTTGGCGCCGCGACCGCAAGCAGCGACTGGTCGATGCTGGTATAGGGCGTGGCGGCACCCGCCATGGCGGACAGGCGCTCGAGCGCCTCGAACGTGTCGGCTGAAGCTGCCTCCTCGGCGGCGGTCGCCGCGGCGACGCTGGCATTGGCCTGAGCGATCCTCAGATTGGCTTCCTTGCCGGCCGCGACCAGCGCACGCGCCGCGCGAAGATCCTCCGTGGCGCGGACGAGATCGTCCGCGGCCAGCTTCTGTCGATCCTGCATCGCCTCGGCGGTCGCATAGGCTATCGCCAGATCCGCCGCGAAGGCGATCTGTGTCTGACGATCGCGCGCCCGGGCCGCCGTCAGATTGCCTTCCCCGGCGGCAATGCGCGCCGAGCGCTTGCCGCCGATCTCGAAGGGCTGGGTGATCGTGAAGGTGGTCTGGCGTTCGGTGCCGCCGCGCGTGGTCTGCGGGATCGCCAGATTCTCGGCGACCGCGTCGATCGTCGGATTCGGCATGGTACGGGATTGCCGCGCCTCACCTTCCGCCGCCCTGACATTGGCCGCCTGTTCGGCGATCGCCGGAGCATCGGCCAGAGCCTTGCGCAGAAGCACGGGATAGGACGGCGCCGGGTCGGCCAGCACGGGGCTGGCGCATGACGCCAGCAAAGCTGCCGCCACCGCGCGGCGCATGGTGCGATGTGTAGGAATAGTCTTGAGGCCCCTGCAGACGCGATGATGTCGAGCAGCGCCGACAGTCATGCTACGTGGCCGGTCGCGGTTCCCCCTCGGGACCGGGTGAATTTTTTCGATTCACTTCGAGCAGCACCGAAAGCTTGCGGCGCGCGCGGCCGACTCGGCCTTCCACGGCCTTGTCGGTGATGCCGAGGGCCATCGCCGCTTCGACCTGGGTCAGCCCCACGATCGCGGTCAGCACGATCGCTTCGCGAAGGTCGCTGTCCAGCTTTGCGAGCAGGGCCGTGGTTCTGGCCAGATCGCGGCGGGCAATCGCGTGTCGCTCCGGGTCGGGCGTCGTGTCGCTCAGGTGGAGCGTATCGGGCTCATCCAGTCCGACCGCGCCGAAGAGGAAGCGGCGGACGCGGCGATGCCGCTGAAGATCGCGTATCTTGTTGATGGCGATCCGGAACAGCCATGCCCGGAACGGGCGGGAGGTGTCATAGTCGCCAAGCGCGCGCCAGGCTGCCACGAAACTCTCCTGCACGGCGTCGTCGACATCGGTCTCGGGCAGGCCGAAGCTGCGGGCCGTCTGCGCCAGGGTAGATCCATGGCGGTGCATCAGGAGGCCGAACGCCCGGCGATCGCCGTCAAGGGAACGCCTGGCAAGCGTGCTGTCGCTATCGTCCCCGGTCACCGCGAGCCGCGTCGGAGGGCGGCGACGAGCACCCGGTCATAAGCGGCGCGATGCTCCGGCTTCAGGCCTGCCTGCATCTCGAAGACATGCACCAGCGTCGCGCGCTGAAGATCGCCCGCGGCCTGTTCGACCTGCTGCGTGGCGGCTTCGACCTCGGGCGACCAGCGGGGATCGGCGGCGATGGCGTCCGCGAGACGGCCATTGGCTGCGCGCATGCGGGCCTCGATCTCTGCGCGCCGCGCGATGAAGGCGCGTTCCCTGGCGTCGAGAACGCCCTGCTCCTGGGTATCCAGGGGGACTGCCTCGTGGAGCATGTCGTGCAGATCGGTCCTGGGGTGGTGCAGCATATGCCAGCCGAACGCGAGCGAGCCCGCGACGATGATGCCGAGGAGCCCGCCCACTAGTGCCGAAGACAGGGGAAAACGTCTGGAACCGCTGGGCATCACCGTCCCACCAGCAGGCCGAACGGCGAAGAGGGAGATGGCGCCGCGACCCATGTTGCGCGAGGTTGGGCGAACGCTTCGCTTGCAACGACGCCGCTTCCCGCGAAGCCGACAAGGGCCGAGATGGCTGCCGTAAACATCGCACGCCGGCCCTCGCGGCGCGACATGAACATCGACGGTTCGGCCTCGGAACCGATGCGCCGGTCCAGTTCCTGGAGCACCGTCACCGATAGCGGCGCCGAGGTTCGCGCTGCTGCCGTGCCCAGCCAGGCGTCGATATCGTCCATTGCTGATCTCCTTGCTCTTCCCTCTAATACGCCGCAGCGGACCATGTCCCCTCGCGAAAGGTCCTTCGCGTTGGAGGAGCGGATCTCCGGTCAACCGGGCAGTGCCCAATCCGGCGAGCATATTGCCGGAGGCCCATCGCGACTTCAGGCAGCGACAGCCTTTCCGAGATCGACATGCTCGAACGCGCTTTCCATCCGCTCGATCTGTGCGGCAGTGAGGCCGTTCTGCTCGGCCGCCTGTCGCCACCCGCTTACCGCGGCGCCGACCTCAGCCGCGATTTCCCTGGCCCTGTCGGGCTTGAGGCCAAAGGCGCCGCCGACCGAAAACGCCGTGTCCAGCGAGCACTCGTCATTGGTCTCGTCCAGCGTCAACGCGTGGATTCTTGGTTTGACGTCGGTCGGCATCGGGTTGAGATCATAGGCTGGCGCAAGGCACCATCCGCCCTGATGCCGCAGATAGCCATGATTGCGCAGATGGTCGTCGGTGTTCGAGATCAGGATATTGAAGACCATTCGCCGCCATAGCTGCGCGGCATCCTGCTCCACCCGCGCACCGTCCTGGCGCAAGATGTCGACAAGTTCGAGATAACTGCGCGTGTCACCATCGGCGGCGCCGAGCGCGGTCAACGCCGAGATGAAGGGGATTCGTCCGCCGTCAGCCGTGCGGTCGAAGCGGTTCATGATGAAGACCGGCCGCTTCAGGATTGTCTCCAACCGGTGCGCGGGCACATCGATCCCGGCACGCTCGGCGAGTTGCATGGCGGTCGCTTCCCAGCGCGGCACCGGCCAGTCGTCGGTTGGGCTGGGAAACTTCGCGATCATCAGGTCGCCATTGCCGCCCCGAACCGACGCTTTCGGCCGCGCGCCGCCAAGCGATGCGCCGGGCGCCAGCAGCAGCTTGAGGTCGTCGTCGCTTTCCTTGTCGTTGATGACCCGGGTCGCGGCCGTCAACAATCTGGAGAGCGATACCAGGGGCGGAATCGGCGCGTCGGATCGGGCGAGGAAGTCGTCGCTGCCGGCTTCGGCAAAGCGCATGGCGCCGAGCCGGGTCTCGTCCTCGACCAGCAGGAGGAAATCGACGTCGAGGAGCGTGCGGGGCGCGCGATCTTCGGCGCGCGCCTGGCGCCGTTCGCGCCGCGACAGGAGATTGCGGCCCCAGCGATCGGGCGCGGGATCGGTAAACGCGTTGAACAGGCCGCCGGCGGTGTGGAACTGGCCGGATCTGAGCGGAAGATTGGGATCGAGCGCGAATGCGCCGCGCCGGCCCAGCCATGCCTTGTCATATTCGAACGACGCGGTTTCGCGCTTGCCCCTGGAACGCGCCCAGAGCCGCCCGATCGGCAGGGTTTCGCCTTCCCAGTCCAGATGGACGTCGATCTCGCGGTCCATATGTCAGAGACTCCCGGTCTTGGGGGTCCGTGTCCGGATCGGGAGCCGCTCGATCTCGAGCGACGTGCCGACCTCATCTGTCGCCGGGTCCGCGAGATCGCCCAGGCGCTCCGAAAGGCCGAGGACGAACAGGATCGTCGCATAGATGCCGAGCGACACGCCCGGATCACCACGCTCGACACGGGTGATGGTGTTGCGACCCACAAAGGCGCGCTCGGCAACGATGGCGATCGTCAGATTGCGCCGCTTTCGCGCCGTCGCGATATCGCTGCCCAGCTTCGTCAAGGCGCGTCTGACGGCAAGAGGAAGCGCGGTCTGCGCGCGAGATGTTTTCATTATTGCACCATTAAAGAGGCACTATTCCCGATAATGCACGGCTTATGATGCAAAACTGGATTCGGCAAGATGCGAAATTATAATACGCACCATAAATCGATCGTTACAGCAGTTAATGCATCAGTTATGGTGCATAGTGCCCGGGGGAGGGCGCTGCCGATTTTCGCGTCCGTGCCTGGCAGGGAGCCGATCAACCCGGCAGACATTGGCGACTCGGCACCCTGGATATGATAAGATTGAAGGGTTCTGAGTCGGGGCGGCGATGGAGATGTTATGCACAACGTCGATGACCGACCTTATTTCCAGCAACGGGCGCAGCGCGAACGCGCGCTGGCCGGCTCCTGCAGCGACTGCGGGGTCGCGCTGACGCACAGGAAGATGGCCGAGGAATATGAACGCCGCGCCGCCGGCCATATCGAGACGATCAACGTGACCGCCATTGGGGCTTCCTAGGCCAGCGGCCTTCACTCGTGCCGAAGAACGCGAGGTCATTATCCCGCTCGCGGTCCTGCGCCCAAAAGATCAGCTTGGCTGAGGATAGGGGTCGCGGCCATAAACCCACTCAGCGCTCCAGGCGCCATTGGTGCCTTCGATCAGTACTTCCGCCTCGTGCCCCCTCGAGCCGGAAGCGCGCGCGGCGTCGATCGCAGCTGAAATGGCCGTCGACCGCGTGAGATAGGGATAATCCGCGCCGCTGTGCCGGACTATCCAACGGCCACCCTCGCTGACGATATAGTAGAGCGCGCGTCCCATATTCCTGTCCCTCCCAGGGACCAACAGAGCTTCGCCAGCGAGTCGCGACACATGGCTTATCACTGAGTGAAAGTCACTGTCGTACGCCTCCGGGCGGCCCATTTCGCCATGTGAGGATGAGCCATGCCGGGGTAAGGTCGGCGACAAGCGCGCGCCGGCAATCTGCCGGTCGAGTCGTCAGGAGAGTCGCCATGGATCTGGCCACCGAACTTGCCATCCGCGCGGTTGTGCGCGGCCTTTATCATCATGATGCGATCGATGTCGCCCAGGTCCGCGGCGTCACCGCCGCCCTCAAGGACGCAGCCGGCGCCGCGATGGATCAGCGCGATCCGGAAGCCGCCAAACAACTGGTCTCGCTATGCAAGGGCATCAAGCTGGACACGGCGATCATCTGAGACGTCGCTGCGGCCGGCCGGACCTGGCAGGGCATGAGCACGCTCCCGTGGCGGATTTGCTGTTATGTTTCCTCGGATGCTGTGCCCCAATGTCCGAGGTTTTATAACAAATCCGGAGGAACGCGACGCCTCGGCCGCATTGGCGATCTGAAACGGGTTGAGCGCGCTATAAGCTCAACCAGGCACCTTCCGCATCTTCGAGCGCGACGTGCATTTCGCCCTCGGCCTGCAATTCGTTCAGCCGGCGCGAGATCGCTTCGAAATCGCCGTCTTTCGGAAACTTCGAATCTGCCTTGGCCGACCTTGCCAGAGCGCCGATCGCATCCTCACGGGCGACTTGGCCGATCAGCCAGCGCCCGAAGGGTTGCTCGGTCTTCAGGTAGCGATCGTCCCTGGCGCTGGTCATGGTCATCCTCCTTCGCCGGTTCGGCGTTCAGGGAACATTAGTAGAACGCCGGAGGCTGTTCGGAAAGGCCTGCCGGTCGCGCGTTGCGCACCGACGACAGCGAAACAGCCCATGGCCCGGAACGCCGCTCCGCTGTTTTCCTGTCTTTCAATGCCACATTACGATCGCTTCCGATCCTTGTTGCGCGGACGCGTTTCGCGCCTTTTCCAATCGCCCCCGACACCGGCTCGCATCATGCCGTGGCCAGGGGGAGGTTCTCGTGATCGGCAGCCAGACAGGATTCGACGGCTCGGCGGCCGCAGTGCAGCCGGCCCCTGATGTTTACCCGGGAGCGTTCGCCACGCCGGAATTCAGCATGTGCGAAACGGCGGTAATAATCTGGCCGATCGCAAAGGGTTTGCCGATGAGCAGGCTGTTGGGGACGCCGTTCGATGTCCATTCGTGTCCGCTCGCGCCCGACATATAGATGACCGGAAAATCGGCGACGAGTTCCCGCGCGCGCCGTGCAACGTCCCACCCCGTCAATTTGCCTGGGGCCAGATTTACATCGGTAATGACCGCGCGGAATGCTGCGCCGTCCTCCTCCAGAAGCGCAATCGCGTCTTCAGCATTGCAGGCGGTCGTGCCCGCGTAGCCGGCTTCTTCGAGACCTGAAATGACTTGCTCGGCGATCAACGCCTCGTCCTCGACCACCAGAATCATCACGTCGTTTGTCAAAATTGCCTGATGCCTCGATGTGCGGATGACAATGGTGTCACGATCTCAGATTAATGTACCCGCCAAACGCGCCTGCGCATGAAACTATCCATTTTCAGGAAACAATGATCTACGAATGCGACCCCGATGCAGGGCGCTCCGCTCAGGCGGCCTGAAGGAGCGGTGTTGCCACGACAGCGTGCGCAACGGTGATGGTAAATCCCGCTACGCCCGTCATCATCGTCACCTGAGCGTTCAACTGCTTGGCGAGGGCATTGACGATCGTCGTGCCAAGACCGCCATCCGATTTGGGCGGGCCGTCAGGCGCCTTGCCGACCCCGTTGTCGCTAACGGTGAGGGTCCAATCGTCACGGTCGATCGCATATCGAACATCGATCGCCGCTTCGAGCTTCCGGTCGGGAAAAGCATATTTCAGCGCATTGATGACGAGTTCGGTGACGATCAGTCCCAGACTGACAGCCGTGGCTGACGGCACCATGCCGGTATCGGAGGTCACCGTAAGTGCGACCGGCTGATTGTCACCGACCATTGACGCACCGAGGCCGGCACATAGCTTTTCGAGATAGTTGGAGACCTCGATCTGGTCGATGCCGTCGGTCATATCGAGATGCTGCTGGACGGCGGCGACCGACATCACGCGCTGATGCGCATCTCGCAGATGAAAACGCGTTTCGTCGGAGGACACGGCGCGCGCCTTGAGCAACAGGATGCTGGCGATGATCTGGAGGCTGTTGGCGACACGATGCTTCATTTCCTGCAGCAGCACCTGGTTCTGCCGCAGCAGTTCGTCGGATCGCTTGAGCAGCGCTTCCTTCTCGTGCTCGATCGCGCGGCGCTCGGTTACGTCGCGAAACGCGAGCAGGATCGCCATCGTGTCGCTCTCATCGTACAGGACCTTGCGCGCGTTGAGCAGCATGATGCGGTGGCCGATCACGGGGAAATCATGATCGACCTCGAACCCGTCCATTGCGACGCGCTCGGGAAGGATCGTTTCAAGCAAAAGGCGTAGTGCGGGAATGTCCCATTGCCCGTGCCCCAGCGCATAGAGCAGACAGCCCTGGGTCTCGTCAGGCTCGACTTTGAAGATTTCGTAGAAGGATCGGCTCGCCTCGAGCACGCGCAGATCGGCATCGAGCACCAGAAACGGTTCGGGGATCGTGTTGACGATCGCCTGCGCGAGCCGGTTTGCCTCTTCGAGGTTCCGCACCGGAAGAGTGGTTGGCACTGCCGCTCAATCGTTCACGAAAGAATGGAGATCGTTCGACGTCATCGGGAGCCCCGCATTTGCAGGCGAGGGCGCGATCGTCCCACGGTCACGGGACGCCTGCATCTGCGGTCGGGTGATGCCAATGGTCTATCACGGCGGCAACCATATGGCGAATTGTTCGCTGACGCGTGGACCGGCTTCATGAGTCCGCGCGCTTGTCGGCGCGGATGCGACGGCGTCACGCCGTTTTCCTGTCTTTGCACGCCATGCTACGATCGCTGCGATTCCTTGTTGCCTGGCGACCTTTTACGCCTCCCTTAATCGCCCCCGACGCCAGCGCGCATCACGCCGCAGGCCCTTGGGGAGACTCTCATGACCGCCCGCCTTTCAGGTAATTCGAAGCCCGCCGGCCGCCATTGGCGCCGACTCATAGCATTCAGCGTGATCGCAGGAATCGCTACCGCACCCGCCCCCCTTCTCGCCAATAATTATGGGGAGAGCCTCGCCTGGCAGTTCAAAACATCCGCCGATCGCGCAAACCAGGCAGCGGTGCTCGACATGATCGAAAAGCGGCGCGGCGGCTATTATGCGGCGCCGATCTACAACACCAATATCGCGCGCCAGTATAATTGCTCGATCGCGGCGACTGCCACTGGCAACAGTGGCGCCCAGACCGCGCTCGCCAATTCGCCGACCGTCACCGGCGCGACCTCGACTGCGACCGGCAACGACAGCACGACCAGTATCGGCGACGGGCACGGCGATGCCGCTGTCGATGGGGGCCAGACCAACAGCGGCGCCGTCTCTTCGGGCGTCACCGGCGCGACCGTCACCAATGTCCACGGCACGGCCTCTCAGGCACTCAACTCCGATCAGACGAACAGCGGCAACCAGACCGCCACCGTTCAGGGCAGCAGCGCCTGCGCCTTCGCGGCGCTCAACTGATGCCCGCGCATTTTCGAACCCGGCGACTGGCGGGGCCGATCGCACAGGTCGCAAGCGTGGCGCTGGTCGCGTTGAGCCTGGGCGGGTGCGTCAGCATGCGACAGGTGCGGCTCGGGGCGGGCGAGGAACCGACGCTGATCGGACCTGCGGTGCGCGACAATCGGACGCCGATGGATGCAGCGCTCGCCTGCCTCGCGCCGACGATCGCGGCGACGCGGCCGCGACCCCTCGTGATCGGGGTCGGCGATGTTCGCGACTATACCGGCAAATATTCGGTCAATGAGGGCAATTCCATCACGCAGGGCGGCGCGCTGATGGTCTATTCGGCGCTGGGCAAACTCCGCGGCGCGGTCAGCCTCGCGGAGCGGTTCGATCCAATGATCGGTGAGCGCGAACTCGGCTATACCGACCGGCGGCAGCTTGGCGACGGCCAGGTCCACGATGTTGCCGGTGCCGCGGGCGCCGCGCATGTGCCCTGGCTGCCTTACTATGGCGGGAGCATCGCCGCTTCAGATTATTACATCGTCGGCGGCATCACCGAGCTCAACTACGACATCCGCTCGGGCGGTATCGACGCCGGCGTCAGCCAGCTTGGGCCAAAGGCCCGGACCTACACCCAGTCGGTCGCGATCGACCTCCGCATCGTCGACACGCGCACGCTGCTCGTCGTGAAAACCATCAGCCTGACCAAGCAGTTCACCGGTTATGAAGTCGGGTTCAACCTCTTCCGGTTCTTCGGCTCCGACCTGTTCGACATCAATGCCGGCGTCAAAGGCCAGGAGCCGCTCCAGCTCGGCATCCGCACCGCGCTTGAGGAAGGCACGCTGCGCCTCATCGCCGGGGTCTCGAAGATCGATCCGGCGCCGTGCCTTGCCCGGCAGACCTGGGCGCCAATGCCGGCCGCCGCAGTCGCCGCACCACCTTCGGGCAGCCCCCCGCCTGCCGTGCAGAAGATAACCGGCGCGGCGTTCAACGGCGCACCGGCAGCGGACGCCCGGCTGAGCGAGGGCGATGTTCAATTGCCGTTCGAGTTCGCCTCGGCCGATCTGCAAGGACCCGTGCAGACGATGGTCGATCGCATCGCGGCTGCTGCTGGCCACGGCTCCGTCGGGGTGATGATCGTCGCCCGCGATACCGAGACGCTCGAACCGGCAAAGCGCGATGCGCTGACAGATCAGCGCATCGCCGCGCTGCTGGCCGCGCTCGCGGCACGAGGCGTCGCCGCCGGTGCCGTCACCATTTCGTGGCGACCCGACCGAACGGACACCGCCGTGCACCACGGCAGCCCGGGGCTCCAGAATCTCGCGCAATTGCGCGTCGGCGGCTGAGCCCGCCGCCCGCTCCTCGAACGCAAGGAGGCGCCTGCCCGACACTTCGCCTGCTCCTTTCCTCCAATCACAGGATCCTTCCATGACCCCCTTCTCTTCCCATCGCCGATCGACACGGCATCACCTTCTCGGCAGCGCGGGTGCCGCGCTCGTCACCATGCTCGCCGTCATGCCGGCGCAGGCGCAGGTCGCCGGCACCCAGGCCGCGAGTCCGCGCCTCGTCGTTACCGATCAGCTCAACCGCACCGCACCGGTCATTTCAAACGCTGGTGTCACTGTGGTTCAAACCGTCCTGTCAGCCCCCGTTCAAGAGTCGGCAGCGACGGTCTCCGGCAACACCATCAGCGCAGCGGCGCGCGGCAACCAGGCGTCGGACAGTCTCGCCCCTGACTTGTCGGCGGCCATTTCCGCGGTCGGCCCCACCAGTCTCTCCGCCGGCACTGCCGGCCTGGTCGCGAGCAGCGACAGCCTCATCGCCAGCAGCCAGCGCAATCTCGGATCCGACGTCCAGGGGCTGATGATCGATGCGCCGCGCATCTCTCTCGACAGCAGCGATGTGACGAGCAGCCGGTTAGGCGTCTCGGACAATATCCTGGAGGCGATCGGGGTCGGCAATGACCTCGGCAACAGCCTGACGCTGTCTGGCCCCGGCAGCGCCAGCGGCGGCATCGTGGCGCTCCAGAAGGTCGATGCGGCGTCGCAGATCGCGGGACGATCCTATGGGGCGACCGCTTTGACCGCGAGGACGGTCGGCGCGAGCGACCTGTCGCTTACCGGCAATCTCCTGCGCGCCATCGGCAACGGCAACGCGGTGGACAATGCGCTGACCGCCAGGGCGGTCAACATTGCTGCCTCCGGCGGCGACGTTGGTGCCGCCACCGTCCCGACATCGGGTTCCGGCGATCCGACCGTGACAGCGGCGTACGCCGTGCTCAGCAATCAGCAGAGCGATGCAGACATCAAGGCACGCACCGGCGACATCGATTCTTCCCCTTCGTTCGACGTGGCCGTCGCCGGTGCGGTCGACAAGTCTTCGATCGCGAACGACGCCAATGGCGCAGTCGCTGCCAGCTATGGCAATCAGTCCGCGAACGCGCTCGTGCTCGAAGCAACCTCGATCGCAAGCGATACGAGCGACCCTGGCACGCTCGCCAATGTGACGGGTGTCCAGCGGATCGGTGTCTCCCCCGTCACTGCCATCTCGTCCGGCGGAAGCCGCACGCATGTTCTGGGTGACGTGACCGCCAGCGCCTTGTCGACCTCGCGCAACAGCATCCGGACGCAGGCGATCGGCAACCTTGCCAGCGGCAATGCGCTGACCCTGACGGCCACACGCCTCGACGCGCCCGGGCGCGATGTCCTGACCGACGGCGCGGCCGGCCTTGCGGTGGTCTCCCCTGACGGCATCGCGAGCGCAACTGCGCCTGTCAGCGTCCTCAACGTCCAGGACTTCGGACACGGAATGGTGCGGGCCCTGCAGATCGACAGTCCCGTCCAGCTGTTGGCCGAAGGGAATATCAGCAATTCCACCGTCAATTCCGACGACAATATCGCGACCGGCACCGCTACCGGAAACAGTGCGACGAACTCCGCGACGCTCGACGCGACGTCGCTGCGGACCGCCGCAAATGTCGGTAGCCTACAAGCGGGCGACGGGAGCGTGACGGTGGCGATGGGATCCCCGTCGAGCCGCGTCGGTGCACTCATTATGCCGCAGGGCCTGATGACGGACTCGAGCCTGTCGGTCAGCGGGAACACCAGCACCGGCACCGCGATCGGCAGCACGGCCGCGAACAGCCTCACCGTTACCGCCAACGACATCGTCAATGCCGGCGGCCATGACAAGGCAAAGGCGGGTTCGCTCGGTGCCGGCTACGGGGCCGCCGCGGACTTTGCTCTGGCCAACAACCAGAAGCTGGGCGAACCCAGCATCGAGGGCAGTTCGACCGCGCAGATTGCCGCTGCCGTCTATGGGCGGTTCGGGCTCGCGGATGCTGGGGCCACCACTGACCATTCCTCGCTCACCGTTGACGGCAATACCCAGCGCGCGAACGCGCTCGGCAACACTGCGGTCGACCGGCTGGCGGTGTCTGCGACGCGGATTGCGGCAGGCGATGATATCGCAGCCGGGTCCGCTTTGTCCTCGTCTCAATATGGCCAGGCCAATGTCAGTGCGGTGTCCGACCTCGATCTCGAGATGAGGGGTAACCTCGTTGCGTCGAGCGCGTCGCTCTCGAACAACACCAACCAAGCGCTGGCAGCCGTCAATGATGTCGACAATGGTTTGACCATCGACGCGGTCGCCATCGACAGTGCTACGGGTAGCGATGTGCTGGCCGGCGTCGGTTCGCTCGGCTCTGCTCGGATCGTCGGCGACCATGTTCTGGCCAGCACCCAGTTCGCGACCGGCACCGCGACCGCGGTGGCGAGGACTTCGCTTGCAAACGGCGCGAGCAGCAGCGGCCTCGACACATCAAGCTTCACGATCGCGGACAATGTGACCGGTGCTGATGCTTCGGCCAACCGGGCAATCAACGCCGTGTCTGTCACCGCCGGCGCAACGGGGAATGCCGATGCCGGCCTTGCCAACAGCCAGATGAGCGACACGGCCGTGACCAGCACCGCCGTTACCGATGCCGCTTATGGGGTCGGCGTTTCACCGGGCTATACGGTCCGGGATTCGTCGATCAAGATCGGCGGCAACAGCACCTCGGCGCTCGCTCGCGGCAATGTCGCCGACAACCGGCTCACTTTGTCGGGGACCGCCAATGGCTCGCTCCAGCTACCGACCGCGCAGCTCGGCCGGTTCGAGACTGTGGCAAGCGCTGCGGCGACGTTGCTCAACGGCCAGTCCAACTATGGCGCGGTCACCGCGTCGGCGGTGACGACGGGCTACGGCGTTCCCCTCAATCTTGCCTCCACGCCGTTCTCCTTGTCGAGCGTGGGTGTGGCGAACAACACCGTCTCGGCGAACGCCTATGGCAATGCGGCCAGCAATCAGCTGACCGTCTCCTCCACAGGCCGGCTCCCCACTGCGGCGGTCGTCAACGTCCAGGCCAATTATGGTCCGGTCACTGCCCAGGTCATCGGTGCGAACTACCGGGTTGTTTCAGGGCCTATGACGGCGGGTTCGATGTCGATCGCCGGCAACCTGCTGACGGCGAGCGCTGTCGGCAACCAGGCGACCAACGCGATCGCCACGCCGCGCTGACAAGGATCCGCGCCGGGCGGACCCTCGCCCCCAGGGCCAGCCCGGTAAGCGGGAAGGGCCGTCACGCTACCCTTGTCGTGACGGCCCTTCGACTTGCCGCAACCGCGGCGCGCACTGTAGCTGAGGGTTGCGGCGTCACGCGGGCGGGATGGGGCGGCCATACCGGTACGCCAACAGTTCGAGGAATCGCTTGAGCGCGGGATTGTCGTTGCCGGTGCGCCAGTGCACACCTTGCTCCAGTGTGGTTGCACCGAACGCGTCATGGACTTCGCGTATTATCGGCATGTCGACGCCGACGGTTATCGGGCCGACGCCGGCCGAAACCGTGACACGATCCGCCGCTGCAAACGATGCCAGATTTTCGCGGCTGACATGCTGGGCGGTGATCGCGGGACGATGGCCCGGGCCAGAAAGCCGGGCGGTGATCATCGCGGTGATGTCCGGTCCGGGATCAGCGGCTGTTACGACGAAGGAGGCGCCGCGCAGGTCGGTCCAGTAAAGAGTTTCGGCGTCTACAAGCGGATGCCCTTGCGGAAGCCCGATGAAGAGCGGGTCGCTCCAGAAACATACCGAGCGAAGCGCGGACCGTGATGACCGACCCGTCAGGATCGCCAGATCGAGTCTGTCGCGCTCCAGCGCATCGAGCAGCATGGCGCTTCCGCCCTCCCTGGCCTGGATCTCGACGGCTGGCCATGCGGCACGGTACGCCCGCAACACGGCGGACAGGTCGCCAGCGCCGAGCGAGCCATGGAATCCGAGCCTGAGGGTGCCAGCCTCGCCCTTCGCGAGGGCGCGGGATTCCTGGTCCAGCGCCTCGATGTCCTGGACGATTCGGCGCGCCTTGCTCAGGAAGCGTTCGCCGGGATCGGTCGGCACCACACCGCGGGTTGAGCGCCGAAACAGCGGCAGGCCAAGGCGGAGTTCAAGATGCTGGACGCGCTTGCTGAGCGTGGATTGCTTGATGCCAAACTGATCGGCCGCTCGGCTAAAGCTGCCGGAGTCGGCGGCGGCCAACGCGTATCGCAGGAGATGAACTTCGATCATTCACGGCCCTTTTGCCAGGCGCCGGTCGGTCGTTGCGCGACCGGTCGTCACTGAGGGGCGAAGATTACGGGGTTCGGCGGCGTCAGCTATTCCAAGAAATTGACATGGTTGACATGTCCCTGTCCTAGCTTTGCGGTGACTCCTTGCGTCATAGCCGCGCCCACGTGTCGTCGTTTGGATCGCAGTGGGCCACGCCTAGAAGCGGCCATTTGCTCACCGCTGCGGTCTTGATGAGGCGTAGCGGGTTGTGCGCGCGCGCTGCTTGTTGGTTCGCTTGCGGCAGGGACGTGTCCGCCTCCAATCATCTGAATCGTTGACGTGGAGCACCCATAACTGGAAAGCCTGAGGCATGAACGCTGTGGAGATTGAAGAAGCCGTATCCGAGCTGGTCCTCCAGCCCTTCGATCCTGCCGAGTTCGCGTTCCAGTTCCTCACCGCGTTCGGCGCGAAGGACACAACGCTCAAACGTCTTCGCAAGGGCGATTCCAATGCGTCGGACGTGGCCGGCGGCGTGCTCCAGCGCAACAACGTCCACCTCGCCGTCGCGCCCGCAGGACAGGTCGGGGCCACGCTGGCCGCGCTACGGGCCAGCGCCAGGACGACGGCGCAAAGGGCGAAATTCCTGCTCGCCACCGACGGCGTGACGGTCGAGGCCGAGGATCTCGTATCGAACGAGGCGCCGATCGCCTGCCCCTACACGGAGCTGCCGCGCCATTTCGGCTTCTTCCTGCCGCTCGCGGGCATCTCCACCGTCAAGGAGATCAAGAACAATCCGATCGATGTGAAGGCGACGGGGCGGCTCAACCGCCTCTATGTCGAGCTGCTCAAGGACAATCCCGACTGGGCGACCGAGGAGAAGCGCGCGCAGCTCAACCAGTTTATGGCGCAGCTGATATTCTGCTTCTTCGCCGAGGATACCGACATTTTCCACGGCAGCTACAAGTTCACCCCCACTGTCGACCGGATGACCTCGGGCCAGTCGGACAATACCCAGGCGGTGATCGCCGAGCTGTTCCGCGCGATGGGCACCCGTCCCGAGCATCGCGCCGCAGGCCGGTTCCCTACCTGGGCGGACGGCTTCCCCTATGTGAACGGCGGTTATCTGTTTTCCGGCGCGACCGACTCCCCCCGGTTCAGCCGCACGGCGCGCGCCTATCTGCTGCGCGCGGGCGAGCTCGACTGGAAGGAGATCAACCCCGACATCTTCGGATCGATGATCCAGGCGGTTGCCGACGATGGCGAGCGCGGCGAGCTTGGCATGCACTACACCAGCGTGCCCAACATCCTGAAGGTACTGAACCCGCTGTTCCTCGACGATCTGCGCGAGCAGCTGGAGGTAGCGGGCGACGGCCGGCAGAAGCTGCGCAATCTGCGCAAGCGATTGGCGAACATCCGCGTGTTCGATCCAGCCTGTGGGTCAGGCAATTTCTTGGTCATTGCCTACAAGGAGATGCGCAAGATCGAGGCGGAGATTGTCGCGCGGCTGGGCGGCGAAGCGAATCTGAAGCTGGAGGAGCGCCGCAGCGTCATCCCGCTCTCCAATTTCTATGGTATCGAGATCAAGGGCTTCGCTGCTGAAATCGCTCGCCTAGCGCTACTGATCGCCGAGTTCCAGGCGGATTGCCTGTACCTCAGCCAACAGGAAGCGCGGGCGATGGTGCTGCCTCTGCATAAAACCGGGCAGATCATGGTTGCCAATGCGCTGCAGATCGATTGGCTGGAGGTATGTCCGCCTGCCTCGGGGACTCTTACCGAGGAACATGATCTTGCCGGCCCGACAGGTAGGTTTGCACTGGAGGACAATCTGACCAGCGAGGGAGCTGCCACGCAGACCTTTATCTGCGGCAATCCACCCTATCTCGGAGGCAAAAGCCAAAGCCCGGAGCAGAAACTCGATCTAGAGAATACATTCGGTCGTCATGCGAAGGTGGGAGAACTGGACTACGTTGCGGGGTGGTTCAAAAAGGCATCGGAGCTTGTTATGTCGACGCCGACTCGATGCGCATTTGTTTCAACGAATTCCATCAATCAGGGAGCCCAGGTCAATCAGCTTTGGCCCGGCATCTTCGGCAATGGTGTCGAAATCTCCTTCGCTTACGAGCCTTTCAAATGGTCTAATAACGCCACAAATAAAGCTGCCGTTCTATGTACCATCATTGGCTTATCCCGGAGGGGTGCTCACAAGAAAAAGCTTTATGATGATTTATCAGTGAGGGACGTTGATCACATCGGCCCATACCTGATCCCAAATCAAACAGTTATTGTAGAACAGTCACTTAGGCCAATCGCGAGCTTGCCTCCAATGCTCACGGGAAATAGCCCCTACGACGGGGGTAACCTCCTCCTAGATAGCGACGAACGTGAGTCTCTCATCCTAAGCTTTCCTGAGGCCCTGAAATTTGTGCGTCCGCTATTCGGGTCCTCTAACTACATAGCCGGGCAGGCTCGATATTGCATTTGGGTAGAGGACGAAGATGTCGATGCCGCCATCAGCATTCACCCACTGCAACAGCGATTCCTGGCCGTTCGTCGCAACCGAGCTTCGGGCGGAGAGGTCGCAAAGGGGCTAGTCAATTATCCGTATCGATTTCGTTACACCCACACGGCCAAGCATTACGCCGTCATCGTACCTCGGGTTTCGTCGGAACGGAGGGAGTTTATTCCGGCCGGGATACTAGCACGCGAGGCAATAATATCTGACTCGGCACAAGCCCTCTACGATGCAGAGACTTGGGTTTTTTCCATACTCGTGAGCAAGATGCATATGGCTTGGGCTAAGACGACCTCAGGACGATTGAAAAGCGATCTCAGGTATTCTTCTGCCCTTAGCTATAACACCTTTCCCGTCCCCCGGCTGACCGATCAGAACAAGGCGGACCTCACCCGCACCGCTGAAAACATCCTTCTCGCCCGTGAGGCGCATTTTCCTGCGACCATCGCCGATCTCTACGATCCCGATGCGATGCCGGACGACCTGCGCCGCGCGCATGACGAGAATGACGAGGTGCTTGAGCGCATCTATATCGGCCGGCGCTTCCGTAACGATACCGAGCGGCTGGAGAAGCTGTTCGAGCTCTACACCAAGATGACGGCCGAGGCGCCGAAAGCGACGAAGGGCAGCAAGGCCGCATGACCGAGAACCGCGCAATCCCCGCCGTCCGCCTGACCACCGCGCATACTGGCGCGTCCGCCAAATCCGACGAACTCGGCATGCGCGAGATGCAGCGCAACGCCTATGCCCATCGCGGCGAGCAATATCTGCTGATCAAGTCGCCACCGGCTTCGGGCAAGTCGCGCGCGCTGATGTTCATCGCGCTCGACAAGCTGCACAATCAGGGCGTCACCCAGGCGATCATCGTCGTGCCCGAGCGCTCGATCGGCGGCAGCTTCGCCGACGAGCCGCTGAGCAAATACGGCTTCCATTGGGACTGGACGGTCAAGCCGCACTGGAACCTGTGCAACGCTCCCGGCGCCGACGATGTAAAGGTCGCCAAGTCGAAGGTGAAGGCGGTCGGCGAGTTCCTGGCGAGCGGCGATCCGGTGCTGGTGTGCACCCATGCCACCTTCCGCTTCGCGATCGACGAGCTGGGGACCGCGGCGTTCGACGGGCGGTTGATCGCGATCGACGAGTTCCACCACGTCTCCGCCAATCCGGATAATCGCCTGGGCGCGCAGCTTGGCCAGCTGGTCGCGCGCGACAAGGTGCATCTGGTCGCCATGACGGGCAGCTATTTCCGTGGTGATTCGGTGGCGGTGCTGACGCCCGAGGACGAGGCGAAGTTCGTCCCCGTCACCTATACCTATTATCAGCAGCTCAACGGCTACGAGTATCTCAAGACGCTCGACATCGCCTATAGCTTCTACACCGGGCGCTATATCGACAAGATCAACGACCTCCTCGATCCGGCGGTAAAGACGATCGTCCACATTCCCAGCGTCAATTCGCGCGAGAGCACGAAGGACAAGCATCGCGAAGTCGAGGAGATCATGGATCACCTCGGCACCTGGAAGGGCACCGATCCGGTCACCGGCTTCCACCTGATCGAGACCGTATCGGGCGCGACGATCAAGGTCGCGGACCTGGTCGACGACGATCCCGCCAAGCGTGACCGCGTGTCCGCCGCGCTCAAGAGCCCGGAGGCGCGGACGAACCGCGACCATGTCGACATCATCATCGCGCTCGGCATGGCAAAGGAGGGTTTCGACTGGATCTGGTGCGAGCATGCGCTGACCGTCGGCTATCGCTCGAGCCTGACCGAGATCATCCAGATCATCGGTCGCGCCACCCGCGATGCGCCGGGCAAGACCGTTGCCCGCTTTACCAACCTGATTGCGGAACCTGCGGCAGCGGACGATGTCGTGGCCGATGCCGTCAACGACACGCTGAAGGCGATCGCCGCTAGCCTGTTAATGGAGCAGGTGCTGGCGCCACGTTTCGACTTCACGCCCAAGGATGCCGGGTCGGGGCCGAAGGAGGGGTTCGACTATGGCCCAGGCGGATACCAAGAAGGCCGCGCGAATGTCGGCGTCAACGAAGAGCGCGGGCAGTTCCATTTTGAGCTGAAGGGACTAGTCGAGCCGAGCACGATCGAGGCGAAGCGGATCTGCCAGGAGGATCTGAACGAAGTCATCGTCGCGTTCGTACAGGACAAGCAAGCGATCGAGCGCGGGCTGTTTGATCCCGAAGTCGTGCCCGAGGAACTGACTCAGGTTCGCATGGGCAAGATCGTCCGGGACCGCTATCCCGAGTTGAGTGATGCGGATCAGGAGGCCGTCCGGCAACACGCCATCGCCGCGCTCAACATCACCCAGCAGGCTGCAAAGATCATCACCGAGAGCGCGAAGGATGACGGGACCGGCGAGTTGAAGGCGAATACCTCGTTCGTCGACAGCGTACGCAAATTCATGAACGTGCGCGAGCTCGACATCGACCTCATCGACCATATCAATCCGTTCGATGCGGCCTATGCCATCCTCGCCAAGGCGATGAACGAGGCCACACTGCGCCAGGTCCAGGCCGCGATTTCCGCGCGCAAGACGACGCTTACCGAGGAAGAGGCGCGTGCCTATGCAGTTCGCGCGGTTCAGTGGAAGCGTGAGCGCGGTCGGGCGCCAGAGATCACGTCGCAGGATCCGTGGGAGCGCCAGTTGGCCGAAGGCGTTGCGGCCTTCGCCCGTTATCGCGCCAAGGCTGCTGCAAGTGGCTGAGATGACCGACGACGATATCCTTGCCGAGCTTGGCGTCGACCTGACGCCGAAGAGGCTTCGCGCTCGCACCCCGCGCGAGGAGCGGATCATGGCCGGGTTCGAGGATATCGTGAAGTTTCGCGAGGAGCATGGCCGGGCACCGCAACCTGGCGATGGGCTCGACATCTTCGAACGCATCTATGCGGTGCGGCTCGACCGGTTGCGGGCGCTGCCGGAGTGCCGCGATCTGTTAGCGGAAATGGACACCCATGGCTTGCTGGAGGGCGCGGATGTCGCGTCCACGCCGGCTGCGGACGAACTCGACGACAGCGCGCTCCTGGCCGAGCTGGGGATCGACGCGGCATCGGCCGCAGCGGACATCACGCAACTCAGGCACGTTCGATCCTACGAGGAAAAGCAGGCGGCCGAGGACGTCGCCAGCCGCTCGCGCTGCGAGGACTTCCCGAAGTTCAAACCGCTGTTCGATCAAGTCCAGGCGGAACTGGAAACGGGGATCCGCACTACCCGCGCCTTCGTCAAGGACGCCGGACTTTCGAAAGCCGCGATCCTGCCGGGTGAGTTCTTCATTCTGGGTGGACAGGTCGCCTATGTCGCGGAGGTGGGCGAGCCCATCAAAGCGCCCAACGGCGAGACCGATGCTCGCCTGCGGGTGATCTATTCCAACGGGACGGAGAGCGACCTGCTGCTCCGATCGCTTCAACGCGCACTGTACAAGGATGACGGCGGCCGTCGGATTACGGAACCGAGCGCGGGGCCGCTGTTCGTGAACACGGTCGAAGCCGCAGCGGAACCGGACTACCTCCCAACCGGCACGCTATATGTGCTGCGAAGCCGATCGAGCCACCCGGCCATCGCCGCACATCGAGATCTGATCCACAAGATCGGCATCACCGGCGGACCGGTCGAATCGCGAATAGCGGGCGCAGCCGACGACGCCACGTACCTCCTCGCGGACGTCGATGTTGTTGCGACGTACAAACTCTACGACATTAACCGGCCTCGTCTGGAGGCACTGATCCACCGCGCGCTCGACAGCGTTCGATACGACATTGAAATTCCAGATCGTTTCGGGAAGCTGGTCCGGCCGCGGGAATGGTTTCTAGTGCCTCTGCCCATCGTTGATGAGATTGTGTGCCGAATCGGCGATGGCTCGCTTGTTGGGATGGTTTACAACCGCGAGGCCGCTGCACTCGTGCTCGAGGGTGGTTCCTGAGCTCGAACGAGGCCTACCCGATATTCATCCCTAGGAGCCTGTCTGGGTAATTTGCTGGACGGCGTAGTGGGTGTCTGATTCACTCGTCTGATGAGCAAGACGTTTCGAGCATGGGATGTGGACCAGGGCTGGCTACTGCCGCCGTCGGTTCACGAGTTTGTTCCGGCGGGTCATTTGTCGCATTTCGTGCGCGACACGGTTCGCGAGGCGCTGGATCTTTCGGCGATCCTGGAGAGCTATTCGGAGGAGCGCGGCTATCCGCCCTATCATCCGGGGATGATGGTGGCGCTGCTGCTCTACGGCTACAGCCGGGGGGTCTATTCTTCGCGCCGGATCGCTCAGGCCTGCGAAGAGCGGGTGGACTTCATGGCGGTGACGGGTCTCAACAAGCCGGATTTTCGCACGATCAGCGAGTTTCGGCGTCGGCACCTCGTAAGCGATGTGCTCAGCCCACGGCTGTCCACGGCATGAGGCTGCCGACGTCGTTGGCGGAATGACCGTTGGCGAGTTTGGTGAGAGTGCGGGTCAACCAGTCGTGCGGATTGATGCCGCTGAGCTTGCAGTTCTCGATGAGCGTCGCGATCACCGCCCAGTTGTCGCCGCCCTCGTCAGAGCCGGCGAATAGCGCATTCTTGCGATTCAGGGCGATCGGTCTGATCGACCGCTCGACCGTGTTGGAGTCGAGATCGATGCGGCCGTCGTCGAGGAACCGCGAGAGGCCATCCCAGCGGCTGAGCGCATAACGGATCGCCTCGGCGAGCTTGCTCTTCGCGCTGACCTGACGGAGCCTGGCGCTGAGGTAATCGCGAAGGTCATCGACGATCACGCGACTGCATTCCGCGCGCAGCGCTTGCCGTTCGTGTGCCGACGAACCGCGCACCTGGTCCTCGATGGCATAGAGAAGAGCGATGCGCCGCAGGACCTCGGTCGAGACCGGTGAGGTGACGGCCAGTTCGTAAAACTTGCGCCGCACATGCGCCCAACAGAAGGCGAGCCTCACCTGCTGGCGCCGCCTGGTGAGCGCGGTGTAGCCGCCATAGCCGTCGACCTGCAGGATGCCTGCGAACTCCCCGAGATGCGCCTCGGGCCGTTCGGCCTTGCGGTCGGGGGCGTAGACATAGGCGACCATCGGCGGGTCGTCACCGCCCCACGGCCGATCATCGCGAGCATAGGCCCATAGCTGACCCGTCTTCGTTCGCCCGCGTCCGGGATCAAGCACCGGCGCGGTGGTCTCGTCGGCGAACAGCCGCTCGGATCTTCGCAGCTTCTCGAGAACATGATCGCGCAGCGGGCGAAGATACCAGGCCGCTCGACCGACCCAGTCGGCCAGCGTGGAGCGGTCGAGCCGGATATCCTGACGGGCGTAGATCTGAGCCTGCCGGTAGAGCGGGACATGGTCGGCGTACTTCGCCACCAGGACCTGGGCGATCAACGCCTCGGTCGGGATGCCGCCCTCGACGATCCGGGCGGGTGCCGGCGCCTGCACGACAGCGCCCTCGCAGGAACGGCAACCATAGCGCGGCCGACGCGTCACCAGCACGCGGAACGTGGTCGGCACGACGTCGAGGCGCTCGGCGACGTCCTCGCCGATCTGATGGAGCGCACCGCCGCAGCACGGGCAGGCCTTGTCCTCGACATCGACAACCTGTTCGATCCGCTCGAGATGGGCAGGCAACGAGCCGCGGTTGGTCTTGCGTGGCCGCTCGTTGGCGGAACGGTCCGACATCGCTTCGCGGGCCGCTCGGGCGTGCCCCAGCGCCGTCTCGATGTCTTCCAGACCGAGCTGGAGCTGATCGGGGTCGAGTTGCTCGGAGCGGGACCCGAAACGGTGGCGCATGAACGCGGTGATGATCGACTGGAGCCGCTCGACCTCGGCATCGGCTTCGCTCTTGGCGACCGCCAGATCGGCGGCCGCGGCGCGTTCTTGCGCCAGCATCCGGGACTGCTCGAGGACCAATGCGCGGAGCGCATCGATGTTCTCGGGAAGGTCCGCCTCCATGAGCATGACGAGAGTGAATCAGGAGCGGAAACGCTCGTCAACCGGCAATCTGCGGGGCTTGCGGACGCCGCCCACCATGCACGCGGCGCCAGTCCAGACCCTCGAGCAACGCGCCGAGTTGCGCCGCTGTCAGCCGTATCACACCGTCCTGGATGCCCGGCCATTTAAAGCCGCCCTGTTCGAGCTTCTTGGCCATCAGACACAGGCCCGTGCCGTCCCACCACACCAGCTTGATCCGGTCGCTGCGCTTCGCCCGGAAGACGTAGATCACGCCGGAATAGGGATCGCCGCCATAATCGGCGCCGACCAGCGCCGCCAAAGCGTCCGGTCCTTTGCGAAAATCCACCGGGCGCGTCGCCACCATGACGCGAGCGCCAATACCGGGACCGATCATCGCGTCTGCCTGAGTGCCTGCACCACTGCGGTGATCTGCCTGGCCTCGGCGGTCCGGGAGATCCGCACCACGGCGCCGTCGACTTCAACCTCGATCGCCATAGCGTGGCGCCTGGGGCTCTCCTCGCGATGCGCCACGACGGGAACGAAGTGCGGCTCGATGATGGTGTTCTTGGTCCCGGCCGCTTCCAGCGCGTACCGCAGCTCGCGACGCCAGGTGTAGAGCTGCGAGGTTCGAATATCGTGGCGCCGCGCCAGCTCGGTCAGGTTATCGCACCCTTGGGCCTCCGACACGATCGCCAGCTTCTGTTCCAGACTCCAGGAGCGCCGGCGTCCGGCCATCCCAGTCAGCAGCTCAACGCGCCGCACCGGCTCCGGACCAACTCCAGTGCGCGTGTCCAGTGCGCTCATAGGCATGACGTCTTCCACGCCGCCTAGTCTGCCCGAACAGCCAGCCCCGACAAGGTGGGTGCGGAACACCGCTTACGGCACCTCGCAGCGCTGGCAGACCTGTTCGAACAGGTCCTTCGGCTGTGCCAGGCGGCGGGTCTGGTGAAGCTGGGTCATGTCGCGGTGGACGGGACCAAGCTCAAGGCGAACGCCAGCCGCCACAAGGCGATGAGCTATCGACGGATGAAGGAGGCCGAGCCGAAGCTGGCGGCCGAGGTTGAGGCGTGGCTGAAGGCGGCCGACCGCGCCGACCGCGCGGAAGATGCCGAACATGGCGCCGACCGCCGCGGCGACGAGATGCCGGACTGGGTTGCCGACAAGCAACGTCGGCTGGAGCGGATCCGCGCCGCCCAGGCACAGCTCGAGGCCGAGGCGGCGAGCGATCCGGACGACCTCGACCCCGATGGGCCGGGGCCTTCCTCCGGGATGCAGGAGCGCGGGAACCGCAAGCGTGGCGGCGATGCGGCCGTCCCCGACAAGGCGCAGCGTAACTTCACCGATCCCGACAGCCGCATCCAGCCGAGCCAGGGCGGCTTCATTGCCGGCTTTAACGGTCAGATCGCCGTCGATCAGGCGCATCAGGTGATCGTCGCCCAGCGCTTGGCAACCAACCCGGCCGACTATGCGGCGCTGGTTCCGCTCGTCGACCAGGCGCACGCACATCTCGGCCGTAAGGTGCGCGAGGTCTCCGGCGACACCGGCTTTGCTTCCGAAGCTAATCTGGCTGCGATGGCCGAACGAAAGATCAGGGCCTATCTGTCGCCGGGACGGCACAAGCATGGCACGGCTCATCCGGCGCGAAAGCGGCAGCCGACGACGTCGCTGATGACGGACATGGCCGCCACTCTGAAGCGCGCGGCGCGACGCTCGCGCTATCGCCTGCGAAAGCAGACGGTGGAACCCGTGTTCGGCCAGATCAAACAGGCCAGGGGTTTTCGTCAGTTCCTGCTCAGGGGCCTCGAAAAGGTCAGAGGCGAGTGGGCCATGATCTGCACCGCACACAACCTGCTCAAACTCGCCAAGGCAATGCGATGACCTACGCCTCTATCACCCAACCCGATGCACAAACATCGCGCAAGGCACGGTCGCCGGAAAACCGCATTACCCAGACAGGCTCCTAGGGCGGTTTCTTGTAAAGTGCGCTCGCCGCGAGAGGACGCGCCGATGGATCAGAGCCAGTGTCCGCCCCCGTCTTTGGATCGGCAGCCTAGCCGAACAGCCTGGCGACCATCGTCCAAACCCGCGCGGCAAGGGCGCGGATTCCGCGCGGCCGCAGTCCGCGCTTGAGATAGCGGTCGTGAGCTCGACCGGCGTTGATCGCCCGGCGCGACATCGCGCCGGCCCAGACGATCGAACCGCGCTCGATCAGGTAGTGAGAGGTGCACGCGAAGTCATGATTGCCAATCGACGGCTCGACGGTCACGCCGCCAGGTTCGAGGCGAAGCGAATATTCGGTCGGACCCAGGGGCGTGGAAACCTCCTCGCCGCATCCGCAGCAGCAGCTGTGGAGTGCGATCCGGTACCTCTCTGAAACGTAGATCACCCCGTCCTCCAGCGTGTCCGGCATGTTCTCCACGAACTCGGCTCGCAAGCGATCAATCCTCGGCATCACGACCCCCGGTTGCTGAGCATGTTGCCTTCGACCATATACGCCGAATTCGCCTCGCCGCGCGCATCGCGGTAGAAGCCGGCCCACCGCTTCCAGCGCAGCACCGCCAGGGTCGCGTTCAATGCATTCAGGTCGGCGATCTGGATGCCCTTGTTGTAGACATCATCCTCGCCGTCCTCGTCATCATCGCCAAAGGGTAGAAGACGCTCCACAACAGACCAGTCACAACCCGGCGGTACGAATGTAACGCGCGCGCAGCCATCGAGCTCGTTCTTGTCCGCGTCAAGGCCGACACCGATGCCGGTGTCGATGAACGGCACGCTGAGACGGTGCAGGCCCTCGGCGATGGCGCGGCGCGCACTGCCGCTATCGACGCACACGAATACAAAGTCGAAACCGGCTAGCTCATCGACGTTCGTAGCGGTGACGCGGACGGGGTGCGGCACGATTCCTCGGTGCATGCGCGAATAGATGCTGGCGAAATGACCGACTTTGGTCGGAAAACCTTTCATCGACGCGGATTCCGGTGCACCGGGCGCCCGGAACACGTTGTGGTTCAGGAACTGGTCGTCGTCGTACAGGTGAATCTCGCGCACCGGCGTCTTGGCGACAAGGTCAAGCTCGTACGACCCTGTCCCGCCCAGCCCGATAATCGCGACCCTGCCGAGCGCGAGCTTGCCGCTGACGGCTCCAACACCGTAACGCGCCGATGCGGTGTCGGGATATTGAAACGGGCCACTGTCCTCGGTCGTCACCACCTTTCGGCCGGTGCGTGCGTTGGCAGTCGCGTCGTGCGACCGCGCAGGGCGCCCCAAATGACCCTCATATGCGACGATCTTGTCGTAGAAGCTCTCGTAGCGGCCGGTGCCCTCGGGTTTCGAGGAAAAGTAGTGATCAACTTGAACCTCGTTTCCAAGATCCCGGTGGTCGCTGTTGTTGATGATCGAGACTAGGGGCGAGCCGTCGCGATGGCACGGGGTCTCGCCCGCGAAGAAGACGGTGTGGTCGGCGGGCGCCACAGTAGTCTCGCCTGACGGGTCGAGCGTCAACGGGCACACCAGCACGCCCCGCGCCAGCGTGCCGTCACGCTTTACGTACGGCACTGCGTGAACGAGGAGGAACCCGGCCCGGATCTCGAGCTCAAATCCCTCCTCGTCCAGCCGCCGCAGGTCGGGGCTACGACTTATCAGAGCGGCGGACATTGAAGACCATCCCGTCCTGGACGTTGATCTTCTCGCCCTCGACGAGGTCGCCTTCGTGGCCGCCCTCACCCTTGAAGTAGGTGATGGTATACAGGAACTGATCGAAGTTTGCGTCGGGATACGCGAGCTTAGCGATATCCCGGTAGGACTGCTTCTTCTCGGTGACGATCCGCTCGCGCCCGTTCACCGTCAGGGTGAAGCCCTTGTCGGGCTTGCCCTTTTCCTTGTCGTCATTGGTCATGTTCGATCCTCCGCGCTTCGCAGCAGCGCGGCTCCATCGGGACCGCGACCTATGCCAGTTGTGGTTCCACCGTATGGAACCATTTCCAACAAATGGCATGGTCCGCCCCGATTCGCAATAGGCGTTCCCGAATATGGAACTATTATCATTGCGCGGGCCGTAAGGGTATGCGATTCGACATGAAGCTGATGGGAACGCCAAAGCTCAGGAACCTCGCCACGAGCGGCACGGACGAAATGTCCGGCGCCGTCGCGGCGCTGTGCGCGGAACTGGTAGCGATCGACTGGAAGTCGCCGGGAGACGTTGTCCGCCAGTACCCCAGGGCCCACGTCGACGGCGTATCTGTCCGCATACAGATCGGCGACGCGCACTGCGTCGATCTCATTGTGAACTACCGGGCGGGAATTATCCTTATCGAACAGGCGGGTGCCGCCGGCGAGTCAACGGCGGCACGGGCGCCCCAGGGGAGCAAGGCAGCGTGACGATCAGGCCGATACGCACGGATGCCGACTACGACGCGGCGCTCGACCGTGCGCGAGAGTTAATGGCGCGCAGCGATCAACGCTCGATCGACGAGCTCGATGTGCTGCAGATGCTCATCGAACGCTGGGAGCGCACCAACCACCCAATCGAGGCTGTCACCGCTGCCGAGGCGATCAGGTTCCGCATGGCGCAGACAGACATGAAGCCGCGTGAGCTGATTCCGTACCTCGGCACCAAATCGCGGGTGTCCGAGATCCTCAGTGGCCAGAGGCAGCCGACGATCGATCAAATCCGTGCGCTGCACCAGCACCTGGGCATACCAATCGCCTCCCTCATCGGGCCGATAAAGCACGAACCGGTCATGCGGCCATCGATCGCCTCCCGCGCCGCCGTCGAGAAGCTCAAGGCGCTCGGCGTGATGGAGCCGAGGGAAGACCTGCCGGCATTCCTCGCGCGGGCGGCCAGGATCGCCCCTGCGGTTGCAATGCTGCGTAAGACACGCACCGACAGGACCAACGCGAAGACCGACTTTGGCGCGCTGGAGGCGTGGTGCGCCGCAGTGCTCGTTGAGGCGGAGGCGGTGCAGCTTCCCAAAACGCCGAGGCGCGTGCCCGGTGTCGAGGAGGCTCGGCGATTAGCTCAGATGAGCGTGCTCCCGGACTGGCCAAGCCGGGTGGTGCGCGCCCTCACGGAGATGGGCGTCGTGCTCGTCACGCTCGACCATCTTCCCGGCACCTTCCTGGACGGCGCCGCAATGCGCCGAGGCGACGGCGCACCCGTGATCGCTCTCACACTGAGACACGACCGTCTCGATAACTTCTGGTTTACGCTTCTGCACGAACTCGCCCACGTCAGTTGCCACCTCGGCGGGGAGACGACTGTCATCTTCGACGACCTCGACGTTAACAGCGCTGACGGAATCGAGGCCGAGGCCGACGACTTCGCGCGCAACGCGCTGGTGCCGAATGATCTATGGGCAAGGCGCGTGTCGTCAGACATGGATGTGGATGGACTGATGGCCGTCGCCATGGAGGCCGGCGTGCACCCCGCCGTAGTCGCCGGCCGCTGGCGCTGGGAGCATTCGGACTATCGCCGCTTCAGTCGCCTGCTGGGACGCGGCGAAGTCCGCGTATTGCTGAAGGGATAGCCTTCAGGCGAAGTTGAGGAGCGCCGAGGACGGTAAGCTTGCCATTCCGCCCTCACCAACGGGCGAAGCACTATTGGGTCCCCCGACCGCGGTACACGAAGGCCACGCCGCGCCTGTATAATGGACGATCGCTCTCTTCGAGGCACGCGCTTGACTCCCGCCGCCGGGGTACCTGTCAAGGCGGGCCGGGGGCTCCAGGGGACTTTCCGCGCCATCCGCGCCAGCGGTGGTTTAGCCGCCGTCTAGGGTCCGCGCAATCAGCTCCATGCGACCGGTCCGGCTCGACCGCCACGCTCGCTCCGACCAGAGGGACAGGCGGCCGTTCTCGACGACCAGCCTGACGACCTGATGATCTAGGGCATCCAGGTGCGCGCGCAACGCGACCGATAGCACCAGCCGCCCCTCGGCCGTCACCGGTACCACCTGAAAGCGGTCCAGTGCGGCAAGAGCGACTGCTGGATTCTTTTCGGCGGCGAGAGAAAGTGCGTCCCGGGCAGCTTCGAATTCCCTCTCCGTCGTGAGGCTGGCGCGCCCGTCTTCGACAAGATCGGCGACCAGACGAACGACTCCCTTCAGTCCGAGCATGTTTCGCACCACGACCGGCAGCGGGACGCGATCCTTCGTCGCGAGGAGCACCGGCTCCGTCCACGCATGGAAAGACGAGGCGCGGAAAGGACTCCACGCCGGTGGCCGGCCCGCTGTCACAAATTAATTGGGAACATTTATGAGCCGCGTAGTCCAGTATTTTCTATGCTGACATCGATATTTGGTTGGCAGCTGGCGGCTCTTCTGACATAATTGGGAAGAATTTGGAGGCAAGATGCTCTACGATCCCGAGCGACAGACGACCGGCCTTCGGCAAACGAGATCGATCATCTGCTGGACCAGGATGCAGGCTGAGGCAGGCCAGGGGCTCGAGATGATCCTCGCGCGCAAGGACCTCGAGCGGCGCACTTGCGACGGCACGTTCCTCTGGGGAGTCGGCAACGCCCCTGGCAGCGAGCCCGCCCGCCTCGCCCGCGGCAACGTCCCCGTTGACGTGATATTCTCCGTCATGAAGTCCCGCCCGAAGGAGCGCGACGCGAACGCGTCCGAACTCAACGTCTGGCGCGGATACACCGACCAGTTCGGCGTCGAGCGGGCGCTACCCGCCGGTGCGCTGGTTACTAGCCGCGCAGCCGAGGCCTCGTCGCGCGTCCGCAGCCACTACGCGCTCATGTGCCGCAGTGACCTCCCGGTGACGCTCCGTGACTTGGGTCCGTTCAACCCGAAGGCCTTCCGCAACGTCGGCGGTCGTGGTGCGCCAGTGGGTGCGTCGCAGGTTACCGCGCTGCTCCGGGAGTTCGAACCCAATGAGGAGGACCAGGGCGGATACCGCGCCAATGTGCGGGCGACGCTGACAGGTGGTTACTGGGTGCGGCTCATCAACCCGGTGCGGCTCGGGCCTGCGCGCGCACGATCGCTCCTCTCACACCTCGACGACGTGACTGACATGTGCCCGGAGAACTGGCTCGAGCTTGTCACCGACCTACGACGCGGCCCGCGCCAGCCGGCGGGACCATCGACGCTTTTTGAGCATGCCGACGGCATGTTTGCACGCGGGGCGCCAGTGGTATAGCGGCGGCGCAGGTGGGAGAATGGGACCGGACGAAACCAACCTGCGCAAGCGGCTGCGCGGCTCCGGCCTCGCCACCGCCCTCGTCGACGCCGCGTGGCCGCAATGGTGGACAGACGCGGCCGGGGAATCCGCGTCCGCCCGTAATGAGTTGCGCTTCGTCCTGGCGCGCGCGCTCGGGCTCGACCCGCGCGCGCTCATTGATGGCGACCAGGTCCGCTTCGCGGCCACCGTGGGCCCGCGCTTCAAGGCGCTGAGCGCAGCCGACGTCGCCGAGCAGCACGCGATCGCCTCCTTCGGCCAGTCCATAGCTCGGCTTCTGAGCGCGGCCACCGTCCCCGAGCCCGCCCCACGCGTCAGCGCCGCCCGCATGAGAGCCTTTATGCTTGACCACGGGATCGTGCCGTCGTTCCAGTCGATCACCGCCATCTGCTGGCAGTTCGGTATCCCGGTCGCCTATCTCGACATCACGCCGCTCGAGGCCAAAAGGATGCACGCGATGGCGGCTGGCCGAGGCATGCGCTGTGCCATCCTGGTGGCCTTCAGGGATTCGCTCTACGCGAAGGCTGCGTTTACGATCGCGCACGAACTCGGCCATATCATGCTTGGCCATCTCGACGAGGAGGCGGCTTATCTCGACGTCGAGGATCCAATGTCGGGCACCGACCGATCGCCCGCGGAGGACGAGGCGAACCGGTACGCGCTCGAACTGCTGACCGGTCGGCCGGAACCTGTGATCACTACCAGCACCGACGACTACAACGCCCAGCAGTTGGCGCGAGCGGCCGCAGACGCGGGCGCGATCGAGGGCGTCGATCCCGCCACGATCGCGCTGTGCGACGGCTTCAGGACCGGCGACTGGGCGAGGTCGACCGCCGCCTGTCTGCGCATCCAGGGAAGGCCGGCGAACGTGGCGGTTGAAGCAAACGGGTACGCCGAGCGCCAGCTCGATATGGAGAAGCTGGGTGAGGACAGCCGAGTGTACTTGCGCCGCGTGTTGGGTCTCGACGATGATTGACGAGGCGCTCGTTGATACCGACGTGCTCTTCAAGACCGTCTCCTACCGTCTCGCACATGCGACCCTGAGGCACCTCGTCGAGTGCGGTATGCGTCCCCGCGTACTCGGCGCCGCGCGGTTCATGCTGGTTGCCTATGTCGAGCGTGGCCGGCGCGTCAGGGACGTAGCGGCGGTGGCTGCGGAACTGGCGCTCATCGAGCCCATGCTCGATGACTGTCAACCGGCGTGGGATCTTGACCCCCGATCGGCGTCCAACATTGACCCCGCTGCTTCGATCTTACCGATGGGCGTAAGGAACGTCGGCATGGGTGTGCGGCGGCGGAGGGCGTAGCCCGGAGCCGGCGCACGCCCATGCCGATTGCATCTTTTCGCCGTCAGGCAGCCTCGCGGCTTTTGAACCGCCAGCTCTCGTTGCCGGTCTCGACGATGTCGCAGTGGTGGGTCAGCCGATCGAGCAGCGCGGTGGTCATTTTCGCATCGCCGAACACGCTGGGCCATTCGCCGAACGCGAGGTTGGTGGTGACCACGATCGAGGTCTGCTCGTAGAGGCGGCTGACCAGGTGGAACAGCAGCTGGCCGCCCGACAGTGCGAACGGCAGATAGCCGAGCTCGTCGAGGATCACGAGATCGAGCCGCGACAGATGCTCGGCGATCCGCCCGGCACGACCGGCGCGGCTTTCGGCCTCGAGCCGGTTCACCAGGTCGATCGTATTGTAATATCTGACCCTGGCGCCGGTGCGCACGCAGGCTCGCCCGATCGCGATGGCAAGGTGTGTCTTGCCGGTGCCGGTGCCGCCAACCAGCACGGCGTTGCGCTGACTGGCCAGGAACGCTCCGGTGGCAAGGTCGCGGACCAGCCCTTCGTTGATCGGCGTCGCAGTAAAATCGAAGCCGGTAATGTCTTTGGCCAGCGGCAGCTTGGCGATCGTCATCTGGTATTTGATCGAGCGCGCCTGCTTTTCGTCGATCTCGGCTTTCAGCAGATCACCGACCACGCGGCCGGGGGCATGCTGCCGCTTCACCGCGTCGGTGATCACCTCGTCATAGGCGTGCCGCATGCCGGCAAGCTTCAGCGTTCCCATCATCTCCAGGATCTCGTGGCGTTCCATAAAAACTCCTCAGGCTGTCGTATCGGGCGCAGTCGGCGACCGGCTCATGGACAAGCCGCAGCGCCTCGGGCGTGGCGATGGTCAGCGGTGCCGATGGCTCGCGCTGACGGGTCAGGATGTTGAGCACGACATCGCGGCTGACCGTACCGCCCGCCAGTGCCTCGGCGCAGGCGGCCTCGACCGCATCAAGTCCATCGGTCGTCACCGCGCTCAGGATCCCGACCATCTGGCGATCACCATCGGCGTGACCGCCGAGGCGTCGCCGTACCCGTTCGATCGCGGGCGGAAGCGGCCAGTCCTTGAACGGCGCGCCATTGCGCAACGCGCCGGGCTTCCTCGTCAGTACGGGCACGTAATGCCAGGGATCATAGATCGTCTGCTCACGCCCGAACCGGCGGATATGTTCGCCGACGCTCTCGCCATCCTGGCGGATGACGATGCGATCGGCATAGGCGTGGATCTCGACTGGCCGGCCGCCGGCCGCTGCATGCACCGAGTATTTGTTGTAATCGAACCGCACCAGCAACGTCTTCGATACCGACGCCGGGAGCGCATGGAAGCCGTCGAACGGCCCGCGATAGGCGATCAGCGCGGGGCGGTCGGCCGCCTCGAACACCTCCCACACGGTGCGATCCTTCAACTCGGGATGGGCCGCCTGCTTCGCTCGCGCGACGCAGCGATCCTCCAGCCAGGCGTTCATCTCGGCGTAGCTCTTGAACCGCAACCGCGGCGTGAAGAAGCGTTCGCGCACCAGCCCGACCTGATTCTCGACCTGCCCCTTCTCCCAGCCCGACGCCGGCGTGCACGCCACAGGCTCGACCAGATAATGCCCGCACATCTGCTGGAAGCGGCGATTATACTGACGCTCGCGGCCGACGAAGATCGCATCGACCGCCGTCTTCATATTGTCGTAGATACCGCGCTGGCAGGCACCGCCGAAGAACGCGAACGCGCGGTCATGCGCGTCGAACACCATCTCCTGGCTCTCGCGCGGATAGGCCCGCACGTAAAACATCCGGCTGTGACAAAGCCGCATGTGCGCAACCTTCACCGTCGTCGTGACCCCCGCGATCACGACGATCTCGTGGCTCCAGTCGAACTGGTACGCCTCGCCCGGCGCAAAGCTCAGCGGCACGTACGCTGCCGCTGTCGCGACCGAGCGCTCGCGGTGCCACGCCGCCGCATAGCGCCGGACCGCGTCATAACCGCCACGATAGCCCAGCCCCTGCAACTCCTCGAACACGCGGATCATCGTCAGCCGCTCGCGCCGCGCCTTGCGATCGTTCGTCTCCAGCAGCCGATCCAGATCGGCCGTCCACGGCCCCAGCTTCGGCAACGGTTGCACGCTGCGCTCGTACGCGAACGCCGTCTCCCCCGACCGCAGCACCTTCCTGACCGTGTTCCGCGACACGCCCAGATCCCGCACGATCTCCTTGATCGACTTGCCCTTGACGAAAAACTCGCGCCGGATGCGCGCCACTGTCTCCACGACCAGCATCTCCCACCCGCCCCCGCCGCAAAGCGACGAGGCGTGAACCGCATCCGTTCAGGGGGTCAATTTTGGAAGCCGATCAGCCCCGAACGGGGTCAATATTGCAGGCCGATTCACAGATGACATTGAGCCGACCGCTGAAGAGGCAACGCTCGCCGCCGACATAGAGACGCGCGCGGCGACGGCCGGGCTTCCGATCGACGGAGGCGAAAGCCAGCTGCTGGCGATGCTGATGAACCGCAGCACGAGACTGTTGCTCACTGGCGACAAGCGTGCTGTCGCCGCGATCGGTGCACTGCCGTTGCCGCTCCCGCCCCATCGGGTTGCCTGCCTCGAACAGCTGCTCGGATCGCTGGCCGAAGCGAATGGACCCGATACAGTACGCTCGGCAGTCTGCGCTGAGCCTGCCGTCGACAAGGCGCTTGCCGCCGCCTGCTGCTGCTCGTCACCGCCGGGCACCGACCCGCGGCCAGGCCTGGCAAGCTATGTCGAGCACCTGCGCGCGCAGGCACCGACTGTTCTCTGCGTCGGATCCGGCCTTCTCGCCTAGGGATTACCGCAGGAAGACGGCGTAGGGGGCCACCAGCGCAGCCACCAACCCGATAGACTTGACCTGTTTGCGATCCACGTTCGGGGGCGGCGCGTCCGGCGCGAACTCGAGGCACGCCTTGTCGCACTGTCCCTTGATGTAGAGCGACCCTTGGCGTCCTTCCTTGGGGCCTAGCGCGACGCGGGTCTGGTCGAGCGACAGCTCAAAGCTCTCCACGTGCAGGTCGCCGATGATCAGCGCGAACTTGGAACCGAGCGCGTCGATTCCGTCCGGAATCTTGTCCCACGTCTGCTTGTCGGTGGACCAATGAGTCGCACGCACCGGAGGGTGGTCGTGCTTCGACTTCATCGATTCCATCACCAGGTGGATGGGTCGCTGGGCTGTGGCGTAGCGTTCGGCGAAGGGCTGGACCATCGTACGCGGGTGGCAAGACGATCCGCCATATCCCCAGGTAGCGATTCCGTTGCGCTTGATCTCGAGCAGCTTGCGCTCCACGATATCCTCAAGGCTCTCCTGGGCATGCATACCGACCTTCATGTAAAGCAGCCCGGCGCCGGGTTTCAGTATGGTGCTCATTCAAACCTCCATTCCAGCAGCGGCGGTCATCTCAGGAACACGGCATATGGCCTGTGCAGGTCTGCCACGTATGAAATCGGCAGTGCCTCGACGCCGCGCTTGGCGGTCTCAATCTCCCCATCCTCTACCCGGAGCACGGCCTTATCGACGCGCCCGCCGACCGGATCGACGTACTGGGCACCGGGACGGCCACGGCTCGGACCGGCCGCAACGCGCGCGCGGGTCAGTGGAAGTTCGAAACACTCCGACCGGAGCGCCGTAATCAGGAAGGCGTAGCGAGAGCCGGTCACGCGGATGCCTGGCGGCAGCGGGCGGAAGTTGAGGCCGTCGATCGACCATTCGCGGGCCGCCTCGCTCTCGGCCCAATAGGTCTCTTTGTCGGGCGCCACTTCCTCCATGCAGAGGCGAACGACCCCGCCGCTGGCCGCGATTTCCTCGGCATAGGGCTGAACGACGGAACGCGGGTGGCAATTGAGGCCGCCATAGCCCCAGAAGGCATGGCCGATATCTTCGATCTCCTTCAGCTTCCGCGCGACGATCGCCTCAAGCGTCTCGCCCGCATGGGTGCCCACTCGCATGAACACCAGACCGGCACCGGGCTCCAGCACGCTCAACGCAAATTCTCCCACATCTCCAATGTATAGTCCTGTTCGATCGCGCGGTCATGGTCAGGGCGTGCGCGATCCCGCACGTATTTAACCCTCGGCTCCTTCGAGCGGCCGTAGAAGTTCGTCAACCGCGCCTCCTCGATCGTATCTTCGGCGTGCATCCGCGCGGTGCCCTGCACCGATCCTACGACGAGGTTGCAGGACCGGAGATGTTCGGCCTCGGGCAGATGATAGCCGTGGAGCATGGGCTCCATTGAGGCAACGTAGAAGCCGCGACCGATCGCGTACGCCTGCACTTTCTGCAATACCTTGCTCGGCCACTCCAGCTCGGGATCGTCAGCGATCACGATCATCCCCTGCCCGCGGTAGCCGATCGCCTCGATCCCGCGGCGAGCGAACACAACAACACTATTGCCCTCGTTGCTCTCTCCCCACGGTGGGTTGGTATAGAAGCGGTCAAACGCGCCCTTTTCGGGGAACGCGTCGAGACAGTTGTAGAGTTCGGCCTCTACGCCCTTCAGTCGCTCCTTGTTTGCGAGCCGCCGGACAGAGTTCACGATCCGCTCGTCGAAGTCGAACACCTTGATGCGCTCCGGTCCCTTCTTGATGATGCCCAGGTTCACGAGCACCGCGACTGACAGGGCGATGCCGTCGCCGTCGCCAATGAAAGCGACCTTCTGACCTTGCGCCCAGTTGCCGACCCGTATCGCCTGCTGGACCATATCGCCGGCGCGCATGTAGATTTGGTCGAACGCGCGAAGCGGGAGGGGGCGATTCATCACCACCTCCGAAATGGCGTTCATCGCCCTCACCCAGTCGTCGTCGTTCAAGCCGGCTGCCTCCTCGGTCCAATGGCCGCGCCGGGCTCGGCGGGGCTGACAATGAATCCACACTGTGGTATCGGACCGCAGCGCGCGGCCCGACGACCGCGCGCCACGGTCGCTCTCATAACAAGAGCCAGCGCGTCGAGGATGACGGTTCCAGCCGCCATCCGTCGGCGCCAACGGGGACTTTCATCCCGGACCACCTTTCTGCGGGACCCGTCGCTCCCGCTGCGCGAACCGACCAGTTCAAGCTCCCGGCTGGGTCATCCCGGCCGGGTCGGCGCGAATTGCGTCGACGCGACTCGTGTATCTTAATTGATCTCTACATACAAGTTGCACTCGTATCTGAATTCAGAGAGAGTACGCCCATGAGCGACAGCCCGGACACGGCCCTTCGTAACGCCATCGCGCGCACCAACGAGTTGCGGGCCCGGATTGTGGGTGCGGAGGCGTCGATTTCAGATCTCACCGCGCAGGTCCGCGCCGATTCCATCGAGCTAAGGCGCCTTGCCCGCTTCATCGCGTCATGGCGTTCACTCGCGGGCGACGAGGCGCCTCCCACCGAGAGACCGAAGAACCCGGACCGACGAGACGTGGCGGATAGGGCGCTGCAAATCGTGCGCCAAGCTAGGCGACCCCTCGCTCGGCGAGAGCTTTTCGAGCGACTGGCGGTCGCCGGCGTCATCATCAACGGCAAAGACCCGGAGATGGTCCTAGGAACGATGCTGTACCGCGACGATCGCATCGTGCGTCTGCGCGGGCACGGCTACTGGCCTCGCGAAGAGGTGTATGAACCCGCATTCTACATCCCCGAACATGAGGGCGTGATCGGCGCCACCGAACCAAAGGTTATGGAAGAGGAATAGGTCCGCTGGGCCGGCTAGTAAGGTGGTCCCGCGATTATCATGCGCCGGGCGGCAGCGTCACAATGGCCTGCATCGCGCGCAGGCGGCCGAGTCCGGCTTTTCCGGCAAAGCTTAAACAGGCGGCCGTTATCGCGTGAACACCCTCAAAAACCGCTGGTCCGGCGAACCAGTCCGATACGTTCTGCCACCAACGCTCGCTTATCGCTTTGCTGCGGAGAACGCCTCTTGAGCGGCGCCTCTTCATCCGATATGATGCGTGATGACTGATGTTGAGGTTTTATGCGAACCACGTTGGCAATTGACGATGATGTGCTTGAGGCTGCGAAGGCAATTGCCGGCCAGAGCCATCGCTCGATCGGTGAGGTTATCTCCGAGCTCGCACGGCGGGCGCTGAAGCGACCCGAGCAGGGAAAGGTGCGGAATGGGATTCCGCTGCTGCCGGTGCGCGAGGGTGCGATTGTCACCCAGGCAGTCGTGAACTCGTTGCGTGATGAATTACCGTGAGATTCCTGCTCGACGTCAATATTCTTATTGCCCTGATCGACCCCGCCCACGTGGGACATGACTCCGCACATCGTTGGTTCCAAGCGGAAGGTTGCCTCAAATGGGCGACGTGCCCAATGACGGAAAACGGCGTGCTCCGGATCGTCGGGCATCCCAAATATCCGAATTCTCCAGGCTCGCCAGCGATCGTCGCTGATGTCGTCCAACGGCTGCGCGAACTGCCGGGCCACCGCTTTTGGCCTGACGATATGAGCCTCGTCGGATCGGACCGCGTCGATCCGACCCAGTTGCTTACCTCGGCTCAGGTGACTGACAGCTATCTACTCGCTCTGGCCGCCGAAAATGGCGGCAAGCTTGCCACCTTCGACCGACGCCTGTCGCCCAAGGCCGTAAAGGACGGTAAGGCCTCGTTGCATGTCATCGACGGAGCCTGAGCGCGTGCGCCGCGATCTCGACCACCTTCCGGCGGTTCAGCAGGCTGAACTGGAGCACGCCGTTGCGATTTTGATGCGTGATTTTGAGGCGGCGATCTCCGGCGCGACCCAGCCATGGAAGCGAAACGGCAAGGTCCTGAAGATCATCCTGTTCGGGAGCTATAGCCGAAATGATTGGGTCGATGAGCCGGAGAACGGCTACCAATCGGACTTCGACCTCCTCGTCATCGTCAACCACGCCGATCTGACAGACATCGCGGATTACTGGTATGTCGCGGAGGATCGCATCCAGCGCGATCCGACGATCGGACGGCAGGTCAACATCATCGTCCACAGCCTCGACGAGGTGAACCATGCTCTGCGGCGCGGAGAGTATTTCTGGACCGACATCGCGCGCGACGGGATTGCCCTATATGAGTTGGCCGGAAGCGCTTTGGCAGCGCCGTCACCGCTCACATCGGCCGACGCGCTTCAACTGGCGACGGGGTATTTTCAGAAACAGTTTCCGTCGTCCGGCAACTGGTTGCGCATGGCCGCCCTAGCGATGGCTGAAGGGGCAGATCAAGATTGGCTCAACAAGGCCGCTTTCAATCTGCACCAAGCGACCGAGACAACCTACGCGTGCCTCCTGATGACACTCACGCTCTATTTTCCTCGATCGCACAATATCAAGTTCTTGCGGTCTCTTGCCGAGGACAAGGAGCCGCGGCTTGTCGAAGCATGGCCGCGGGCGACGAAGCAGGACCGGCGTCGCTTCGAGCTCCTCAAGCGGGCCTATGTTGAGGCCCGCTATTCGCCCAATTACATTATCGAAATGGCTGATCTCGATGAACTCGCGGACGCTGTCCGGACGCTGCGCGCGATCGTCGAGGCGGTCTGTCTCCAGCGGCTGGAGGTGCTGAAGGCCGAGGCTCCCATTTAACACCAAAGTGGTGGAATCGCGTCTTATTTCTGGGCCTTGCGTTTGATGTTCCACTCGTTCTAGACTCGATCTGCACCGCTTGAATGGTGGTGCCGAGGCGTGAGAACCTCGCATGGTGATATCTATCTGGCTCTCGGTTGCCCGGGTGGCCGACGCGCATGTTCAGGCCGCTTGCGGCTAAAGGCGTCGGCGCATGTGTTTCCCATGCATGTTCTCAACACCCGGCTTCGAGCCGGCGCCGTCTCGCTGTCTGGAGGCGGATTATGGGCTGGACTGGAGCGCCTGATCGACTGGCTCGACGCCTGTGGGGCTGCGTGGAATTCGATGCGTGCGGCATGGTTGCGGGTTGGGCGTGGTGACGCGCAACGCTCCCCGGATCGATGGTCAGGAGGATCTGTCGGCGCCGCTGCCGGAAGCGCTGCCGACCACGATGGAGCTCGACGTCCTTTATCGCAACGAACAGCATGCCCTGGTGCGGTTCTTCACGCGGTACCGCGCCAGCCCCGAGGACGCCCGGGACCTTGTTCAGGAGGCTTTTCTTCGCCTGTCGCGCATCAATCTGCGCCGTTCCGGATCAATTTCTAGGCCTGCGGAGTATCTGCGCCAGATTGCCCGTAACCTTTTGAAAGATCGTGCGAAAGCGGCGCGGCGACATGCTGTGGATGCCCATGTGAATGCCGATGATTGCGGCCTTGTGGGAGTCGACGAGCTGGCTCGGTTGGAGGCGCGCGATAGCCTCATGCGCCTTGAAGCTGCTATAAAGTCTTTGAAACCAAAGACTCGGGAGATTTTCATGGCGCACCATCTGGAGGGTCTCGGCTACGCGGAGATCGCCGCGCGCACCGGGCTTTCGGTGTCGGGTGTGGAAAAGCAGGTGGCGCGGGCCTTCGACCATATCGATCGGCTGACAGGGCTGCATTGATGGCATCTTCTGGGAGCGGCGGCCGGTCCGCGGATGACGTGCGCCGTGAGGCGTCCGAATGGATCGCGCGGATGCGCGGGCCGGAGGCGGAAATGTCCCGCCTCGACTTCGAGCGCTGGCGCGCGCGCGACCCCCGGAACCGAGCTGCCTATGCCGGGATGGAGCAGATATCGCGTCTTTCAGGGCGCCTTGGCGACACCCCGCTCGGACGCGCGCATCTGGCGAAGGTCAACCGCCGGCCCTTCTTTGCGCTGCCGGGTCCTCGCATTGCCTTTGCAAGCCTGGGTGTCGCGCTGCTGGTCGGTGGCGGCACCCTCCTTCTCTGGCGGGGCGACGGGCCGCGCCCGGTGGCGGTTGCGCAGGCCAGCGCGCCGTTCGAGACCCGTGTCGGGCAAATCCACATCGTTCGGCTTGCCGACGGCACGACCGTCACGCTCGACACCGACAGCGCGATCGAGCCCGAGTTCACCGGCCAGGCGCGGGTCGTCCGCCTGTCGCGGGGGCGGGCCAGGTTCGACGTCGCGCATGAGGCGGGGCGGCCGTTCATGGTCGAGGCGGGCGGGCGGACCATCATCGATCGCGGCACCTTGTTCGACGTGGTGCTCGGCCGGGAAGGAGTGAAGGTGGTCCTGCTGCGCGGGGCGGTCGAGATCCGCGACCGCAAGGCGCGGGTGGCCGGCGCCGCGCCGATCGCGCGGCTCGTGCCCGGCCAGGTCTTCGCGGATGCGCCCGCCGCCGGCGTGGCGCAGGTGTCTGCGGCGCCCGGCGGCAGCGATCAGTGGGTCAAAGGCATGCTCAGTTTCGACGGCGCGCCGCTCGAGGACGTGGTGGCTGCGGCAAATCGCTACTCGACGCACAAGATCCGGCTTGGCGAGCCGGCGCTCGCCGGACTGCGCGTGACTGGGACCTTCCGCGCAACGCCGACCGATGGGCTCGCGGCAATTCTCGCCGCGACCTTCAATCTTCGCGTCGAGCGCGATGCTCATGGTGATTTCATTCTTCACGCCCGCTGACGCGGGCAATCACTCCGCGTTTAGATCGACCTTGACTGGCGCTGCTTTCCTGCTCGGCACGCGTGTCTTGCGCGGCGCCTGGGCGATCGGCGTTGGCGCATCGCCGGACGGTGTCACCACGCCGAGTTTCGGCCGTCCTGCCTTCTTGCGTCCGAGGCCGATCTTCACCGCCATCGCCTTGCGCATCTCCGAATAGGCGGGCGCGGTCATCGGATAGTCGGCCGGGAGATTGTAGCGTGTGCGATACTCGGCAGGCGTCAGGCCCTGCGTCGTCAGATGTCGCTTGAGGACGGCATAGGATTTGCCGTCGATCATCGAAATGATCTTGGTCGGGTCTGCAAGACTTTTGCGAAGGGTGACGGCCGGGATAAACTCGGGCGCTATCGGTGCGGGCGCTTGGCCCAGGCCAGCCAGAGCACCGTGGACCGACGCGATCATGCCGCCGATATCGCCGATCGCTACCCGGTTGTTGGTCAGGAAACTGGCTGCGATGTCGGCTGTCAGCGCGATCAGGGTATCGGGTTCTTCCACGTGATAGTCTCCATCTAGCTGCCCCGATGGACGCGCCCTGACAGACGCGACGGTTTTATTCAACGCGGGTTGTCCGGACGGCAAGCCCGCTTCTCCCGATTTATTTCGGGCGGGTTCCCGCGCCCGCGTCGTCTTGCCCTTTCGACAGCCGCCAGAACGGCGTCGAGCAAAGGGGAAGAACGAATGCGTTTGGGGAAATTCGCGGGCTTTGCCGCCTGCACGACCGTCATGATCCTGGCATCGCCCATGGCGGAGGGGCAGACCAACGACACCCGCGACTATGACATGCCGGCCCAGGATCTGGGCACTGCATTGCGGCAGGTTTCGGCCCAATCCGGTCGGCCTGTGATTGTGGCGACCGAACTCGTTGCCGGGCTAGAGGCGCCGGCACTCAAGGGGCGGTTCTCCTCTGATGACGCCGTTGGACAGCTGTTGCGGGGTAGCGGTCTTCGCGCCGCCGCGGTCGGGGCGACTTTGGTTATCCAGCGCGTTCCGGTGCCTGCTGGTGATGAGGGCGGCCCCGGTGACATTCTCGTCACGGGAAGCCGAATCCGCGGGCATGGGCCGGTTGGGTCAGAACTGGTTGTTATCGACCGCAAGGCGATCGAGCAAAGCGGCTTCACGACCACCCAGCAGATCGCCCAGTCGATCCCGCAGAACTTCCTCGGCGGTGCCAATGAGAATACCGGGACCGCGACCACCGGCATCGGCGGTGGCAATGCCGCGCGGGGCGCTGGCGTCAATCTGCGCGGCCTGGGTCAGAGCTCGACCTTGCTGCTGCTGAACGGCGATCGACCGCCATTGGGCGGGGCAACCGGGACATTCGCTGATCTCTCGATGATCCCCTCCTCGGCGATCGAACGCGTCGAGATCGTGCCGGACGGCGCGTCGGCGATCTACGGGTCGGACGCGGTTGCCGGCGTGGTCAACATCATTCCGCGGCTCACCTTCACCGGCGCGGAAACCAGCTTCCGGATCGGTACCGCCGACGGCGACGCGCAGGAATATCAGGCCAGCCAGCTGCTCGGCACGCATTGGTCGGGCGGTCACGCGATGATCGCCTATGAATTCTACAAGCGCGACGCCCTGCATGCAGGGGATCGCGCCTATGCGAATGACGACCTGCGCGCGTTTGGTGGTCCGGACCGGCGTGTCGCTTATGCCAGTCCGGGGACGATCTATGCCGGCGGCAAGACGTTCGCGGTTCCCGCTGGCCAGAACGGCGTTGGCCTGACGGCGGCGCAGCTTACCGCGGGCACGGTCAATACCGGCAACAGTCAGTTCATGACCGACCTGCTGCCCGACCAGAAGCGCCATTCGCTGTTCGCAGCGGTCAGTCAGGATCTGGCGCCGCATCTGCGGCTCTACGCTCATGGTCTGCTGTCGATCCGCAATTTCGACCAGGCGATCCGCTCGAGCGCCGATGCGCGCCGGACCGTGCCGGTCACCAATCCCTTCTATGTCGATCCGATCGGCACGCATCAGCCGGTCGGCGTCCAATATAGTTTCGTGCGCGATCTCGGCGCCGAACGCTATCGGGGCAAGGTAACGGCCTATGGCGGCACGGCCGGGCTCGAGGCGGATGTCGGGCGCTGGACGATCGACGCGCATGGCACCTGGGGGCGCCAGGCCGAGCATTATGAGGACATCAACCGCGTCAACACGGCGCGGCTCGCTGCCGCGCTCGCCGACACCAATCCCGCGACCGCCTATAACCTGTTCGGCGATGGCCCCTCGACCAATCCGGCGACGATCGCCAGGGTCCGGGGTTCATTGTCGCAGGACTATGACGGCATCGTCTGGTCGTTGACCACCCGCGCCGATGGTCCGCTGTTTGCCTTGCCGGCGGGCGATGTGCGGCTGGCTGTCGGCGGCGACTATCGCCAGGACCGCTATCGGCCCGGGACGGGCGTCGCCGATATTTCGACGCTGACGCCGGTCCCGCTCACCGTGACCCCGTTGCAGGGACCGCGCACCATCAAGGCGGCCTATGGCGAGGTGCTCGTGCCCGTCTTCGGTGGCGGCGCGACCATTCCCCTGTTTCACAGGCTTGAGCTTTCGGCCGCGTTGCGCGCCGAACATTATAGCGACTTCGGCAGCACGACGAACCCGAAGGTTGGCATCAATTGGGAGCCATTCGCGGGGCTGACGATCCGCGGGAGCTACGGCAAATCGTTCCGCGCGCCGCTGTCGCAGGAGTTGCGCCAGGATCCCGGTTCGATGGCGATCTTCGCTTATACCGTGCCGGATCCGCAATCGGCGACCGGCTCGTCCAATATCATCGTCATTCGCGGTAATGATCCCAATTTGCGGCCGGAGCGGGCGACGACCTGGTCGCTCGGCGCCGAGCTGAAGCCGGCAGCACTTCCCGGCCTCCATGCCGGCATCACCTGGTTCAATGTCAATTATCGCGACCGCATCGCATCGATCGCGTCGCAGCTGACCAGCTATCTGGTCAATCGCAGCGCCTATGCCCCGGTCACGGAGTCGAACCCGTCGCCGGCGCGTGTCGCCGCATTGTTTGCCTCGCCCATCTATCTCGACCTGCTTGGCATTCCGTCGACCGCGCCGATCGTCGCGGTGGTCGATGCGCGCACCCAGAATCTGTCAGTGCTCAAACAATCAGGGATCGATTTCGATCTCGGCTACGGCTTCGATGCGGCGGGCGGCCGGGCCGATCTCGGTGTGGTCGGCACGCACATCTTCCATATCCGTCAGGGCCTGACCGCGACCGCGCCGCTGGTCGATGTGCTCGACACCGCCGGCAACCCGGTCGATCTCCGCCTGCGCGGTCATGCGACGTGGAGCTCGGCACGCTGGGACCTGGCCGCGTTCATCAATTACGTCGGAGCCTATACGAACAAGACGGCCACCCCGGCGAAGCGTGTCTCGCCCTGGACGACGGTCGACCTCAATATTGGGTACCGGTTCGGCCAGGCCAGCGGGGCGCTCAAGGGGCTGCGTCTGGCGCTCAATGCGAGCAATCTGTTCGACCGGGATCCGCCCTTCATTGCCTATAATGTCGGCCAATATACCAACGGCTACGACCCGGAAAATGCCAGCCCGATTGGCCGCATGATCTCGTTGCAGCTGATCAAGGCGTGGTAAGAGCTATGCTTGTTGCTGGAATCGCGGCTGCGCTCGCCGCCGCGATTCCAGCTGCGCAGGCGGCACCGCGATCCTGTGCCGCCGAGCTTCTCGCCAGCCCAGTGCCGCCGTCCGCGCCGCGGCTGATCACGGCGCGCGACCTTGTCGGGCTGCGCGATTTCGGCGGCATGGATAATAGTGTCGGGGCGCAGGCCTTCAGCCTGTCCCCTGACGGCCGATCCGCCGCCTTGATCCTGCGCCGCGGTGATCCGGACGCCGATCTTTATTGTTTCGGGATAATGGTCGTCGCGCTCAACGGTCGCAAGCCGCCCCGGCTGCTCGATGTCGGCGGCGAGTATATCCAGTCCACCAGCGACATTCGCGGCATCCCGGCGATACCAAGTGGGGCGACCAGGTCGCCACCGCCGGCCTGGTCGCCCGATGGACGCGTTCTGGCCTATCTGCGCCGCGATCGCGGCGTCACCCGGGTGTGGCGCGTCGGTCTTGATGGCCGCCCGGCGCGGCAGATCGGCGCGCTCGGCACCGACGCGCTCGCCGTTCGCTGGTCGGCCGATGGACAGGAACTGCTGGTGACGGTCCGCCCGTCGCTCGACGCCGGCCGCGCCGCGATCGATCGGGAAGGAAAGTCCGGTTATCATTTTGACGAGCGCTTCTGGGCGCTGTCGGAAGAGCGTCCGCGGCCGCGCTTGCCGCTGCCCCTGTCCCAAGTGACAATCGACGCGCTCACGGGTCGGGCAGGCCGGGTCGGCGCTCCTCCAGTTCCCGGTCCGGGCATCATCGCCAGCGCCGTTTCGCCTTCCGGCACGCGCGCGTCCATCGCGCTGGCCGACGCCAGCCTGCCGTTTGGCCCGGCGCCGCTTCGCGTCGAACGAGGCGGCAAGCAGCTGATCTGCCCGGCCGGTATCTGCGGCGATCATGTCGGCGCCCTGTGGTGGCTTGACGACACTTTGCTGTTCCTCCGCGCCGGCGCGGCAGACAATGGAGGCCGGTTGAGCCTGTATCGCTGGCGAATCGGGGTCGATGCCGAGCCGCGCGAGGTCCTCGGGACGGACGACGCGTTGTTCGACTGCCAGCGTGCCGGCGTCCGGCTGATCTGTGCACATGAAGGGGCGACCCAGCCGCGCGAGATCGTCGCGCTGGATCCGGCAAGCGGCAGGCTGACAAGGCTGTTCGATCCCAATCCGGCGTTTGGCACATTGCGCCTCGGCAAGGTCGAGAGGTTCACCTGGCGCACCCCCGACGGGGTCGCGACCTATGGCGATCTCGTGCTTCCACCCGATCACCAGCCGGGGCAGCGACACCCGTTGATCGTGACTCAATATATCAGCCGCGGCTTTCTGCGCGGCGGCACCGGCGACGAATATCCGATTCATCTCCTTGCCGCGCGCGGATATGCGGTGCTCAGCTTCCAGCGCCCGGCCCTGCTGCCAGGGGCGGCGCAGGCTCATGATCTCAACGCCCTGCAGCGGATCAATATCGCCGGCTGGGCGGAGCGGCGTGTGATTGTCGCCGCGCTTGAAGCCGGCGTGGACAGCGTGATCGCGCGCGGGATGGTCGATCCGGCCAGGGTCGGTCTGACAGGGATGAGCGACGGCGCCACCACGACCCAGTTCGCGCTCAATCATTCGGAACGGTTCAGAGCCGCCGCGATCAGTTCGTGCTGCGATGAGCCAAGCGGCCTGTTCGTGGTCGGCCCCGCTTATGGCGAGGCGACCCTCGCCTGGGGCTATCCGCCGCCAGGTCCGGGCCATGCTGCTTTCTGGGCGCCGATGTCGATGACCGCGCACGCGGCAAGCTGGCGCACGCCGTTGCTCATCCAGGTGCCCGATATGGAGTACCGGTTCGGGCTCGAGGCCTATGCCGCCTTTCGCCGCGCAGGCGCGCCGGTGGATGTCTACGTCTTTCCCGACGAGCACCACCTGAAATGGCACCCCGCGCATCGACTGGCGGTCTATGAGCGAAGCCTTGCCTGGTTCGATTTCTGGCTGCGCGATCGGCGCAGCGAAGATCCCGCCCGCCAGGTGGACCTCGCGCGCTGGACAGCGATGAAGGCGCGCCTCGACCGTCCGCCCGCCGGCTAGCGCGCGGTCTGGCGATGGCGCCATGCACTGATCCATGCCTCCAAATCGATGAGCGCGAGCAGTTCGACAATCACCTCGCCATTGGCAAAGGGTCGTTCGAGCGCGCGTTCCACGGCAGTCGCGTCGATCAGGCCATGCCGGCCGAGCGCGCCGCCCAGCAGCATGTCGCGCAGCAGCGGACGGTTGGCGTCGATCAGGGCCGCGCCGAACCCATCGAACGCGCCCTTGCCTCGCCGTGCGATGACCGTGGGAGGCAGCACATCGGCGAATGCGTTGCGTGCGACCGCGCGGTTGCGGCCGGCCTCACACCATAACCAGGTCGGGATACGCAGGCACAATTCGACCAGCGGTTGAGACAGGAGTGGCGAGATGATCGGCGCATCGGCAAGTCGGTCATAGCCCTCGAGGTGGTTCTGAATGCTGATCAGTGACCAGACGTGGCGTCGCTTTCCGGGCAGCGTTCCAGCCGGCGCTTCAAGCCAGGGGTTGTCCGGCCATGGCAGTCCCTCGGCCGCCGCGACCGCCATGAACCGATTCCGGCTAGGTGTGGGCATGCGCTGTTCACGGCGCGCGGCGCGGCGCGCCGCAGTTGTTGCGACTTGCCACACTGTTGCCTGCGCAAGCTGGGCGACATCGTCGATCGTGCGCCACAGGCCGCGGCTGATCCCGTCCCGGCGGTAGCGATCGACGACGGGCAGCACCGATTGCAGGTAGCAAAACACGTTGTCGCCGCCGCCGCCGCTGAAGAACACGTCCGCACCGATTTCTGCACCGAGATCGCGACTCGTGCGGTCCATTGCCTGGGCGAAAGTGCGCGCGCACGCGCGCGGCAGATCCCTTGCCTGCGACGTAGTGAGGTCGACAGCGACGATGTCGAGGGGCTCCTCCCGCATCGTCAGGCCAAGCTGCCCGGCGATGGCGCGTGCATATGGCCGCTCGTCAGGGTCGCCGGCGGCCGGCCAGAAGTTGAGGCAGGCCGGGCCCCTGCCATCGAGCGCGAGACCCGCGGCAACGATGGCTGAATCCAGGCCGCCCGAAATTTCGACCACCGCGCGCTTGTAGCAGCTGCCCCAGGCCGTCAGGCATTGCCGGACAGTGTCCCTGACCGCGGTCGTGGCGGCGGCTGCGTCACTGACCTCGTCGGTCTCGCGCGCGAAATCCCAAGGCGACCAGACGCAGCGCGTTTCCAGCCGCCCGGCACCGACGCGCGCGGCGACACCCGGCAGCAACTCGCTCATGCCGCGCAGGGCCGTCCGCGCGGGTTTGAGATCGCGAAAGGCGAGCGCCTGGGCGATGATCGTCCAGTCGAACGCGATCGGCAGCAGGCCTGCATCGAACAGGAGATGCGGTCGCGACGTCACGATATGCGTTCCGTCGATCTCGGCGCAGTAGCAGGGTATCTCGCCCGACGGATCGCGCAGCACCTCCAGTCCGTCGGGCTGGTGGCGAACGGCAAGATATCCGCCCCAGTATCGCGCCACGAAATCTTCAGCGGGCTCCGTCAATGGTGCGCTCTCCGCCTGATCGACGATCCTCGCAGCGGTGCATCGCCCAAACAAATGCCCCCAGATCAACCCGCCATCGACCAGATCGATACAGGGCGCATCGCCGGCACCGAGCGCCAGCAGTTCAACGTCATCGCGCAATACGGTCAGATGCTGCGTTCGGCGCAGGGAATGGGCGAAAGCGACGAGGCGCGGAGAGCGCGTGCCGGCCTTTGGCGTCAGCATGAAGATGTACGGCGCTATGTTCATACCGTGAGGATCGGGGTGTAGCGGGTGACATGGTCGTAGCTGTCGCTGAGCACCGCGTGCGGCGACTGGAGCCAGCAATGCGCCGTGAACGGGTGGGCGGTGACACCCAAGACGATGCTGCAGTCACGGGCGTCGTCGCCGAGCCATCGGTCGAGCGACAGCGTGTCGAGCAGACAGTTGCGGGCCAGCGGGGTGTAAGGCCGCGATCGGGCGAAGACGGCGCAGCGCTCGCTCAGATGGCGTGCATCGATCGGACGACGTGGTGACGCGGCGTGCGCGTGATCGAGAAGGACGGATTGGAGGGGCCGCAGGCGCAACCGCAGCCAGGTCAGTGTGACCGCCATGGCGACCGAAGTGTGGCGGGGCTGAACCTCGGCGCTTCGCCAGATCGGCGAGATCAGTTCAGTCGGAATCCTGACTGTTTCGACAGCGGCGTTGGTACAGGATGGATCGCCCCGCCGGATGATCCTGTTGTCGCACAGCAGCTTCTCGACGGCGGGCGGCGCTGGCGAATTGCGATCCTCGAACCACACCCGCATGAGCGAGGCGATCCTGGTCGGCACGCGAAAATAGCGGTCCTGCCTGACGTCGAGCAGGATCAGATCGTCCGACGCGATGCACGCCGTCGCATGGGGCAAGATGCGATGGATCATCCTGGCAGCTGTCCTCGGCCAAGCGACGCACCGGCACGGCTGTACGCCGTGCCGGTGCGTTCGGGTCAGTCGTCGGACAGGCCGGCGAGCGGCTGATAGCCGGCGCCGTCGATCGTGCCGACATCGAGGCCCTGGGTCTCGACGCTGGCGACACCGAGGTCGATCAGGTCGATGGTGTCGTTGGTGTCTTCGCGTTCCATGTTCTGTCTCCATGCTCGTCGCGGTGGTGCGACGGGGCAAGGATCGGCGCGTGTTCCGGTTATAAAAAGTTTATAATCGGATTATAACCGGTTTATAATCGAAGGGCTTGTTTCAGACCTCACCGCGCTCCCGGAGCAGGTCCGGGACGGCACGCATCCGTCGCAGATGATAGCGCCGGATGGCATGGGGCTGGTTAGATCCGCGCGTGATCAACTGTTCGAGCTCGCCTGCGACTCGCTCCAGGATTCGCTGTTCGATGATCCGGAAGGGATGAAGGCGGTCGCTTGCCGCAGCGATCGCGTCGCCGATCTCGTGGTTTGGCGCGGCCACTGCGATCCGGGCAAACAGCGCAGCGACGCGGTCGGCGCCGGCCGGCACCTCCCACAGCGGTGCGATCGGCGCTTCTTCGGTGCCAGACCGCTTCGTTCGCGCGGCCATGATGAGCAATGCCGAATTCCACTCATAGAGATCGCGCAAGCTCGCCTCGGTGAACCGCGGGACGTGGAACCCCTCACGGCTGCTTGCCTCCACCATTCGCTCGCCGGCCAGCCGGTGCAGGACGTCGCGCACCGGCGTCATGCTCACACCAAGTTCGTCGGCCAGCCGGATTGCTTCGAGCCGCGTCCCCGGCGCGAAGACACCCTCCCGCAGCATCTGCTTCAGGGTCGCATAGCTGCGTTCCATCGCCTGGGCGGGGCTCATGCGCCACCCTCTCGCTCCGCCTGCGCGCGGCGATGTGCGGCAACCGCCTCGCGCTGGTCCGGGCGTAACGCATCGATGGCACCGGGATGTTCCGGAATGTCGTCGCCCAGCAGGACCGAGGGGCATACGCCTTCGTAATTGCCGAGATTGGGCCGGTGCTGCCGGTATCCGACCAGGCCGGCGAGTTCCGGCTCGAAATGGCGGGCAACCTCCGGCGGATAGGCGAGCCACTGATTCTCGTAGGGCTTGAGCCATCCCAGGCAGTAGCTGACGATCATGCCGCGCCGGGTCTCGATCGTCAGATTGGCGCCGGCGCCGTGCAGGGTCGACCCGAGAAAGACGAGCGCAGTACCCGGACAGCAGGAAGCGACGAGCGGCTCGCCATGGCCTTCGTCCACCAGCGCCTGCCGACCGTGCGAGCCCGGATAGATCAGCGTCGCGCCGTTCGCCCGCGTGAAGCTTGTCAGTGGCCACATCACGTTGACGAGATATTCGAACTCGCCCTTCGGCGCCGGCCACATGTCCTGGTCGCGATGCGGAAACTGCAGCGGTGCCCCTGGATGGATCTCGATCGCCTGGGTCAGGTTGAGCTGGACAGTGTCGCACCACGGCCCGAGCGCGTCCTTGACCAGCGCCATGATCAAGGGATGCTGGACGAACGCGGCGGTGTGGCTCGAGCGCTTCAGCAGGCTCCCGAAGCGCCTTGTCCGCGCGCCGTAGAAATCGCCTTCGCAGAACGGCGTGGCTGCGAAGACGGGATCGAAATCGGTGGCGAGCGCGGCCACGACGTTCTTGGGCAGCAGTTCGGGCAGCAGACACCAGCCCTGGTTGCGGAGCGCGTCTGAGGCGGCCTCGAACCCGGCGGGCATCAAGGATTGGGAGAGGTGGGTCATGGCCGTCATCCTCTCGCGCCGGAAGCGCGCCTTTCCTGGAAATCGGGTGCAGCGACCGGCGACCAGATACCCGCAGCGGTCAGGCATGACGGCGTGTCCGCTTCCACCGCGATCCGCAGCGCGCAGAGCATCGCGCCTTCATGTTCGGTCGGCAGCCCGAGCGGGCGGCAGTCCCAGCCGAAGCTCAGGACCTGCTGGAACCAGCCCATCTCGGCGACGCCCGTGTAGGTCGCGACGCCGTTTTGCAGCGCATGCTTGACGATCGCGGTGACGAGCTGGTCGCGGACCCGGCGCCGATCGACCGCGCGCAGGCTGCGGTCGAGGCAGAAGCGCGTAATCTCCATGATGTCGGGGCCGCGTGGCGGCGTGCCTTCACACAGGTTCGGGAAGAGCGTGTCGAGGATATGCGGCCGGGTGGTCGGCAGCAATCGGGCCGACGCCAAGTGACGCCCGTCGTCGCTGAGCGCGATCAGGTAGCGGGCATGATCGTCATCGAACTGGTCGATTTCGTGACGGCCGTCGCGAACCGGCACGTTCCACCGCAGCAGATCGACGAACACGCTCTTGCGCGCGGCGAACATCAGGTTGAGCGTCGGGTCGCCCGCATTTCTCAGCGTTGTATCAAGAACTTGCACCATCGAAGGCCTCCATCGGGAAGAGGCCTCCAATGTCGCGCCCGTTATCGACGCCGCCTATACCAAGAACTTAGTATAGCTATCGCCGCCTGCCCAGTTCAGAAAAGGCGATCAGGCCGTCCTGCAATGCCCTGACCGACAGCTCGGCCTTGTTATGGACGTCGTAACGCTCGCGAGCATGCTTCAGATGCTGGATCACCGTTCCCTTGCTGATGCCGAGGATCGTTCCTGTCTCCCAGTCGGTCTTGCCGCGAGTGGACCAGAGCACGCAGTCGCGCTGGCGCCCGGTGAGCGGTCGCTCGATCGGCGGCCACATCTCGCGGATCCTCGTGATCCGCCTGGCGGCGTCGAACGCGATGCCGCCGAGTATCTGAGCGACCGAATGCAGATCTCGGGGAAAGGGCTCTCCCGCGCCCATGGCGAAGGAGCAGGATCCGGTGAACTCGCCCGGAACATGTGCTGGGACGGTGTACCCGTCGCCGATACCCACGATCCGTGCCTGGGCAAACACGCTGAGATCGGCCGGGGTGAGCGTGATCATGCCCGGTATCGCGGACCAGGGAAAACCGTAGTTGGCGACCTGACTGGCGCGGTGGACCGGATCAGAGCGCCCGAGCCGGTTTTCGTCGAACCAGTATTGCCAGGCCCGCGGGTAGTTGTGGAGCCTGATCGCGGGCACCGCATCGACCCCGAAATCGATGTGATGGACCAGCGCGAAATAGCGGATGCCCATCGCATCGCAACACGCGGAGAGCAGGTCGAACAGTTCGTCCTCGCTTGAAGCTGCGCGGGCATTGTCGACGAACGCATCAGCGACCGCCAGTCTTGGCATAACGACCCGAACCGAGCGCAAGGGCGTTCCCACCGCTTGATTTGCGACTCGTCCTTTCCTGGGCTTCCAGCAAAGCCGCTTCTCACGACGACCGCCTGAGCATGTTTTCTCCCGGACGCGCCTTTTCTCGCGATAGTCGGGCTTTGTCAAACAGTTGAACGGCCAATTCCGAAGAAAATTATCGCCGTTTTGGACGATTTTCCCTGCCGTCATAGCCAGCGGCTCTTCCACCGCGTGATGTCAAACGCACGTTTCTTGTACGCAGTGTCTTGCCGTCATCGGGCGCTTCGAGAGCGTCATTCAAAAACATCTGCTCCGATAGGTAATTGACCGTAATGCGGGCCAGACCCCTTGACCCTAACACAGTGTCAAGCCCCACATCACCCGGCATGCCAGGAGAATTCCGATGAAAAACGCAGAGCATGCCACAAAAGAACATCATCACCACGGACAGGCACCGTCGGACGCGACACAGGCAATAGACCCGGTGTGCGGCATGACGGTCGATGCGGAAAGCGCGGCGCATCATGCGTCGCACGATGGCGCGACCTATTATTTCTGCAGCGCGGGCTGTCTCGGCAAGTTCGTCGCCGATCCGGACCGATATCTTGCGCCTGCGGCGGCCAGCGCTCGCGAGGCCGCGCCCGGGACGATCTGGACCTGCCCCATGCATCCGGAAATCCGGCAGGACCATCCGGGCGCCTGCCCGATCTGCGGCATGGCGCTCGAGCCCGCGACGGTGACAGCGGACACAGGGCCGAGTCCAGAACTCGCCGACATGGCGCGCCGCTTCTGGATCGCGCTCGTCCTGTCCCTGCCCGTGTTCGCACTCGAGATGGGCGGCCATGTGTTTCCCGCGCTCCATCATCTGGTGCCGATGCGGGTGTCGGTCTGGATCCAGCTCGTCCTTGCCACGCCCGTCGTCCTCTGGGCCGGATCGCCTTTCTTCGAGCGTGGCTGGGCCTCGCTTAGGACACGCAACCTCAACATGTTCACGTTGATCGCGATGGGGACGGGCGTGGCCTGGGTCTACAGCATGGTTGCGACCCTCGCTCCGGGCATATTTCCCTCGGCCTTCCGGTCGCCTGATGGAACCGTCGCGATCTATTTCGAGGCGGCCGCCGTCATCACGGTCCTTGTTCTGCTGGGCCAGGTACTCGAGCTGCGCGCCCGCGAGCAGACTTCGGGCGCCATCAAGGCGCTGCTCAACCTCGCGCCCAAGACCGCCCGGCGCGTCGGTGCGGACGGAAACGACCAGGAAGTCTCGCTCGATCAGATCGTCGTCGGCGATCGTCTGCGGGTCCGGCCCGGCGAAAAGGTACCGGTCGACAGCATTGTCGAGGACGGCCGCTCGTCGCTCGACGAGTCGATGGTGACCGGCGAATCGATGCCGACCACCAAGGCCATCGGCGACAAGGTCATTGGCGGCACGATCAACCAGACCGGCGCGCTGGTGATTCGCGCCGACAAGGTCGGGCGCGACACCATGCTGGCGCGCATCGTCCAGATGGTTGCCGAGGCCCAGCGTTCGCGCGCGCCGATCCAGCGCATGGCCGATCGCGTGGCGGGCTGGTTCGTCCCCGTGGTCCTCGCCGTCGCGCTCATTGCCTTTGCCGCCTGGGGCATCTGGGGACCGGCGCCGCGCTTCGCAAATGGCCTGGTCGCTGCTGTCGCGGTATTGATCATCGCCTGTCCGTGCGCGCTGGGTCTCGCTACGCCGATGTCGATCATGGTCGGCGTCGGTCGGGGTGCGGGGCTGGGCGTGCTCATCAAGAATGCCGAAGCGCTGGAGCGCCTGGAGAAAGTCGACACACTTGTCGTCGACAAGACCGGAACGCTCACCGCAGGCCGGCCGTCGGTCACGAAGATCGTCGCGGGCGAAGGCTTTGGCGAGGACGAGATCCTGCGTCTCGCCGCCGGCGTCGAACGCGCGTCGGAGCACCCGCTGGCACGCGCGATCGTCGAAGCGGCAGGTGACCGGAAGATCGTGGTCCCCGACGTGGCCGACTTCGACGCGCCGACCGGCAAGGGCGCCATCGGAACGATCGACGGCAGACGGATCGTGCTCGGCAACGCTGCGTTCCTCGAGGAGCAGGGCATCGATGTCGCGCCGCTCGCCGCCAGGGCCGACGAACTGAGGCGCGATGGCGCCACCGCGATCTTTGCGGGTATCGACGACCGGGTCGCCGGGGTTCTGGCGATCGCCGACCCGATCAAGAAGACAACCGGGGAGGCGCTTGTCGCGCTGCGTGCCGAAGGCATCCGCGTCGTCATGCTGACAGGAGACAATCGCACCACGGCAGAGGCGGTGGCGCGCCAGCTCGGCATCGATGAGGTCGAGGCGGAGGTGCTGCCCGACCAGAAAAGCGCGATCGTCGAACGCCTCAAGCGCGAGGGCCGGACGGTCGCGATGGCGGGCGACGGCGTCAACGACGCTCCCGCGCTGGCCACCGCCGAGGTCGGGATCGCAATGGGTTCGGGCACCGATGTCGCGATCGAGAGCGCCGGCATCACCCTGCTCAAGGGCGATCTCATGGGAATCGTGCGCGCGCGCAAGCTCTCCCAGGCGACGATGTCCAACATCCGCCAGAATCTGGTCTTCGCGTTCGTCTACAACGCGGCCGGCATTCCGGTCGCGGCCGGGTTGCTCTATCCGGTGTTCGGCATCCTGCTGTCGCCGATGATCGCGGCGGCGGCGATGGCGCTTTCCTCGGTCAGCGTCGTGACCAACGCATTGCGGCTCAATCGGGTGAGCCTGTGAACATCGGGCACGCCTCGAAAGCCAGCGGCGTCTCGCAACGCATGATCCGGCATTACGAGAAGATCGGCCTGGTGCCCGCGGCACCGCGCCGCGATAGCGGGTATCGCGACTATTCGGACGCCGACGTCCACCGCTTTCGCTTCGTCGCGAACGCCCGCGATCTGGGCTTTCCGATCGAGGAAATCGGCGAACTGCTGTCGCTCTGGAGTGATCGCGACCGTTCAAGTGCCGAGGTCAAGGCACTCGCCATGGCGCGGGCCGAAGAACTCGGGAACAAGGCACGCAAGCTCGAGGCGATGCGGGTGGCGCTGATCGACCTCGCGGGTCGATGCCATGGCGACGATCGGCCAGGATGCCCGATCATCGACCGGCTCGCTGAATGCTCATCCGGTCTGAAACGGCCATGCTGACCCGGCGGACATTGCTGGCTGGCGGCGGCCTGCTCCTGGCAACGGCATGTTCGCGCGGACCCGGATCGACGGCGCGCGCGCCGGGGGACGCCGTGCAGCTGCCGATTCCGCGCCTGATCGACGCGCGCAAGCAAGGCCAGATGATCAGCCTGAAGGCACAGGCAGGCGAGACCGCCTTTTTTCCCGGCCGGCCAAGCGCCACCCTGGGCTATAACGGCACTTATCTGGGCCCGACCCTGCGGGTTCATCGTGGCGACGATGTGCGGGTGGCCGTCAGCAACGGCCTGTCGGCCGATACCACGGTGCACTGGCACGGGCTGCTGGTGCCGGGTGAGCTCGACGGTAGCCCGCATCAGGTGATCGCGCCCGGCGCGACATGGCGTCCGACGCTACCGATCCGTCAGCCGGCAGCGACCCTGTTCTATCACTCCCACGCTCATGGCCTGACGGCGGAACAGGTCTATTCGGGCCTGGCAGGTATGCTGCTCGTGAGCGACGAGGAAGAGCAGGGCCTCGGTCTGCCTTCCGACTATGGCATCGACGATCTGCCGGTGCTGATCCAGGACAGGCAGTTCGAGAATGGCCAAATGGTGATGCCGACCGGCATGATGGTTGCGATGCAGGGCCGGCGGGGCAACACGATCCTGGTCAATGGCGCACCAAATCCGCGCGTTGCCGTTCCCAACCGCCTGGTTCGCCTGCGGCTCGTCAACGGGTCGAACGCCCGCATCTATGCGCTTTCGTTCAGCGATGATCGCAGCTTCCACTGGATCGGCACCGAGGGCGGCCTTCTCGAGCGGTCGGTCGAATTGCGCGCCCTCACGCTGGCGCCGGGTCAGCGGGCCGAGATCCTGGTGAGCTTCGCGGATGGCAGGCGGGTGTCACTCCTCACCGGCCCGGATGCCAACGCCTCGACGATGGGAGGCATGGGAATGATGGGAGGCGGCGGTTCCGGCGGGGCCGACAGTGCGGCAAGCTCGACAATATTGTGGTTCGAACCTCGCCCGATGGCCAAAGCGGGCGCCGCAGCCTCTGCGCCGACCCTTCTGGTCACACGCACGCCACCCGATCCCGCAAAGGCGGTCCGCCGCCGCCGCCTGGTGCTCAACATGGCGATGGGCGGCATGATGGGGGGCGGAGCGGGTCTCACGATCAACGACAGGCAGTTCGACCCGAACCGGATCGACGAACGGGTTCGCCTCGGGGACGTTGAGATCTGGGAGGTCTCGGGTGAAACGATGAATCACCCGTTTCATATCCACGGCGTACATTTCGACGTGCTGCGCCGTAACGGCGGTGCTCCCGACATTCTCGATCAGGGCCCGCGCGATACCATCCTCGTAAAGGAGCCGGTCGAACTGCTGATCCGGTTCGACCAGCCTGCTGCGAGCGCGCCGTTCATGTATCATTGCCACATCCTCGAACATGAGGATGGCGGCATGATGGGGCAGTTCGCCGTGACGTGATCGACCCGGGGCAGGATCAGCCGTGATGAGCGAACACGCGGCGTCCGCCGGGCCCGAACGCGATGACGTCATAGCCCTGCGCGCGCATCCCGGCGACTTCCATGCCGGGCGATCCCATCGGCATGCCGGCCACGGCGAGCCCGGTTATGCCCTTCGGCCGGGTCGCAAGCAGCCTTTTCATGTCCGCAGCCGGCACATGTCCCTCGAACACCATGCCATCGATGATGGCGGTGTGGCAGGATCGCAGGTCTTTCGGCACGCCACGGCGATCATCGAACGCGGCCCGGGCGGGATCGTCGACGATCGTAACGGGAAGACCGAGCCCGGCCTTCACGAGCGCGGCCCACTTTCCGCAACACCCGCAGCCCGGATCGCGGTGCACGATAATGTCCGACGCCATCGCGGCGGTAGAGGTGAGCAGCGCGAGAGCACCGGCCAGGGTCTTGATCGTCATCGCGTTGCTCCGTCTTCATCATGGTCGGGAAAGCTGACCGGGCTCATTGCCGAGCGGGTTGCGCCCAATTGCTTCAGAACCAGAACCGGACCCCGGCGACGAAGCTGGTCGCGGTCGGATTCCTGCCGTCGGCGCGAGCATAGTCGGCGGTGCGCCCGGTCTTCGCGTCGTAGGAGATCCCGATATAGGGTGCGAACTCGCGCGCAATCTCGTAGCGCAGCCTGAGGCCCAGCTCGGCGTTGCTCAGGCCTGCGCCGATACGCGTCTCGGGCACGTCCTGCGCTGCGAGATTCAGCTCCACACGTGGCTGCAGGATCAGCCGCTGGGTGATGCGCTGGTCGTACCAGCCCGCCAGGCGACCGAGCACATCGCCCTTTTCCGACAGGAACAGGGCGGCCTCGGTTTCGAACATATAGGGCGCGAGCCCCTCCACGCCGACCGTCGCATAGGTGCGAGTGGGCGAGGGCTGGAAATCATGGCGGACGCCAGCCTGCAGGTTGAAATATGGCCCGATCGCACGGCTGTAGAGCGCCTGGACCTCGGCTGAATCGACACCTTCACGAAACGTGCCTTCACCCTCTGTCTTGACCGTCAGCCGGTTGATATCGCCGCCGAACCATGCCTGTCCGTCCCAACGATAACCGTCCTTGCCTTCATGGAACTGGTATTCGGCGAGGTTGAAGAAGACCTGATGAAAATTCTGTCGGCCGCTCTCCTTCATCATGGAGGTGCGCGCCGCATTCATCTCGCGCTGCGGAAAGGCGCGATCCGCATAGTGATCGGCCGGCGGCGCCGGGGCAGGCGCGTTTCCTGCCGGCAGCGCGGTTCCCGACGTCGTCATGCCCGGCATGCCGGGCATTTCCGGGGCACCGGCCTGCGCGGGCGACATCGGCATTCCCGGCATCGGCTGCGGCGGCACCGGCGCATCGCCGGGCATTGCCATGCCCTTCATTCCGTCCATGCCGGACATCGCCTCGCCACTGGCCCCGGTCGTTGCGGGTATCGCAGCGCCATTGCTCTTCTGCGCCGGCGCGCGTGCAACGGGCTTCGGCTTGCCTGGAGCACGGGCCGTCGACGTCGCCGCCGCCGGCTTCTTTCTGGCGGCCTTTGGCACGACCGGCTTTTTGACGGGGGGTGCCGGCATCGTCATGCCGGGCATCTTCATGCCTTTCATGTCCTGCGCTGATGCCGGCGCGGACAGGAGGGCGATCGGAAACGTCGCGACGGCGACCATGAGCCGCTTCATGCCGCTTCTCCCCGCGGGCGCACGGTCACGATGCGCATCATCCCGGCCATCATATGATAGAGCAGATGGCAGTGGAACGCCCAGTCGCCGACCGCGTCCGCGGTGAGGTCGAACGTCACCTTGCTGCCGGGCTGGACGATCACCGTGTGCTTCCTCGGTGCATGGTCGCCATGACCCGTCACAAGCTCGAAAAAGTGACCGTGAAGATGAATCGGGTGCCCCATCATCGTGTCGTTGATCAGGTTCACGCGGACCCGTTCGTTCTGGACAAACGGGAACGGCTCCATCGTGTCGGACATCTTCACGCCGTCCAGCGCCCACATGAAGCGCTCCATGTTGCCGGTGAGATGGATGTCGAGCGAGCGCTCGGGCGCACGTATGTCGGGATTGGGCTCAAGTGCCATCAGGTCACGATATACGAGCACGCGGTGGCCGACTTTCTCGAGCCCCTGGCCGGGCTCGCCGGTACGATCCATCGGTGACATCGAGATGGTCTGAACACCGGGATTCCGGTCGACCTTTGGCGCGTTCGAGAAGTCGCGCATGTTCATGCCGCTCATGTCCATGCCCTGCATCTCGCCGGCCGCCGGAGCAGTCCCCGGCATCGGAGCGCTATGCTGGCTCGCCATGCCCGGCATCGCGGCCATGTCGCTGTCCGTCCTGACATGATCCATACCGGCCATTGCGCCGTCGCTGCCGGCAGCCATGCCCGCTTTGCCGTCCGCGCTCTGCGCTCCGCCCATGCCCATGTCCGTCATGGAGGCGAGGGGGCGCTTGCGAAGGAGTGGAATCTCGGCGGCCATGCCCGCGCGCGGGGCGAGGGTGGCGCGCGCCAGGCCCGAGCGATCGATGCTCTCGCCGACCAGCGTGTAGGCGCGATCGTCTGTGGGGCTCACGATGACGTCATATGTCTCGGCCACGCCGATCTGGAACTCGTCGACCGCGACCGGACGGACATTCTGCCCGTCGGCCTGCACGACCGTCAGCGTCAATCCGGGAATGCGGACATTGAACGTGGTCATCGACGATGCGTTGATGATCCTGAGGCGCACGCGCTCGCCCGGCGTGAACAGGGCCGTCCAATTGTCCTCCGGCCCGTGGCCGTTGACCAGGAAGGTATAGGTGGAACCGTTGACGTCGGAGACATCGGTGGGGTCCATCCGCATCCTGCCCCACGTGATCCGGTCCTTGAGCGGCTGATCCCTTCCCGCCAGCAACCCGGAGAGCGTCTGCTTCTGATAGTTGAAGTAACCCGGCATCTGCTTGAGCTTCGCGTAGATCGCCTCCGGGGACATCTGGCTGTGGTCGGACAGCACGATCACATGCTCACGGTCGGACTGGATGGGGTCGCCGCCGGCCGGATCGATGATGAGCGGACCGTACAGGCCCAGCTGCTCCTGCCCGCCCGAGTGGCTGTGATACCAGTAGGTGCCGGCCTGCCTGATCGGGAATTCGTAGAGATAGGTCGAGCGCGGCTTGATCCCGGGGAAGGAAACCCCCGGCACCCCGTCGAACTGCGGCGGTACGAGCAGCCCATGCCAGTGAATCGAGCTGTCCTCATCGAGCTCGTTGACGACGCGAAGGCGGACATTCTGCCCCTGCCGGAGCCTGATCAACGGTGCCGGCACAGTCCCGTTCACGCCGATCGCTCGGCTTGGCCGGCCGTCGATCATCATCGTCTGGCGTGCAATCCGCAACGTGATGTCCTCGCCGGATACGCTTGGCAGCGGGGCTGTCATCCCAGCCGAAAGGCTTTGCGCCCATGCCGGCATCCACGCGGCGAGCGCGATGCCGGTTCCGGCAAGGGAAGCCCCGCGTAGAAGCTGACGGCGGTCGATACGATCGTTCATTGCTGCTCCGATGCCGCCTGATTGCCGGCCTTCCCCGTCTCTACGCGCGGCCTTCAGCTATCCCTCGTCGTCCCGACCTTTTTCCGGGGCAACGCGCGCAACGATCGACCAACGCCCCGCCTATGATCCTGGTTCGACCATCCCAAGGGTCATCCTAAGCCGTTCACGCGCGCGCCGCAGTCTCGTCTCTACCGCCTTTTCGGTGATGCCGAGTGCGAGTGCGGTTTCTGACTGGCTGAGACCTTCGATCGTTCGCAGCACGATCGGTTCGCGGATTGCCGCCGGGAGTCTCGAGATGGCGCGCATCGTCCGCACCAGTTCCTCGCGGTCGGCGGCCTCGACATCCTGGCCCGGCCGATCGTCCGGCACCGACGCGACGGGATCGTCGGCGCCGGCGAACGGCCGCAATATCCTGCGGACCCGGCGTCGGCGAAGACTATCCCGACACCGATTGAGGGTGATTCTGGCGAGCCAAGGTCGCATGGTGCGGGCGGTGTCGAAGCGTCGAAGCGCCCGGTGCGCGGCGATGAAGGTCTCCTGTACCGCGTCCAGCGCGTCCTCGCGATCGCCCAGACTTGCGAGCGCGACGCGATACAGCGCGTCGCGGTGGCGCCGGACGATCTCCGCGAAAGCGCCGTCTCGACCGGCGAGGCTGAGTGTGGCGAGCTCGCCGTCGGCGAGGGTGGCAAGATCGAGGCTCACCGCCCTTCGTCGGTCAGCGCCTTCGTCACCGCCCGGTCGAACGTCGCCGCCTGGTCCGGCCTCAGCAGTTGCCGCATCGAGAATACATGGGCGAGCGTCTCCTTCTGGAGCCGCCCCATCACCTCGTGCGACCGGTCGACCGCCGCCGCGACCTTCGGACCATAGCCGTGTTCGGTCTCGATCGCATCGGCCAGCATTGCGTTGTCGGCACGCAGTTCGAGTTCGATCGCCTTGCGGCGAACGGCGAACCGGCGTTCCAGAGCATCAAGGCGCACCTTCTGCCCATCGTCCAGGTCGAGCCTGTTGTGCAGCACCTGGTGGAGCTCCGAATCCGGCATCGGGCGGTGCGAGAACAATTCTCCGCCGACAAAAACCCCCAGGACCGCAGCGAGGAACGCGCCACCGACGATGGCCAGCGCCCGGATCCGTGTCGTCACCGGCCGCCTTCCAGGAGCGTCGAGGGGGCGAGCGCAGCCGAACTGCCGAACGCGGAAAGCGATGCGCCGGGCGAGGGCGCGGAGAGCGCCGAGGAAAAGATGAGGCCCATGACGAGTGCTCCGACCGCCGCGCCCGCTCCGATCCTCGCGCCGGCGCGGGCCTCGACCGCTTCGATGCTCAGCCGCGACAGGACGAGACCGTCCATATTCGCCAGTCGTCCCGGCGTCGGCACTGTCGCCAACCCCGCGAGCATCCGATCGAGTTCGTCATTCATGGTCCGTCTCCGCCCCTTCTTCATGGAATACGTCTCAGTCGCAGCTACCCCTCGCAACCCGATAGTGCGAGTCCCCCGCCGGTGTGCCGCTGCGGTGACGATTTCGGGCGACGACATCCAGCCTCGGACCGAGCCCGTTTCGACCCGTTGCCTTCGCTGGCGGTGACCGCTCGACAATAACGAGGGATGCGCCGGCATGGTGCGTATTATGGGCACGCACATCGCGTTCACTAGTTCGCCACGGTGGCAAGGGAGACGTCTGGAATGGCTGCGTTCAGGAACTTCAACGTCAGCCGGCATCTTCCCAGCGTATCGTTTGTCGCACTCGCTCTGGTCGTCATCACGGCGTTCGCGGCTGTGCTGGTCTATGTGGGCATCTACAATATCGGCGCCGACGCGCCGCACAGCAAGGCGGTCTATTGGCTGATCGATGGGGTTCGAGATCGTTCGATCGCCGTCCGCGCGCGCGATATCAAGCCGCCGGCCGATCTCAACAGCCAGGGCCGGATCGCCACCGGCGCAGGTCTTTACGCCGAGATGTGCAGCGGTTGCCATCTGGCTCCGGGCATGGAGAAGACCGAGATCAGCCAGGGGCTCTATCCGCAGGCCCCGGAGCTCAGTCGCGGGCTCGCTCACTCGCCTGCCCAGCAATTCTGGATGATCAAGCACGGGGTCAAACTGACCGCGATGCCGGCGTGGGGGCGCACGCATGACGATCAGCTCATCTGGGACATGGTCGCTTTTGTCGGGAAGCTCCCGTCCCTGACTCCGGCGCAGTACAAGGCAATCGTCGCCTCTGCTCCCGCCGATCACGATGAAATCATGAAAGAGATGCCGAGCATGATGAAAGAGCAAAGCGCCCCGGTCAGATAGGGCCGCGCCCGGATCGGCGCGCCCTGCGGAGAGGGCGCAGGAGATTACAGAATTCGGTCCTCGGCCGATGTCAAATGATGGTCCGCACGAAGACTAGGTGAAATACGTATAGTAGCCAAGATCGGTACGCCTCAGATTTATCTTTAAGAAGGAGAACAACCATGAGCGAGGCGGGCAGACTTAACGTCGTTCGATGTGCTGCAACCGGTGCTGCCCTTCTTTCAGCGATCTTTGTACTGTGCTGGTTGGCGGCAGCCTTGTTCGGTGCGATTGGCTCTCACATGTACATGGCGATGTTCACGCCGACCTTACCGGGGTCGTTCATCGCGCTTGCAGCGGGACTGTGCTGGTCGATCCTGTTCGGGGCGGTCGCGGGAGGAGTGTTGGCGGTCTTCTATAACCTGTTCGGCCGTTGACGACGTCCGTGGCCGCAAAGCGGCCACGCGGCTGGCGACGGCAGTGTGATGTTCGGCAGGCTGGAGCGCCGGTTCCCGAAGGTCGGGCTAGTTCCCGGCTGGACGTTCGACGCAGGTCCTGACGCAGGTCGCAAATTGGCAATGTCTTACCTGTCCACCAGTTCAATGGAGACCGAAATGAAATCGATTTTCCTCGCCGCGACCCTTGCCGCAGCCATTGCCGCGCCAGCCTTTGCGCAGACGGCCGTCGACCACAAAGCACATCATCCTGCTGCTGCTCCGCTGCCAGTTCAGCTGCCCGCCAAGGCCGGCGGTCCGGACGACGCGATGAAATGCCCGATGATGAAGGAAGCCGGTGCGGGTGCCATGCCGAGTGGCGGGATGCCCCAGAGTGGTATGACGCCTAAAGGCGGAATGATGCCGCAGGGCGGCACGATGCCTAACGGCGGAATGATGCCGCAGGGTGGCGCGATGCCGGAAGGTGGCACGATGCCCAAGGGTGGAATGATGCCGCAGGGCGGCGCGATGCCCCAAGGCGGGATGATGGAACCTGGCATGATGGCGAAATGTCAGATGATGCAGCCTCCGCCCGCCACCCCCGCGGTCCCCGCACCCACCCCAGCGCCGGATGCCGGACATGACCAGCATCACCCTGGCGGGCAGTGACATCAGCCAGGCCTGGACGATTGGAGGGAGCGTGAACATGGATCATGATTATCCGGAGCATCCGCGACAGGGGCACTTCCTGACGTCACGGGCAGGCGTCGTGATGATGGGATTTCTGGCGATCGGCTTCGTGCTGCTGTTCACCGAACACCGCGCGCATGTGCTCGGCGCGCTTCCCCTGCTGTTCCTGCTGTCCTGTCCGCTGATGCACCTCTTCATGCATCACGGGCACGGGCATCATCATCAAGGCGGGGCGGCCCGGCCTGGGACTGATCACGCTTCCGTCGAGGAGCAAAGCCAGTGAACGACCACATGCAGGCCTACGGGCTATGGGGCCTGGTAGTCGTCAACGCGGGCGTCTTCATCCTGTTCACCTACAGCTTCTTCAAGCCGCGAACCACGCGGGATTGGCGCAGTTTCAGCGCCTTCAGCGCGTTTCTGGTTGCGCTGTTCGTCGAAATGTACGGCTTCCCGCTGACCATCTATATCCTGTCCGGCTGGTTGCAGAGCCGCTATCCCAATATCGATTGGTTCTCCCATGATGCCGGCCACCTGCTCGAAATGATGTTCGGCTGGCGGACCAATCCCCATGCCGGCCCCTTCCATATCGCGAGCTTCTTCCTCATCGGCGGCGGCTTCGTGCTGATCTCGACCGGCTGGAAGGCGCTCTACGACGCCCAGAAGCGCCACCAGCTCTCAACGACCGGCATCTATTCCTATGTGCGGCACCCGCAATATGTCGGGTTCATCCTGGTGATGTTCGGATTTCTGCTGCAGTGGCCGACGATCCTCACGCTCGCGATGTTTCCGGTGCTTGTCGTCATGTATCTGCGGCTGGCTCGGACCGAGGAGCGTGAGGCGATCACCGAATTTGGTGATGCGTATCGCCGCTATATGGAAACCGTACCGCCGTTCGTGCCTCGCCTCGCGCGCCTGGTCGGCGTGACGCCCGCCGCAGGCGCAGATCAGCGGTGAGCCCAGGGTGCAGCACCAGGAGATCCTGACGGCGACGGAGCCGGAGCCAGTTCCTGTCGCGCGTCAGCGGCGGTCTCGCGCCGGTCGTGCCCAACCGGGCGACCAATCTCGCATTCCCTGGTCATTATTGTGGGCTTCCCGAAGACGACGTCTTCACGGTCGAATATCCGGTCCGGTCCGCTCAGGTTGCAGTCTATGAATTGCTCGAACTGCGCCGAACCGCGTCCGCAGTGTCCAGGGGCCAGTTCAAACCGCGAGTGCTCTACAGGGCGTTCAGGGCCCCGCATGATGCGGACGCCGCGCCGGACGCCGCGACAGTATGAAGTCGGCGGCATCGAGCCGGGCATATCCCTGCCTTCAGGGAACCAGCCGCTGCCCGGCAACAGGACCAAGGTATCTATGCTGAACGAAGATCTTGCGACCCGTCTGCCGATCCTGCTGCGGCCCGATCCGCGACGGGTCGTGATCCGAACTTTCACGCCTGCCGAAGACCCGCCCGACGTCGCGGAAAAGGATCGTACACGCGCCCAGCGGATCGCCGACCGCGTCCTGGCGCTCAGCCATGCCGATGTCAGGACCGATTTCGCGCGGGTTACGGCGGGACTGACGGAGCGCCACCGCGACGTGAACCGCGTGTTTCGGCGCCGGTTCCACGAAGTGAACGGGCTGCTGATCGATCATTGCTCGATCGAGGACAGGCAGGCGCTGCTGATCGGGGCCTATTTCAGCGAGGAATATGCGTTCGAGGCTGCGGCCCTGCTCAATCCGAGCATCGTTCCCCACCCGGACCAGTCGGGCGTCCCAGGCGGTGCAGTGCGATTCGTCCTGTCGCTGCGCGGCGTCGGTGAAGGTCATATTTCTACGGTGACGTTCCGCACCGGGATCTGCGAGGCGGACGGCACCGTCACCGTTGACGAGCCCGGCCTGCAGGCGGTCGCGCCCAGGATCGAGACCATCCCCAGCGGTGTGCCGGACGACCCGGGGCTGCGGCTGTTCTGCGAAGGCAGCCGCGATCTGTCCGAGGTCGTGATCTTTCCGATGACCCTGGCCCAGCGGCACGGCATAGAGGATGTGCGGCTTGTTCGGTTCGTCGACGACGACGCCAGCGTCACCTATTTCGGAACCTATACAGCCTTCAGCGGCGAAGCGATCCGGCAGGAAATGCTGCGCACCACCGACTTCCTGACATTCGACCTCAACGCCGTTCGCGGCGATACGGCCGGCAACAAGGGGATGGCTCTTTTCCCGCGCCGGATCGGCGGTCGCTACGCCATGCTCGGACGCCTGGATCACGAGAATATCTGGCTTCTGACCTCGGACGATCCTTACGACTGGCACGGCGGGGCAAAGGCCGTCTCGCCGCGCTGGGACTGGGAGTTCGTGCAGATCGGCAATTGCGGTTCGCCGATCGAGATAGACGAAGGGTGGCTGGTGATCACCCAGGGGGTCGGCGCGGTACGCAACTACTGCATCGGAGTCTGTCTGCTCGACCGGGACGATCCGACGAAACTGCTGGCGCGCACGACCTATCCGCTGCTCAGGCCAAGTGCCGATGAACGATACGGCTATGTCCCGAACATTGCCTATACCTGCGGCGCCATGGTGCATGGACGGACCCTCGTGCTGCCCTATGCGCTCGCCGACAGCTTCACGACCTTCGCAACCGTGTCGCTCGACCAGTTGCTGGCCGACATGGCCTAGAGAGTTGCGGACAGTCCGCCTGGATCCAGCGCAGGTGCGCCGGCGGCTATGTAAGCCGCGCTACCCTATCGGGCCTGACGACCTGACCCGTCGGGGTGCGGTGCAAGAAGCGGCCCTTCTACCCGACCCATGCTATGACGGGTCGCCCGACAGTCCGTGCCGATCACTTGTCGGCGCGTTGCCATGATTTCGGAGTCTCGCCATGAAGACCGTTACGTTCGAACTGCGTGGCTCCTTCGAGCCGCTCGATCATCTTGGCGCCGAAAAGCAGCTGCGGCGCACACCCGGCGTTGCCAGCGCCACCGCGAACACGGCCTCCGACAGTGTCACCGTCAGCTATGACGAGGCCCGCACCAGTGAAGCCGACCTCCAGCGCGTGATCACGGATTGCGGGTTCCATTGCGGCGGCCGTCTTGTCCCGCGCCATGTGTGCGCCCTTGGAACTACAACCCTTTCGGCCGCTGCCGCGGCCATGGCCCATCCTCATGATCACGCTGGCGTCCCGTCCGCACCCGCAAAGGCCGCGCCCGATCGCACCCCGGTCGCGGCCGAACACGACGCGATGGCGCACGAAATGGGCCATGGCGACGGCATGGACATGGCGGCCATGGCGCGCGACATGCGCAACCGGTTCATCGTCAGCCTCGTTTTCGGCCTGCCGATCTTCGCCCTGTCGCCGATGGGTCTTGACCACCCCCTGCTGAAGCCGGTGTTCGGGCTCAGTCTCGACCTCACCCTGTTCCTGCTTGCCAGCGCGGCGATCCTCTATCCCGTCTGGCCCTTCGTCGTCGCCGCGATCCGCGCGCTTCGCAACGGTGTCCTCAACATGGCGGTGCTCGTCCTGCTGAGCGTCGGCACCGGCTATCTGTTCAGCGTCGGGTCGACATTCCTGTTCAAGGGCCAGCAATTCTACGAGGCCTCCGCCGTCCTGCTCATCTTCATCCTGCTCGGCCATTGGCTCGAGATGCGCGCCCGCGCCGGCGCGTCCCAGGCGATCCGCGCGCTCATGGATCTGGCGCCGCCCATGGCGACGGTGCAGCGCGACGGCAAGGACGTCGAAGTGCCGACGGCCGAGGTGCTGGCCGGCGATGTCGTCCTGATCCGGCCGGGCAACAAGATTCCCGTCGACGGCGAAATCCTCGAGGGCAAATCGGAGGTCGACGAGTCGATGCTCACCGGCGAATCGATGCCGGTGTCGAAGGCGCCCGGGGACACCGTGATCGGCGCGACGATCAACCGCAGCGGCAGTTTCCGCTATCGCGCGACCAAGGTCGGAGCCGACACCGCGCTCGCCCAGATCGTCAAGCTCGTCCAGGAGGCGCAGAATTCAAAGGCGCCGGCGCAGTTGCTCGCCGATCGGGCATCGCAGTGGCTGGTGCTCGCGGCAATTCTGATCGGCCTCGCGACCTTTGCCACCTGGTACTGGATTCTGGGTGCGACGCTGCTTTTTGCGCTGACCATGACGATAACGGTGTTCGTGATCGCCTGTCCCGACGCCCTCGGGCTTGCCACGCCGATGGCGATCATGGTCGGTACCGGCCTTGGCGCGATGAACGGCATCCTGTTCAAGAATGCCAGCGCGCTCGAGGATGCGACCAAGCTCGACGTCATCGTCTTCGACAAGACGGGGACGCTCACCATGGGCCAGCCCAAGGTCGTAGAAGTCGTCGCGGCGGAAGGTATCACCAGCGACGAGGTGTTCCGCATGGCGGGTGCGATTGAACGCAACTCCGATCATCCGCTTGCGCTCGCGATCCTGGAGGGCGCATCGGGCGTGACGCTTCCCGACACGCGCAACTTTACCGATATCGAAGGGAAGGGCGCCAGCGCCGAGGTCGAAGGCGCGACCGTGCTGCTCGGTAACCGGCGCCTCATGGATGAGGGAAAGGTTGCGCTGGGTGCTCTCGCTGAACCTGCCGAACGCCTGAAAGGGGCTGGGCGCACCGTCGTCCATGTTGCGCGTGGCGGCGAGATCCTCGGGCTGATCGCCATTGCCGATGCGGCGCGCCCGACCGCCAGGGCGACCGTCACGGCGCTTCGCGAGCGCGGCGTCAAGGTCGCGATGATCACCGGCGACAATGCCGGCACGGCCAAGCGCATAGCCGATGAGCTCGGCATCGATATCGTCCTTGCCGACGTCCTCCCCGGACAGAAGGCGGAGAAGGTCAGGGAGCTGCAGGCCGAGGGCCAGCGCGTCGGCATGGTCGGCGACGGGGTCAATGATGCGCCGGCGCTCACCCAGGCAGATGTGGGCTTCGCGATCGGCGCAGGCACCGACGTGGCGATGGAAAGTGCCGATGTCGTCCTCATGAAGAGCGATCCCTATGACATTGTCGGGGCGATCGCGCTTTCCCGGGCCACGCTGCGCAAGATGCACCAGAATCTGTGGTGGGCGGTCGGATACAATGTCATCGCCTTCCCGCTGGCCGCGGGCGTGCTCTATCCCTTCCTGCTCAGCCCGGAGGTCGCGGCGCTGGCGATGTCGGGCAGTTCCGCACTCGTTGCGATCAACGCACTGCTGCTGAAGCGCACCCGGCTGGCCGGCATCAGCCGGGGCGGCATGAACACCGCACCGGCGGCGCCACTCGAGGCCGCCGCGGCGGCCCAATGAGACCTGCATTGTCGGTTAAGGCGCTCGCCGCCCTGTTCGTGGCGGCTTTCACCGTTTCCCTGGCCTATGGCATCGCCCTGCCGGTTCTGCCCTATCTGCTCGAACGCCGGCTTGGGCCAGGCGCCGACGTCGCCTGGCACACCGGCCTGCTGACCGGCACCTACACCCTCGCGCTGTTCCTGTTCGCGCCGCTCTGGGGGCGCATCTCCGATCACTTGCCGCGGCGCACCGTCATCCTGATTGGAATGAGCGGCTTTACCGTCAGCCTCCTGCTGTTCGCGTTCATCGACAGCCTGGTCGCGCTCTATCTGGGGCGCTTCCTGACCGGCGCCTTTTCGGCTGCCGTCGTCCCCGTGTCGCTGGCATTGATCAGCGACTGGGCACCCGATGAGGACTGGCGCGCGCACCGTTTCGCCTGGCTGACCGTCGCCGGGGTAAGCGGCTTCCTGCTCGGCCCGACCATCGGGGGCGGCGTCGCCCAGATGTGGCGCACCGGCATGCCTGCATCCGGTTTGCCCTTTCTCGTCTCGGCCGCAGCCGCGGCGGCCGGTTCGATCGGCGTGTTGCTCGCCGTTCCCAAGGCCGCGCAGCCGAAAACAGGCCCCGCCCCGATGCGGCGGAGCACGAAAGGCTCGCCCCGGCTGGTATCGACGATGCTTCTGCTGGCAGCAATCGTGTCTGCCGGCATTGGCGCCTTCGAAGTCGGCCTCGCCCTGCGCGCCCAGCAGCGCCTTGGCCTCGGTCCCGCCGAGATCGGGCTCATGTTTACCGAATGCAGCCTGGTCATGCTCGTCGTCCAGGCCATGGTCTTCAATCCCCTGGTCCCCGCGCGTGCGACAAGATGGATGATTGCGCCGGCGTTGGGCTCGCTCGCGCTCGCCCTGGCGCTGGTGCCCCTGATGACCAGCGCGGTCGGGATGTTCGTCGCGGTCGGGCTCGTCGCGGCGAGCGCCGGCATCGTCTCGCCGATCCTCGTCTTTTGGGTGTCACTGGCCTCGGGCGCTGCCCATGGCCGCGCGCTTGGTCGCCAGACCGCGGCTTCGAGCCTTGGCCAGGCGCTCGGATCGGCGCTGGGCGGCCTGCTGTTCGGCCTGTCGGCCTTCCCCGAAGGGGCATTCGTCGTGGCGGCGATAGCGGCCGGTGGCGCTGGTTGTCTGGCGTTGCGGCTGCCGGGTCGGCTCGCGCTTCTCGCGCCGGCAAAGGCGCATCGTCCGTCACCCGGACGATCACGAGCTTTGAAGGGATAATAATAGGCAACGTGCCGCGTTCCACGGAAGACGGATCGCTTCACTCGGCCGCAGTGTCACGCGGCCTCGATCGCAAACCGGAGAAGACCAAAATGGCCAAGAAAGTGAAGAACCAGCCCGGCTACGCCGAACAGCTTCGCTCGCTCCAGATCGGGCTTACCGCGTTGCAGCACCGGATCATCGAGGATGGCCGCAAGCTGCTGGTCATCGTCGAAGGCCGCGACGCCGCGGGCAAGGACGGCGCGATCAAGCGGATCGTCGAGCATCTGAGCCCGCGGGACACACGCGTGGTGGCACTCGGGCCGCCCTCGGATCGCGATCGCCGCTCCTGGTATTTTCAGCGCTGGACGCCCCATCTCCCCGCCGCGGGCGAGATCGTCCTGTTCAATCGCAGCTGGTACAACCGCGCCGGCGTCGAGCGCGTGATGGGTTTCTGCAGCGACAAGGAATATGAGGAGTTCATGACGACCGCGCCGATGTTCGAGCAGCTGCTCGAACATTGCGGGATCACCCTCGTCAAATATTATCTGGATGTCTCGAAGGCCGAGCAGAAGAAGCGCCTGACGGCCCGTCGCGAGGATCCGCTCAATCAGTGGAAGATCAGCCCCATCGACAGCGAGGCGACCAGGCGGTGGAAGGCCTATAGCAAGGCGCGCGATGAGATGCTGGCACGTACGCACAGCGTTGCGGCACCCTGGACGGTGGTCCGCGCGGACGACAAGCGCCATGCCCGCCTCGCCCTTATCCGGAACCTCCTGACCCGCCTCGGCGAAGGGGATCACGAGCGCTACGGTCTCCCTGATCCCAATGCCGCCTTCCTGTACGACGCCGCCGCCGCGGAACAGGGATTGATCGCCCCGTGAAGGATCCGCGCGAAGCGAATTCAATCATCGGGCGTTGAGCATTTGCGAAGCGCTCGCCGTTTTGCCGGAAAATCGTGAAAGGCGGGAAGCCGGCCGCCATGATCCCGGTGGCCTGCACAGCAGTTCCGAGCCTCTTTCCACGTCGCGATTCAAAGGAATTCAACCCGGTGCCGACCTTTGATGAAGCCCTCGAGTCGCAGCTTCTGCTGGTCAATCAGGAGTGCATCTGCCTCACCCTTGATCGCGGTGCCCTGCGAGATGCGATCATCGGCGAGACTGAGGAGCCCGCCTTCGCGGCATCGCTGCTGGAGGCGCGCCCGAATCTCTTCTCCGATGTGGCGGTCTTCATCAGCGCGTCGCAACTCGCCCAGATGCGCCGCGTCATCATGGCCATCGAGACGGTGGCATCCGATCCTCGCTATCGCGCAGCGGTACTGGACTGGGCGCCTGCGAGTGCCTGTCGGGACTTTGGTCCGCGCGGCGTATTCATGGGCTATGACTTCCATCTGGGCCAAAATGGACCGGCGCTGATCGAGATAAATAGCAATGCGGGCGGCGCCATGTTGAACGCCGTTCTCGCGCGCGCGCAACGCGCCTGCTGTTCCTCCCAGCCGTCAAACCTTGTCCTGCCCGAGGCGTTCGAGGGCGCGGTGGCGGCCATGTTCGCGAAGGAATGGCGCTACCAGCGCGGCAGTGGCGAAGCGGCGTCGATCGCCATCGTCGACGACGAACCCGAGGCGCAATATCTCTATCCCGAATTCCTGCTGACCCGCCGATTGCTGGAGCGCGCCAGCCATCGTGTCTGGATCGCCGATCCGTCGAAGCTGGAATATGGTTCGGGCGAACTCCAATATGGCGGCGAGCGCGTCGATCTGGTCTACAATCGGCTGGTCGATTTTTCGCTCGATCGACCCGAACATGAGGCATTGCGAGCGGCCTATCTCGACGGCTCCGCGGTGGTGACGCCCAACCCTCACGTCCACGCCATATTCGCCGACAAGCGCAATCTCACCCTGCTGTCCGACACCGCCCTGCTGCGCGATTGGGGTTTCGACCAGGCTCTCGTCGAGACGCTGACCAAAGGCATTCCGGCAACGGAGCGCGTCACGCGAGCTTCCGCCGAGCGGCTCTGGGCCGACCGCCGGCAATTCTTCTTCAAGCCTTCCCGGGGGTATGCCAGCAAGGCGGCCTACCGTGGCGAGAAGCTGACGAAATCGGTGTGGGCCGAAATCCTCGGGAGCGACTATGTCGCCCAAGCATATGTGCCGCCCAGCGAACGTGTCATCCTGCTTGATGGAGAGGCAGTCAAACGCAAGATCGACCTGCGCCTCTACACCTATGACGGACAGGTCCTCCTCGCCGCTGCGCGACTATATCAGGGTCAGACCACCAACATGCGTACTGCTGGTGGCGGTTTCGCACCGGTACTGCTGACGGCCGGCGATGATCCATCGGCGGACTGCGGAATGTGCGCCATACGCGCGACATGAAAGCCATTCGAGCCGGCGTCGGGCCACCCATTGCCGCCGCCCGGAACGCGGATCTGACGAAGGATCGAGCACCGCTGCGGCGTGCCGGATTGTCCGCGCGTCATCTACCTTAACCCTGGCTGCGAAGTGCGATCAGAAGGCGTTCAGCCCACGGCACTTAGAGGGGGGTGGCCAGTGTAGGAGAGTGACATGCGTAAGATCATATTTGTTGCAGCCAGTGCGGTAGCGGTCCTTGGCTTTTCGGTGCCAGCGATGGCGCAGGACTGGCAGGGCCGTCATGACTGGCAACACGACCGGCTCGACCAGCGGCACGACGATGTCCACGATCAGCTCGACGAAGAGCATGACGAGGCCCATGAGCAGGGCTTGTCTCCCTGGGGGCATGCCCAGCTCCATCGTGACCTGCAATATCAGCACGAGGACGCCGATTACCGGATGCAGCTCCAGCATCGACGCGAGCACCAGCGCGAGGAGTGGCGTCGCCGTCACCGCGCATATGGGAACTACGGCTACCGCCCTTACGGCTACTGATGATCGGCCAGCCCCGCCGCCCAATCGAAGCGGGCGGCGGACAGACGAAGCCCGAACCAAAGCAATTGGACATCGAGATGGCAGGCATGGAGGCGCAGCCGCATGACTGCGCCTTTGTCCTTCTGCGGAAGCCGTTTGTTTGCGCGGCACGTCCCGCTTGTGCTTGTGCCCCGGGGCGCCGCTACCCTGCTCGCTCGTGACAGACGCCATTCGGTTCTTGCACCCCCTCCCCCCTAGGGGGTAGGGGGTGTCGATGTCGCACGCATCAGATCCGGAGGTCCGTCGCGGCCTCGCCCAGGCGCAGGGACACCTCGCCTCGATCCTGACGATGCTGACCGACGGTCGATCCTGCCTCGATCTCGCGCAGCAATTGCAGGCGGTCGAAAGCACGATCCGGACGGTGAAGCGCGCGCTGATCCACGACCATATGGAGCATTGCATCGCCGATGCGGTCGCCGATGGCGGTATGAGTGCGGACCAGGCGCTGCGCGAATTCAAGTCACTCACCAAATATCTCTGAAAGTCCAAACCGATGCAGTCTCTTCCCGACCTGCTTGCGCACGGCAATGCGTGGCTCTTCATTCCGACCGCGATCCTGCTCGGCGCGCTGCACGGGCTCGAGCCGGGCCATTCCAAGACGATGATGGCGGCGTTCATCATCGCCATTCGCGGCACCGTGGGGCAAGCGATCCTGCTCGGCCTGTCGGCGGCGATCTCGCATTCGCTGGTGGTATGGGTGATTGCGCTCGGCGGGCAATATCTCGGCCGTAATCTCGATGCCACGACGAGCGAGCCCTATCTTCAGTTGGCGTCTGCCGTCATCGTGCTCGGCGTCGGCGCCTGGATGATCTGGCGCACCCGGCGTGATCAGGTGCTCGAGGCGGCCCACGGTCATGATCATTCTCACGATCACGGACATCATCATGGCGACGAGGTGCGTCGGATCGATACCGGGCACGGTGTCGTCGCGCTCGAAGTGTTCGAGGACGGTGTGCCGCCGCGCTGGCGGTTGCGCTCTGAGCGTGGCCAGACGTGGCCGGACGGCGATGTCATGGTGGTTACCGAGAGGCCCGACGAAGAGCGGCAGGCGTTCGCCTTTGTCGATCGCGGCGACTATCTCGAAAGCATCGACGAGATTCCGGAGCCGCACGCATTCACCGCGCGCCTGAGCCTCGGACATGGCGGTCATACGCATGACTATGAGCTGCACTTCGCCGAGCACGGTCACGATCATGAAGACGAAGGCGGGACGGGCCTGACGCTGGGGCGTGACGGTGCCTTCATGGACGCGCACGAACGTGCCCATGCAGACGATATCACGCGTCGGTTCGGCGGGCGCAACGTCACGACCAGCCAGATCCTTCTGTTCGGCCTGACCGGCGGCCTGATCCCGTGTCCGGCTGCCATCACTGTCCTGCTGCTGTGTCTTCAGCTCAAGCAGATCACGCTCGGCGTCATTCTCGTGCTGTTCTTCAGCGTCGGCCTGGCGGTGACGATGGTGAGCGCCGGGGTCCTCGCGTCGCTCAGCGTCAAGCATATCGGCAAGCGCTGGTCCGGCTTCAGCGCGTTCGCGCGCCGGGCACCCTATGCGTCGGGCGGGCTCATGGTGGTGATCGCGCTCTACATGGGTATCTCGGGCTGGATCGGGCTGAGCGGCGGGCATCTGCCCCAGGTTTGAGACGAACGATGCCCGGCCGGGAAGTCCGAACCGTCGATTACAGGGGAAGGTGTCCGCACCCGTCAGGGACGATCAGGCTCTTCGCTGGTTCCAGGCGAATTGACTTGTCGCGGCGCAGCCCTAGTTTGGCGCCGTCGTGACCCGCTTCCTGCGCCTCCTCCTGTTGATGTTCGCCATGGTCGGCCTTGCCGGCCAGTCGACGGCGATGGCGATGGCGCCCGTGATGGCGAGCCCGGCGCCCGTGCAGGCGGCGATGGTGGGGATGGACTGCAAGGACATGGTGACGACACCGTCCTCGGACGATGCGCCGTGCAAGAAGCTCACCTGGCGGTGCATCGCCGCAATGGGCTGTCTCACGGCAAGCGCGCTTGAACCCGCGATCGTCGCGATGGACGTGCGTGCGACCGTTCGCATCGCTCCCGCCGCGCGGGATGTCACCCGTTTTGCCGGCCGCTCCTACGGTCCCGAGCCCGATCCTCCCAGTCTCCTGATCTGACAGCCGGAATCCGTCGATTCGCCGCTCAACGTGAGCGCGCGGTCGATCACCAAGCTCAGATCAAGGATATCATTATGTCGAATCGTCTCGTTGCGGCCGCACTTGGCGTCGCCGCACTTCTCGTTGCCGCGCCTGCTTTTGCATCGACGCCGCAGTCCGCGGCTCCCGCGCAGGGTCATTTCGAATGGCGCGCCAGCGCGCAGGCAGGGCCCCGCACTCCCCTGACCCCGCCGCATCGTGTCTGGGTCGGCTCCGACCCAGACACGAAAGCCATGGCGTCGTGCGACTGTGCGATGATGCGGACCTCGCGGAAATCGTGATCGCCCGAACGTGATGACGACCGGCCGGCGGGGCGCGTCCCCGCCGGTCAACCGGCCGCTCGCGCGGCCGCGATCGGGGAACCCCATATGATAAGATCCATATTCTGCGCCGCGCTGCTGGCGTCCGCCTGCCTTGCGGCACCCGCCCTGGCCGGTCCGCTGACGTTCGATGAAGCGCTGGCACGTGCCCGCGCCAGTGCGCCGTCCCTCCAGGCCCGCGAGCGTGGTGCCGATGCCAGCCGGGCGGCGCGCGGCGCCGCCGGCGCGCTGCCCGATCCGAAACTCTCGCTCGGCGTCGAGAGTTTTCCCGTCTCCGGACCGCTGGCGTTCGCGCCGTCACGCGACAATTTCACCATGGCGCGTATCGGCGTGTCGCAGGAGGTTCCCAATCTCGCCAAGCGCCATGCGCAACAGGCGCGGGCCGATTCGGACATTACGGCGGCCGATGCCGACATTCGCGCCGAGTCGCGCACTGTCGAGGTCGAGACCGCCATTGCCTGGATCACGCTCGCTTATGCCGAGCGGCGTCTTGCCGCGCTCGACGCGGCGCGCGCTGGGCTCGACCGGCTGGTGGGCACCACACCCGGTGCGGTCGCGTCGGGCGGTGCTCGCCCCGGTCAGGTACTGGCGGGCAGGCAGGCGCTGGCGGCACTCGACGATCGGCGGGACGAACTCGTGTCCGCGGTTGGTCGCGCGCGTGCCGACCTGGTGCGCTGGACGGGTGACATAGCTCCGACGGTGGCGGGGCCGGTGCCCGATTTCCCGATCGATGCTGCGCGGCTGCACAGGGCGCTCGATGCCAATCCCTCGCTGGCGGCGATAGCGGCGCGGGTCGGTCAGGCCGAGGCCGATGTGCGGCTCGCCGAGGCGGAGCGCCGGCCCGATTTCGGGATCGATGTCGGCTACCAGCGCCGCGACCCGCGGTTCGGCGACTATGTCTCGGCCGGCGTGACCATCAGCCTGCCGTTGTTCAAGCGCCACCGACAGGAGCCCATGATCGCCGCGCGGCAGGCCGAGGCGGCGCGAGCCCGTGCCGAGCGCGAGGATGCGGCTCGGGGGCTGGCGGCGTCGCTCGATGGCGGTCTCGCCGACCATGCGATGCATCACGCGCAGTGGATGCGGTCGCGCGACACGCTCGAACCGCTGGCACGCCAGCGTGTCGATCTCGAAACCGCCAGCTACGGCGCGGGTCGCGCGAGCCTGGTCGATGTCGTCGACGCGCATCTCGCGCTGGTCGACGCGGCCCTCGCGACGCTCGACCGGGAAGCCCTGGTCGCGATCGACGGCGCGCGTCTCACTCTTACCTATCGGAGCATATCCTGATGAGCCCGCGCGATCTCATTCCCCGCAGCATGGTGCCACGCGTTGCCCTCGTGGCGATTGTCGCAGGCGGCGCAATCGGTTTCGGCGCCGCGCGGCTGACGGCGCCGTCGGCAACTGCGGTGGCACCAGGCGACGCCACGTCCGACGAGCGCAAGATCCTCTATTGGTATGACCCGATGCTCCCGGCCGAGCACCATGACGGTCCCGGCCTGTCGTCGATGGGGATGACGACCATCCCCAAATATGCCGATACGGGGACCGGTGCCGCTCCGGCCGATACCGGGGTTCGGGTCGATCCGGCGGCGCTCCAGTCGCTCGGCGTCAGGCTCGTGGCGGTCGAGCGCGGGTCGCTCGCGTCCGACCTGACGGTCACCGGTGCGATCGATTTCAACCAGCGCGACGTGGCGGTCGTGCAGGCGCGGGCCGCCGGGTTCGTCCAGCGCGTCTATGCGCGCGCGCCGGGCGACGTGATCGGCGCCGGCGCGCCGCTGGCCGATGTCCTTGTTCCCGAATGGGGGGGTGCGCAGGCTGAATTGCGTGCGGTCACTCGCACCGGCGACGCGGCGCTGATTGCCGCATCGCGCGAGCGACTGCGCCTGCTCGGCGCTCGCGGTGCCGACGGTGGGGGCATGACGACGATCCGAAGTCCGATCGGCGGGGTCATCCAGACGCTCGACGTGCGTGCCGGCATGACACTCTCGGCGGGCCAGACGCTGGCACAGGTGTCGGGGCTCGGGACGGTGTGGCTCAATGCCGCCGTGCCAGAGGCGCAGGCAGCGCTGGTTCGGGTCGGTCGGCCGGTGCGCGCGGAGCTTACCGCGCTGCCGGGCGAGACCATCACTGGCAGGGTGGTCGCGATCCTGCCGACCGCTCAGGCCGAGAGCCGCACGCTTACGGTGCGGATCGAGCTTCCCAATCGTGGCGGCCGGCTGCGGCCGGGCATTTTCGCGACCGTCCATCTCGGCGGCGAAGGCGGGTCGGGGCTGCTCGTTCCGAGCGAGGCGGTGATCCGGACCGGCAAGCGCGACCTCGTGATGATCGCCGGCCCGGGTGGCCGCTACCGGCCGGTCGAGGTCAGGCTTGGCCGGGAAGGAGGGGGGAGGACCGAAATTCTGGCGGGGCTCGCCGAGGGCCAGAAGGTGGTCGCCTCGGGCCAATTCCTGCTCGATTCCGAGGCGAGCCTCGGCGGCATCGACGCGAAACCTCTTGAGGGCGCTCCGATGATGCCAGCGGGCCAGCGGCGATGATCGCCGCCGTCATTCGACTGTCGGTCCGGGCGCGCGTGCTCGTGCTGATCGCGTCGCTGGTGCTGGTCGTCGCCGGCGTGCTCGCGGTGCGATCGACGCCGATCGACGCGCTCCCTGATCTGTCCGACGTGCAGGTCATCATCCGGACCAGCTATCCCGGCCAGGCGCCGCAGCTGGTCGAGAATCAGATCACCTATCCGCTGGCGACGACCATGCTGTCGGTGCCCGGCGCCCGGGTGGTGCGGGGCTACTCCTTCACCGGCGATAGCTATGTCTATGTGCTGTTCGAGGATGGCACCGATCTCTACTGGGCACGCTCTCGCGTCCTCGAATATCTCTCGCAGGTGCAAGGTCGCTTGCCGGCCGGTGCGACCGCGTCGCTAGGGCCCGATGCGACCGGGGTCGGCTGGGTCTATGAATATGCGCTGGTCGACAGGACAGGACGGCACGATCTCTCGCAGCTTCGCTCGATCCAGGACTGGTTCCTGCGCTACGAGTTGAAAAGCGTGCCGGGCGTCGCCGAGGTTGCGGCGATCGGCGGCATGGTCCGTGAGTACCAGGTGGTCCTCGATCCGGCGAAGCTGGTCTCCTACGGTATCCCGCAATCCGTCGTCGTGGATGCGCTCAAACGCGCTAATCAGGAAGCCGGCGGCTCGGTCGTCGAGATGGGTGAGGCTGAATATACCGTCCGCGCCAGCGGCTATCTCAAGACGCTCGACGATTTCCGGAGCGTGCCGTTGAAGACCGCCGCCGGCGGCGTGCCGGTTACGCTCGGCGATGTCGCGACGATTCAGGTCGGCCCCGAGATGAGGCGCGGCGTTGCCGAGCTGAACGGTCAGGGCGAGGTCGCGGGCGGGGTCATCATCCTGAGGTCGGGCAAGAACGCGCGCGAGACGATCGGCGCGGTCAAGGCGAAGCTCGCGGAACTGCAGCATAGTCTGCCGCCCGGCGTCGAAGTCGTGACGACCTATGATCGCTCGGCGCTGATCGACGCGGCGGTCGAGAATCTCCAGGGCAAATTGCTCGAAGAGTTCCTCGTGGTCGCGATCGTCTGCGCCTTGTTTCTCTGGCACGCGCGCTCGGCGCTGGTCGCGATCCTGACGCTCCCGATCGGCGTCCTGATCGCGTTCCTCGTGATGCGGTTCCAGGGCGTGAACGCCAACATCATGTCGCTGGGCGGGATCGCGATCGCGATCGGCGCGATGGTCGATGCGGCGGTGGTGATGATCGAGAATGCGCACAAGCATCTCGAACGCTGGACGCATGATCATCCTGGCGAAACGCTTGTCGGGGAGGAGCGGTGGCGCGTGATCACGACAGCGGCGAGCGAGGTTGGGCCGGCGCTTTTCCTCAGCCTGCTGATCATCACCTTCTCGTTCATTCCGGTGTTCAGCCTGCAAGGACAGGAGGGCCGGCTGTTCGCGCCGCTCGCCTTCACCAAGACCTATGCGATGGCGGGCGCGGCACTTCTTTCGGTGACGCTTGTGCCCGTGCTCATGGGCTGGCTGATCCGGGGGCGTATCCCGGCCGAGAGCGCCAATCCGATCAATCGCTGGCTGACCGCGCTCTACCGGCCCGCACTCGACTGGGTGATGGTGAGGCCCAAGGCGACGCTCGTCATCGCGGCGCTGATCTTTGCAACCACCGCCTGGCCGCTTAGCCAGCTCGGCGGCGAGTTCATGCCGGCGATGGACGAGGGCGACCTACTCTACATGCCGTCCGCCTTGCCGGGAATTTCCACCGCGCAGGCGTCACGGCTGCTCCAGCAAACCGACCGGCTGATCAAGACGGTGCCCGAGGTGGAGACGGTGTTCGGCAAGGCTGGCCGCGCGGAGACGGCGACCGATCCCGCACCGCTCGAGATGTTCGAGACGACGATCCGGTTCAAACCGCGCGATCAATGGCGCGCGGGCATGACGCCAGCGAAGCTGGTCGAGGAGCTCGACCGGGCGGTGAAGCTGCCCGGCATCACCAATGTCTGGGTGCCGCCGATCCGCAACCGGATCGACATGCTGGCGACCGGCATCAAGAGCCCGATCGGGGTCAAGGTATCAGGCTCGGATCTCGCCGAGCTCGACCGGGTCGCGCGCGACGTCGAGCGGGTGGCGAAGACAGTCCCTGGCGTCAGTTCGGCTTTTGCCGAACGACTGACCGGCGGGCGTTATATCGATGTAAAGATCGATCGCGCCGCTGCCGGCAGGTACGGGCTCAACATTGCCGACGTGCAGAGCGTGGTGTCGGGCGCGATCGGCGGCGAGACGGTCGGCCAGACGGTCGAAGGGCTCGCGCGCTACCCGATCAGCGTGCGCTATCCGCGCGAACTGCGCGACAGCGTCGACGCGTTGCGCAACTTGCCCGTGCTCACCCCGTCGCTCCAGCAGATCACGCTCGGTACCGTCGCCGATATCCGCGTGACCGAGGGTCCGCCGATGCTTCGCAGCGAAAATGGCAGGCCGACCACCTGGGTCTATGTCGATACCCGCGGGCGGGCGCTGTCCTCGGTGGTCGGCGACATCCAGAAGGCGGTCGCGCAGGACGTGAAGCTCTCGCCGGGGGTGAGCATCGCCTATACCGGCCAGTTCGAATATCTGGAGCGCGCGGCCGAGCGGTTGAAGCTGGTCATTCCGGCGACTTTGCTGATCATCTTCCTGCTGCTCTACGCGACCTTCCGGCGGTTCGACGAGGCGGCGCTGATCATGGGCACGTTGCCGTTCGCGCTCACTGGCGGTGTCTGGACGCTGTATCTGCTGGGCTACAATCAGTCGGTCGCGACAGGGGTCGGGTTCATCGCGCTAGCGGGGGTCTCTGCCGAGTTCGGGGTCGTGATGCTGATCTACCTGAAACAGGCGCTCGCCGCGCGTGGGGCGGAGCCCTCCGCCGCGCAAACGGAGGAAGCGATCCGCGAGGGCGCGCTGCTGCGCGTGCGGCCGAAGGCGATGACGGTGGCGGTGATCCTGGCCGGCCTGTTTCCGATCCTGGTCGGTCACGGGGTCGGTGCCGAGGTGATGAGCCGGATCGCCGCGCCGATGATCGGCGGCATGCTGACCGCGCCGCTGCTCTCGATGCTCGTCGTTCCTGCCGCCTACCTGTTGCTGCGGCGGCGCGCTGCTGGACCCCCGATTCCTGTTCAACCTGAAGGAGAAGTTCAATGAAACTACCTATCGTCACGACGGCCCTTGCCGGCACCCTCATGCTCGCCGGCTGCGGGTCGAAGCCCGACACCACCGCGCCTACCGCGGCTGCAACCACTCAGCCGATGGGGATGCCGGCGGGCGGCGCGGCCGATCAGACCGGCAAGATCGTGCACGGCGTCGGGGTCGTCACCGCAATAGACACCTCGGGCGGGAAGATTACGCTCAAGCACCATGCGATTCCCGAAGCCGGCTGGCCCGCGATGACCATGGCGTTCACAGCGGCCCCGCCCATCGTCGCAAAGTCCATGGTTGGCGAGTCGGTCGCGTTCGACCTCAAGCTCGGCGCCGCTGGCGGTGAGGTTATCGGCATTCGGCCGCAATAGCGGCGCGCGCATCGACCTGGCGAAAAGGGCAGGTGTACTTGCACGCCGGCTCAACCCATCAGGGCTCCGCGACCGAGCCTTTGGGGGTTGGGCCGGGTGTGTGATCGACAAGACCAGCGACGGAATGCCGTCGCCTATCGAGACGCTGTTGCTATGGGGTTGGCGTATTCTCTTCAGAGCGGTCTGTTGCCAGGGCGCGTCGGAAGACACACCAGTTGAACGACTGTTTCCCGCCCCCTGGTGTCGTGTGCTCTTCGCGCCATGTCTCAAGCAGCTGGTACCCGGAGCCCATCTCGGCCAGAAGTCCCGGCGCATCATATCTCTGGACGGACAGGCCACTGCACCGCTCGGGACCGTCGAGCGCAAAGGTGGCGACGAAGACCAGGCCGTTCGGGGCAACGCCTGCAGCCATCGCGCGGCGATAACCTTCGCGCTGTTCGGTGTTCGTGAGGAAGTGGAACACGGCCCGATCATGCCAGACATCGTAGCTGCGATCCGGGATCCACCCGGTAATGTCGGCCACTTCCCAGCGCACCCTGTCGGCCGACGGTCCGAGCCGGGCTTTTGCGACATCGAGCGCCGGTGCCGCGATGTCGAGCACCGACAGGTCGGACCATCCCCGGTCCAACAGGTGGTCGACCAGGCTCGACGCGCCGCCGCCGATATCGATCAGCGACGCGGTGGCCGGCACGTGGAACCGATCCAGCGCCTGTAGCGATGGTTCCGGGGAGGGCTGGTACCAGCTGACGCTGTCCGGCGCCTTGGTGCGGTAGACCTCGTCCCAGTGCTGGTCGGTCATTGGCATGCTCCTTCCGATGCGCCGAGATAGGCGCCCTGCCATCGCTTTGCACCCGCTGTCCGCATCGTCTCCCGCCAGCTATCTCGCCTTCGCCGAGCCCCAATAATTGTAGCCCGACCATCGCGGCGCTCCGGCCAGATACGCGGTCTCGATCGTCTCGATCTCGAATCCTCCGGCCGCGACGATGGCGATATTCACCCTCGCCGATGAACGGTGGCCGGGCGGCCGACGGACGCGGCGGCTTCCCGTCGGGCCGGCGCTGCCCGGTTGACCCGAACCCCACGCGTCCCTATCTCGCATATCTGATTGGGGAGTAGCTACCCGCTTGAAGCGGGGCCTTCGTCAACATGCTCGGTGCGACCGCATGGTCGTCCGTGGCGTAGGCAGCGGCGCCGCCAGGCCCGTCCGGCAAGACCAACGATGCCGCGTCTCCCATGGCCGGAGCGAAGGGCGTCGTTTGTCCTGGCCCCGGAGCATTTATCATGGTCGGTATCATCACGCTGGGCGGCATGGGCCTGAGCCTCTCCGTCGACGCCTTCGCGGCCGCGGTCGGCAAAGGATCGCAGGGCGGTTCGCCGCGGTTTCGCGATGCGCTCCGCGTCGGCGCTATCTTCGGCTTTTTCGAGGCAATCACACCAGCGATAGGCTGGGCGGTTGGGTTCGCGCTCAGCGCCTGGATTGCGGCCGTCGACCACTGGGTCGCGTTCGTCCTGCTCGGCATCGTCGGCGGTCATATGTTGTGGCAGGCTTGGCGCGCCAAGCCGGAACTGGATGACGCCGCCCCCGCGACCCGGCCGGGTTTGGGCCGCCTCGCCGTCACGGCGCTCGCTACCAGCATCGACGCGACGGCGGTCGGCGTCACGCTCGCCTTCCTTCACGTCAACATCCTTGTCGCCTGCCTCGTGATCGGCGGAATCACGACTGTCGTTGCCACGATCGGTGTGACTGTCGGCAGGCACGCCGGTTCCTATCTCGGACGCTATGCCGAGGTTCTGGGTGGCCTGACATTGATAACTATCGGGAGCATCATTCTGTTCGAACATCTGAGCGCTTGACCGAGCAGGGAGTCGCCGGTTGCGCCGCCGTACCCGCGACGCCGAAGCGCGCGATCAATTGGAGCGGGTGCCGAGTGCCTCGACGATCCGGCAGTCGTCGATCGTGCCGCCGTGGCAGCTTGCGACCAGACCGGCCAGTTCGCGCCGAAGCACCTTCAGATCGGCGATCTTGCGATCAATTTCGGCCAGATGGTCCTTGGTGACCGCGTCCACCGAGGCGCAGTCCCCGCTGCGGTTCGAGGCAATGTCGAGCAGCGCCCTGACCCGTTCGAGCGTGAAGCCGAGTTCGCGCGCACGACGGATGAACTTCAGCCGGGCGAGATCGTCCGAACCATAGACGCGGTAGTTGCCGCTGCTGCGTGCGGGAGCCGCCATCAGGCCGTCCTGTTCATACCAGCGAACGGTCTCCGGGGTGGTGCCGGCGGCGCGGGCCAGTCGTCCGATCGTCAGTGCTTCCATCGCCCTTGACCCTGTAGTGGCTTTAGGGTCCATATGGGGGGCGAGCGCCATAAGTCGAGGTGATTTCGTGGTCTGCAGCAGCTGTGCCTCCGGCACTATCGATTCCCTGGCCGACAAAAGGTGGCGGCGCGTCCTGTGGATTGCGCTTGCGATCAACCTGGCGATGTTCGCTGGCGAGATCGTCGCCGGGGTCGCTTCGGGCTCACGGTCCCTTCAGGCGGACGCGCTCGATTTTCTGGGCGACGCAGCGAATTACGCGATCAGCCTCGGCGTCGCGGGCATGGCGCTTCAGTGGCGGTCTCGCGCGGCGGTGCTGAAGGGCGGGACGATCCTTCTCTTCGGCATCTATGTGCTGATCACGACCTTGATCGCCGCACTCGGCGATGGCGTGCCCCGTGCGGAAACCATGGGGGCGGTCGGCCTCCTCGCCCTCCTCGCGAATGGCGGCGTCGCCTTGATGCTCTACCGCTACCGCAGCGGCGACGCGAACATGCGATCGGTGTGGATCTGCTCGCGCAATGACGCGATCGGCAATCTCGCGGTCCTTGCCGCCGCCGCCGGAGTGGTCGGGACCGGCACCCAGTGGCCCGATCTCATCGTGGCGGGTATCATGGCTTCGCTTGGCATCGTTGGTGGCAGTCAGATTCTTCGCCGCGCGCTGGGGGAATTGGGGCAGCGAAATGCTGTCAGGCCAGAAGTATCGCTTCCGGAAGTCACGAGCCTTATAAACTGAGGCGGCGGTTTTGCCGGACATCGCTCCGTGGCGCTGGAGATGATGGGTAGAGTATTCCTTCGATCAGCAACGCGATCGGCAGCACATCATGATGACGGCACTTCCCTATACGATCATGCCGGTGATGGCAGTCTTCATCGGCGCTGTCGTCGCTGTACTGCGCAAGCCCGGGCCGGCGCTCACCAGCGCCATTCAGCACCTCGCCGCCGGGGTCGTGTTCGCGGCTGCCGCCGTCGAGATACTGCCGCAGGAGATGCACGGCGCAGCGCCGCTCGCGACGCTCATCGGTGGCGCGCTTGGCGTCGTCGCCATGCTCTCGCTCAAGTCGATCGAGGGCCGCATCGGCGGGCCCCTCGGGATGCTCGGTGCGGTTGGCACCGATATCCTGATCGACGGCCTTGTGCTTGGTCTCGCTTTCATCGCCGGCGCCAAGGCCGGGCTCCTGCTAACGATCGCGCTCACGTTTGAAGTGCTGTTCCTCGGCGTGACGGTTACCGAGGGCCTTGGCGAGACGGTGCGCTCGAAGGCGAAGATCGTCGCGATCACGACAGGAATTGGGCTTCTGATGCCACTGGGTGCGTTGCTGGCTACGCCGGTTGCGCTGTTTCCGCCGGTCGTGATTACGGGGTTTCTCAGTTTCGGCCTGATCGCGCTTCTCTATCTGGTTACCGAGGAACTGCTGGTCGAAGCGCACGAAAAGCCGGACAGCCCGCTCATCAGCGCCATGTTCTTTGTTGGTTTCCTTTCCTTGCTGCTGCTTGAGGAGGTTATCGCCTGATCGTTGCGGGCCTGCCAACCCACGAACAGTTGTGCCGAAGGCGTCTGGACACGCTAATGCGAATCCATAGCGAAAAACCGCTTGACCCTATAGTCGCTAGAGACTGTATCGCACCGCAAATGATCATGGTCTTTCACCCGCGTGCAACGCCGGGCGCCAGTTCCACCGGGGCGATGGGGCGGCCGCTCGCTCGCGGCACCGCCACTATCGCGATGGCGCTCTTTGCCCTGCTCCTTGCGCTGTTCGGGGCTGTCGCGCCCGCCAGCGCGCAGGCGGATGACGTCCAGACAGCCTGGCGCCTGCTCGACTATATGGCTGTCGACTATGGCGGCGCAGTCGCCGACGGCAAAATCAAGAGCGCTTCCGAATATGCGGAGATGACCGAATTCGCGGCGTCGGTGACGTCCCGAATGTCCGCGCTCGCGCCCGGCGCGAAACGTGCCGGGCTGATCGAAGCGGCGAAGAACCTGCAGCAAGCCGTTGCGCGCAAGACGCAGCCGGCGGAGATCGCCCGACTGGCTCATGGCATCGCCGCTGATTTGCTCACCGCCTATCCTGTGCCGCTCGCCCCGAATAGGGCGCCCGACATGGCGCGCGGCGACGCGCTTTTTGCGACGAATTGCGCCGCCTGCCACGGCGCGGCGGGCGACGGCCACGGCCCGAACGCAGCGAAGCTCGCGACCCCGCCCATTGCGTTCACCGATCTCGGTCGGGCGCGGCAGCGCAGCCCTTTCGCGCTTTATCAGGTCATCACCCAGGGCCTCGACGGTACAGCCATGCAGAGCTTCGCCGGCCTGCCTGACCAGGACCGCTGGGCGCTCGCCTTTCGCGCAGGCGGGTTCGCCTTCACAGAGGCGCAGGCAAGGGAAGGCGAACGAGTTTGGAAAAGCGATACCGCCCTTCGCACCGCTATTCCGGATCTGAAGACGCTGACCTCCCTGACCCCGGCCACCCTCGCCGCCCGAATTGGCGAAGCGAAAGCGGATGCGGTGATCGCCTATTTGCGCCGCCACCCGGACGCAGTGGTTCAGCAGGCGCCGGGGTCCCTGCTCGTCGCGCGTGACAAGCTCGCCGCAAGCTTCGCAGCCTATCGGACGGGCGACCGCAAACAGGCTCGCGAGCTCGCCCTTTCCGCGTATCTGGACGGTTTCGAACCGATCGAACCGACACTGACCGCGCGCGATGCGACGCTGATGAACCGGATCGAAGGTGCGATGGGCGAGTATCGCGCTGCGGTCGATCACGGCGCGCCGGCGAGCGACCTCGCAATCCGCATCCAGGTCCTTGGCGGGCTGTTCGACGATGCCGAAGCCGCGCTCGCCCCGTCAGCGTCGAGCAGCGCATCGACCTTCTTCGGCGCGTTCACTATTCTGCTGCGTGAGGGTCTGGAGGCGCTGCTGATCGTGGTTGCGATGATCGCATTCCTCCGCAAGGCCGAACGCGGCACCGAGCTTCCCTATGTTCATGCCGGATGGATCGGTGCGCTCCTCGCAGGTGCCCTGACCTGGGCGGTCGCCACCTTCGCGATCGGCATCAGCGGCGCCAGTCGTGAACTGACCGAAGGCTTCGGGTCGCTGTTCGCAGCGGTCGTACTGCTGTCGGTCGGCATCTGGATGCACGGCAAGTCGCAGGCGGACCGGTGGCAGCGTTACATCCGCGAGAAGATGGCGCGCGCGATCCCCGGCAACTCGGGCTGGTTCCTGTTCGGACTGGCGTTTGTGGTCGTCTACCGCGAGGTGTTCGAGACGATCCTGTTCTATGCCGCGCTATGGACCCAGGGCAATGGCGGTGTGCTCCTCGCAGGCGCCGGATCGGCCTGCCTGATGCTGGCGGCGATCGCCTGGGCCATGTTGCGCTACAGCCGGACTCTGCCGATCGCGCAGTTCTTTCGCTACAGCGCCTGGTTGATGGCGGTTCTCACCGTCGTCCTCGCCGGAAAGGGCGTTGCAGCGCTCCAGGAGGCCGGCATCATCGATATCGCGCCAATCGCCAGCGTGCCCAGGATCTCGATGCTCGGCATCTATCCCACCTTGCAGTCGGTGCTGGCGCAACTCCTGATGCTTGTCGCCATCGCCATGGGCTTCGCATGGAACGGCCGGCCTGTGCCGCAGACTCCCGCCTGAAAAGGCAAAGGCCGTCAGGAGGCCGCGCTGCGGTAGCGGTGTTGCCGTACCGCGCCGACCCGCGGGAATCCCCTTGAGGATCAGGCGCAGCAGGTTCCCTGGCTGCGCTCCAGGTGGCGGGGGGGAGCGGCGCCGTACGAACAGAATGTGCAGCAATCCCGTGGTTTGGGCTGAAGCACGACCTGCGGCCCAGCGGCCTCCCGATCAGCGTTACCGGGTAACCAGCACCGAGATCGAGGCGGCCACCTCACCGCGCGCCGGGGCCGCGACGAACAACCTGTGCAGCTCTGGTGCGAACAAACCGGTGCGCGCGCCGCTCGCGGTGGTGACGCGCACCGTGGCCATCCTGGTCGGGGTGACCGACACGACATCGACGTGACCCGCGCCGCACACCACATATATTCGCGCGTCGTCGACAAAGAGATCGTCAGCGTCGCCGCAGATGCCCTGCATGGACAGCTGGGCACCACTCGCCGCGTCGTAGCGCGCCAGCGCGGCGGGCAGGCGATAGGCGACCGCGAACCAGCCGCCGCTGGACGCGACCGATAAGGGGAAGTTCAGCCGATGCGTCCCGGTCGGCCAGCGGGCGGTCACGCGGCCGCTGTCGATATCGCCCGCAACGATGACGCCGCGATCGGGCACATTGACCAGCACGCGCGCCCCGATCAACCGAAATCCCTCGGGATGACCGGGCAGGGTCAGCCGGCCGATCACGCGCGGCGTATCCGGATCGATCACCGCCAGTCCGCCACTGCCATAGCCCACCACGACATGGCCGTTGCGCGGATCGATCCGGATATTGTCGGCGTCGTCGCCGAGTTCCAATCGCGCCACTTCGTGCAGGTCGTCTCCGGCGTAGAAACGCACGCTGCCGTCGCCGCTCGCCACTACCAGCCGTCGTGCGGCGGCCAGGTAAGCGACGCCTTGGGGTTCGTGCAGCCCGGCGATGCGCCCGGTGACTTTGCCGCTGGCAAGATCGACGCGGTCGACGCTGCCATTGCCATATTCGGCGACGAACAGGACGCGGTCGGCGAGATCGAGCGCGAGATGGTCGATCCGACCCTTCACATCAGTCAGCGCGATCGTCCGCTCCAGCCGGAGCGGCGATGCCGGGTCGTTCGGCGAGACGCTGCGCGGCCCGGCATGGCAGCCCGTCGATGAAACGAGCCCAACAATCGCGACCACGATCCTGCCGATGATCGCGACGCGCCTCATCGGCCGGCCGCGGCCTTGAAGCGCGTATCGGCCGAAGTCCAGTTCACCGCACCCATGAAGGCGTCGACATAAGCCGCAGCTTTCGCGCCGTAATCGATCGCATAGGCGTGCTCATACATATCGAGGGCGAGCAGCGGGGTGGCGCCGGCCAGGGTCATGCTGTGATCGGCTGCCCATTGGTTGACCAGACGGTTGTCGCGGTGGCTGTAGGTCAACAGGACCCAGCCCGATCCGCCGCCGAGCGCCTTGCCCATGCCGGCGAACTCGCTGCGCCAGCGCGCGTCACTACCGAAATCGCGCTCCATCGCGGCGGCGAGCGCGGTGCCCGGACGGGTCGGCGCGCCGAGGCCGGCGAAATAGAGTTCGTGCAGGATCATCGAGTTCCAGGCGATCAGTTCCTCGCGCTTCAAGCCATTGAGGACGAAGCCGGGCGCGGTGGCGGGATCGAGCTTGCCGAACTCGGTCGTGATCGCGCCGAGCCGCTTCACCGCACCGACATAATTATTGTCGTGGTGGCTGGTCAGCAGCTTGGCCGACAGGCCGGTGATCGACGCCGGATCAAAGGGAAGCGGTTGCGGCGCGAAGCCTGGAGCAAGCGCAGGCGGCGTCGTGTTTGCGGATGCCCCTCCGCCAGCCAGACCAGTAATCGCCGCTGCGCCAATGGTGGCGCCGGTGGCCAGCAAGCTTCTGCGATCAATTCCGTTATCGCTCATCTTCTGTCTCCTTAAGGCCCCGGCAATTCTCCGCGATCGACATGTTAGCGCCTCGCGGCTCCCAAGCCGGGAGGAGCGCACAATAGCAGCAGCGCGACGAGCGCGAAGCCCTGCATGAGGATCGGTGCAGGCCCGGTTGACAGGTGGCGCTTCCGCATGGCGGCCGCCTGGATCGATCTCGTCGCTATGACCCGAAGACGCGGGTCGGATCCAGACGTAGTACCGGGCGAATGCTCATCAGTGCGGCACCGGCCGCGAGGAACCCGTTCGCGGCGCAGAGTCCAATCCGGATCCCTGTTCCAAGCAATCCGGCGGTGCCGGCCCGGGCGAGGACCGTCGATCGATGGGCCCCCTTCCTCGTCTCAATTTTTTGGACTTACAGATCAATTCGGCAGGCGTTGTCGGGGCGGGACTCTCTTCAGCGCCGGTCCTCATCGCTCGGCATCGCAAAATCGCGCCCTCGAGCCGCTATCCGGTAGCGATCATGTCGCGGCCGGTGAAACGCTCCTCCCGGCGGCCACCCTTGCCGAGCACGACCAGCCCTCATGGGCGGCAGAGACACGTTCGAACGCCCGTTATTGTGGCATTCGCAACTGGTTTCGAGGGGTGAAGGCGACAGCCGCGTATATGTTGCGATACCTCAGAGGAGTGAAGCCATGAAGACGACCATCGTCGCCGCACTGACCGCCGTTTCCTTGGTGGCCGCCTCCACCGCAATCGCCCAGCCCGCTCCGGATCACCACTCGGGCGGGCGCTCCGCACATCGGCACGCAACCCATGCGAAGCCGAGCCATACGCATCGGCACTCGGCAACGGCTGCGCCGTGCGCCGGTGGTGCTCAGGGCATGATGGGCATGGGCGGTATGCAGAGGAATATGAGCGCGATGATGACGGATATGAGCGCCATGATGAACAGCACGAGCGATCCGTCGATGAAGGCGCGAATGCAAAAGATGCATGGTCAGATGGCCGGGATGATGGCCAACATGCAGAAAATGGGCGGCATGATGGGTGGCGCGATGATGCAGGGCGGAGCGAGCGAGGGCAGCACACCGTCGGTTGCGCCGTCTCCCGCACCTGAAGATCACTCAGTTCATCACCCGAACCAGTAACATCGGCGCTTATTGACCGGGGTTGCCTCGGTTGCCGTCGCCCTGTCGTTGTTCACTTCCGCGTTCGCGGCATCCGCAGGCCAGTTCATTGGGATCCGGTTGTCGCGAACAATGGGCCAGCATGGTGAGACGGGCCGCCTGTCCGCAGCGCCGCGGAGGAGCCGGCTGAAGTGCCGGCATGTGCCGATGTAGTGATTGTTTTTCTGACGTTCACGGGAGGAGGCCGACATGATGTATGGCATGGGCTGGGGAATGGGCGGGGTCGGCTGGGTGGTACTGATCTTGGCGGTTCTGGGAATCGCCGCACTGATCAAATATTTGATGTCCGAACGAAAGGACTGAAAATGGCGTCAACGAAGCGAAGCCGCCCCTAGAATAGGTCTAGCCTGCTTTGCATCTCAGCCATGTGAAACATTACGCCGCGCGCCGGAATTATTGACTGTGAGTCTTCGCGTCAGAGTCGAGGGTTTTGATTTCACCGCCGTCCCCTCTGATCATTGAGAATTCCATATGCACGATGCCCTGACTTTGACGCCTCTTGCGGGGGCGGCAAGGGTATCTCTCGCACGCCCTCTGGCTCTGGGCTTTTGTGCAGCAACGATCCTGTTGGGTACCTCTTCCAACGCCGCTCAGTCGCAGTGTCCGCCGAGCGAACGCTGGAATCCTGATATGAAGATGTGCATGCCCGACAGGCAGGCAGCTCCGGGAATCATTGTCGGCGGTCCACAGCCCAATCCAGGACCGACAACGGCTCCAGATGCAAGCCCTGCTGCCACGTCGGCCCAACGCGTCGCAGATCGTCCACCAATGTCCAGCGCAGGCATGGACATGACTGATCGGGGAAAGCCCGCATCCTCGTTCATGCTGCAGGTCAATCAATTTGCGGTCTATTCGCAGACAACTGGCGCGCGCGGCCAGTCACGCCTGACTGGCCCTGGCAGCTGGATGCTGATGTACGACCACGACCTGACACCGGATAATCACTTGAGCGTCAGCTTGATGGCGTCGCCCGAGCAATTGACGGTCGGCGACAGGGGGACGCCGCAACTCCTGCAAACCGAAAATATCGATAATATGCATGCCCATGACACGCTCATGGCTCTGGAGGTCCGGGATGTTATCGCGCTTGGTTCAGGCGGCGACCAGCAACTGACTTTTCTGTTTGCTCCCCGCGGGGCAGCTGCGATTGGCCCCGTCCCGTTCATGCATCGTCAGTCCGCAGAGGGAAATCCAGATGCGCCGCTCGGCCACGGGCTGCAGGATGGGTTCCATGACGCTTCAACCGTGCTTGGCATCGGATATCATTTTGCGCGAACCACAATTGAGGCGACGGCGTTCAGCGGTGCCGCGGTGAGCTGGCCGCTGCCTCTGCACGGCCCGGATTCCTTCGCCTTCCGCCTCACCCAGGACATTGACGATCACGTCAAGGTGGGAGCGTCCTACGGCGACGTGCTTTCGCCGGATGATGCGGGAGTTGAAAAACACAGCCAGTTCATATCAGCGTGGCTGGCAACGTCGCACAAGATCGGACAGGGCACGCTGCGATCTTCACTTGTCTGGGCAAGAGGGCGGGATGCCAACAGCGTCTCTCAAACCAGCCTTCTTGCAGAAGCGGTCTATCAGCGAGGAATGAACGCTCTTTTCGGCAGGGCCGAGATCTTGCAGATCACGCCTCAGCAGCTTGAGGCCGCGACGATTGGCGGTCAGACGGATCCCAGATGGGTGAAGGCACTTACCCTTGGATACGAGCGGACCCTGCTTGATCAGCATGGCTTCTCGTTGCGCGTTGGGGGCTCATACACCAAAGACTTCATGCCGCTGGCGTTCAAGCCCGAATATGGCTCGGACCCGGCAGGGTTTAAACTCTTCGTGCGCGTCAAGTTTGCGACAAACGAGGGCCACGTCATGTGAGCATCTCGTGCGCCTGGGGGTCGCCGGGTGTCAACCGGCGTGGGATATTGACCCCGTATCGGCGTTGTACATTAACCCCCATGTTTCCGTGTTTCTGGTGTCGGCGACCGTATTGGAATGAGCATCGGCAAGGGTGTGCGACGGCGCAGGGCGTAGCCTGGAGCCGTCACACACCGATTTGGAGCATTGCATCGCCGATGCGGTCGCTCATGGCGGCGTGATCGCGGATCAGGCGCTGCGCGAATTCAAGTCGTTCACCAAATATCTCTGAAAGTCTTGAACGACGCAGTCTCTTCCCGACCTGCTCTCGCAGGGTAATGCTTGGCTTTCATCCCGACCGCGATCCTGCTCGGGGCGCTCCACGGGCTCGAGCCCGGCCAGTCCAAGACGATGATGGGTCGAGCGCTTCTCCGCGATCGAATTGTTATCGTCTTGCGTCTCCTAAGCCGCGAGGAATGCACAATAGCAGCAGCGCGACGAGCGCGAACCCCGCGCCGGCAACGAAGGTATTGCTGGCTCCGAACCCGTCCCAGACCAGGCCTGCGATGAGGCTCGCGAACAGCAGGGTTACGCCCGTCGCGAGGTTGAACAATCCATAGGCCGATCCCCGCAAATCAGGTGGGGAATTGTCTGCCACCAGTTTTGCCAGCAGGCCTTGGGTCAGCGCCAGATGCGCTCCCCATAACGCGATGCCGACAAATGCTCCGGCAACCCCCGACAGGAAGGCCAGTGCGAGATCGGCAAGGATTAGACAGATCATTCCTCCGGCCAGCAGCGCGCGCGGGGCGATCCGATCAGACAATTTGCCGGCCGGATAGGCACCCAGCGCGTAGACGATGTTCATCACGACCAGAACCAGCGGTGCGAGCGCGAGCGGCAACCCTTCGGCGCTAGCCCTCAGGATCAGGAACGCCTCGCTGAACCGCGCCAGCGTGAACACGACCCCGATGCCGGTCGTTTCCCAGAACGGGCGCGTCAGCCGCTTGAGGTCGGCGAAGCGGATCGGCGGCCGGACTTCGGTGTCGGCCCCGGCGGCCGGGGCATCTTCGACACCGATCACGACCAGCAGCACCGCGATCGCGGCCGGAATGATCGCGAACCAGAACACCGATCTGATGTCGTTCGCGAACAGGAACATGAGACCGATGGCGAGCAGCGGTCCGGCGAACGCGCCCACGGTATCCAGCGACTGGCGCAGCCCGAACGCCTTGCCCCGGATTTCCGGAGGCGTGACGTCGGCGACCAGTGCGTCGCGCGGGGCACCGCGCAGGCCCTTGCCGATCCGGTCGGCGAAGCGCGCGCCGAGCACGACCGGCGCGCTTCCGGCCAGCGCGAACAGCGGCTTGGTCAGCGCCGCCAGCCCATAGCCGATCAGGATCAGGGGGCGGCGCTTGCCGATGCGGTCCGAAATATAGCCGGAGAACACCTTGGTGATCGACGCGGTCGCTTCCGCAACGCCGTCGATCGCCCCCACGACCGCGACACTCACGCCAAGCGTCGTCGTGAGGAACAGCGGCAGCAGGGCGTGGATGATCTCGGACGACAGGTCCATGAACAGGCTGACGAAGCCGAGCACCCAGACGGCGCGCGGCACGGCGGTCAGGCTCGGTTTCATGCCGCTGCTCCTTCACGGTCACGATCGAATCGCCCGAACGCAAGCGCCAGCGTCGGCAGCACCAGCAGGTTGAGGATCATCGAGGTCATCAGGCCGCCGAGGATGACGACCGCCATCGGGCCTTCGACCTCGCGTCCCGGGTCGCCCATGCCGACCGCGAGGGGAAGCAGGCCGAGTGCCGTGACGAGCGACGTCATGACGATCGGCACGAGCCGGTCGCTCGCGCCCTCGATCGCCGTGGAGGCGTTCCAGTCGCGCCCGTCGATCACGACCAGATGCTCGAAGTGGGAGATCATCATGATCGAGTTGCGCAGCGTGATGCCGGCGAGCGTCACGAACCCGATCAGCGCGCCCAGCGACAATTGTCCCCCGGTGAACAGCACCGCCAGCACCCCGCCGACCATCGCGAAGGGCAGGTTGGCGAGGACCAGCAGAAGGTTGCGCCAGTTTCGCGTGACGATGGATAGTAGCACCACGATCCCGACCGCTGCGATCAGTGTGTTGAGCAGCAGGTCGCGGCGCGCATCGGACTGCGCCTGGGCGGTGCCGGCGAAGGTCACATAGGTTCCGGCGGGAAGCGCCACCTTGGCGGCGATGCGTTCCCTGGCGGTCGCGACAAAGGCGGCGATGTCGCTGTCCGCCACATTGGCGGTGACCGTCTGCACGCGACGTCCGCCTTCGTGCCGGACCTGGTAGCGGCCCGATGAGGGGACGATATCGGCCAGTTGCCGCAAGGGGACGAACGTGCCGGCAGGCGTCCTGATCGGCAGCGCGCCGATGCTTGACGGATCGTCGCGACTGGCATGGTCGACCAGCGCAATCACGTTGAAGGCGCGGTCGCCCTCATAGGTCTGTCCGACGATCTCCCCCTGATAGGCGGTGCGGACCGCGTCGAGCAGCTCGACCGGGTTTAGCCCCCAGCGCTGGAGGTCGGCCGGGCGCAACTTGATCCCGAGCTGGGGAAGTCCGGGAGGGGCTAGTAGCTGAACGTCGCCCGCGGCCGGAATCCCTTTCAGGATATCGGCGATCTGCGCGCCCTTGGTATCGAGCACATCAAGGTCATCGCCATAGATATTGACCGCGACCGGCGCGGTCGTGCCCGACAGTGTTTCCTCGACGCGTTCGGTAAGGAAGGTCTTGAGCGACATGTTGGCGCCGGCAAAGCCGCTGAGCGCCTGATTGATCCTGCCTTGCGCGGCCTCGCTTGCCTCGCCGCCGAGCGGCACGAGGTCGATGTCGAACTCGCTGTAATGCGGCCCCCAGATGTCGTCGGATTTCTGCGCGCGGCCGACGCGCTGGGACACCGAGCGGACTTCGGGAATGCGCCGAAGCGCCTCGGTCACGCGCGCGCCGAGCTCGAGCGACTGGTCGAGCGAAGTCCCTGGCGCCGCCGACATATGAAGGATGAAATGCCCCTCCTTCAGCTCCGGGATGAAGCTGGTCGAGAAGAACGGCAGCGCCGCACAACCGACCAGGATGAGGACCGCGGCGCCAATGATGACCGGCTTCGTGCGCCCGATCATCGGTGCGAGCAGCACTTCGTAGCGCTTGCGGCTGAACCGCGCCACTGGCGGGTCGTCCGTTTCGTGATGCTGGCCCGACAGCCACATCATGCCGAGTGCGGGCGTGACGGTAAGCGCGACCAGGAGCGACGCGAGCACGGCGAGGATATAGGCGATGCCGAGCGGCGCGAAGAGCCGGCCGGCGAGCCCCGACAGGGCGATCACCGGCAGGAAGACGAGGATAACGGCAAGCGTCGCGTAGACGACCGCGCTTCGTACCTCGAACACGGCATCGATCACCACCTCCGCCCTTGGGCGGGGTGCATCCAGCGACCGGTTCTCACGCAGCCGCCGGACGATGTTCTCGACGCCGATCACGGCGTCGTCGACGACCTCGCCGATGGCGATGGCGAGGCCACCCAGCGTCATCGTGTTGAGCGTGATCCCGAACCGGCCGAGCAGCAGGGTCGCGGTCAGCAGCGACAGCGGGATGGCAGTGCAGGCGATCGCGGCGGTGCGCAGGTTGAACAGGAACAGGAAAAGCACCACGACGACGAGGATGCCGCCGAGCACCAGCGAGTGCTGGATGTTCGAAAGCGCGGTGCCGATGAAGTTGGCGGGTCGGAACAGATTCTCGTGCAGCACGATGCCCTGCGCCGCCAGTGCCGGCTTCAGGTCCGCAAGCGCCGCGTCGACCGCGCGCGTCACGGTCAGCGTATCAGCTCCATATTGCTGGCTGATATTGATGATGACACCGGGCTTACCCATGATGCCTGCGGCGCCGATCGGCGGCTCGGCTGCTTCGACCACATCGGCGACGTCGCCGAGCGTGACCCGTCCGGTTGGTGACGCAGTGACGACCGTGCGCGCGAGATCGTGCGGGTCCAGCACCTGGCCTTCGCTCTGCAGCACGATCCGCTGATTCTTCGTGTCGATCACGCCTGCGCCGCGCAGGCCCGTCGCATTACGGGCGGCAGCAAGCACATCGTTGGTCGCGACCCCGTAGCGCAGCAGCCGGTCAGGATGGAGCTGAATCTGGATCGACCGTGTCTCGCCGCCGAACACGGTCGCGTCGGCGACGCCGGGCACCGCCAGCAGGCTGCGGCGGATGGTCCATTCCGCTGTCGTATGCAGCGCCATCAGCGACTGCCGTTCGGAGGTCAGGCCGAACACCAGGATCGTGCTCGTCGACGTCGTCAGCGGGGTCAGCGTGGGTGCGGCGACGCCCTGGGGGAGCGTCTGCGCCGCCGACGCCAGCCGTTCGGAAGCGAGCTGTCGATCGCGATAGATGTCGCTTCCGGGAGCAAATACGAGGGTGATCGCCGACAGGCCCTGGATCGAGCTAGAACGCACCGCCTGGATGCCGGGCAAGCCCGTGACGACAGCCTCGATCGGTCTGGTGACGAGCAGTTCGACCTGCTCGGGCGACAGGCCCGGCGCCTCGGTCTGGATGCCGACCTGGGGCGGCGCGAACTCCGGATAGACGCCGTACTCGGCATGCTGCAGGCTCAGCACGCCATAGACGACGAGCAGGCAGGCGAGTGCTACGACGATGCCGCGAAAGCGCACCGCAAAGGCGATCAGCGCGCCCTGCGGTCCCCGGTTATGCTGCATGCTCAATCCCCGTCGCTCTCGATCGGGGCCTGGCTGCGCAGTTCTTCGGACAGGAGCAATTGCGCGCCCTTCGTCGCAACCGGCGTGCCGGGCGCCAGGCCATGGACGACATAATTGCCGGCCGCGTCGCGCTGTTCGGTCGCAACGGCGACGCGCACAAAGGCGCCATCGGGCCGGCGGCGGTAGATCCAGCTCTTGCCCTGCCAGTTCACGATCGCGGCGGTCGGGACGGTCGTCCCCGGGCGGTTGGATCCGGTGGCGAGCTGTGCCGTGACGCTCATCCCCGGCACGAACCCGCTCGATCCGGGAACGGTGTAATAGGCGCCCCGCCCCGGCACGCGCGGATCGGTGCGCGCCGCCGCGCCGATCAGGTGGGCAAGAGTACGGACGCCGCCATCCCCCTCGACGACGAGGGTTGGCGGCGCGGCCCCCGCCTCGGGAGGGAGCGCCACCTGAAGCAACAGGATGCGCCGGGCAACGAGTGCCGCGACGAGCGACGAGCCTGGCACGAGCGCCGGTCCGAACTCCTGGCGTGCGCTGGCGAGCGCGGTCGCAGCCTGCGCCTGTGCCGCATTGGCTCCCGCCTCGTCCGCCGCATAAGCCGCCTGGGCGGCCTGAAGCTGGGCGAGCGAAGCATTCTGCGCGTCCGCGTAGAGCAGGCGGGTGCGGGCAAGGCTCGCCCTTGACGCGCCGGCACGCGCCCGCGCCGCCGCCACCTGTGCCGCGCCGACCGCCCAGGCGTTGGCGAGGTCAGTCAGCCGGGTGGTATCGACGACCGTCGCAAAGACCGGCACCGTCGCCCTGCCATCGCTCGCTGCCAGCGGGGTCGTCGTTATCCCGCTACGGGCGAGGGTTGCGGCGTCGATCCTGAGGATCGTCTGGCCGTCATCCGTGAAGACCCGCTGCGGCGTCGCAACCGGGCGTTCGCGGGCGGCTTCGGCGCCCGCCTCCACGCGCGCCTCACCAACCGCCCAGATCGCTGCGGCGATCAGCGCGACGCCGATCACAACCGCGAGGACCAGGCGCAGCCTTGGGGTGATCGTCATGGCATTGTCCCGTCAGTGGCGGATGTCGGCAGCGCGGGCGTGAAGATCGGCACGTGCAGGGCATCCTCCAGCTGGCCGAGCGCGGTGCGTTGCTCGGTCAGCGCCTGCAGCCGCGCGTCCTGTCCCGCCGCATATTCGATCTCGCCTGTCAGCAGTGTGACGTGGTCGATCGCGCCTGCGCGAAAGACCCGGTCGTTACGCGCCTTGCGATCGGCCTGCTGCGCCGCGAGCGCATTCGCCGCGTCGAGGCTGTCGCTGGCGGTTCGGTAGGCAGCCATGGCGCGATCAATGTCGCCGATGATCTGCGCCTGCAGTGCCGTGAAAGTGGCGGCCGCTTCCCGCCGCCGGGCCTCGGCCTCGCCGATCGGCCCGCCATTGGCGTTGAAGATCGGCAGGTCGGCCTGGATGCTCAGCGCGAACTTGTTGTCGCCCTGATCATATTGATAACCTGGGCCGATCGCGATGTTGGGAAAGCGGTTCGCCAGCTGCAGCTTCAAGGCCGCCTCGGCAGCGGCATAGCGGGCAAGGCTCGCCTGGACGTCGCCGCGCGTCGTCAGCGCCGTTCGGCGATGCCCCGGCAGATTCGTTGGCGCGGCGGCGTCGCTGATCGCCGCATAGTCCAGCCGGATGCCGTCGAGCGCGCGAACCGGAATGCCGATCGCCGTCGCCAGCGACACGCGCGCGTCGGCGATGTCCCGCGTTGCATCGGCGGCCGCGAGAACCGCCGCGTCGCGGGTCGCGCGCTCGCGGCCCAGATCGAGCGCCGATGCCTCGCCGACGGCCACGCGCCGTTCGACGAAGCCCGTCAGCTCGACCTGAAGGTCTCGGCGCTGCGCAACGAGCGTTGCACGGCGTTCGGCGCTCCAGACCGCCAGCATGGCGGCGCGCACCCGGCCGCGGACCTGCCAGCTTGCACTGTCGATATCGAACCGCGCCGCCTCGGCCAGCGCCTTGGCTTCGCCGGTCCGCGCCTCGCGCTTGCCGAACAGCTCGAGCAGCAGGTTGATCGCGGTGCCGATCGTCCATGCGGACGGGTTGGCGTTGGTCGCATTGAACTGCGGGGTGAGGTTGAAGGACGGATTGGGGCGCTGCGCCGCCGTCCTGATTGCCGCCTGCGCGACCGCCAGCCGTGCGTCAGCGACCTCGAGGTCGGGATGAAAATAAACCGCGGCGAGCGTGAGCCGGTGCAGGTCCCAGGAGTCGCCGGAGCTCGTCGGCGTACCCGAGGCTGCGAGGAACGCGGTCAGTCGGGGATCGTCCAGGGAGCGGCTATCGAGCGCCGCCGCGCTCACCGCGGGTGACAATGGCCGCGACGGCACCGAGGCGCAACCAGTCGCAAGGAGTGCGAGGCTTGCAAGGCAGTACGTCCTGAGGTCCACGATCCCCCGATTCCATTTGCCGCGGTTCCGCGCTTGATCGCCTCGCCCGCTAACCCTAGGCTATTACATATGCAACATGTGTTTCATTGGAATTTCCCATCGCGGAAGTGAGCTGGCTCTTGTTGCTGGCCCAGCTCCCCGCCGAGCCATCGAGCGCGCGCGTCGCCCTTTGGCGACGGCTGCGGGGATCGGGAGCTATCAGCATCGTCAACGGGGTCTGGGCGTTGCCGCGCGCCGAGGCGCACGCCGAACTCTTCGCCAGCGCTGCGGCCAGGGTACGCGAGCAGGGTGGCCGGGCATCGACCTTTTCCGCCCAGCCACTCGATGTGGCGGAAGCCGATGCGCTCGTCGTGCAGTCGCGCGCGGATCGCGGCCGCGAATATGACGAGTTCGCCGAACGTGCCGACGCGATGCTTGCCGAAATCGACAAGGAGACGCGCAAGCAGAAGTTCACCTTCGCCGAGCTCGAGGAGATCGAGCAGGACCACGAAAAACTCACCGACTGGCTTGCCAAGATCGAGCGGCGTGATTTCTTCCCCGATGCGCGCTTGGAACATGCCAGGGTACAGTTGAAACAGTGCGGCGACGAACTCCGCATCTTTGGTGAAAAGGTCTTCGTGGCGGAGGGCGTCAACGATGCTGCGAAAGGCGCCGCCGGGCCCGGTCACGACCGGCCCGGGCGATGAAATTCGGATATCCTGCGCGCGTCCGGGAGAAGGGAAATAGGGCGCCGCCCGTACTGCGATGCCGACATCGCAATACGTCACGGCGCATTGCAACACGCCGGGTCGCCATAGCTTAAGTGTCTGAACGCCGGGCCTAAGCTGCTCGGGGACCAAGGATGATGATGCACGCGCCGACGATGCACACCAGTCCGCCAGCGATGTCCCATTGATCCGGGCGGACCCCATCGACTGCCCACAGCCAGAACAGCGACACACAGATATAGACACCGCCATAGGCGGCATATGCCCTGCCTGCCGCGTCGCTTTCGACGCGGGTGAGGAGCCATGCGAACAGCGCGAGCGACACCATTCCCGGCGCGACCCACCACGGGGATTTGCCCAGCCGCAGCCATGCCCAGAAAGAGAAGCATCCCGCGATCTCGGCCAGGGCGGCGCCGGCATAGGCCGTCAGGCTGGGCATCAGGCGCCGGTGCAGCAGGCGGAAGCAGGAGCGGGGCTCACGCCGGACAGGTCGTCAAGAATGACGCAGTCCGGTCCTGGCCCACCGGCGCACTGTGCGTCACAGGTCGCCACGAATTTCGCGAGGCTCTTTTCCAATGCCTTGAGCTCGATGAGCCTGGCACGAACGTCCGCAAGGTGAGTCTGGGCCAGGTCCCGCGCCTCGGTACAGGATCGGGAGCGATCCTGGACCAGCGACACCAGCGTCCGAACCTGCTCGATCGAGAATCCGAAAATGCGGCAGCGCCTGATGAACGTCAGTCGGCGGACGTCGTCGCCGCCATAGCGACGCTGGTTGCCGTCCTGACGATCCGCACGCGGCAAGAGACCGATCTCTTCATAATAGCGTATCGTTGCAGCCTTGGTGCCCGTGCGCTCGGCGAGCGTACCGATCCTGTGTCCCGTCATCATCTGTCCTTAAAATAGCGCTTGAACTTCGAGTTACTTGAACTTGTACAGGCTGGCCAGCGGGATCGCGGCGGCATGCCGGGATGCGCGATGCTGGAGCGAATGATGACGGAAACGATGGACACGGCGCCGCTTGCCTGCACGCTTGACAGCGGCAGTCTCACGGAACGCTTGCAATGGATTGCCGGCCTGAACGCTCGCGCGCTCGTCGGCGCAAGGCGATCCGACCTTCAACTGGAACTCGAATACGCGCCCGCCGCGATTGATGATGTCCGGCGGATGATCGCCCAGGAACAGTCATGCTGCGCGTTTCTCACCTTCGATCTTGCCGAACGGCCTGATGCTGTCCGCGTTGTGGTGACTGCACCCGAGACCGCGCGGGATGCGGCCGAGCAGCTGTTCGGTCCCTTCCAAGCCAGGGCGCCGCAAAAGGCGGAGTGCGGCTGCACCGGCGGGTGCGGCGCATGACGGTAGGCACGAAGGTTCGCGGGGACCGGACCGTCGGTGCGGTCGCCGCCGCTGCTTCGACAGCGGCACTCGCTTGTGGCGTATGCTGCGTCCTGCCGTTGGCCATTCCGGCAACGATGCTGGGCTCGGTTGGCGGTATCCTCGCCTGGTTCGGCAATGCGCACCGGTGGATCACGCCGATAGCGATCATCGCGGTGGTCGCCGGTTGGCTTTGGGTCGCCTGTCAGTCGTGGCGATCAGGCAAGCGGCCTGCCAGTTCGACGCTGCTGATCATGGTCTTTGCAACGGCAATGGTGGCGCTCGCCTATCTGTGGCCGATGCTCGAAGGGCCAGTCGCCGAGATGCTCAGGCCTTGAGCAAGGCTGTTGCGATGACCGCAGATCCGGTCGCGTCCTAACAAGGAGATGCGCGAAATATCTGGTACCCGAACACCTTAGATCGGGGCGGAGTGTGCATAGCCGGAAAAGGGCGGCTGCTATTTTCGATGATTCGTGACCCCATGCGATGGAAGTCGTCAATTCTGTTCAGTCGGTCGCCTGCCTCGCGACATGTGGGTCAAGGAGCAGTAGTTCTGCTCGCAATCCAGGAAGATTATCCGTCATGAGCAAAGTGGCCTCGTGGATCGAGGCCACGGCGGACACAAGCGCCAGCCCAAGTCCTGCCCCGGGCGTATTCCGGCTATCGTCGCGCCGATAGAAGCGCTCGAGGATGCGACCCCGCTCGCTGGCGGGAACACCTGGGCCGTCGTCCGCGACGATGATCGCGATGCCATCCGACCGCCGTTCGAGCGCCACCGAGACGTGGCTCCCGGACGGGGTGTGAACGATGGCGTTGTCTATCAGGTTGGTGACCGCCTGGGTGAGCATTTCCGGATCGGCGCGTCCGACGACGTCGGCCTCTATTGTATCGGAAAGGAAATGCCCTGAGTCCTCGGCCACCGCGCGATACGCGCTCACCACCCGCAACATGAGACTGCTGAGATCGACTTCGATGATCCGTCGGCGCCCTGCTCCCGCCTCGAGCGAACTGATCCGGAGCAGCGCGCGGAAGATGCCGAGAATTTCATCGACCTGCGCCAGTGCCGCATCGACCTGTTCTTCCGCCGCTCCCGACATGCTGTCCCTCATTGCCTCAAGACGCTGGCGCAGTCGGGTCAGCGGCGTGCGCAGGTCATGGGCGATATCGGTCGACACCTGCCGCATCCCCTCCATCAGCGATTCGATCCGCGCCAGCATGCGGTTGAGATTGGCGGAGAGATGATCGAATTCCGGGCTCATGCCGATTGTAGGCAGGCGTTCGGCGAGGCTGCCCTGCATGATCCGCTCGACCGACCGGTTGACGCGGTCGAGGCGGCGCAGGAATACGCTGCCGACCACAAACCCGCCGACCAGCGCGAGTGCGGTGATCAGCAGGCCGAAGGCGGCGCTCCACAGGCCCAGCCCCCAGCGCAGTTCGTCGAGGTCCGAGGTGTCGCTGGCGACGACCAGCGTCGCGCCATCGTCGAGCCGCGCACCCAGCGCCGTCAGCGACATTGTCGCGGCGCCGTCGTCATTGTCGGGATCGTGATTGGGAAGGGTTACCGTGTGCCAGCCCGGTTGCGCCACCGACGCCGGCAGGCTGCCCGCGAGATATTTGCCGCTGCGATCCACCAGCAGATACCGAAGCTGATGCTCGCGCGCCGCGTTCTCGCGGCGGACGACAGATCGAATTGTCTCCGCCATACCGGTCGCGCGGCTTTCCTCGCGCAGGACGGCCACCTCGGCCGCGATGCTGTCGTTCGCGACCTCGCTCGCGTACCGGCGGACCGACTGCTCGACCATGAACAGCAACGCGGCCGCGCCTATAGCGAAGATCGCCGCCACCATAAGCGCGAACCGGAACGCGCCGCTGCGCAGCGGGCTAAACCGCCGCATCGAGCCGGTATCCCGCACCGCGCACGGTGTGGATCAGGTCGCGGTCGAATCCCCGGTCGACCTTGGCGCGCAGGCGGCTCATATGGCTTTCGATCAGGTTGGTCCCCGGGTCGAAATGGAACGACCATACATTCTCGAGCAGCATCGTGCGTGTCACGATTTCGCCTGCATGATGCATGAGAAATTCGAGCAGCTTGTATTCCTGCTGCTGGAGATCGATGCGAACGTCGCCGCGCGTGACCGTGCGCTTGAGCAGGTCGATCTCGAGGTCGGCGACTGTGAGTCTGGTCACGTGCTCGGTCACCGGAGGGCGTCGCCCCAAAGCGCCGACCCTCGCCAGCAACTCGGACCCGGCAAAGGGTTTCACGAGATAATCGTCGGCGGTCGCTAGGCCTTCGACGCGGTCGTCGATGTCATCCATGGCCGTGAGGAACAGCGCGGGAGTCTGAACCCCAGCCGAGCGCAACGCCTTGAGCAGGCTAAGGCCATCGACGCCGGGCACCATGCGGTCGAGGATCAGGACCGCATAGCTGTTGCTGGTGCCGAGGAATATCGCGTCTGGCCCGGTAGCGCAGTCGTCGACCACGTGTCCCGCAGCCTGCAGCAAGCGGACGACGTGCTCGCGAACCTCCTTGTCGTCCTCCAGTAGCAGGAGCTTCATTCTATGTCCTCGTCCTGCCGCGGCCCGGGCAGATCTTGATGTGAGAGGGACGATCGGCCGTTTCGCCAAGTTAGCAATTCCTAATCTTCGCCTCACGTCCGGCGAAGGCGGGGCAGTCTAAAGCCATCGCCAAGGCGTTTCGCCTTTCTAGGAGACTATCATGCGTAAACTCATCTGTCTGACCGCCGTTGCGATGCTCGCTGCGACCGGCGCTTCGGCTGCCCCTACCAAGCATGCGCTGAAGGGCGCGAGCCTGGCGCCGATGGCGAAGGTGACTCTCGCCACCGCCCGTACAACGGCACTGGCCGCCCGTCCTGGCGTCATCACAGACCAGGAACTCGAGAAGGAGAGGGGTGGCACCGGCCTGCGCTACTCGTTCGATATCAAGAGCAACGGCAAGACGTTCGAGGTCGGCGTCGATGCGCGCACCGGCAAGGTGCTCGAAAACGGTGCCGAAGGTCCCAATGCCGACTGATCGGTGATCGGTACCGTGCGCCGTCGCTCAAGGATCGTTTGAGCGGCGGCGTTCGTTCGCAGGCCAAGCCAGCAGATGGTTCGATTAGGGATAGCAATGGTGGATGCACGAGTGACGCCGGCACAGGTCAGTAAGGTGCCCGAGGTCGTCCTGACCTTCTGGATCATCAAGATTGCGGCGACGACGCTGGGCGAAACCGGGGGCGACACCGTCACGATGTCGATGAATCTCGGGTATCTCGTCGGAACCGTAATCTTCGCGGCGCTTCTCCTCGGCTTGGTCTGGTGGCAAATCAGCGCCAGGCGGTTCCATCCGTTCCTGTACTGGGCGACAATCATCGCCTCTACTACGGCAGGCACGACGCTGGCGGACTTCGCCGACCGCTCGCTGGGCATCGGCTATACGGGTGGCTCGGCACTGTTGTTGACGTGCCTAATCGGCACGCTGGCGCTATGGCATCGGTCGATGGGATCTGTGTCGGTCGATACGGTCCGGACGCCGAAGGCTGAGATCTTCTACTGGGTGGCGATCACTTTCTCGCAGACTCTCGGCACTGCGCTCGGCGACTGGATCGCCGACACCAGCGGGCTCGGCTATGAAGGCGGTGCAATCGTGTTCGCGGCAGCGCTGCTGGTCCTGGTCGCCTTGTATTACTGGACCAGCGCCTCGCGCGTGTTCTTGTTCTGGGGCGCGTTCATCCTCACGCGACCGCTTGGGGCCACGGTCGGCGATTTGCTCGACAAGCCACATATTAAGGGTGGGCTGGACTTCAGCCGCCCGCTCGCTTCGGCCGTGCTCGCGGCCTTCATTCTCGCTTGTATCCTGATACTGCCACAGCGACCCGGGAAACATCTTGGGTCTGAAAATGGAAGCTGAAGAACTCAATCGAAACTGGCTGGGGCGGGTGTACGCTATACATCAGAAGATCGAACAACCTCACGCAGCTTCCGATACCACCAGCGACGAGCGGGTCTGCATTTCTTGCCAGGCCGCCAACGCCTCGGCGGCATACACAACTCTACGACCGATCTTCCGGAATGCCGGGCCGGTCCCCATCCATCGATAAGTCTGCATCGTACCGACGGTGAAACCGAGGATGGCGGCGGCGGCGCTGGTATCAAGCCACTGCGTTCGAATGACCGCGCCGAGCACCGGATCCGGCGTGGGCGCATCGATCGCGCCTTGGGTCGCCCAGAACAGCTCGAACGGATCGGCGTCCGGCTCGTCATTGGCGGCGGACGCCGACAGGGTCTCGTCGAGTTCCCTCGCAATCTCTTCCGATATGCGGTCGGCGGCAGACCGGAGGGGATGGTTGGAGAGGTGGGTATAACGCTCGGTCGTCTTGGTGCTCTTGTGACCGAGCAGCGCGCCGATGATCAGCATTGAGTCGCCATTTGCGGCACCCACCGAAGCGAAGCTGTGGCGGAGATCGTGGATGCGCACGTCCTCAAGCCCGGCCGTCCTGCGGAGGCGCTCCCAGCTTGATTGCAGATCGGTGAGGCGCGTGCCGTCCTTCTTGCCTGGCAACAGATACGGGTTGCCCTCGACGATCGGGACGCCGGCGATCACCCTCATCGCTGCTGCGCCGAGATGGACGATCTTGGCGCCGGTCTTGCTGTCCGGCAGCCTCAGGCAGCGATGATGCGCATCGATGAAATTGCGCCTGAGCGTCAAAATCTCGTTTTTCCGGCACCCAGTAAGCACAAGGAGTCGAATCGCGGCGATCGCGAACACGCTTTCGACGCCAAGCGAAGTGGCTGCGGCAAGTGTTTCGCCGAGCCGGGCCAGCTCGGCTGGGGACAGGAAGCGCTCCATCTTCTTCCCCGGGAAGCGCTTCACGCCGATGACGGGATTGTCCTTTCGAACACCGCGCGAAATCCCAAAGCCGAGCGCCGCACTCAGCGTACCGAGCGCGCGGTTGGAGGCGCCCTTGCCGCCGCGCACCAGCGACAGACCGCGATGGCCAGTCTTGCGCTTCCTCTCTGTCCTGCCGGCAGCGATATCGCGCTGCAGCTTTTCGACGTCCTCGCGGTTGATTTTCGATGCCCGGCGTGTGCCGATCAACGGCTTGATGTGTCCCTCGATGTTGGTCCTGGCCTGTCTGATCGAGGATTCCTTGGCCGTGACCAGCCCTTCTTCCAGATAGATATCGCACAACTCGGCGATGGTGAGGTCTTTGCGTTCACTTACGCGCTCTTGCTGCGGATCGATGCCGTCTGTGACTTTACCTAACAAGCTGCGCGCCTCGCTCCGCGCCGTTTCGACGGTCCAGGGAGATCCGTGATTGCCGATCTTGAAGCGGCGCGAGCGGCCTTCGAACCGATATTGGAGAATGTAGCTGAAAGCGGCTTGCGCGGTGATTTTCAGGCCGAAGCCAATCACTTCGCTATCCCACAGGAAGCGATCATTGTCGCCTGCCTCAAGGCCGTCAATCAGCCGCTTCGTCAGCCGCACGCGCTCTTGCGCCACAATTTCCTCCGTCGATACCCGCCCGCTTTACGCCAGGGTGACCGTTTCCAGTAAGCACCCAGTAAGCGCGCGGCATAAAACCGTGGGGTAAAAGGTCGCTTTTTGGCGTAGGTTCGTCAAGTAAAAATGGCTGAAATCGTAGGTTTTACAAGAATAGAGAAGTATTGAGGACCAATTGGTAAGGCTGAGGTCGTGAGTTCAATCCTCACCGGCAGCACCA
>NZ_JARYTI010000120.1 GCF_029911635.1 Sphingomonas sp. AR_OL41
GGTGACCTGGAGGCGCTCGACAATTACCGCCTGACCGCGACCATGATGGCATCGACAATATATGGCTCCACAGCCTGTCGATGACCTCGAAGACAACCGTAGACGCCGGTCGGCATTACTGAATCAGGAGAACGGTATGCCAATATCAATTAGACAACACGTGCAATTACCCCTTTATTCCAAATCACTCCCAGCTCCCTCCACAAGCCGGAACGCGCAATAGTTTGGCGTTGGTTGCACGCGTCACCTTAGTAGGCGTCATCTTGATTCCGACCCCGTCTCCCGGGCGCCCGACTCCCGTGCGCGCCGGCCCGGCCACTTGCTTTGCCTGCGGCCGTAGGTAATCGTTGCGCAGATAAGTGCCTTGTCCGGGGGGATGGCGAATGGCGAAGTTCATGGTCCTGTTGGCTGCTGCGGCAATCGGCGTCTGGCCGCTCTCCGCTTCGGCGGAAGGGCCGGGGCTGGGAACGATCCTCAAGACCAACGGCACCCTCGACGTGCCGGAACTGTGCGCCGAAATCGCCAATCCGCTGACCGAGCTCAAGCCGCGACAGCCGGACATCCTCTTCAGTTTCGAGTCCGAACTGGCCGATGCCGCACATGTCGCGCCGACCGACACCAGCGCGCAGATGTATGCGAAGATCAATCAGTTGATCGCCAAAAACATGTCGCGGCTCACCTGTAGCCAGCTCGGTTTCCTGCCCAATAACGGGAACATCCTCAAGCTGGCGGTCGCCAGGCAATCGAATTCCTTCATCCGTTATGCCCTCCAGAAATGGAAGATCGACGTCAATCAGGTCGATGCGGCGGACGGCAAGACCGTGCTGGATTACATCGTCGATCGACGCGCGGCCTATGGGCCGGAATCCGGTTTCGCCAGAACGCTTGGCAGATATTATAATGATTTCCGCGCCGCCGGCGGGAAACACCGCGCCGAGCTGGAGCGGGAAGGCAAGGTCGTCAGCCTGGCGACGGAGCAGGCCAGCAATCTGTCGCGGCTCGAGGGCAAGGCGCGTGCCGGTGACGCCCAGGCGGCGCTGCGGCTGTACCGCGCCTATGCCTATGGCAAGGATATCAACCTCGCCGTCGCGGTTGATATGAACCGTGCCCGGCCGTGGCTCGATCTTGCCGGCCGGAGCGCGCTCGCCGCGCGGAACGCGACGGACTTGCACAGTGTCGGCAGGACCTATGACGACGGCCAGATGCACGATGCGGTAGCGTCCGCGTCATGGTTGCAGCGCGCGGCGTCGGCCGGATCGACGGAGGCGAGTTTCTGGCTGGGCCGTTATTACGCCACCGGCCACGGCGTGGCGCGAGACCTTAACCGCGCGCTGCAATTGATGACCGTTGCCGAGGCTGCGGACATCATTCCTGCCGCACTGTGGATGGGCTCGATCCATGGCTGGATGGGTCACCGCGAGGAGCAGATCCGCTGGTATCGCTATGCGATTGCAACGGGCCTCAACGCCACCGATGTTCCCGGCTTCGATGCGAGCGGACGAAACGCGTTCGAAGGCCAGGTCACCTACTGGTTCCGGGTCAACGGCGCCAGCGTTTGCGGGCCGCATATCAAGGGCGGCAAATATTGCTGAACCGATCGGGGAGCCTGGCGCCGACCATGTGGGCGGCGTGCGCCCGCGCCGGACGAGCCCTCGGGCACCCGCCCCACCCCCCGATTCAACCCACCCGAAAAACCGTCCACCCTCCGCCCGCACCGCGCACCATCTCGGCCGCGTGGGTGTTGGAATCCAGCCGCTCCGGCCACCCTGCGGCGCAAGTGAAGGGTAAGACGAATGCCACGCTCCCCCATAAGGGGTCAGGAAAAGGCCCAATCCTCGCGGGCCCAAGTCGCGCCCGTAGCGCCCGTAGCGCGCAAGCATCGCCTGTTGGAAATCGCTCGAAATTCGCCGCGCCATCTTGCGCGCGCAACTATAGCACCCCGATCAAACACACCCCCCGTCGGTCGTCAAAAGGGGTCGAATATTGGCGCTTTGCCGCGCACGCTACTTGGCGAATATTTGCCCGCCATCCAGGCCCGCTCGCTGACGATTCTCCCGCGCTTCTTGCCCGGCCGCGCCGTCCCACCGCCCGGCTGCATCGCCCGCCACCATATCGGGGCGCCCCCGGTCTTTAATCTGTCGCAACGCCTCGCTAGGCTCGTCCCCCCGGGACGGAGAAAAATGATGCGCATGCCCCTGATGGTCCTGGCCCTCGCCACCACCGCCGCCGCCGGCCCCGCCGCGCTCGCCCAGACGCCGCCCGCCGAGGCGCCGCAGCATCTGCCGACCGGCCAGACGCTCACCCCGCTCGCCGCGCCCGGCGCGCGGTTCGAGCCGCTCACGGCGCGGGTCGGGCCGGTGCCCGATTACCAGGCCGATGGCGCCGCCGCGATCGCCGTCCGCCCCGACGGGCGCGAGATGCTCGTGCTGACCAGCGGCTTCAACCGCCATGTCGGCCCCAACGGCAAGGTGATGCCGTTGCAGGCCGGGCAATATGTCTTCCGCTACGCGATCGACGCGGCGGGCAGCCGCTGGGTGCAGACGCTGATCGTTCCCAACAGCTATTCCGGCATCGCCTGGCTGCCCGATGGCAAGGGCTTCGTCGTCGGCGGCGGGGTCGATGACGTGGTGCATGTCTATCGCCTCGGCGCCAAGGGTTATGCCGCCGCCGGCACGCCGATCGCGCTCGGCCATGCCACCGGCATCGGCGCCGACGTCAAGCCGCAGGCCGCCGGCGTCGCGGTCAGCCCTGACGGCGCCCGCGCGCTCGTCGCCAATTATTATAATGACTCAGTCAGCCTGGTCGATCTCAGGGCCGGCCGCGTCATCGCCGAGCAGGATCTGCGTCCCGGCAAGATCGATCCGGCGCAGTCGGGCGTGCCCGGCGGCGAGAACCCCTTTGCGATCGTCTGGCGCGATGCCACCCATGCCTGGGTCTCGGCGCCGCGCGACCGCCAGATCGTCGCGCTCGATGTCGGTGCGAGCGCAATCCGCGTCACCGCGCGCATCGCCACCGCCGGCGCGCCGACCGCGCTGCTCGAGGATCGCCGCCTCGGCCGGCTCTACGCCACCGAGGACAATGCCGATCGCCTCGCCATCATCGCCACCGCGACCAACAAGCTGATCGCGGAACCGCGCCTCGGCCTGCCGTCCTCGCTGGGGGACGTGCCGGCGGGGAAGGGCACCAACCCCAATGGCCTCGCCTTGCTCCCCGATCACCGGCTGCTGGTGACATTGGGCGGGATTAACGCCGTCGCGGTCGTCACGCCCGATCGCACCGGCGCGGCGGTCGCCGGGCTGGTGCCGACCGGCTGGTATCCCAGCGCCGTCGCCACCAGCCGCGACGGTCGCCGCGTCTTCGTCGTCAACCGCAAGAGCCCGCCCGGCCCCAATCCGCTCGGCTGCGTGCCCGAGCTCGCCGAGGTCAAGAGCCAGCATGATGCCTGCGGCGCGGCCAACCAATATATCTACCAGCTCGAAAAGGCCGGGCTGCTCAGCTTCCCGCTGCCCGCGCCGCGCGCGCTCGTCGCGACGACGTTGCAGGTCGCCGACAATGTCGGCCTCACCGCCGCCCCGGCGCGCGCCGCCGCCGATGCGCGGATGGCGGCGATCCGTGCGCGCATCAAGCATGTCGTCTTCATCGTGAAGGAAAACCGCACCTATGATCAGGTGCTCGGCGACCTGCCCGTCGGCAATGGCGACCCCCGGCTGGCGATCCTCGGCGCGCGGCTCAGCCCCAATCATCACGCGCTCGCCAGCCAGTTCGTCACGCTCGATAATTTCTACGACAGTGGCGAACAATCGAGCACCGGCTGGAGCTGGAGCACCGCAGCGCGCGCCACCGACCTGCTCGAAAAGACCGCCCCGGTGAACTATGCGCGGCGCGGCCTCGCCTATGAATCCGAAGAGGCTGATCGCTACATCTACACGCAGCAGACCCAGGCCGAGCGCGTCGCGACCAACCCCAAGACCCCGAACGATCCCGACGTGCTGCCCGGCCCGGCGCTGCTCACCGCGCCCGACGCCGATGGTGACGATGACGAAGGGAAGGGCCATGGCTTCCTGTGGGATGCCGCGATCCGCGCCGGCCTTACGGTGCGCAACTATGGCTTCTCCGACGCCTCGGTCTATGATGCCGGTGCGCCCGGCGCGGTGCCGCTCGTGCGCGAGCCGTTCAAGAGCAACACGCGCATCTACACCCCCGGCGACCGGCTGCTCGCCTCGCGCAGCGACCCCTATTTCCGCGGCTTCGACCAGAAGATGCCCGATTTCTGGCTGCAGCGCGAATGGCGCCGCGAGTTCGACCAGCAGATGGCGAGCGACACCATGCCCGCGCTCACCTTGCTGCGGCTCAGCCACGATCATTTCGGCGACTTCAAGGAGGCGATCGACGGCGTGAACAGCGTCGAGACGCAGATGGCCGACAATGACTATGCCATCGGCAACGTCATCGAGGCGATCGCGCACAGCAAGGTGGCGGATTCGACGCTCGTCTTCATCATCGAGGACGATGCGCAGAACGGCGCCGACCATGTCGATGCGCGGCGCAGCATCGCCTTCGTCGTCGGGCCTTATGTGAAGCAGCACGCCGTCGTCTCGACGCGCTACACCACCGTCAGCATCCTGCGCACGATCGAGGCCGTGCTCGGGCTGAAGCCGCTCGGCCTCAACGACGCGCTCGCCGCGCCGATGGCCGACCTGTTCGATCCCGCCCAGGCCAGTTGGACCTACGAAGCGCGCGCCGCGCAGGTGCTGCATGGGACGGCGCTGCCGATCCCGGCCGAGCGCTTCGTCCCCGCCACCGCCGTCGCCAGCGGGGCCTGCCCGACGCGCGACGCCGGCTGGTGGGCCGAGGCGATGAAGGGCCAGGACTTCCGCACCGAAGACCATCTCGACACCGCCGCCTTCAACGCCGCCTTGTGGCGCGGCCTCGGCAAGGGGCCGGAACCGGTCGCCCGCACCGGCGCCGACCTCCGCGCGGGCCGCGACGCGCTGCTGGCACAAGTTGGGGTGGGGGTATGCGGCTAGCCCGCGCTCCCACCACCGTTCGCCCTGAGCCTGTCGCGCCGCAGGTGAGCGAAGCTCAACGGCCGTTCTTCCTGAGACCGGGGACCAGAAGAACGGTGCTTCGACAGGCTCGGCAAGAACGGGGGAAGTTGCCGCAGGCACCGCTTCCCGGGCGCAGCGCGCGTCGTTTGACCCGGCTTTGGGCTGTTGGGTTCGGCGCCGTCTTCGGTGTTGCCGCGCCGGCGTTCGCCGATCCGCTGCGCGGGTTGCCCGATGGCTGGACGATGCCCGATGACGCTACTTATGCGCCAGCGGCCAGGCGCTGGGCGTATCAGGTGCCGGCGGCGCGACGCGGCACCTATGCTCATGGCGCAAGCGGCGACCTGGAAACGGCACCCGGCGTCGATGGTCCGGCGGCGGCGCAGGAATGCCATCGCCGCACCGGTCGCTTTCCCGTCACCGACGTGAAGGGGCAGGAATACTAGTATTTCGAGGCCGATGGCGAGGGCCTGCTCTTGTTGAAAACCAACCTGCTCAAAGGGTACGACGGCACCTGCCAGGCAATGATCGGCGCGACCTTTACCGTCGAGCGCGTCGTGATCGGCGGGGCGGGTTTTTCCCGCTTTGCGGAGAGCGGGACGGGCTGGCGCGGCGAGACGCACCAGTTCGCTGAATATCGTCGCGCGGGGCCGGGAGACATCGGTATTGGCAATGCCTGGCCGGCGCTGCAGCGCTTCGTGCTGCGCAAGCGCCGGCTCGGCGACAGTGGCCGGGGCGGCCGGATCGGCAAGGTCGAGACGCATTGCATCAGCTATTCAAGTCCGCCCGATGCCGGCGGCGGCCAATGCTGGGTTGCCGGATCGGGGCCGGGCAAGGGTATCGTGACGCTGGACTATGAGTGGCTGGCCGGCGCGCAATATGTCTATCATGCCGTGTCCGAACTCGCGGACGGCGTACCGCTCGACGGGCGATTGTTCGAATGGGATCGGCCGATCCGTGGCGCGCCGTCGGGGATGCAAGGCCTTCACTACTCGTCGGGCGTCTCGTCGGGGGTGCGGCGCCACAGGTCCCAGCGGTGATAGCCGATCACCTCGTCGGGCACCGGGCGGCCTTGGCGGTCGCGCGTCGGGCGGTAGCGGAAGCGCTCCATGATCAGCCGGCAGGTGGTGTTGTCGAGCTCGGCGCTGCCGCTCGTCTTGGTCACGGTGCACGAGGTCACGCGCCCCTCCACCCCGACGACGAAGCGCAGATAGACCGTCCCGCTCACCCCGTCGCGCAGCAGGTCCCTGGGATAGTCCGAGTCCTTGATGCGGCCCTTGATCAGCACCAGCGGCGTGCCGCCATCGCCATCGCCGTCACCCCCCGCGCCGTTGCCATTGCCCTCGCCGCCGGCGCCCGTGCCGGGGCCGGGCACCGGCGCGGCAC
>NZ_JARYTI010000121.1 GCF_029911635.1 Sphingomonas sp. AR_OL41
GGCGCGCGCCAGCGGCCTGCCGCTGATCGTGCCCGATCGCGGCGGCGCCCACGACCAGCGCCTCGCCGGCGCCGGCCTGTCCTACGCCTCGGGCGACGAGCGCGCGCTGACCAACGCGATCAGGATCTTCGCCGATCGCGGTGTCGCATTGCAACGCCAGCGCGCCATCGCCGCCGCCGGGGTACGCACGATGGACCAGCATTTCGCCGCGCTGTTCGCGCGCTACGCCGCGCTGGTGCCGGCCGACCGGCTGCGCATCGCCGCCTGAGCCACCGACCGTCGGCGGCGTGGGAAATGCGCGCACGTCACGTCCGCGCGAAGTAGTCGACGGAGCCTGCGACCCAGACGCGCCACTTAGAGCGTGATGACATTGCGCGGCGAGGCTTGCCGTGCGCCGCGGCGGAGTCGCGACTAGCCAAAAATGCTAGCCAGGGCGCGATACCGCAGCTTTGGACCTTGTTTTTCTGGACAATTTGCGGGGTGCTCGTTAACCGCGCTCCGCCCCGATATCATCGTGGTAGCGGGGTTTTTTAATATAAATCAAAAACGGGGGATCCAATGAAGAAGTTTTTCGCGCTGGCCGCAGTGCTGGCGTTCGTTCCGTGCGCCGCGATGGCGCAGGACGGCGATGCCACGCTCGTCGGCGTCCGCGCCGAGGCACGCATCGGTTATGAAACGCCGACCGTCAGCGACAGCGGTTCGATCTACAAGATCGGCAGCGCAGTGTCCTATGGCGGCGAGCTCGGCTTCGATTTCAAGCTCGGCAAGACCGTCCAGGCCGGACCTTATGCGGTTTACGAGTTTTCGAGCGTCAGCCTGTGCAACGGCGGCGCCTGCGTCAAGGAGCAGGGCAATCTCGGTGCCGGTCTGCGCGTCGGCGTCGCAGTGTCGCCCAAGGTCGTGATCTACGCCAAGGGCGGCTATGCCCGGATCAGCTTCAAGGCGACCTCGGGCACCTTCTCGGCGACCGACAGCAAGGGTGGCGTGCAGGGTGCGCTCGGCGTCGATGTCAACCTCAGCAAGCATGTCTATCTGATGGCCGAGCTGAACTATGGCGATTACGGCAATTATGGCGGCGTCAACCTGGCGCGCCGCCACGTCGCGGGCGGCGTCGGCTTCCGCTTCTGAGCGGTAGCACGATCATGGCTTGAAGAAGGGGCGTCCGGGTTCGGGCGCCCCTTTTTTTCGGCGCCTTCCGCCGACGGGCGCAGGCCCGGGAACGCATGAAAACCCCCGGGCCTGCGGTGGCGATGCCAACGATCGAAGCGGCCCGCCCGAAAGCCACCCGGGCGATCTTGTGGAGGCGACCCGTCGTCGGCAACCGCCACTTGCGGATATTCGTTCGCGGCGCGACAGAGGGGCCATGCGCCGGACCGACGTACCGATGTTCCTTGTCGCGAGCGGGTGGGCTTACCTGCTTTGGTCGGGCCTTGATGGCCTGTTGGCGATCAGGTCGCGGCACATCCCGGGATATCCGGCGACGGGGCAGCTGGTCCTCTATGCCGCCATCCCCGCTTTGGCCCTGGCGCTGCTGGCGGCCGGGTTCACGCTCTCCCGCACGGCGCGTTGGTTCTACGATATCTACCCGTTGGTCGTGGTTGCTTCGGCCTTCGCATTTTTCCCGGTGATTCTCGCCTGGGGTGGTGGCGTCTAACGCGGAGCGCACAAGGAAAGGACTGCCTGCTTCGGCGATCGCGCACATCGTCCGCTGCAAAAGGGGGTGCGCACGGGGCGGTGGAGGCGATAGCTTGCGGCATGTCGCGATCAAGAATCACCGTGCGCCAGCTCAGCTATTTCGTCGCGCTGGCCGATTGCGGCAGCTTCACCCGCGCGGCGGAACGGATGGATGTTTCCCAGCCCTCGCTGTCGCAGCAGATCCGTCTGCTCGAGACGATCGTCGGCGCGACGCTGGTCGAGCGCGGCGGGCCGGCGATCCTGACGCCGATGGGCCGCGACCTGCTGGAGCGCGCACGGCGCATCCTGCTGGAGGTCGCCGAGCTGGAGGAATTCGGCACCGCCGCCGCCGACCCGCTGAGCGGAACGATCCGGCTCGGCGTGTCGCCGACGCTCGGCGCCTATCTGCTGCCGAGCCTCGTCGCACGGCTGCACCGCGAACATCCCACGCTGCGCGTCCATGTCCGCGAGGGGCTGCCGACCGCGCTGGCCGAGGGGTTGGCGATCGGTCTGCACGATGTGATCCTCGCGCAACTGCCGGTCGCCGGGCGCAGTTTCCACAGCGAGCGGCTGTTCCGGGAGCCGCTGCACCTCGCCATGGCGTCGGACCATCCGCTGCGCGCCCGCACGATCATTGCCCCGGCCGATCTGCGCGGCACCAGCCTACTGACCCTGCTGCCCGAATATCGCATGGCCGAGCAGGTTGCGGCGATCGCCGCCGCCGTCGGGGCGACGGTGCTGCGCGATTACCAGGGCACCAGCCTCGACGCGATCCGCCAGATGGCCGGCATGGGCATGGGCCTCGCGCTGTTGCCCGAACTCTATGTCCGGCAGGAAGTCCGCGAGGGCGACGATGTCGTCGTCCGGCCGATCCGCGGCGGGCGCTATTATCGCGAGATCGGGCTGTTGTGGCGGCAGGGCGCGGGGCGCGCGCCGGCCTATGGCCTGATCGCCGACCTGCTACGCGATGTCATAGGAAAATCCTATCGATAGGATAGGCCCCGCTATCTTGTGCCAATGACGCCTTTGACCGATTTTCGCATCGCACCTTTAGCGAGGATCGGATGGCGGGCGAACGGATCGAATGGCGGACGGCGATGGGGTGGCTGGCGGAAATCGTCGGCCCCGACACGCCCTATATCCGGCTCGGCATCGTATTCGGCGCGGCGATCAGCCTGTTGTCGCTGGCCACCCCGATCTCGGTCCAGCTGCTGATCAACAGCGTCGCGAACACCGCCTTGCCCGCCCCGCTTTGGACGCTGTCGGGGCTGCTGCTCGCGCTACTGCTGCTCGTCACCGGCCTCAGCGCGGTACGGGTGTGGATGATGGCGCTGTTCGAGCGGCGCCTGTTCGCGCGCATCGTCGCGGAAATCACGCTGCGCGCGGTCCATGCGCAGAACCCGTTCTTTGCCGACCAGAATCGCGGCGACCTGTTCAATCGCTATTTCGACCTGGTGGTGGTGCAAAAGGCGGTACCGAGCCTCGTCATCGGCGCCTTCACCATCATCCTGCAATCGGCGGTCGGGCTGGTCGTGACCAGTTTCTACCACCCCTTCTTCCTCGGCTTCAACGCGCTGCTGCTGCTCGTCATCCTCGCCATCTGGCTCTTATGGTCGCATGGCTCGATCCGTTCGGCGGTGGCGCTGAGCCATGCCAAGCACGCGGCGGCGCACTGGCTGGAAAGCGTCGGCAGCTCGAACGGCTTCTATAAATCGAGCCGCCATCTCGACTTCGCGATGGACCGGTCGGAGGCGGTGACGGCGACCTATGTCGACCACCACCGGCGCTATTTCCGCTACAGCTTCACGCAGACCGTGGCGTTCCTGCTGCTCTATGCCTTTGCCAGCGCCGCGCTGCTCGCGCTGGGCGGCAGCCTGATCCTGCGCGGCGAGCTGTCGATCGGGCAGTTGGTCGCCGCCGAACTGATCCTCAGCGGCGTGTTCTACGGCGTGTCGCAACTCGGCGGTTATCTCGATTCACTCTACGATCTCGTCGCCAGTGCCGAGGAATTGTCGCTGCTCTTCGCCATCCCGCAGGAGCGTCCCGTCGCCGCCGCCGGCCAGGCACCGACGCACGGCGCGATCCGGCTCGACGGCGTGGTGGTGGACGGCGCCCGCTTCGATTTCGCGCTGGAGGCGGGCGAGCAGCTCGTCACGCTGGCCGATGGCGGGGCCGAACGGCTGCTGGCGATGGTGCTGAAACGCCATGTCGTGCCCGAACGCGGGCTGGTGACGGTCGGCGGCGCCGACATGGCGGCGTTCGACATGTATCTGCTGCGCTCCGAGATTCTCGTGCTCGACCGGCCAACCATCGTCGAGGTGACGATCCGCGAATATCTCGCGCTCGCCGCCGCCGATGCCACCCCCGACGTCATGCTGGAGGCGCTCGACGCGCTCGGCCTGCGCGCGCGCATCGCCGGGCTGCCGCAGGGCCTCGACACGCGGCTCGCCGGGTCGGGCTATCCGCTGTCGATCGGCGAGGTGATGGCGCTGAAGCTCGCCAATGCGCTGCTCGTCCGGCCGCATGTGCTGGTCTTGTCGCCACTCTACGACCTGCTGCCGGCCGATCGGCTGCTCGGCGTGCTGCGTCGGCTGAAACAGGCCGGGACGACGGTGCTGCTGTGCACCGGCCGGCCCGAGGACATTGCGCTGGATGGCTGGTTCCATCTCGGCCCGCGCGAACAGCGCCGCTTCGCCAGTTGCGCGGCGTTGCTCGCCGCCGCCCGACCGGGGGTTGCATGATGCCGTACCAGCCTGATCGCCTCGCGCATTTCCCGACGCTGGCGGCGATGAAGCCGCCACGGCTGGCGCGCGTGCTCGCCGTGATGCTGCTGATCGGCATCGCGCTCGCCGTCGCGATCATGGCGCTGGTGCCCTGGGTGCAGACCGCCAGCGCCGTCGGCCAGGTGGTCGCGCTCGACCCCGACGATCGGCCACAACAGGTCACCGCGTTGGTCCCCGGCCGGGTCGATCGCTGGTATGTGCATGACGGCCAGCATGTCGCGCGCGGCGACCCGATCGCGCGGGTCAGCGATCTCGACCCCGATCTGATCGCCCGCCTCGCCGCCGAGCGCGCCCAGGTCCAGGCGGAGATCGCCGCGATCAGCCAGAGCCGCGCAGTCGCCGGCATCGACGTGGCGCGCACCGGCCAGCTGCTCGCCGAGGGGCTGGCGGCGCGGCGCGACTATGAGCAGACCCAGATCAAGGTCGCCGATGCCGGCGCCAAGCTCGCCGAGGCACGCGCCAAGCTCAACCGCATCGACATCCAGCTCAACCGCCAGTCGGCGCAGCTGGTGCGCGCGCCGCGCGACGGACGCGTCCAGCAGATCAACGCCGTCGGCGGCAGCGCGCTGGTCGCGCCCGGCACGGTGCTGGCGGTGATCGCCCCCGAACGGGTCGAGCGCGCGGTCGAGCTCTATGTCGATGGCCGCGACCTGCCGCTGGTCCGCGCCGGCCGCCCGGTCCGGCTCGAATTCGAGGGCTGGCCCGCGATCCAGTTCAGCGGCTGGCCATCGGTGGCGCAGGGCATGTTCGACGGGCGCGTGCGCGCGATCGACCCCAATGCCGCGCCCGACGGCACCTTCCGCATCCTCGTCGAACCGCAGCCCGGCAAGCCGGCCTGGCCCGGCGGCATCTTCGTGCGCCCCGGCGGCAAGGTGCGCGGCTGGGTGCAGGGCGAGCGCGTGCTGGTCGGTTATGAACTGTGGCGCCAGCTCAACGATTTCCCGCTCGAATTCGGCCATCGCCCCACGGCCGCGAAGGACGCTGGCGGCGCCGCACCGGCAAAGGACAAGGGCGCGGCGCCGCCCAAGAGTGGGGACGACAAGGCGAAGAAATCATGATCCGCACGCTCGCTTTCCTGCTGCTTGCACTGGCACCCGCAGTCGCCGATGCCGCCACCCGCCCCGCCCCGCTCGCCCCGCCCGCGGCACCTGCCCCACTCACCGCGTCCACCCCGCTGACGCTGGACGAGGTGCTGAGCGCGTCCGCGCGCGCTGCCCCGCAGATCATCGAGGCACTGGCCCGCATCCGCCAGGCCGAGGGGCGCGCGCTTGCCGCCGAGGGGGCGTTCGACACCGTGTTCGACCTCGACGCCCGGTCGCGCCTCGCCGGCTATTATGACGGCACCGTGGTGGAAGGGCGCGCAACGCGCCCGCTGACCGGCAATGGCGGCTATGTCTATGGCGGCTACCGCGCGTCGCGCGGCGGCTTCCCGGTCTATGAGGACCAGGCCTATACCAACCGGCTCGGCGAGGCGAAGGTCGGCGCGGTGTTCGCCCTGCTCCGCGACCGCGCGATCGACGAGCGGCGCACCCGCCGCACGCTCGCCGGCAGCGACATCGACATCGCCCGGCTCGAGGCGGAAATGGCGGCGATCGGCGTGCAGCGCCGCGCGGTCGATGCCTATCAGAACTGGGTCGCGACCGGCCTGCGATTGCGCGCCTATCGCGAACTGTTGCAGCTGGCCGAGCAACGTCGCGGCGCGATCGCGCGCCAGGTCACGCTCGGCGCCCGCCCCGCCATCCTGCTGACCGAGAACGACCAGAATCTGGTGCGGCGCCGCGCGCTGGCGTTGCGCGCGGAGCAGGACTTCGCCGTCGCCGCCAATGCGCTGTCGCTCTACCTGCGCGACGAGCAGGGCGCGCCGCTCACCGTCGCGGCGGAGCGCCTGCCGCCCGACGCCACCG
>NZ_JARYTI010000122.1 GCF_029911635.1 Sphingomonas sp. AR_OL41
CCCCCCGCCGCTGCCCCGCTGCGCGGCCAGGCGCCGATCGCATTGAGCGGCGTGCTGGGCGGGCCGATCGACCCGGCGATCGCGCGCGCCTTCCAGACCGGCGAAGCGACGCGCTGGCGCGACGGTGGCTGGCACGGCGTGGTGCGGGTCAGCGAGTCGCGCGAGCTGTGGCCCAATATCTGCCGCACGGTGACGATCGTCCGCGGGACGCCCGAGGGCTGGAACCCGGTCCGCGCGGGCGAGGTCTGCCTTGGCAGCGACGGCGCGCTGCACAACAGCCGGCGCGACTGAGCCGCACCGCCTCGGAGGCGGATTGTCGTCACGCGTAAGGCGCTGTAGCATCGCGATATGATGCAACGCGCGGCCCTGTCGCGATCGGCGGATCGCTCGCCCACGCCCGTGCCGGCGGGGATCGGACGGCACGGACCGGCGCGGGCACGGCTGGGCGCGGTCGCAGGGCAACTCAACCAAGGCAAGGCGGTGCAGCGGCTGGCGGCGCTCGGCCGGCAGGTCGCGCGCGAGGGCGCGTCGCCGGTCGCCGCGACCGCATCGGGCGAGGTCGTGCAGCGGCTGATGACGGCGGATGCCTTTGCCCAGCAGCGCGGCGCGGTGAAGAGCAAGAAGCTCGATGCGATCGCCACGTTGCTCACCACCTATGCCAGGACCTGGGGTTATTCGATCGGGCTCGGCGAATATGAGGGCGCCTATTATCGCCAGGAGCGGCTGCGGCTGCTCAACGATCTCGAGCACCAGATCCACGCCTATTTCCGCGACAGCGGCAAGGCGCGGATCGACGACGCACCGGCCTCCGGCGTGATGCTGAGCCTGCTCAACGACGTGCAGGCCGAGCATGAGAAGCAGATCGCGACGCTGGCGTCGCACCCCGACGAGCTGCCGGTCGACGACCGCAAGCTCTCGCCCAAGGCGAAAAGCGAGGTGCTGGGCAATTGGCAGAGCATCGTCGGCGGCACGGGCAATCTGCGCATCACCGAGGTGCAGCACGACAAGGGCACCGGGCTCAACCGCACGCACAAGGGCTTTCACACCAAGGCGCTGTCGAGCGTCGCGCGGCTGTTGCAGGAACCGGAGGGCCGCAGCCTGGTCGGCGCGGTGAACCAGGGCGGCAAGAACAGCGCGAGCCACGTCACCATCGCCCCGGTCAGCAACACCGCGCATGTGATCAAGCAGAACTTCCTCGGCCGCGGGCCTTCCGGCACGATCGCCCCGGCGGGCTGGGACGCCGAGGCGCTCGACCAGAAGAAGAATGCGCTGCTGTCCGGCACGAAGCTGAAGGCGGGGCGGCTTCACAATCTCGACAATGCGCGCAACCCGCTGTCGGCGTTCGAGCATGCCGCGGCCCACCAGCATGAGCGCGACGGGAAGAAGGGCGTTGTGCTGGGCGGCGAGAAATTCGCCTTCAACAAGGGCACCGGATCGCGTGTCGGCTATATCGCCGAGCACCGCGATTCCGACAATCGCGTCGTCACGCACGCGCCCAACGGCGATTGGCGCGAGGGGCTGAGCCCGACATCGGTCGCGCTGGGGCATGAGCTTGGCCATGCGCTGCGCAATCGCCGCGGCGCCAACATCGACAGCGCCTTCACGCCCAAATTGCTCAGCCATGTCGGCATCGACCCGGAAGAGCATCAGCAGTGGAGCAACACCGACGAGGAACTGGTCAACATCCGCCAGGTCGAGAACAAGCTGCTGGTCGAAAAGGACCTGGCCCCGCGTGATTTTCACAAGGATTATGACGAGGCGATCATCGAGCAGCTCTATATCCGCGGCGACAAATATCAGCACAGCGTCGGGCACCACCCGCTGATCTACAAGAAGTGGCAGACCGCGATGGCGAACAAGAATTACGCGCAGGCGAACGCGACGCTGACGCGGCAGGGTTATTGACGGCGGCACTACGCAGCTCCGCAGGCGCCGCGCGAGGCCGCTTCTGTCCTATCCAAGCCGTTCGCCGGGATGATATTTTCGCGCTGGTATCACATGGGGGATTCGCAATGCGTCGCCACAGCCTGATGTTCCTGGCCCTTGGTTCGGTCGCCGCGCTCGGCGCGGTCGGGCTGGTCGCGCAAGGGGCGCACCCGCCCAAGGCGCGTTACCAGATGGATGCCACGACCAGCTCGGGCTTCATGGCAGGCGGCGGCAACCCGATGCGAGCGATGTTGGGCGGCGGCGGCGGATCGCAGGTGTCGCACCAGTTGCTGCTGAGGCTCGGGTCGACGCTGGCGCCGGCCGGCGGAGGCCCGCGCGCGGACCATTTCATGCCGGGAGGGATGAACCTCGGCGCGTCGGTGCCGCTCGAGACGCCGACCAGGGCACCGTCCGGACCGCAGACGCCCGAGAATTTCCAGCGCCCCAAGGGCCGGCTGCTGATCTTCTGGGGGTGCGGCGCGCATGCCGGGCCGGGGCAGCCGGTGGTGATCGATTTCGCCAAGGTGGCGCAGGGGCAGTTCCCACCGGGGCTGTTCTCGTCGAGCGTGCCGGTCGAGGTCGGGCCGATGGCGGGCAACAGCCGGACCTTTGGCGACTGGCCCAACAGCCAGGGGCGGCGCGGGCTGTCGGGCAATTCGTCGCTGCTCGGCCAGCACCGCGTGGCGGGCAATTACAGCCCCGAGATCAGCTTCGCGCTCGACCAGGATTTCATGCCGGCGCTGAGCGCGCGATCGTCGTCGCTGGGCGGCGGGGCGACGCTGCTCAGCTGGAACCCGGTCGCACCGGCGACCGGTTATTACGCCTGGATGTTCGGCGCGAAGGAGATGGGGCGGGACAATGCCGACATGGTGTGGTGGACATCGGCGAGCCGGCAGGAATTCGGCGCCGGGCTATGGGACTGGCTGTCGCCCGAAACGGTCGCGCGGCTGATCGGGCAGAAGTTGGTGATGCCGCCGAGCCAGACCAATTGCACGATCCCGGCGGAGGTGAAGACAGCCGCCGGCGGTTTCATGATGGCGTCGCTCTATGCCTATGGCCCGGAACGCAATTTCGCCTATCCGCCGCGCCCGGCCAACCCGCGCCTGGCGTGGAACCCGGACTGGACGGCGAAGGTGCGTTTCCGCGCGATGACCTCGCTGATGCTCGGCATACCGGGGATGGAAGGCAGCGAGATGGGCGATGAAAGCGAGGATGGCGGCCAGCCACAACCAAAGCCGAAACGGTGCCGGCCGGGCCTGGGCAGCATATTGGGCGTCGGCCGCTGCTGAGGGCTGCACGGACCGGGGGATCGTTGCGCGCGCGTTTACCAATAGTTCGCGAAGGCTGATTACAGCGGGGCCATGGGGCCGCGCACGACGTTCGAACTGCTGGCAAGATGGCTGTGGCGCGGCGCGTTGCTGCTGGGGCTTGCCGTGGCAGCCGCGCCGGCCAGCGCGGCACCGGCGGATCCGATCGCGCTCAAGACCTGCATCCTGCGCGACGCGCCGGGACTCGACGCGCGGACGCTGCTGCGCGAGCCTGGGCGGTTCGATTGCACGACGCCGCAACGCGATTTCGGCGCGGGGGATTTCTGGCTGATCAGCCAGCCGCTCAACGTCAGCGCGGTGGAGAGCCGCTATGTCCTGCGCATGGCAAGCGTGTGGCAGCATGCGGTGACGGCGCATGTGCTGTTCGCCGACGGCGCGATGGTGTCGATCCGCACCGATGCCAGCCAGGCCAGCCACCATGTCCAGCTGGGCGGGATCATCGAGCGCATTCTGCCCCACCATGCGGCGCCGATCGTCCGCGTGCTATGGCACACCGAAGGATCGCCCAATCTGCGCGGGCTGTTGCTGGCGCCGACGCTGACGACGACGACCAGCGCGGGCCTGGTGAACGTGCGGATGGCGGCGGCCTATGGCGCGTTCGGCGGACTGGTACTGGCGTTGCTGATCTACAATCTCGCGCTGTGGCGCGTGCTGCGTTACCCTTTCCTGCCCTTTTATTGCCTGATGCTGCTGGCGCTGGGCGGCTATGCCTATGCCTCTTCCGGTGCGATTTCGCTGGCCTTTCCCGACATCAGCAACACGATGCGGATGCGGATCAACTATGTCACGCTGGGGCTGGGCGGCGTCTCGGCGATGGCGTTCGTGCGGTGTTTCTTCGAGCCGCGCGTATTCACGCGCCGGCTTACCTTTCTGGCCAATGCGGCCGGAGCGGGGGTGATGATCGCCGCGCTGGGCATCGCGCTGACCGGCGAGTGGCAGTTGCCATTTTTCGATGCGCTGTATTCGGTGGCCTTCCCCGCGCTGATCTCGCTGATCGTGCCGGTGCTGTACAGCGCGTGGCGGCGCGGCAGCGAATATCTCGGGCTGTTCGCGCTGGCATGGGGCCTGCCGATCGTGCTCGCGCTGCTGCGCTGTGCCAATATCCTGGGCTTCGTGCCCTATCGCTTCTGGCTCGACAATTCGACGCTGGTGGCGATGGCGGTGGAATCGGTGACGTCTAGCCTGGCGATCGCCTATCGCATCCAGCAGATCAGCCGCGACCGCGACCTGGCGCGCGAGCAGGAGTTGGCGGCGCGGGTGCTGGCCGACATCGACCCGCTGACCGGGCTGCTCAACCGCCGCGCCTTTCTGGCGCGCGCGATCGGCCGCGAGGAGGAGCAGGTGCTGCTGCTCGCCGATATCGACCATTTCAAGCTGGTCAACGACACGATCGGCCATGACGGCGGCGACGAGGTGTTGCGCGTCGTGGCGCGGACGCTGCGCCAGGCGGTGCCGCTGGAGGCGCTGGTCGCGCGCTTCGGCGGCGAGGAATTCGCCATCGTCGTGCCAGCGAGCCAGGCGATCGAGGCGGAGACGGTGCTGGCGCGGCTGCGCGGCGCGCGGATGCCGTTCGACCTGACGGTGACCGCGAGCATCGGCGTGACGCGCGGCGCGCTGACGCGCGAGAGCGACTGGAAAGCGCTGTACCGCGCCGCCGATGCCGCGCTGTTCGACGCGAAGAAGGCCGGGCGTGACCGGGCGCGGGGGCAGATTCGTCGGGTGGCTTGAGTGGGGCGTGAGCCGGGTTGGTTCTCTCAAGCCCGTCCCTTCAATAGCTACCGAGTTCAGACATCAGGCGAGATGGCACTGAATTCCTTCTCCCCTTGTGGGAGAAGGTGCCCCGAAGGGGCGGATGAGGGGGAGCCCAGAACGCGACGTCCGCGTCAGTCCCCCTCACCCTCCCACTGCCTTCGGCAGCGGGCCAGCGCTGGGTGGACAGCGCCCCGCGCTGCCCAGGCCATGCCGGGGGCATGGCCGACCCAGCACTCCTCTCCCACAAGGGGAGAGGGAAATTACACCGCCCACCGCTTAAGGATCGTCCGCTGCCCCATAGGGCTGCGCACGCAGGCAGGGCGGCACGCCGGCGTCGACCTCTTGCGAAGCCAGTTCGCGACGCCGCGCATCGTTTTGCGCGATGACATAGGCGCGGCGTTCGGCGACGATCGCGGCGATATCGATCTTGGGCTCTTCGTCCGCGGGGCGCGCCCAGGGCGTGGGGCGGCGGACGGCGAGCCAGTGCAGCGCGGCGCGGACATCGGCGGGGATGTGGACCTCGTACGACACGACGACGGGCTCGTCATGGCCGCGCCGCGTGACGACCTTTTGCGCGGTCGCGGTGTAGCCGACCGCACGCTGATAGAGCGCGCGCTCGACGCGATCGTCGGCCAATTCCTTGCCAGCGCGGAGCGCGAGGGCAAAGGCCTCATGCTCGTTGCGCCAGCGATAGAGCGTTCGGACGCAGATGCCGAGGATCTCGGCGACTTCGGGATCCGTCGCGCCATTGCGGCACAGACGCTCGGCAATGCCGGCGAAGGACGGGGCGTAGGATGTGGGGCGACCTGGTGACATGGGCGCGGTTGATAGCGGGATGGGTGGCGGGTTGAATCACGCTGGTGTTGGGGATGGGGGTTTGATGGAGGGGCGGTCGGCGGGCTTTCGGCTTGATCTGGCCGTTTGCCAACCGGCGGCTGATCAAGGTCGCGGACGTTCGTCCAGCCAGCCTCTGGACCCTGAAGACCCACAACACGCCATTCGGCCCGCCGCGTGAGCCTCCCGAAATCTGCCATTTGTTCATGTCCGTCAAACGGCAGCTTTCAGGCGCGGGCCTGAACCATCAGGAACGGCAAGTGGTCGATGGCGAGCGGTCTGTCCGCTTTCCTGAAGAGTTTCGGATGCCGGCAGGCGTACGAAAGTCTTGGAGGCCCGAACCCGCGGGCCCCAAGCGGTTCGCTATGGGGTTTTCGGTTTTGAGCCGGTTTCGGTGACCCGCGACATG
>NZ_JARYTI010000123.1 GCF_029911635.1 Sphingomonas sp. AR_OL41
ACCCCCGTTCCTTCGACGCCATCTGTGACGCGCTCAAAACCATCCTCGAAAAATTCAAACCCGGCGAATACTCAAATTACATCCGACACTCAGGATATGTGCAAACCTGAACGGGTATGAGTCTAGCGCGTCCCGCCGGGCGGCGCGCTGCGTTTTTTGGTCTTTCCTGCACGCAGCGTTTGGCTAGAAAGCTCCGCATCGTCCGGAGTCGCAGAGTCATGATATCACGACGGAATTTGCTCGCCGGCCTGAGCCTCGCCGCGGCCTGGCCGGGCGCTGCGATCGGCGCCGGGCGGCGGGTGTTCCGTGCCTCGATCGCGCTGGAGGAAAGCCGCGTGCTTGTCGCGGTCGGGATGGTCGGCAAGGGCCCCTATATCTTCATGATCGATACCGGCGCCGACTTCGGGTTGATCCACAACAGTCTCGCGACAACGCTGAAGCTTCCGATCGGCGGCCATACGCGGGTCCGCGGGATGGGCGGGGCGGACATCTACCCGATCTACGAGGCGCGCGATTTCGTCATCGGCGGAACGATGCGCCAGGCGCGCGTCGCATTGGTCGGCGCGGGTGAGCTTCACTTCGGCGCCGACATCGAGGGAACGCTGGCGGCCGGGATTATCACCGCGGGCGACACCGACCTCGATTTCGACGCTGGCGAAATCCGGCTCTATCCCGACGGGCGCGGCGAGCGTGACGGTTTCACCAAGCTGAATTCGAGCATCAGGCGGCTCAACGGCCGCACCGAGAGCTCGCCCTATATCTTCGCCGACGTAGCGGTCGGTGGTCAGGCGTTCGAGTGCATGCTCGACACCGGCGCACCCAACCTGTTGACGCTCTCGCCCAACGCGGCGCGCCGCGCCGGCCTGTGGGACGACAGTCGGCCCTATGCGCCATTCCGACCGGGCGGGATCGGCGGCAGCGGGTCGATGAACCGCCTGGTGCGGGTACCATCGCTGGCGCTGGGCGGGCTGGCGATCGATGCACCGCTGGTCGCGCTGGAACCGCTCGGCACGGTCGCGCCGAAAATCGGCGAGGGGATCGCCGGGCTGGCGCTGATCCGGCGCTTCAACCTGTCGATCGATGCCCGCTCGCGCAGCCTCTGGGTCCAGCCGAGCCGCCAGCCGGCGGTCGGCCGGCGTTATGGCCTGTCGGGCCTGTGGCTCGATCGCAAAAGCGAGGCGGCAGAGGTAGCGGCGGTGGGCACCGGGAGTCCTGCCGCAGAGGCGGGTGTACAGGTAGGCGATCGGATCGCGGGCGCTTGGCCCGAACTGCTCGCGGCGATCAACCGCGGACCCGGCACGCCGGTCTCGCTGGCGATCGAGCGCGGCGGTACCAAGCGCACGATCTCCTTCACGTTGCGACCTTATCTGTAAGATCTCCGGGCGTCATTCGATGCGCCTTGTCATAAGACTGTCACGCTAGCACGCGAAGAACGGCGAGCCATGGCTACAACGATTATCGCGCCCACCGATTCGGCGGCCGTGTCACCCCGCGAGCTCGGAATCCACCGGCCGCTCCCGCCCCTCACACGCTGGATCTTCCTGGCCTTTCTGCTCGGCGGGCTGGGTTATGCCGCGGCCAGCATCCTGCTCGACACCGCGCAGGTCGGCGAGCAGATGGCGACGGGCGTGTTCCTGTTTCTCGGCCTGGCGCTGCTCATCGCGCTCGGCTTCGAGTTCGTGAACGGGTTTCACGACACCGCCAATGCGGTCGCGACGGTCATCTACACCAACTCGATGCCGCCGCATGTCGCGGTGGTGTGGTCGGGCTTCTTCAACTTTCTCGGCGTGATGCTGTCGACCGGGGCGGTCGCCTATACCATCATCACGCTGCTGCCGGTCGACCTGATCCTGCATGTCGGCAGCGGGGCCGGCTTCGCGATGATCTTCGCGCTGCTGTTCGCGGCGATCCTGTGGAACCTCGCGACCTGGTATGTCGGGCTGCCCAATTCGTCGAGCCACGCGCTGATCGGCTCGATCCTCGGCGTCGGTTTCGCCAACCAGCTCATCTCATCGAGCAAGGGCGGCACCTCGGGCGTCGACTGGTCGCAGGCAGAGAAGGTGCTGTCGTCGCTGCTGTTCAGCCCGATGTGCGGCTTCATCGGCGCGTTCGCGCTGCTGCTGCTGATGAAGGCCGTGCTGCGCAACCCCAAGCTTTATGACGAGCCGCACGGCAACACGCCGCCGCCGCGTGGCATCCGCGCGCTGCTGATCGCGACCTGCACGGCGGTGTCGTTCTTTCATGGCAGCAATGACGGGCAGAAGGGCATGGGGCTGATCATGCTGATCCTGATCGGCTGCGCGCCCACCGCCTATGCGCTCAACCGCACCATGCCCGAGAGCGCGATGGCCAGCTTCGCCGCCAGCGCGAACGGCGCGGCGACGACCTTCACGGCGCATGCCGGCACGGCCGGCGGTGATCTCGGCACGGCGCGCGCGGTGCTGACCGAGGCGCTGCGCACGCACGAGGCGATGGCGCCGGCGGTCTATGGCGCGGTCGGGTCGCTGTCGCGCGATCTCGGCCAGCGCATCAAGGGTTTCGGCGCGCTGAGCAAGGTGCCGGCGCGGGCCACGCCCAATTTGCGCAACGACATGTATCTGGTGCTCGACACGACGAAGCTGATCACCAAGGACAAGGCCGCCGCGACGACCTTCTCGAAAGCCGAGCTGGTGGCGATCGGCACCTATCAGAAGCAGCTCGAGCAGGGTACGCGGTTCATTCCGCTCTGGGTGAAGATCGCGGTGGCGATCGCGCTCGGGCTGGGCACGATGGTCGGCTGGCGGCGCATCGTCGTCACGGTCGGCGAGCGAATCGGCAAGTCGCACATGACCTATGGCATGGGCGCCTCGGCGGAGATCGTCGCCGCGGTGACGATCATGACCGCCGACATCTTCGCGCTGCCGGTGTCGACGACGCACATCCTGTCGAGCGGCGTCGCCGGCGCCTCGGTAGCGAGCCGCGCCGGGCTGCAGGTGCGCACGATCACCAACATGGCGATGGCCTGGGTGCTGACGCTGCCGGCGGCGATGCTGCTGTCGGGCGGGCTGTACTGGGTGATGCTGCAGGCGATCCGGGTGTTCGGCATCGTCTGAGCGGCGGCGCCCCGTTGCACGGCGCTTCTTTCCTGACGGGCGTTGAAATGGGTTCACGCGGAGGCGCGGAGACGCGGCGTTGTTGCGCCTGGCGCTTCCCGCGCGCGCACGCAAAACCCGTTCGTTCCAGATAGACGGAGAACATTCCGCCCGCTGGTGCGGGTGACATTGCCGCTGGCGCTTCAACGCCGCGTCTCCGCGCCTCCGCGTGAACAACTTGCTTCTTCCGATTTGGCAGCGCCCGCGATTTGCGGTTACGGCGGTAGGGATGAACACGCCCGACAACCGCCGCATCCTGCTCGCCAGCCTTACCGGCACGGCGGTCGAGTTCTACGATTTCTATATCTATGCGACGGCGGCGGCGTTGGTGTTCGGGCCGTTGTTCTTTCCGACCTCGTCGGTGTCGGCGCAGCTGATGCTGTCCTATGCCAGTTTCGGTCTGGCGTTCATCGCGCGGCCGGTCGGCGCCGTGCTGTTCGGGCATTTCGGCGACCGGATCGGGCGCAAGTCGACGCTGGTCGCCTCGTTGTTGCTGATGGGCGGGTCGACCGTCGCGATCGCCTTCCTGCCGACCTATGCGCAGGTCGGCTGGGTCGCGCCGCTGCTGCTGTGCGTGCTGCGCTTCGGCCAGGGGCTGGGGCTGGGCGGCGAATGGGGCGGGGCGAGCCTGCTCGCGGCGGAAAATGCCCCGCCGCACCGGCGGATGACCTGGGGTATGTTCCCCCCGCTCGGCGCGCCGGTCGGTTTCATTGCCGCCAACGGCTCGTTCCTGTTGCTCGGGCTGATTCTGACCGACACGCAGTTCCGCGACTGGGGCTGGCGGCTGCCGTTCCTGGCGAGCGCGGTGCTGGTACTGCTCGGCCTGTGGGTGCGGCTCAAGCTGACCGAGACCCCGGCGTTTCTCGAAGCCGCCAGGGCCGAAGCAATCCCGCGCGTGCCGATCGCGCTGCTGTTCAAACGCCATCTGCGCGCGACGCTCGCCGGTACCTTCGCGGTCGTCGCATGCTTCGCGCTGTTCTATCTCGCGACCGCTTTTGCGCTTGGTTACGGCACGACCAAGCTGGGGTATCCGCGCGAGACCTTCCTGGCGATCGAGCTGGTGGCGATCCTGTTCCTCGCGCTCGGCATCGTCGTCGCCAGCATGGCGGCGGACCGTAGCAGCGCGACGCGTATGCTGGCGCTGGGCTGCGCCGGCTGCCTCGTCGCGGGTGTGCTGATGGGGCCTATGCTCGGCGCGGGATCGCTCTTCATGATCCTCGCCTGGCTCGCCTTCGCGCTGTTCGTGATGGGGTTCGCCTATGGCCCGCTCGGCGGCTGGCTGCCCGATCTGTTCCCGGCCGAGGTGCGCTATACTGGCGTGTCGTTCACCTTCAATCTCGGCGGGATCGTCGGCGGGGCGATGGCGCCGATCGCCGCGCAGGCGCTGGCCGGTCGCGGCATCGCCTATGTCGGGCTGTACCTTGTCGCTGCCGGGGTGCTCAGTCTTGGCGGGATCGCGGTGCTCAGGAATAAGTGATGCGTGAAATCTGAACCGAAAAAAGCGTAGCAGCGTTATCTTACTGACTTCCCCGGCGAAGGCCGGGGCCCAGTTGGGGGACTCAGCGATGAGCGGTGCCGCTGATTATATCGGCCATCCCAGCTGGGCCCCGGCCTTCGCCGGGGAAGGGGGATAGATGCGAAGATTTCGACCAGATTTCTGGAGGATGCGTTAGATATTCGAGGCCGCATCACGAGAAGCGGTGAATCCGTCCCCGCTCAGCTTGTTGCTCTGAGCAGCGTGATCCGCGCCTTGCCGTGGGTGCGTTCGGCATCGACGGTCAGGCCGGCGATGACGACCGGTTCCTTGGCGCCGGTCTCGAGGCTGATCCACGTCGCCGGGCCGATCCAGCCGAGCCGCGACAGGCGTTCGAGCGCGACGACGCCCGCACCGGTGCCGTAGGGCGGGTCGAGCAGGATCAGGTCATAGGGTTTGGCCGCCGGGCCGAGCGTCAGCACCGATTGCGCGCGGACATCGGCCTTGGCGCCGAGCTTGGCGATGTTACCGCGCAGCGTATCGAGCGCCGGCTTGTCATGCTCGACGAACAGGCAGGATTCCGCGCCGCGCGACAGCGCCTCAAGCCCGAGCGCGCCCGAGCCGGCGAATAGATCGACGACCGAGAGCCCCTCGAAATCGCCGAGCCGGCTGGTCAGCATCGAGAACAGCGCCTCGCGCGTGCGGTCGGCGGTGGGGCGGGTGGCGTCACCCTTGGGCGCGACGATGGTGCGACCGCGCCACTGCCCGGCAATGATTCGCATGACTTATTTCCGTGTTCTGGGGCCGCGACCGGCGCCGGTCGGTTTCTTGCCCGATGGTTTGGCGCTGGCCCAGCCGGCTGGCTTCTTGCCCGGCTTGCTGCCGGGCGCGCGGGGCGCGGTCGCTGGCCGATCGACCAACGTCTCGCGCGATTCGCGGTGCGCCTTGGCGAGATCGGAAGAGCGTCGT
>NZ_JARYTI010000124.1 GCF_029911635.1 Sphingomonas sp. AR_OL41
GCGCCATCGCCGCCGTGCGCGGCGCGCATCCGCGCCATGGCGGCGCCGGCGCGCTCTATATCGTGCTGCGCCGGCCGCGCGACGCCTGAGGCTCAAAGTGTTAACCTTTTGATGGCACGTTCCGCGCACGCCGGAGATATCCGGGCGGCGTGGCGAAGGGGGCCACCTTCGGGTCGATGGAAGGCGTAACGCTCAAAAGTCGTGCGATCGGGTTCGCCATGGGGGCGGGGGCCTTGGCCTTCATCCTCGCCCTGGTCGCGACGTCGAGCGGCCAGATCGACGTCGCCAACATGGCGCGCGCGCTCATTCCGGCGCTGGTCTGCGCGGCGATGTGCTGGGCCTCGGCCGAGCGTGCCATCGCTTCGACCGCCTCCGCCATCGACGCCGCAATCGCCCGCATCGCGCGCGCCGCGCAGGGCGATCTGGAAAGCGATATTCCGGTCGAAATCGCTGAAAACGTGCCGCAACTCGCCGCCGCGATGCACAGCCTGTTCAACCAGCTGAGCACCAATCTCGAAAGCGTCCAGCGCCTCGCCTTGTTCGATCCGGTCACCGCTTTGCCCAATCGCACGCATTTCCGCCGCAGCTGCGAGCGCATGCTCAGCGACCTCGGCCCCGGCAGCAGCGCCGCTCTGCTGTTCATCGATCTCGATCGCTTCAAGACCGTCAACGACACGATGGGCCATGCCATGGGCGACATGCTGCTCGGCATGGTTGCCAACCGGCTGCGCGCGGTCGCCGATCGCGTGCTGGCCGATCATCCCGGCGTCGTGCCGCTCATCGGGCGCCTCGCCGGCGACGAGTTCACCATGTTCTTCGCCGGCATCCGTGATTCGGCCGAGGCGGCGCGGATCGGGCGCGGCGTGCTCTTCGCGCTGGGCGAGCCGTTCGATCTGATCGGCACCGATATCGTCATCGGCGCCTCGATCGGCATCGCGATGCGGCCGCTGCACGGCGAGACGCTGACCGATCTGATGCGCGCCGCCGATGCCGCCATGTATCACGCCAAGGCCAGCGGCCGCGGCCGCGCGGAACATTTCACCGACGCGCTCGCCGCCGAGATTGCCGATCGCGCGCAGCTCGAATGTGATCTGCGCGAGGCGATCGACAGCGATCAGTTCGCGCTGGTGTTCCAGCCGCAGATCAGCCTGCCCGACGGCCGCATCGTCGCTGCCGAGGCCTTGCTGCGCTGGCGCCATCCGCGCGACGGGCTGCGCCTGCCGGGCACCTTCATCCAGCGCGCCGAGGAAACCGGGCTGATCGTCGAGATCGGCGAATGGGTCATCGCCACCGTCGCCGATACCATCGCGCGCTGGGGCCGCATCGGTATCGAGCAGCGCCTCGCGATCAATGTGTCGCCGCGCCAGCTCGATCATGCCAGCTTCTTCCGTCGCCTGCGCGCCGCGATGCTCGACGCGAAAGCGCCCGCGCATCTGCTCGAGCTCGAAATCACCGAGACGCTGGCGATGCATTGCAGCAGCGAGGTGGTCGAGGCGATCGCCGCGCTGCGCGCCGACGGCGCGACCATCGCGATCGACGATTTCGGCACCGGCTATTCCAACCTGTCGCGGCTGCGCGCGCTGCCGGTCGACCGCGTCAAGCTCGACCGCAGCCTGATCGAAAGCATCGTCGACAATGCCGATGCCCGCACCATCGTCCATGCCGTGATCGGCCTGATCCACGGGCTGGGCTGCGAAGCGGTGGCCGAGGGCATCGAAAGCCCCGCCCAGGCCGATGTGTTGCGCGTGATCGGCTGCGACGTCATCCAGGGCTATGCCGTCGCGCCGCCGATGGACGAGGCGGCCTTCATCGCCTGGTCGCGCGACGAGGGCGGCAAGGTCGAGGGCATGGTCGCGCGCGCCATCGGCTGACCGCGCCGCATTGACCTCGCCCGCCGGCTGACCGACGATGCCGGCCATGGCGCGCAAACCTCGCAGGCAGAATGTCCAGTTCGGCGGCTTCCAGGCGGTCAAGACCGGCACGCCCTCGCCCTTTGGCGATCTCTATTACTGGGTGATGGAAATGACCTGGCCGGCGTTCGTCGCGCTGAGCACGGGGGTGTTCGTCGCGATAAACCTGCTGTTCGGCACGCTCTATGCCCTGTGCCCCGGTGCCATCGCCAATGTCGCGCCGGGCTCGCTGGTCGATGGTTTCTTCTTCTCGGTCGATACGCTCGGCACCGTCGGCTACGGTGTGATGGCGCCGGTCACGCGGCTCGGCCACGCGCTTGCCGCGGTCGAGATCCTGATCGGCCTGTTCTTTTCCGCGACGATGACCGGGCTGATCTTCGCGCGCTTCTCACGCCCGCGCCAGAGCCTGTTGTTCAGCCGCATCGCGGTGATCGGCCGTTTCGGGGGGCAGCGCGCGCTGATGTTGCGCGTCGCGATGATGCGCTCGCGCCCGCTCGCCGATGCGGCGGCGCAATTGTCCTGGCTCGAAAATGTCGAGACCGCCGATCATCGCACCTTCCGCCGCCTCACCCCGCTCGCGCTGGTGCGCGATCGCAACCCGACGCTCGGCCTGTCCTGGACGCTGGTGCATCTGCTCGACGACGACAGCCCGCTGCTTGCCGCGCTCGCCAGCGAGGAGCGCTTCATGATCACGCTGACGGTCAGCGGCCTCGACACGCTGCTCGCGACGCAATCGACCGGCGGCATGCGCTACCGCCGCGAGGATGTGCTGGTCGATCACGAATTCGTCGATGTCGTGTCGGAGGAGGGCGGCGTGATGTTGCTCGACCTCGACCGGTTTCATGATGCGGTGCCGATCGGGGGGTAGGGGCGGTTGCGGGTGTTGCTGATGGTCCGGAAGATTCTGACATTTGCCGGAGCCTATGCCCCGGAACGGACATAGTTGATCACGGCTTGATAGTATTCGGCGACATCCGGGGTTCGGGGATGTTCGGCGATAAACCGATCTACCCTCTCTGCGAAAAGAGCCGCGCCCTCCGTGTTGCCGCTGATGCGGCAGCCGACAAGGCAATTTACATAGCCGACCAGTTCGTAGGTCGCGTGATTGCGGTGATACGCATGCTGGGGAAGCACCGCCGGGTCGTTCAGCCTTTTGGCGATCTCTTCCATATCGACAGCCAGTTTTGACCATGGTCGCCAACGTCCGCAAGTGCGGCGGCTCCCGTTGGGGAGGTTTGCGTCGTCGTTCCTGCCGGTCAGCTATTGGGCGTGTCACGCTTGTCGGCGGCGCCGGAACGGGGAAAAGTGGTGGAAGGCGGTCGTTGAGTGAGGGGCGGCAGCTCGCTACGACCTGTGAGTATGGGAAGCCCGGAATTATCACCCACGGTGCATGAAGCGATTCAGAATCTTTGCTCCGATGGCGACGCGCTTGCCTCCGCCGGCAGGTATGAAGATGCCATCGCGGAATATAATCGGGCGTGGGAATTCGTTCCGGAGCCCAAAAACCAATGGAACGCGTCCACTTGGATTTTGGCCGCGATCGCCGACGCTGCGTTCCTCGCAGGCTATCGAACCTCGGCGAGAGAGGCGCTTGAATATGCGATGATTTGCCCTGACGCGGTGGGCAATCCCTTCCTTCATCTTCGCTTGGGTCAGGTACTATTTGATGCAGGTGAGCACGACCGCGCCGCCGATGAATTGATGCGGGCTTATATGGGCGCCGGAGTCGATTTGTTCGCGGCAGAAGATGTGCGTTACCTTACCTTCCTACACACCAGAGCCGCACTGAATTGAAGGTCAGCTGTTGGGGCGCTTGCCGCCGGGCAGCTTTCCTCCCCGATAAGCATCCGCGAATGGCGGTCGCCATCCGATGCTGATCACCCGATCGAAGGCATTTTGCCGGAACGCCACTATAAGTTTGGATGTCGGCTATTGATGACGTGGACGGCTCACTTAGGCGGAGTTGCCTGCGCCTGCTCTGCAAAGTTTGCCGCTGGAGCGGATCCATAAGTTTTGGGCGGCGTTCCTGCAGGAGAGCCGCAGTCTAACGTTCTCGCCCTAACGAGAGATAGGCGCTCGCCATACACCTTGTTATCAAACGTCAGATGGTATCCATCAATCGCTTGCCGACCGCGAACTCCAAAGCCCGAGATCAGCCCGTTCAGTTGGCGCGCTTGACCGATCGCCTTTCGATACGCTCGCGCATCGTCCGCATCGAAGGGGCGGCCCGGTCCAGCTAATTCATAAAGCGTCGTCCATGCTGCCTCTTCCTGAGGCTCTGAGCCCGCAATCCGATCAAGAATTTGATAATAGCGGCTGTATCCGCGAAGCTGGTCCGCCGGGAAGTGAGACGCGCTCTGGGCGCTTAGCGCACTGTTCCACACGCCGGTGCCCCAGCTATAATAAGGGGGAGACGCTGGAGTTGGCAGCGCGGGCAACTTCCCAGAACGGGAGGCGCGATCAACGATGGCCGCAATCGCATCAAGCCGCTGATCGATACAATGGGCCACTTCGACCCTCGTCTCCATTTTGCCCAGGTTTTCCGCCAGCTCCAATCCGAGTGCGTCGCGAGATTCGGCAACTTTTCGGCTCCACTCGACGCTGGAAACGACCTGCTCCAGACCAAGCGCGATCAGCACGCCGACAACGATGATCGCGATCTCGTTCAGGAATTCCTTCCAGCCGTGGACCGGCTTAACTTTGTGAACGTGCATCGTTTCCTGATCCTCGGATGCGTGAATTAGCGCGGGTGCATCGTCTGTGCCGGGCACCGGCTCGTGTAGCGGTTCAGGTTGTTCCCCCATGAAGAAAACTCACCACAGCCAAACCAAAATTGCAAACTCGCCTGCTATTGGCTGGTGCCATCAAGGGCGGTTGCAGCAGCTGACAAGCAGCCAGGCTGGCAAACGCGGACCGTCCGCTTCAGGGGCTCCCAAGGCTGGCCCTGAATGACCGGGATTGGGGCGGCTCCCGCCGGGCAGCTTTGCGTCCCGAAACCTGCCGGTCGACATTTAGGTGGTTCGCGTCGGTCGATGGGGCGGGAACGGGGAATAGTGGTGGTTAGCTGCCGTTCAATCTAATAGTTTCGGCGTGATGTTTACGGAGAGCTCAATTGAACGCTTTGTTGATGTTGGCGAGCATAAGTCGATGCGCCTTACCCTCCGATTGTCCTACCGATGATCAGCTCTTAACCGCCGTTCGGGCTCGCGACGATGCCGTCGTTAGGGCAGTCGCCAACCAAGCCGATCCAAATAGCGTCCTCCTCCTTGAGCCCGAACGGATCAAGGGAATTTCCGACGTGCTCTGCGGATCGTCGCTGCCGAGCGACCTTCCGGGAAACCCGTTAGTCATCAACTGCAAGTTCACGGTCCGGTATTGGAGCAGGGATGCTTACACCACGGCGAAGCTAGTGCAACGAAACCACGGATGGCAAATCGACAATGCGTTGGTTGTGACCCGCAAGCGTCGATAACACGATGTCCGAAAGTGGGCGCTTGTCGCCAGGCGGCTTTCCTGAAGAGTTTCGGATGCCGGCAGGCGTACGAAAGTCTTGGAGGCCCGAACCCGCGGGCCCCAAGCGGTTCGCTATGGGGTTTTCGGTTTTGAGCCGGTTTCGGTGACCCGCGACATGGCG
>NZ_JARYTI010000125.1 GCF_029911635.1 Sphingomonas sp. AR_OL41
AGCGCGCCCGCCAGCAGCAGCGCCGCCGCGCCCGCGCGCGTCATCGCCCGCCCCCGCGCGTGTCGATCGCCACTTCGACCGACATGCCGGGCTGGAGACGCCGCGGCATCGACTGCCCCGGCTCGATCGCGATGCGCACCGCGATGCGCTGCGCGACCTTGACGAAATTGCCGGTGGCATTGTCGGACTTGATCACCGCGAACTCCGACCCCGCCGCCGGTGCCAGGCTCTCGACATGGCCGCGCAGCTTTACGTTGCCGAGCGCATCGACGCGGAAGGTGACCGGCTGGCCGATCCGCATATCGCGGGTCTGCGCTTCCTTGAAATTGGCGACGATCCACACATCGTGCGGCACGAGGAACAGCAGCTGCGTGCCGGGGCTGACAAAGGCGCCGTTGCGCACCCCGATCTCCGACAGCTGGCCGTCGACCGGCGCGCGGATCACCGTGTTGTCGAGGTCGATCTGCGCCAGCCGCAACTGCGCCTTGGCCGCCTCGACCGCCGCCTGCAAACCGCCGCGCCCGACCATCACGGTGCGCACGTCCTGTGTGCCGATCGCGCGCCCGGCCTCGGCCTGGCGCACCGTCGCGTCGGCCGCCAGCAACGCGGCGCGCGTCTGGTCATGCTCGCGCGCCGAGATCGATCCGTCGGCGACCAAAGTGTCGGCGCGACGCATGTCGGCGCGCGCCTTGTCGCGCTGCGCGCGTGCGCTGGCGATGGCGGCATCCTGGCTCAGCGTCGCGGTCTCGCGTGAGCGCTGCGCCTGCGCCGAGTTGGCCAGCGCCGCCTCCTGCGCGGCGACGTTCGCCTCGGCTTGCGCGACGCGCGCGCGGTAGATGCGGTCGTCGATCGTCGCCAGCACCTGCCCCGCCTTGACCTCGGCAAAGTCCTGCACCGGCACCGCGGTGACATAACCGCTGACCTGCGGGCTGATGATCGTCACCTTGCCGCGGACATAGGCATTGTCGGTGTCCTCGCGCAGCCCGGCGAACGGTGGCAGCCGCCACGCGTAGAGGATCGCCAGCACCGCGAGCACCGCGATGACGACGATCATGATCAGCGTCGTGCCGCTCCGTGCCGGCGGCCGCCAGCCGCGCGGCGGCGCATCGACCTGCGGATCGGGCGTCGTGGTGACCGTTTCGTCCATGCTATTTTCCCTTGGAATCCGGCGTCGCCATCGCCTGCATCATCTTTTGCTGGAGGAGAATGACCGGGGACACTTCGGCGCGCCGCCAGATCGACCAGCGGATCGCAAAGCCCCACAGCGCCGTCAGCACCGCGAGCACCCCGACCAGCAGGAACACGTCGTTAAAGGCGAGAATATTGGCCTCGCGCGCCACCTGCCGCGCGAGCGTCGCCGCGCCCGCCGCGCCGCGCAGCGTCTGGTCGCCGATCGTCCCGGCATAAAGCCCCGCACCGCCGCGGATCCGCGCCGCGACCTGCGGGTCGGTCATCACGATCGCCTGGACCAGGTCGTGCGAATGAACCTTTTCGCGCACCACCTGGAAGGTGCCGAGCAACGCGCTGCCGGCAAGCCCGCCAATGCTCTGGCTGATCGAGAACAGCACGACGAAGGTGATGAAATGCTTGCCCCCGGTCAGGATCGCGCGCGCCATGCCGATCACCATCGCCTGCGCCAGGAACAGGATCGAGGCGAAGCCGATGATCGCCTGGCTGAGATAGAAGCTCTCGGGCCGCGTCACGTTGGTCGAGAAAGCGTCCATGAACGCGCCGATCGCGATCAGGATGACCGCGATGTTGATCGGCCGGGCGAGGCTCGCCGGCCGGAAGGTCAGCACCGCGACCACCAGCCCGAGCAGCGAGGCGGCGACGACAATCAGGTTCAGCGTGATCATCTGGTCGTTGAGCATGCCGAGCACCGTCAGCAGCCCGACCGATCCGAACGCCTGTTCCGACAGCAGGATACGCACCGAGGCCGCGACGAGCATCAACCGCACGATCTCGCGTGTGGCGAGCCAGCGCGTGTCGATCAGCGGATTGGCGCGCTGATGCTCGACCACCACCGCCGCCGCGATCAGCACGACGCTGGCGACCAGCGCATAGCCGATCCAGTCGCGCTCGAGCCACCACTCGATCCGCCCTTCGGACAGCACCGCGATGAGCAGCCACAGCCCCGGCGCGAGCAGGCCGAAGGTGAGAAAATCGAGCGGCTCGAACACCTTTTCGCGCTCGCTCGGCGGCAGCGGCAGCGCCATCACCGCGACGAGCGAGAGCAGCGCAAGGCCGAGCTCGAACCAGTAGAGCATGTGCCAGTCGCCCCAGTCGAGCAGCCCCGGCGACAGCGCGCGCGCCAGCGGCGTGGCGAGCTGCGGGATCGAGATGCCGATCATCACCCCGGCAAGCCGCTTGGCCGCGGGCATGCTCTGCATGAAATAGAGGATGGTCAGCGTCGACAGGCCGGTCGCCGCGACGCCGCTGATCGCGCGCACCGCGACCGAGGTCCAGAAACCGTGCACGAACAGATGGAGCAAGGTGCTCAGCGCATAAACGACGAGCGCATAGCGGATGAACGGCTGCAGCCCGAATTGCTGGCGATATTTCACCAGCAACAGATTCGCCGTGACATTGGTCATGTAATAGGCGGCGGTCAGCCAGGCGCTCTCATTGGGGGTGAGGCCGAGCGTCCCCTGCGCGAAGTTGAGATTGACCAGCACCAGCGCATTGCCCAGCCCGGCGGTGACGCCGATCAGCCCGCCAATCGCGAAATAGCCGACGCGGCGGCCCGTCGGATGATCGGGGTTGGCCGGCGACCCCGGCAGCGTCGGGCGCTCGTGCGGCTTGAACGCATAGCCTTCAGGATCGGCGGTCTGGTCGGCCAAAAATGCTCTGCCTTGCGGTCCGGCGGTCGTCAGGCGAGCGACCGGGCGGTGTCGATATCGTGGTGAGGTCGGCCGGAGCCCCCTCCTGTCTTATAGTCGTAAAGCAACACGCGGCGCGCCGCCGCGCCGCCCCATGACAGCCGCCACGGGGCGGGCGACGGTTGGTCATCCACATGGCGCGCAACGTCCGTGCCCGGCGGCTTGTTCCGCCTCGGCAACGAATTGTTGCACTGCGATCATCCCAGCCGGACCGATAGCATGACCTCGTCGGTGAAGGGCAAGCTGATATAGCCGTTGGCGACGGCACCGACATGCGCGACATGTTCGGGGCAATAGTCGGCATTGTCGGCGACGATCACCGCGCCCGGTCGCAGGCGTGGCTCGACCAGCAACAGCACGTCGCGATAGAGCGATTTCGCGCCGTCCAGCAGTAGCAGGTCGACCGTCTCTGGAAGGTCGCTTGCCAGCGTCTCGAGCGCATCGCCGACGCGGATGTCGACCAGATCGGCCAGCCCGCCCGCCGCCAGATTGGCGCTGGCCCGCGCCACCTTCGAGGGTTCGAACTCGCTCGTCACCAGCCGGCCACCGCCATTGTCGCGCAAGGCGGCGGCGAGGTGCAGCGTCGACAGCCCGAACGACGTGCCGAACTCGACGATCGCGCGCGCCCGCACCGCCCGCGCCAGCAGGTAGAGCAGCCGGCCGGTATCGGGCGAGACGGGCAGCGCATAATCCTTCAGCTCGGTATAGAGCATGCGATAATCGGCGCGGCTGCGCATCAGCCGTTCGCGTTCCTCGGGCAATATGGCGGCAAAGGCGGGGTCGGTCGCCGGGGACTGCGCCGCGGCCTCGGCAAACAGGCGCGCGAGCAGGGGCGCCACCGGGGCGCTGGTCAGCGTGGTCATTACGGATCTCCAATGATGTGGGCGGATGGTTGTTTGCCCGCTGCGGAAAATACGACTAATCCATCGCATTCCCTATTCGCATTGGCAGGAAGACCTCATGGCAGGCGCCGAAACCAGCTCCGTCTCCTCGCGCAAGCAGCCGCGGCAGCAGCGTTCGGCCGCGCTGGTTTCGGCCGTGCTCGACGCCGCTGTTCAGGTTTTGACGCGTGAGGGCGCGGCGCGATTCACCACCGCGCGCGTCGCGGAACGCGCCGGCGTCAGCGTCGGGTCGCTGTACCAATATTTCCCCAACAAGGCGGCGATCCTCTTTCGCCTGCAAAGCGACGAGTGGCGCCAGACGTCGCAGATGCTGCGCGGCATCCTCGAGGATCGCACGCTGTCGCCGTCGGCGCGGCTGCGAACCCTTGTCCACGCCTTCCTCCGCTCGGAATGCGAGGAGGCCGCGGTGCGCGGCGCGCTGAACGACGCCGCCCCGCTCTACCGCGATGCCGCCGAAGCGGTCGAGATCCGCGCCGCCAGCGCCGGTGTGGTCGAGGCGTTCATGCGCGAGGCGCTACCCGACGCGCCCGGTCCGGTGCGCGCGCTGGCCGCCGACCTGATCAAGAGCACGATCCGGGAAGTCGGCGCGTCCTTCTCGGCGACGCCGCGCACCCCGGACGAGATCCATGCCTATGCCGAGGCGCTCGCCGACATGTTCGACGCCTATCTCCACCGCCTGATGGAAACGGCGCACGGTAGCTGACGCTTCAACCGCGCAGCAGCACTTTCGCCGTCACCGACAGCCCGGGCCGCAGCCGCGCCAGCGCCGGCTGGCCGGGGTCGAGCCTGATCCGCACGCCGACGCGCTGGACGATCTTGGTGAAATTGCCCGATCCCGGCTCGAACGGCAGCAGCGTGAAGGCACTGCCCGCGCCCGGCGCGAAGCTCTCGATCCGGCCGCTCAGCGCGGCACCGCCCAGCGCATCGACCGTCACCCGTGCCGCCTGCCCGACACGCATGTCGCGCGTCTGCGTCTCCTTGAAATTGGCGACGACATAGAGCGAGGCGAGCGGCACCAGCGTCAGCACGCGCGAGCCGGGCTGGAGATAGTCGCCGACCTGCACCTGGCGATTGCCGACCACGCCGTCGATCGGCGCGACGACCAGCGCATGGTCGTGATCCTGCAGCGCGAGGTCGCGCGCGGCGCGCGCCTTTGCCGCATTCGCCTCGGCCTGGGCGAGCTGCGCCTGCAACACCGGGCGGCGGGCGCGGGTGACCGCTTCCTGCTCGCCGCTGACGCCGAGATCGGCGCGGCTGCGCGCGCGCGCCGCGTCG
>NZ_JARYTI010000126.1 GCF_029911635.1 Sphingomonas sp. AR_OL41
TCAGCGCCATCAGCTGGTCGAGCGGACCGGTGACGGCGCGGATCGTGCGGGTGGCGACCTTGGTGTAGAGCGCGGTCGTCTCCAGCTTGCTGTGCCCGAGCAGCACCTGGATCACGCGGATATCGACGTCCTGCTCGAGCAGGTGGGTGGCAAAGCTGTGTCGCAACGTGTGCGGGCTGACGCGCTTGCGGATCCCTGCCGCCTCCGCCGCCTCGCAGACGGCCCGGTGGAGCTGCCGGGTCGAGATCGGATCGGTGTAGCTGCGCCCGGGGAACAACCAGCCGTGCGGCAACAGGACACTGCGTCGCTTGCCTTCGCGCCACCACAGCCGCAGCAGCTCGAGCAGTTGCGGCGACAGCATGGCGTTGCGGTCCTTGCGCCCTTTACCCTCCTCGATGCGGATCAGCATCCGCTTGCTGTCGATATCATCGGCCCTTAGGTGCGCCACCTCCGACACGCGCAAGCCAGCGCCGTACGCGACGCCGAGCGCGGCGCGGTACTTGATGCCAGGCGCCGCCTCCAGCAGCTGCCCGACCTCATCGACGCTCAGCACGTCGGGCAGCTTCCGGGGACGATGCGCCAGCACCAGCCGGCGCGACAGATCGGGTCGCTCGAGCGTCACCCCGAACAGAAAGCGCAGCGCCGAGACCGTGCCGTTGATGACGGACTCGCCGACACCGTGTTCGCGCTGGTGAAGCTGGAAGAGCCGCACATCCTCGGCGGTCGCGGTATGCGGGGAACGACCCAGAAAGGCCGCGAAGGCGCGAACGTGGCGGACATAGTCGTGCTGCGTCCGCGACCGCATCGCGCGCATCGCCATGTCGTCGAGCATCCGCTGACGCAGCGGGGTAACGGGTCGTTCGATCGGTAAGGTCGTCATCAGGAGTTCCTCTTGTTGAAGGAACTCCATCGTCCGCCGCCGCCGCCGCACGGCCAAACCTCAGCGCAGGCGCGCTACCTCACCGCTAGGCACCCCTGCCGCGCAGCGGCTTCGTGCTGTGGGTCATTCTGCGTGGCAAGATCAGGATATCGCTCCATTTCGTCGATATCCGTGCCCCATGTCGTTCATCGTCGGCACAATCGGCTGCCTCGGATGATCAGGCAAGATTTGTCGCGGCGTGCTGAGGTCGCTCGCTGGCGGTCAAACGATTACGCTACCCCGCCTTTGGGTTTTCAGGGTGGGCGGTGTCCCGGTTGCTGGTGTAACTCGCCGACAGCGGAGCTGACCGGACGCGCGCGATCCAAGGTAATTCCTCGTGTGCACGCAAACGAGACCAGGTGCGGTCGACCCGCCGGTGCCCCGACACCTTTCAGGAGCCTTCGCGGTCCATCAGCCCCAGCCGGAGGTCACGCTTCAGGATCTTGCCGCTGGCGTTGCGCGGCAGCTTGTCCACCAGGACGATGCGTTTGGGAACCTTGAAGCTCGCCAGTCGGCGCCGACAAAAGTCGCGCACTGCGGCCTCACTCAGGTCTCGTCCCGCGCTGGGCACGATGACGGCGGTCACCGCCTCGATCCACCTTGGGTCTGGCAGGCCGATGACCGCCGCCTCGGAGACGGACGCCATGGCGTACAGGACCTCCTCGACCTCGCGCGAGGAGACATTCTCTCCGCCGGTCTTGATCATGTCCTTCTTGCGATCGACGATCGTGATATAGCCTTCGCTGTCCACGGTCGCGAGGTCTCCGCTGTGGAACCAGCCGCCGGCGAAAGCCGCCGCCGTCTGCCCGGGGTCGTTCCAGTAATGGCTCATCAGCTGCGGCGAACGATGCACGACCTCGCCGATTTCCCCCAGCGCCACTTCCTGCATGTCGTCGTCGACGATCCGGGTCTCGACATGGAGCGCGGGGCGGCCGGCCGAGCCGATCTTCCGTATCTGGTCCTCCGGCTGCAGCAGGGTGGCGATGCAGGCGGTCTCCGTTTGCCCGTAGCAGTTCCACAGGCGCAAGCCGGGAAGCCTGGTGCTCAGTTCGCGCAGAACCTCGATCGGCATGATCGAGGCGCCGTAATAGCCGCGTCGATCGGCGCGAGCTGCCTGAAAGCCGACTGGCGGGTATCGGGACGGAAACCTGCCCGGCAGGAGCCCCCCCAACAGCAGGCGTCCGATGAAGATTTCAGTCGTTCTGACGCATAAGTTCGCGAAATCGTGGCTCGGCAGCAGTGGTTTCCGAGCGTCCGAAAATATTCCCGCGAGGCATAGCGACGGAGGTAACGCGACGTGACTCCTAGCAGCCAGCCATGCCGATTGCGGCGATAAGCCGAAGCCGCGCCGGTTCGACCCGCGGCTCCACGGCAACCGGCTCGCCCTTCTTCAACTCTGCAACGAAGCGGGGGAGTAGCCGGCAAGCCTTCTTTTTGCCGCCACGCGAGGCCTCGAAAAGTGAAGCGCAAATCGGCTGGATCATCGCCGCCCAACGGGGGTACCCGCCAGTCATGAACATGGCGCTCGTTCCATCACAGGCGGTGTGAACTTCTCCGGCGGCATCGCCAGTGGCGCCGGGGTGCTCTAGCGCGCTGCTGATCATATCTGCTCGGGTTGCCCAGCGGCTCCAATTTTCCGGTGTAGGGTCGGCCATCGCCGGCTGCGCGACCAAGAGGAGCGCTGTAATCGCTGTTATCGTACGAATTGTGTGCATGTGCCGGTAACTCCCCGTGTTATCGGGGGACTTAAAGGGTACTGAGTCAAACGAATTGGATATATCGGACCAAAAAGCCAAACATCGATGAAGGCTGCCCGGCCGCTTTCCACCGAGGCTGTGTGAAAACGCCCTGATATGCTATGACTCTGGCCTTGCACGAGGCGCCGAAGTGGGACGTTTCATCGAGGGCTGTGACCGCCGGCAGAAGAAGACCGAACGGATCGCGCGAAAAACCAACCGCACGCGCAATCGCGCAAGGCAGGACGTGTTCGATTACATCGAGCGCTTCGACAATCCCACGCTAAGGCACTCGACCCTAGGGTATCTCAGCCCCATGGACTTCGAGAAGCAGGCTAATGTAGCCTAATTTCGTGTCCATGGGACCGGCAGCAGCTCACGGCGGCCAGCCGGTTCGCTGAGTGAGGAACGCCGCGAAGGAGCCGACTAAGCTTTCCCGGCACCCGTTTCAGCATCGGCTCGCATTTCTTTGACCTCTGCCTCGCTGGAGCCCAGCGTCAGGAGGTGAGCGTCTGGTTTTGTGGGTCTATTTCGCCTGCCGTGTTCATGGGATCGCAGCACTATCTCGCGGGCGGTAAGGCGGGTTCTATCGGGATCGACGCCGACGCGGTTGATTGAGAGCGGGAGCGCGAGCGGCCTGAGACCCATCGGTCACATTGACGCGAAGGAGACGATCAGCGTGGTCAGACGATCGATCTGCTTGGGATCGGCGGGGCCTGGTCCGAGCAGGGCCGCGATCTGCTTGGCGACATAGGTCGACCCGCCGGCATAGGCCATCGACCAGTCGGGGAACTGGCGCTTGCTACGCGCCGCGATGCGCAGCACGCTGACTTCTTCATGACGTGGGTCGCGGTTGATGCGTTCCATCAGCGTCTTGACCGCCTCGGTCGGCCCTTCGAGCAGTTGCGCGAAATAGCCCCCCGCCAGTACCAGCCCGCCGGTGATTCCGGCGGACGCGTTGTAGGCTCGCGAAAGGGCGACGATGTCATCGGCCGCTGCGTCCAGCCGTTCCGCGGCGAGGGTGGCGCGGCTCACATAGAGCAGCGAACATTCCATCGTCATATCATCCCTTTCGCACCGGCGACGCCCCACCCCCCCGGTGGGCGCTCCGTCGATGATAAAGACAGGCTATAATCGCACCGTTTCGCTAGTCATCTCCTTAATGCGGATCTTAATTCATCAGCGCGCGGTGCTTGCTCAACCGTTCTGCTGCCGCCCCACTTGCAGACGCCGCGGTGCTCTGTGATGCTGCTCGAATGCGGACGAAACTTGCCACTGTTGCGGCGTTCATCGCGCTGGCGTCGTGCGGATCAAGCGCCGTGGTGATCCAGCTGGATCATTGTTGGACGGTTTCAATTGGGGATCGGGTCCAAGGCTCGGCACTCCTGTTTGCCTTCCCGGCGGGCTGCACCGAATGCGGATCATTCGTTGCCGCGAGCAAGGATTGCCCCACGACGCCCATCACGCTCGGTGGTGACGCAGTTGATAAAGCCTATCGCAACATCCTTCGGACATCGCGGCAGGATAGCTTAGGAATGATAAGCCGGGCTGTAGCGCTGTCGGGGGTAGCCGTCCCGCGTGGCAATACCGACAAGCCTATGATCCGGCTAGGACGGCTGGTCCCGCTTGATCTGCGCGGCTCATCCAAGTGACCGTCCGCTTCGGGCGACGCTTCTAATTAAAGCTGCCGCACTGCTACCCTGAAGAGTTTCGGATGCCGGCAGGCGTACGAAAGTCTTGGAGGCCCGAACCCGCGGGCCCCAAGCGGTTCGCTATGGGGTTTTCGGTTTTGAGCCGGTTTCGGTGACCCGCGACATGGCGGATG
>NZ_JARYTI010000127.1 GCF_029911635.1 Sphingomonas sp. AR_OL41
TCAGGGGTTGGTATCAGCAACCAAACCTTCCCATCAGGAGGCCATTCCGGCCAACACTCACGCCAATCCCGCGTCAGCGGGTTCGTTCAATCCCCCACGATTCAACTCGGTCGGATACGGGTCTAGCCGTACGACCGCTCCCCACCACGTCGCGCCGTTACCGTTCCGCCGACCGGCAGGTATAGGTGCGAGGCGTTGCCTGGCGGAAAGCGCCGCGATTGCCGTCATTCGATCGTTCTGCCAAATCCATGAGCGATTGCCGCAAGCGAGGGATTGCTGATGCCGACCGCCCTGTTACGGGCCGCGCTCCTGGCGGCATGGCTTGCCTTCTGCCCGACCGCAGCACTGGCGCAAGGGCCTTTCCGCGATGCAGACCTTGCTCGGCAACGGCACGTCAACGCGACGCTGGACGGGCTGTGCAACGACGTAAACGACAAGACGCTCACCAAGGACAATCCTGAAGAATATACCTATGTTTACGAGCGCAAATTCTATGCGGCGGCGGGGGTAGACTTCACATCCGACAGCCTGACCTCGGCTACCGCCAAGCTTCAGGCGCTGTGGGACGGCAACCCGGCGCTGTTTTTCTGCTCATCCACCAATTTTTCGGTGCCGGCCGGCGACCTGCTCAAATATGCGATCGAGACCCGGTCTTTCGGATTGGTGGAGAACGCCATGACGGCTTGGCATCTCGATCTGAACCGCGTCGACCCCGCCGATTGCCGAACGTTGCTGGATTTCGTTCAAACGAAACTTGCTCAGAACAGGGGAACGCATCTGGAGCCGATCCTGACAGGGTACGCGACGCGCCTGAGGCAATTCGGCGCGAAATATTCGAGCGAGATCAGCAGCACGGACAAGCAACGCCAGGCGGCGCGCTGGCAGGTATCCGCGGCGCGGCTTCGCGCGACGGGCATCACCGTGCCCGAATGGCGTCAGAAATGTTCGTAAGCGCCGGGGGTGCATGAGTGGGGTCGATCGTGAACGGCGACCCGCCCGCCAACGCGATGCGGCAGTCGCTGGCTGGCGCATCTACGCCGCCGATCTCCGCTGCAAGCAGGGCGGAAAGCGCAAGGTTACGGCCATGCTCCGCGTCTGCGCTGCCAGCGCCCGCGCGACGAAACGCCGAAGCCAGGGCATCTCCGATGGCCGTGAGGCGTCCTACCGGTTGTTTTTCAGCACTTCCCGCCCCGCCTGCAGCGGGGTGCCGGTTATCGGTCGAGCCTTGTCCCTGGCCTCACCTTTACAAATCAGCGCCTGTAGCGCCCTTCCCCAGCTTCCCGGTGCGGCCTCCTGCCAGGGCGAGGGCTTCATCCAGGGACGATGCTGGGCAGCAAAATTCTCCGTCGTCCCCGACCAGTAGGTCACCGCTAGCGGCATAAGACGAATCTTGCCGGTCGAACAATCGAGATCGACCGAAAGCCGCCGCTCTTCTGCGGGCGAGCTTTTATCGCCGTCTACCTGGGCGACGCGCACCGTCCGAATATCACCCTGCGCGGTGACGCTCGCAAGATCGACGAAGTTGACCGTTAGCCCGATGGCATCGCGGGTTACGCCAAACATACGCCAGTCGCTCGCGATCGGGCTGGCGGCGACCAGCAACAGGATAAGTGCGTAACAGCGCATAGGAGCCCCCGGACAAGGTCGCGGCCGGCGAAAGCATATCGACCACCACCTCGCTGTTTTCATTGAATGAATGCTGACATGTGTCAACGGACGCCCGCGCCGGATTTCCCCGCAGGAAAGCTGCCCGGCGGGACCCGCGCCCGTTGCGGAAGGCCCGCCCCCGCCGTTGCCCGTTGTAACCAGCGGTCAGGCGCCAAAATGGGCCGATGGCTCTGGTGATCCTTTCCGGCCTGCTGAGGGCGGCGGCCCTTACCTCGCTCATTTGTGCCCTTTTCGTGCCGTCAGCCTATAGCGTCTCCTATCTCATTGTGCTGGCGTTCGCACTCGTGACCGGGATCCTGGCCTACCGACGCGTCAAATCGGAACCTCATCAAAACAGCGTGCTAACGATCGGCGCGTGCTGTGTTGTCTATTGGTCCCTGGCCGGCCTGCATCTGACGGTGGTGCGAAATGACATTGCGCTGGCATCGATCCTCGCGCTTTTGGGCGGGAGCTGGATCGGGTTGGTGCGGGACCATGCCAGCCGCATCCGCGACGTCCGCTAGTCGGCACTTCAGCGGTCCGGGCGCATCTCGCCGTCTGGCACCACCTGGGATGGCGCAAGCATCATGGGGGCGGGAAGCTGCCCGAGTGACGATCGCCTGATATCGGTACGAAACGTTGTCGTCTGCAAGCACCCGATTTGCCGACACCGCGGCGGCTGCTAGGATTGCGTTCGAGGGGACAAAGATATGGGCGTGACGGGACATGTTGGCTTGGCCTTCGAGCCTGCCGATGAGACCACCGCCATTGCTGCGGTGAACGGTGCGCACGAAGGCAACGAATGGCTCCGTTATCAGACCGAGTTCGGCCTGGTCCGCGAGAATTTCTGGGAACTGCATCTGGTAATGCAGAAGCTCGCTGCAACGGACGTGTCGTTGGCTCCCTTGGTGAACGTGGTCGTTGGCACTCGCGCTGTGGGTGAGGGCCCGACCTATCCGATCTGCCTCTATCCGGTCGACGAAGTGCGACAGATTGTCGAAGCCTTCGCGCGCGTCGATGACGTGGCGTTGGGACGGGCGATTGGTGAAGCGCGCGACGAGGCTGCGGAAGGAGCGCGCTGGTTCCCGGCCGATCTGCCCGATACTTTCCGACGCGTTCGCAATGAAATGGAGAAAGTGGCGGCGAACGGCTGGTCGCTTATCGCGTTCATGTTCTGAGCACGCGCTCGAGACAAACAAATGGTCGCCCCACTGCTTGCGCCCCAACAGCCAACGTTTCGAAATGCGTGTTTTGGCGCCGGATGAATATCGTCGCCAACTTCATTGCCCTCTTGGCAGCAGCCGGTTGGGGATTCCTCGCGGTGACGGGCGTGACGGTGATTGGCGGCATAGCCGGACAGAATGCTCCGGGTTATCCAAACGCCGCGCAGATCGGTTTGTTCGTTGCCGTGCCAGTAGCTGTCATGTCGGCGCTGATCGCGGCTATGGCACTTGTGCACGTGAAGAAAAAAGGAGCGCCTGCACTCGCTTTCGCCGCCCTGGCGTCGCTTCTTTGCGTGCTGCCATTTATAAGCTTCTATGCTGGCGGCATTTAAAGTCGGCAAATCGGAACGGCCATCATCCGCGCAGGAATGCACGATCGACGTCGGCGCGCCATCTCCTCGCGCCCATTCTTATCGCCCGACGGGGTCAGCAGATGCACCGGACGTGATCAAATTCATTGGCGGCGGAAATCGAACACCTCGAGCACGAACGCGTAGTTCTACGGAGGCCGGGGTGCATCTGCGTTAAACCAGACTTCGATAGTTAATGCCCCTGGCAAGACAGGAAACGGCAGATGCGAAGATTGATGCGGGATGTTCGCGGCGCGACCGCGATCGAATAAGGCCTGATTGCCGCGCTGATCGCGGTCGCTGCCATTGCCGCGATGCAGGGTCTCGGCAATCAATTGGCCATCACTATGTCGAACATCGCGTCGAACATGAAAGCTTCTTAGCTTTTATTGCGGGTCCTGCGACTTTTCCGATCGACACAGCGGCGAGCGCGCTGACGCGCGCTCGCTACAGATGCTGCCGACATGTCAAAACCCGGCCATGTTTCTCGCTCGACGCTTCCACGAAGCCGCGTGCCCGGAGAAACCGCTGAAGCCGAGGATTCGGGTCCGCGCAGGTCAGCGCGTGGACGTTCCACCTAATGCCCGGATATCCGCGTTCCCGGGCGTGGTGCCCGACCAGCTTCCACAGCGACAGCAGCACGCCCTCGCCACCGCCGTCGATATGAGCGAGGTTTACACTCAGGTCGTCATCGACCCTGTTGAATTCGGCGAGGATCGTCGCCGTCCCCATCCTGAACGTGATCGGCCGGCCGAACGCAAGCAATGCATCCAGGTCCCCCGGCGCCAATGCCTTCAGGGCGTCGATCGATATGCCTTCAATCTCCACGACGCGTCCGATAGCGCGAATGTCGGGTATCCTGAAGAGTTTCGGATGCCGGCAGGCGTACGAAAGTCTTGGAGGCCCGAACCCGCGGGCCCCAAGCGGTTCGCTATGGGGTTTTCGGTTTTGAGCCGGTTTCGGTGACCCGCGACATGGCGGATG
>NZ_JARYTI010000012.1 GCF_029911635.1 Sphingomonas sp. AR_OL41
GGCGGCGGCGCACCGGCGCGCCGGCCGGGGGCGAGCACCATCTGGCCGGCGCCGGGATCGAGCAGCACATGGTAGCGTTGCAGCAGACCGTTGCCGATCCGTCCGCCGACCCCCGCGCCTTGCGAAAAGCCGCCATCGGGCTCGATCGCCACCTCGGTCGCCTGCGCCGGCAGCGGGCCGAGCGGTAGCGCGGGGTCGATCGCCAGTTCGGTGACCGACATGCCACCGATGCCGTAGGACAAGGTTGTGGTGACGCGCGCCGGCGAGGCGAGATGGCGCCATGTCGCGGCGGAGAAGGTGACCGCATTGCCGTCGCCGGTGTCGACGATCATCGGGGTCCGCCGTCCGCCGATCGTCAGCTGGCTGACATAGATCGGGGCGGCGCCCGCGACGGTCAGCGGGACGCTGACGCCGCGAAACGGCATGCGGCCCGAGGGCAGCAGGCGGAAGCGCCCGGCGTCGTAATCGATCTCGAGCGCGAAACCGGCGAGCAGGTCGCGACCGACGAACAGGTCGACGCTCTCGCCGGCGGTCGCGCTGTCCGGCGCATCGATCACCGCGATGCGCCCGCCCTTATGGTCGAGCCCGCCGAAACCGACGCGCGGCGAACTCGCCCAGGCGATCGGCACCGCGCCGCCGATCGCGTTGGCGGTGCCGGGGGTGGTGGCGCGCGCGCGCAGCTTCGGCGCGAGCCGGTGCGACATGGCGGAATCGCTGACGCCGGTATCGAGGATCGCGCCGACCGGGCGGCCATCGACGGTCGCGATGAAGCGGATCTGGTTGCCGCCGGTCAGCGTGAAGGGCACCCAGCGCGCCTCGCTGTCGCTCGCCAGCCAGGTCTCGATCGCCTGTTCGGCGATCGGGATGGCGGCGGCGAGGAAGAGGATGGGGTAGAGCAGTTTCATGGCGTGATCGCCGGTATGACAATTACCGCCGCTACGTCCCGTTCGAGCTGAGCTTGTCGAAGCACCGTTTTTCCCTTTCGCGGCAGAAAGACCAGCCGTTGAGCTGCGCTCGCCTGCGGCTCGACACGCTCAGGGCGAACGGGTGAGGGCGGGTTTCTGTTACAGACAAGCTTCGAGATAGGCCTGGTCGAAGCCGAACTGGCGTGCCTTTTCCAGCGTGTAGGGGCGCAGGCCCATCGAGCGGTATTCGCCGATGATCTTGCCGTCGGCGCTCTCGTCGAGATATTCGAACTTGAACAGCTCCTGCGTGACGATCACCGGGCCTTCCATACCGATCACCTCGGTGACGTTGGTCACACGGCGCGAGCCGTCGCGCAGGCGCTTGACCTGGATGATCAGCTCGACCGAGTCGGCAATCTGCCGGCTGATCGCTTCCTTGGGCACCTTGATGTCCGACATCATCACCATGTTCTCCATGCGGGCGAGGGCCTCGCGCGGGGAGTTGGCGTGGAGCGTACACATCGAGCCGTCATGGCCGGTGTTCATCGCCGCGAGCATGTCGAAACACTCGGAGCCACGAATTTCGCCGAGGATGATGCGATCCGGGCGCATACGCAGCGCGTTCTTGACGAGGTCGCGGATGCTGATCTCGCCCTGGCCCTCGAGATTGGCGGGGCGCGTTTCGAGCGGCAGCCAGTGCGGCTGTTGCAGGCGAAGTTCGGCCGCGTCCTCGATCGTCAGCACGCGCTCGCCCGGGTCGATCATCTTCGACAGCGCGTTGAGCATCGTCGTCTTGCCCGAGCCGGTACCGCCCGAGATAACGCAGTTGAAACGGCACGCGCCGGCGATCTTCAGCGCGGTGGCCATTTTCGGGCTCATCGAGCCGAAGCCGGCCATCATGTCGAGCGTGATCGGCTTGGCGGAGAATTTACGAATCGAGATCGCGGTGCCGCGCAGGGAGAGCGGGGGCACGATGACGTTGACGCGGCTGCCGTCCTTGAGGCGGGCGTCGGCGAGCGGCGTGGTCTGGTCGACGCGGCGGCCGACCGAGTTGCAGATGCGCTGTGCGATCTGGAACAGATGCTCCTCGTCGCGGAACTGGATATTGGCCAGTTCGAGCTTGCCCTTGCGCTCGACAAAGGTCTGCTCGGGGCCGTTGACCATGATGTCGGTGATGCTCGGATCGGCAAGCAGCTCCTCGAGCGGCCCGAGACCGAGCAGTTCATCGACCAGCACCTTTTCCAGCGCGAACTGTTCGCGCCGGTTGAGCGTCAGCTTGAGTTCGGCGAGCACCTCGCCGATGATCGGGCGAAATTCCTCGGCCAGCTCGTCCTTGTTGAGCGTGGCGGCAGCCTCGGGATCGACGCGTTCGAGCAGGCGCGGCAGCACCTGTTCCTTGATCTTGTGGATCGAGCTTTCGAAGCCCTCCATCTTGCTCGCGCCGGCTTCGCCCGAGGCGTTCTGGCGCTCTTGCAGCCGCGCCATCGCGTCCTGCTGCGTGCCGGGCATGTTGCCGAGCGGATCGGCGTCGAGCGCGGAAGGCATCGGCAGGTTGCCGATCGACGGGAACTGGTCGCCGCCATCGGTGTCCGCCGGGCGTGCCGGGCCCCCGCCCTGCATCGGGCGTGCGACGCCGAATGCCGGTCGGGCGCCAGGGCCTTGCCCCACGCCGCTGCGGCGTCCGAATGCGCTCATGCCCGTTGGTCCCTCATAGTCGAGGTCGAGGCGTAGCGGCCAAGGCTTGATAATTGCCTAACCAAATGTGCGGCGGTGATTTGATGGCCGGTTCGGCCGGGGGCAGGGGATTGTGGTGTGTGCGTCAAAAGAGCGCGGCCGGCCGGGCGACGCTGCCGCCCGTGAACATCGGCAATAGCGCGCGAGGTGGCTTAGCCGGCGCGTTCCGCCAGGATCGTCAGGCCGCTCTTGCTGACTTCGGCGAAGCCGCCCTGGATCGCGAGGATTTCGGGCTCGCCCTTCTCGCTATGGTAGATCGACAGTGCGCCGTCGCGGATCGTCGACATGAACGGCGCATGGTGTTCGAGCACGCCGAAGTCGCCCTCGGTGCCGGGCACGACGACCATATAGACGTCCTCCGAGCGGACCAGTTTTTCAGGCGTGACGAGTTCGAAGTGCAGCATCTTTAAAACCTTCCCCCCTCCCGCTTGCGGGAGGGGTCGGGGGAGGGGCCTGTTGTTTGTCGGGAAGCGCGTGGCCCTCACGCCCTCCCCCAACCCCTCCCGCAAGCGGGAGGGGAGGAAGAAAATCAGGCTTCCTGCGCGAGCTTTTCGGCCTTGGCGATGGCTTCGGCGATGCCGCCGACCATGTAGAAGGCTGCCTCGGGCAGATGGTCATATTCGCCATCGACCACCGCCTTGAAGCTCTTCACCGTGTCCTCGATCGCGACGAACTTGCCGGGGATGCCGGTGAAAACCTCGGCGACGTGGAACGGCTGCGAGAGGAACTTCTGAATTTTCCGCGCGCGGCTGACCGTCAGCTTATCCTCTTCGGACAGTTCGTCCATGCCGAGAATGGCGATGATGTCCTGCAGCGACTTGTACTTCTGCAGCGTCGACTGGACGGCGCGGGCGGTCTCGTAATGCTCCTGGCCGACGACGCGCGGCTCGAGCACGCGGCTGGTGGAGTCGAGCGGATCGACCGCCGGATAGATGCCGAGCTCGGAGATCGCGCGGTTGAGCACGGTCGTCGCGTCAAGGTGGGCGAAGGAGGTGGCAGGCGCCGGATCGGTAAGATCGTCGGCCGGCACGTAGATCGCCTGCACCGAGGTGATCGAGCCCTTGTTGGTCGAGGTGATGCGCTCCTGCAGCGCGCCCATGTCGGTCGACAGCGTCGGCTGATAACCCACCGCCGACGGGATGCGGCCGAGCAGCGCCGACACTTCCGAGCCCGCCTGGGTGAAGCGGAAGATGTTGTCGACGAAGAACAGCACGTCCTGGCCTTCGACGTCGCGGAAATATTCGGCGATCGTCAGGCCCGACAGCGCGACGCGGGCGCGGGCGCCCGGCGGCTCGTTCATCTGGCCATAGACCAGCGCGACCTTGGAACCTTCCGACTGCGGGTTGCCGTCGGCGTCCTTGGCGATGACGCCCGCGTCGAGGAACTCGTGATAGAGATCGTTGCCCTCACGGGTACGCTCGCCGACGCCGGCGAACACCGAGGTGCCGCCATGGCCCTTGGCGATGTTGTTGATCAGTTCCTGGATGAGCACGGTCTTGCCCACGCCGGCGCCGCCGAACAGGCCGATCTTGCCGCCCTTGGCGTAAGGCGCGAGCAGATCGATCACCTTGATGCCGGTGACGAGGATCGAGCTGTCGGTCGACTGGTCGACGAACAGCGGCGCGAGCGCGTGGATCGGCGCGGTTTCGGTGTGGCCGACCGGGCCACGCTCGTCGATCGGCTCACCGATGACGTTGAGGATGCGGCCGAGCGTCTTGGGGCCGACCGGCACGCGGATCTGCGAGCCGGTGTCGGTGACGGTCTGGCCGCGGGTCAGGCCCTCGGTTGCGTCCATCGCGATGGTGCGGACGGTGTTCTCGCCGAGATGCTGCGCGACCTCGAGCACGAGGCGGTTGCCGTTGTTGCTCGTCTCGAGCGCCGAGAGGATCGCCGGCAGGTGACCCTGCTCGAACGTCACGTCGACGACGGCGCCGATCACCTGGCTGATGCGACCGACATTGTTGCTGGTCGCGGTCGGCGCGGGGGTGCCCGCCGACGCGGCTGCCTTAGGCGCAGCCGGCGCCTTGGGGGCTGCCTTCTTCGCCGGAGCCTTGGTCTTGGGTGCTGCGGTAGCCATCGGTCTTTCCTTGTGTCGAGCGGACTTAGAGCGCCTCGGCGCCCGAGATGATTTCCACCAGTTCGGTCGTGATCGCGGCCTGGCGGGTGCGGTTATACTGAATGGTGAGGCGGTTGATCATGTCGCCGGCATTGCGCGTGGCATTGTCCATCGCGGTCATCCGGCTGCCCTGTTCCGACGCGGCGTTTTCGAGCAGCGCACCGAACACCTGGATCGCGATGTTGCGCGGCAGCAGGTCGGCGAGGATCGCTTCCTCGTCGGGTTCGTAGTCGACCGCGCCGCCATCGTCGTTCGCCGCCGCCTTGCTCGTGTCGAGCGCGACGGGAATGATCTGTCGGCCGACCGGCTCCTGCACCAGCGCCGACTGGAAGCGGGCGTAGAACAGATGGGCAATGTCGAATTCGCCGGCCTCGAAGCGCGCGATCACGTCATCGGTGATCGCCTTGGCATCGGCGAAGGCGACGTTCTTGATGTGGCTCATCTCGTGATCGGCGACGATGTTGTTCGGGTAGAAGCGGCGGATCACACGGCCCTTCTTGCCGGCGATGTAGATCTTGACGGTCTTGCCGGCGGCTTCGAGCTCCTCGGCCTTGCGGCGCGCGGCGCGGACGATGTTCGAGTTGAACGCACCCGCCAGACCGCGCTCGCTGGTCGCGATGATCAGCAGATGGACCTGGTCCCTGCCCGTGCCGGCGAGCAGCTTGGGCGAGGATTCGGACACCGTCACCTTCGCGGCGAGGCTGGCCATGACCTTTTCGAGCCGCAGCGCATAGGGACGCGCGGCGACCGCCGCTTCCTGCGCGCGGCGCAGCTTGGCGGCGGCGACCATCTTCATCGCCTTGGTGATCTTCTGCGTCGACTTCACCGAGCCGATGCGGATCTTGAGGGCCTTTAGTGAAGCCATGAAAAACCCTTAGTTCGTCATCCTGACGAAAGTCAGGATCGCGTGCGGTGAGCGGAATGCAGGAGCCGCATGAGATCCCAGCTTTCGCTGGGATGACGAGGAAAATGTCTTACGCAAACGTCTTGGCGAACGCGTCGAGCGCGCTCTTGAGCTTCGCCTTGGCCTCGTCGCCGAGATCCTTGGTGTCGCGGATCGTCTTGAGCACGTCGGCATGGTTGGCGCGCAGATCGGCGAGCATCGCCTGCTCGTAGCGCACCACCGCATCGACCGGGACGGTGTCGAGATAGCCGTTGGTGCCGGCGAAGATCGACGCGGTCTGCTCCTCGAACGGCAGCGGCGAGAACTGCGCCTGCTTGAGCAGCTCGGTCAGACGCGCGCCGCGGTTGAGCAGGCGCTGGGTCGAGGCGTCGAGATCCGAGCCGAACTGCGCGAAGGCCGCCATCTCGCGATACTGGGCGAGCTCGAGCTTGATCGAGCCCGACACCTTCTTCATCGCCTTGGTCTGGGCGGCCGAGCCGACGCGGCTGACCGACAGGCCGACGTTGATCGCAGGGCGGATGCCGGCGAAGAACAGGTCGGTTTCGAGGAAGATCTGGCCGTCGGTGATCGAGATCACGTTGGTCGGGATGTACGCCGACACGTCGCCGGCCTGGGTCTCGATGATCGGCAGCGCGGTGAGCGAGCCCGAGCCATTGTCCTTGTTCATCTTCGCCGCGCGCTCGAGCAGGCGCGAGTGGAGATAGAACACGTCGCCGGGATAGGCTTCGCGGCCCGGCGGGCGGCGCAGCAGCAGCGACATCTGGCGGTAGGCGACGGCCTGCTTCGACAGATCGTCATAAACGATCAGTGCGTGCATGCCGTTGTCGCGGAAATATTCGCCCATCGCGCAGCCGGTATAAGGCGCGAGGAACTGCAGCGGCGCCGGGTCCGACGCGGTCGCGGCGACGACGATCGAATAATCCATCGCGCCATTCTCGGTCAGCGTGCGGACCAGCTGGGCGACGGTCGAGCGCTTCTGGCCGATCGCGACATAGATGCAATAGAGCTTGGCGCTCTCGTCGGTGCCGGCATGCGCCGCCTTCTGGTTGATGAAGGTGTCGATCGCCACCGCCGACTTGCCGGTCTGGCGATCGCCGATGATCAGCTCGCGCTGGCCGCGGCCGACGGGGACGAGCGCGTCGATCGCCTTGAGGCCGGTCTGCACCGGCTCATGGACCGAGGTGCGCGGGATGATGCCGGGCGCCTTGACCTCGACGCGGCTGCGCTCGGTCGTGGCGATCGGGCCCTTGCCGTCGATCGGGTTGCCGAGGCCATCGACCACGCGGCCGAGCAGTGCCTTGCCGATCGGCACGTCGACGATCGTGCCGGTGCGCTTGACGACGTCACCTTCCTTGATCTCCGAGTCCGATCCGAAGATCACGACGCCGACATTGTCGGCCTCGAGGTTGAGCGCCATGCCCTGCACGCCGTTCGAGAATTCGACCATCTCGCCGGCCTGGACATTGTCCAGCCCGTGGATGCGCGCAATGCCGTCGCCGACCGAGAGCACCTGGCCGGTTTCCGAGACTTCCGCCTCGGTGCCGAAGCTGGCGATCTGGTCCTTGATGACCTTCGAGATTTCAGCGGCGCGGATATCCATTGTCTAAGCCTTCAGCCTTTCATCGCGTGCGCGAGAGTGTTCAGACGGGTGCGGATCGACGAGTCGATCATCTGCGAGCCGATCTTGACGACCAGCCCGCCAAGCAAAGCGGGGTCGACCGAAAGGTCGACGGTAACGTCGCGGCGGAGCCGCGTCTTGAGCTGCGCCTTGAGCGCTTCGACCTGGCCGGCATCGAGCGGATGCGCCGAGGTCACTTCCGCCGTCGTCTCGCCGCGCTGGGCGGCGGCAAGCTGGCGAAAGGCGCGAATAATGGCGGGAAGCTGCGACAGTCGGCGGTTCTGCGCCAGCACGCCGAGGAATTTCGCGGTCGTCGCATCGAGCTTCATCGAGGTCGCGACGGCGGCAAGCGCCCTTGCGGCGACATCGCGGCCGAGCAGCGGGCTGGCGATCAGCCGCTGGAACTCGGGCGACTGGTCGATCGCGGCGCGCACGGCGACAAGGCTCGCCTCGACGGCGGGCAGGGTCTTCTCGTCACGGGCCAGTTCGAACAAGGCGGTGGCGTAACGTCCGCCAAGGCTTGCCTGAATACTGCCACCCAAATGACCGCCGGATGTCTCCACGCGATTCTTTTCCTCGTCAACAACGGGTTGGCCCATATGAAAAGGGAGGCCGGAATCGGCCCCCCGGATGGGTCGCCGCGCGGTTAGCATCGGGTTCGCTGCGATGCAACCCGGTGGAGTCTGCCGGGCGCCGACGTGAGCGCGATTAAGTGGTCAGACGCAGCCTGGCGTACCGGGGGCGGCGGCGACGTAGGGCTCGCCATGGGCGATGCTTCGCATGGCAGCGTCGGCTACATCTCGTTGGGCTTGAGATGCGGTTGGGGAGTCGGCGCTGTTGGCAGCCTGTTCCGCCGCCTTCGCCTCCTTCTCGGTGCACAGCAAGGCCTCACCGCCGCAGTAGAGGAGCGCATGATAGGCGGTTGTCATGCAATGTTCGGGATTGGTCGGTGAAGAAGGCTTGCCGTCCGCCGTCCAGCAGCGCGAGTCTTCGTAGACGGGGGCACACATCGTCGAGCCATCGCTGGTTTGCTTCTTCGCAATGGCGACTTCAAATTTTGCCCAGCATCCCTTTTTCGCACCGGGACCACCGTGCTGCTCGCAACGACAGGCGCTCAAGGCCTCTGCCTTGAAGGTCGCAATTTCCGTTGCGGCGCCGGGCTTGGTCTCATGGCAGGCTGCGCCGGGGAGCAACGACAAGATGCACAGCAGCATCTTCGCCATTCGTGATCGGTTCATCGACGAGCTCCCCGCATCGTCCGGCTTCCGCTTCACGGTCGGTCGTGCAAAGTGATGGTCGAGCAAGATGTTGCCGATTGCAAGATGGAGGAGCCTGTTATGTCCGCCGGCACGATGGAACAGATGATGATGTCCGATGGCGCGGCGATCGCCGTCTATCACGTTCACCCAGAGGGCGAGCAGCGCGGCGGGCTGGTGCTGGTGCAGGAGATATTCGGCGTCACCGACCATATCCGCGAGCTGGCCGACGAATATGCCGCTGATGGTTACGAGGTGCTGTCACCCGCTCTGTTCGACCGCGAGCATCCCGGCTTCGAGGCGGGCTACACCGGGCCTGACTTTGAACGCGCGATCGAGCTCGCGCGGCAACTTCACCCCTTCGACTTGTCGCTGAACGACGTGCAGACCTGTATCGATGCGCTCAGGGAGCGCGGCCCCGTGTTCGTCGTCGGCTATTGTTATGGCGGGTCGATCGCCTGGATGGCGGCGACGCGGCTGACGGGGCTTGCCGCGGCTTCGGGCTATTATGGCAGCCTGATCCCCGGCGTCGCCGACGAGGAGCCCAAGGTGCCGGTGATCGCGCATTTCGGACGCCATGATCACGGCATCCCGATGGAGGGCGTCGAGAAGGTCATCGCCAAGGCGTGGCCCAAGGCTGAAGTCTATGTCTATGAGGCCGGGCACGGTTTCAACTCGGATCGTCGCAAGGATTATCACGAGCCGAGCGCCGATCTGGCGCGCGAGCGCACGCTCGCCCTGTTCCGCGCGAACGGCGGATGAGGGCGCTGCGGCGCTTCCTGGTGGGTGCGACGCTGTTCGTCGCAGCATTATATGTCGCGGTGCTTTCCGGCCTCTACGTCAAGCAGCGCGACCTAATCTATCCAGGTGCCGGTGGCCATCGAGGCCTCGTCGCTTCCGAGGTCGGCTTCGAAGAGGTGATGCTGACCACGGCCGACGGCCTGCACCTGCGTGCCTTGTACCGCGCGCCCCGGGCCGGCATGCCGACTGTGCTGATGTTCCATGGCAACGGCCACGCCGTCAGCGGCAGCGCAGCGGCGATGCGGCCGTTAATCGGTGATGGCTATGGCATGCTGCTGTCGGAATATCGTGGCTTTGGCGGCAATCCCGGCCAGCCGAGCGAGCAGGGGCTATATCGCGACGCCCGCGCGGCATGGGGGTGGTTGCGCGCGAAGGGCGTCGCGCCCGACCGGATCGTCCTGCTAGGCTATTCGCTCGGCTCGGGCGTCGCCGCGCAGCTCGCGCTGGAACATCCGCCGCGCGCCCTGGTCCTGGTCGCCGGCTACACCGGGATCGCGCATGTCACCGGCCAGCATTATCCCTGGATCCCGGCCGAATGGCTTGTAACCGAGCGCTTTCGCACGATCGACAAGCTGCCGCATATCGCCTGCCCGGTACTGCTGCTGCACGGCCGCGACGACGAAACCATCCCGGCCGACAACAGCATCGCGCTCGCGAAGGAGCGGCCTGATGCGAAGCTCGAGCTCGTCGCCGGGACCGGGCACGGCATCATCTATCGTGACGATACGATGCGGCGGATCGATGCGTGGCTGAAAGCCGCTATATCGGTGCGAACATCGATGGACAGCGCGGGGGTAAAGCGTCTCTAAGCTGTAGCGATGAGACAGCAATCGCAGAACCGCCGACCGACGCGCATCTCGTTTCGTCACGCCGGCATATTGCTGGCCGGGCTGGGGACGACGCTGCCGCTGCCCGCCTTGGCGGTCGATCGCGCGAGATCGGCGCCGGTTGTGGAGTCTGCCGCCGCGGCGCAACGGGCGCTCCAGGCGGCGCTCGAAGCCTTTCGTCAGGGCGATTGCGTCACGGCGACGCGGGATGCCGCTGCGCTCGTCGCCACCGACCCTTCGCCGTTGTCGGTCCAGTTGCGCCCGTTCGCCTATGAGGTGATGGCAGGCTGCGCGCTGCGCACCGGCGCGAAGGAGGACGCTTACCGCTATGCCGTCGCCGGGACGGCGATCGAGGGGGCACCCGAAGAATCATGGCAATTTCGCTTTCTGATCGCGGCACAGGGCGGTATGTACGCCGACGCGATCGCGACGATTGAGACCATGGCACGCGATCATCCGTCGATGCTCGACAAAATGCCGACGCGCTACCTCTACGAACTCGACAACCATCTCATCGCGGAAGGCACGGTCGCGCAGCGCCGACGCCTGTTGGGTGTCGTAACCAGCGGCAAATACACACCGGTCGATCCGATGATGAGCCCCGACTATTTCCGTTATCGTCTGGCAGCGCTGCTCATCGAGGCTGGCGACCAGGCGGGAGCCACGCGTGAAATGAGCGTCGTGCGAAACCCGCGCGTGTGGTTCGACGCCAATCTCGATCCGCGTCTGCGCGTGACCCTGCCGCGCGATTTCGATGTGCGGCGCGTGGTCGAGCAGGGGCTTGCCGAGATGCGCACGCTCGCCGCGCAGCACCCGGACCTGCTCGGACCGGTCGTTCGTGCCGCCGGCTATCTTCATGCGCTGGGCCGTCCCCAGGAAGCGGTTCAGTCGCTGGAGGCACTGCATCCACGCATTGGTAAGCCCGGCGCATTCAGCGATGCCGCGGAGCAAGCCGCGTGGTGGTGGGATAGGCTGGCCGACAACTATGGCGCGCTCGGCCGTTATGACGACAGTGACGCGGCATTGCGATCGGGTGCCGCGGCGGAGGAGAATGGCAGCGCCAATGTCAGCCAGGTCATCAACCTCGCTGGAAATCAGCTACAATATTCCCACTTCGCCGACGCGCTCGCCACGATCGCGCTGTTCGACGAGGCGAAGCGTAACGTCAGCGGCTTCGGCATGATGCAGATTCAGTTGATCCGCGGCTGCGCGCGCGCCAGATCGGGCAAGCCAGCCGACGCGGCAGCAGAGCTGTCCTATCTCCGCGCGCACGAGAAAGACGCGCCGCCCGCGCTGACCAACATGCTGCTGTGCCTCGGCGACCTCGATGCTGCCGCCGCATCTTTCGCGCGACGACTCAACGATCCCGCATTGCGCGTCGAGGCGCTCAGGCAGCTGAGCGATTATGATGCACCGCCAGTACGGTTGCCCGACGACCCATTTACGGCCCAGCTCCCTGCGATCAAGGCGCGCCCCGACGTTCAGGCGGCGATCGCGCACGCAGGTGGCGCGCGCCGCATTCATCTGCAATCCGGGCAGTTCTAGAACACCAGCTAGGAACCTGACGGCTCGCGCCGGGCTTCTCGTCTCTCGCCGGGGAAGCCGGGAAGACAAGCGCTGGAGCGATGGCCATATCTTGGCCGGGATGATTCCGACCGATGTCGTTCCGCTCGAAACGCGATTTGCGGTCAGGATTTCACGCAGCGCGCTCGAGCCGGCAGGTTTCAGGCACCACCCGCAACCTTTACCAGCGCGCTCGCCTTCCTTGCCAGGCTACCGACCAGACGGATCTTTTCGACGATATCCTTCGCGCCCTGATAGGCCGCATCGACCGCCGCGCGCGCGGCCCTGGCATCGGCATAGGCTTGTTCGACCACCGCCCCGGTTGCATCCAGCGCCGCGCGCGCCGCCTCGAGATAGCTTGCCTCGAGCGCGTTGACGTTGGCGAGGATCGCACGGATCTGATCGGGCGATTGCGCTGCGGCGAGATCGTCGGCGCGGCGCGCATAGGCGTCGCTGTAGCTCTGATAGATCTCGATCAGGCGATCATGTGGGCTTGTCGTCATGGCTCAATTTCCCCCCTTGCCGGCCTGAAGGCTCGCGGCGATCGTCCCCAGCAACCGATCGACCTCGGCAAGCGACACGCCGCCCTTGCCGCCGAGCTGATCCTGCTCGGCGATCAAGGCATCGAGCGCGGCGAGCGACGCCTGGTAGCGCCCCTGTATTGCGACCGTCTCGGCCGCCGATTGTGCCCGCGCGGTGTCGATCGTCGCCGCCCGCAAGGCCGGCGAGTTCGCGATCATCCCGTCGGCGCCGGGGTTCAGCGTCACGCCGAGCGCGTTGACCATCGGCTGGAGCAATGTCGTGCCGGGGATCAACCCAGCCTGAAACAACGCGATCTTCGCGGCCGATCGCTGCTGCTCGGTCGATGCCGCGACCGTGTCGAAGACGAAAGCTTCCTGCTTGAGTCCGTCATGGAGGCGCTGGGCGATTTCGCGCAATTTCGCGTTCGCGGCGAGAATGCGATGGCGCTGGCGGCTGTCGGCGATGATTCCCGCCACGTCGCCCGCCAGCGCGACGACCGGTGCCGGGATCGGCGCCTTCGCCAGGGCGAAGACGTTGCCGGCAAAATCATTGACCGCGCTGACCGCGTCGTTGGTCGCCGAGGTGGCGTCGGCGCGCGCGTCGTAATCGGCCTCCTGCTTGAGCGCGCCATAGGCCTGGCCCAGCGCGCCGAGCGCCTTCGCGCGCAAATGGATGACCTCGGCGAGCTTGCGCCGCTCGTCGAACAGATGCTGGTCGATCGGGACCGACACGCCGCAATTCGCCGGGACAGCACAGATTTGCCAGCGCTGGGTGAACGCCTCGGTGACGTCGGCCGAGGTGACGTGCGCGGCGAGCGTGTTCACATCGCTTTGCAGCGTGCCGGTTGCCTTGATGCCGGCATCGGCGATCAGACCGGCGTCGGTGCGCGGCGCGGTGGCGCACCCCGCGAGCGACATCGCCGCGATGGCGAGGGCAAGAGTCGTGATTGGCGACCGCATCGATCATCTCCCGTGTCGCCTCAATCATCGCGCACACGCGGCGCGAATGCCAATGGTGATGACTATCGAAACGGTTCGAGTCGCCGTGTGGCCTGATCCGGGCAACATGTGGCGGTACGGATGATCGACGTCGCGGCCGTGGACATTCCGCCATCCGATCTGCAAGTTGCAGCAGTGACTTGGGAGGATGCGCCGTTGCGGGGCATCGCAAGGGGGGCGGACGATGTGGCAGTTGATAGCAATGGCGTTGGCATTGCCCGTGGTCGCACCCGCGCCGGCGCCCGCGCCGCCACCGTCGGTCGACTTCTCCGTCGGCGGGGTTGCGCTGACGATGCCCTTGCCGCCTGGTTATTGCATCCCGACGGGGAGGGACGCTGCGGTCGCGCAACTCGTCGCTGCGGGTGACAAGGGTGCAGTCACCCATGCCACGCTGAAACAATGCGATGGCAGCATTGGCGCCGGGGTCAACGACTATACGCTGATCAAGACGCCGACCTCGATGCTGATGCCGGTCGTGGACCGCCCGACGCTGATCAAGGAATTGGGTGCCGAGTTCGACAATCCCGTTGCCGTGGCCGACATGAACACGGGCGACGCGGGAGCCGATCTCAGCCAGGTTCTCGGCACCAAGGTCGAAATCAAGGGCTTGATCAAGCCGCTCGGCCATGACGATGTCTGCGCTTACATGGGTGGGCAGGTCAATGTGACGGGCGCGGGCATCAGTTACCTCCAGCCAACCGGCGTGTGCATCACATCGGTCGGCGGCAAGGTCGTGACGATCGCTCGTTACGGCAAGGACCTCGCCCCGGCTGCGATCGCCACCCTGTTGCGCGCGGCGCGCGCCATTGCCCTGAGCATGCGTACGGTTAGAGCAAAATAAGCGGCGCCGGGGGAGGCGCCGACCGTTTGCCAGCCTGTCGCCCCCTCGCCATGTCTCACCGACGCGGCGTTCGCCAATCAGTGGCCGGTGGTGCTCGGGACACCGCCGGCGCCGGTGTCCCGATCGTCGCGCCGATAGACCACGCCGCCCTTCATCACGAAGGCGACATGTTCGAGCCGCGTCACGTCGGCGAGCGGATCGCCGGCCACGGCGATGATATCGGCGAGGCGTCCAGCCTGTACTGACCCGATATCGGCGCTGTCGCCGATCAGGTCGGCGGCGTTGCGCGTCGCGGCGAGGATCGCGTCGCTGGGTGTCATGCCGGCCTCGACCATCAGCGCGAACTCGCCCGCATTGCGGCCGTGCGCGACGAGTCCCTGGTCGGTGCCGAACGCGATCTTCACCCCGGCCTTGTAGGCGGCGGCGAGGTTTGACTTGAGGTGCGGCGCGACGGCGAGTGCCTTGGCGGCGGATGACGGCGGCAGCTGCTCGGGATGGGTCTTGGCGATCTCGTAGACGCGCTGGCCGATCAGCAGCGTAGGCACGAGATAAGTGCCGTGGGTCTTGAACAGCGGATAGCTTTCGGGCCCGGCATAGCTGCCATGCTCGACCGAATCGACGCCCAGCGCGACGGCATGGGCGATCGCCTCGCGGCCGTGAATATGCGCCGCGACCTTCATGCCCAGCGCGTGGGCGGTATCGACCACTGCGGTGATCTCGGCGTCGCTCATCAGTTGCAGCGCAGGATCGTCATTGACCGACAGCACGCCGCCCGACGGCATGATCTTGATCAGATCGGCACCGCGCCGGCGATGATCGCGGACGATGCGGATCGCGCTGTCGACCCCGTCGACCAGCGCCTCGTTCCACTGTGGTTGCGAGAGTGCCGGGTCGAGTCCGGAATGGGAGTCGCCATGCCCGCCGGTCGGGCCGAGCGGCGCGCCCGAGACCCATAAACGCGGCCCGGCGATTTCGCCGCGCGCGATCGCGCGCTTCATCGCGACGACGAGATCGGTCGCCCCGCCGACGTCGCGCACGGTGGTAAAGCCCGCCTCAAGCGTGGCGCGGGCATAGGCCGGTGTCTTGTAGGCGGCATCGAGATCGGTCTGGGTGACCATCTCGTGCACTGGGTCGCCGCCGTCGAACTGGCTGGTGATATGGACATGGGTGTCGATCAGGCCGGGCAGCACGGTGGCGGTCGACAGGTCGATCACCTCGGCGCCCGCCGGGGCGCTGAAGCCCGGCGTTACCGCGACGATGCGATCGTCATGGATCACGATCGTCACCTGGTGACGCGGCGCATTGGCCGTGCCGTCGATCAAGGTCCCGGCATGAATCACGACGTCCTTGGCATCAGCCGCCATCGCCACGGTCGTCAGCAGCGCGGCCGTCGCGCAGAGCAGTGCTTTCATGATCGCCCCTTTCGAAAGCCCGTGCGTAGAAGCTGAACCTGTCCCCCGCAACAAGCACGCGTTGCGGCGCCCCGCTTTGACCGCAATCCTCGGGATGTGGCGACCGGCGCTATGGCCTATATCCGGGGCATGACGCACGACATCACCATCGATCCCGATCTGGCCTGGGCGGCCTTTACCGCGCGCGACCGCGCTCAGGACGGCCGCTTCGTCGGCGCGGTGAAAACCACCGGCATCTATTGCAAGCCGAGCTGCCCGGCGCGCCACCCGAGGCGCGAGCATGTCAGCTTCTACCGCGACGGGGCCGAGGCGCGCGCGGCGGGATATCGCGCCTGCCTGCGCTGCAAGCCCGACGAGGTCGGCCGCGACCGCGTCGCGGTGGCGCGCGCGGTGGCGATGATCGAGGCGGCCGAGGACGTCATCGCGCTCGACGATCTCGCCGCGTCGGTCGGCTATGCGCCGCACCATTTTCACCGCCTGTTCAAGCGCGCCACCGGGGTGACGCCGGCAGCCTATGCCCGCGGCCTCAAGGCGCGGCGCGTCGGCCAGGCATTGATCGAGGAGGCCAGCGTGACGCAGGCGATTTACGAGGCAGGCTATTCCGCGCCGAGCCGATTCTACGAAGGCGGCGCCCGGCGCCTGGGCATGACGCCGAGCGCGTGGCGCAAGGGCGGGGCGGGGGTGACGATCCGCTGGACGATCGCCGATACCAGCCTTGGCGCCATGCTCGTCGCCGCGACCGACAAGGGGTTGTGCCGCGTGTCGTTCGACGAAGACGAGGCGGCATTGCGCGCGCGTTTCCCGCATGCCGAGATCATGCCAGGCGGCGGCGCGCTGGCCGATCTCGCGGCCAAGGTCGTCGCCTCGGTCGAATCGCCCGAGCGCGACCAGGACCTGCCGCTCGACGTGCAGGGCACCGCGTTCCAGGAGGCGATCTGGCAGGCGCTGCGGCAGATCCCGTTCGGCGAGACGCGCAGCTATGCCGAACTCGCCGCGCTTGCCGGGAGCCCCGGCGCGGTGCGCGCAGCAGGGTCGGCGTGCGGTGCCAATCATGTGCCGATCGTCATCCCCTGCCACCGCGTGCAGAGCAGCGACGGCAGTATCGGCGGCTATGCCTATGGTGTTGATCGCAAGTTGACGCTGCTCAAGCGCGAGGGCGTGGCATGAGCGGCTTTGTGTTGCGCGGGCTCGATCCCGCGCCCTTTGCGCCGCTGTTCGACTTGGATGACGAGGCGCTCGCCGCCCGCGCTGCGCGCCGCGTCGTCGCCACGAGCAAGCCCGGTTATCCGTGTCGGGTGTCGCTGGTCGACGCAGAACCGGGCGAGGCGCTGATCCTCGCCAATTTCGAGCATCTGCCGGTCGCATCGCCATTCCGGTCGCGCCACGCCGTCTATGTCCGCGCCGATGCCGCGGAGCCGGCGGAATATCGCGATTCGCTCCCCGACCAGTTTCGCACGCGCACCCTGTCGCTACGCGCGTTCGACGATGGCGGGATGATGGTCGATGCGGATCTCGCCGATGGGCGCGAGGCCGAGGTTACGATCCGGCGCATGCTGAACGACCCGCAGGTCGCCTATCTCCATGCTCATTTCGCCAAGCCCGGGTGCTTCGCGGCGCGCATCGACCGCGGCTGAGCAGCGGCAAAGACGTTGCGATCCCCGGCGGGTGAGTTATGCTGCTACGACACAGTGGAGCGGGCAGCATGACGACGAACCAAGCCGCAGCGGGCACATTGGCCAAGATCGCCGGCCATCCGATGTTTCGCCTGCTGGTTGCCTTCGCCTTCATCGTCGGTGCCTTGTTGATCTCGCGCGGCGTGGGCAAGCTGATCGGGCCGCATCTGGGGAATGCCCGCGCGGTGATCGTCGCGAGTTGCGTCGCGGCGATCTTCGTCGGCGCCTATGCGTTGTTCTGCCGCCTGATCGAACGCCGGCCGGTGCGCGAATTCGCGCTGCGCGGCGCGCCGATCGAGCTGGCCGGGGGAATTCTCACGGGGCTGCTGCTGTTCTCCGCTGTCGTCGCGGTGATCGCGATCCTTGGCGGCTATAGCGTGATCGGCACGCGCGGACCGGCGGTCCTGTTGCCGGCGCTAGCCATCGCCATCGTCTCGGGCTTTACCGAGGAGATCATCTTTCGCGGCTGGTTCTTCCGGCTGGTCGAGGAATGGCTCGGCACGTGGATCGCACTGGCATTGTCGGCGGCGCTGTTCGGCGCGCTTCACCTTAACAATCAGAACGCCACACTGCTCGCCGGTGCAGCGATCGCGCTGGAGGCGGGGATCATGCTTGCCGCGATCTACCTCATCACGCGGCGGCTGTGGGCGGCGATCGGCGTGCATGCGGCGTGGAATTTCGCGCAGGGCGGGATCTACGGGATCGCGATCTCGGGCAACGCGACCGACGGTATCTTGCGGCCGCGCATCACTGGCCCCGACCTGCTGACCGGTGGCGCGTTTGGTGCCGAGGCGTCCTTGCCCGCGATTATCGTCGCGACCGCATTCGGCATTGCCCTGGTGATGGTCGCCTATCGCCGCGGTGGCTTTGTCGCGCCGTTCTGGCGACGACCCCGCATCGTCTGACGGCGCTTCAGCTGCCCGATTTCGGTTTGGGCGTGTCGCTCTCTTCGGTGACCTGGACATTGAGCGGATCGCCGGTCGCGCGTCCTTCCAGGATGTCGAGCATCTTAAGCGCGCGTGCCGATCCGCTGCCGCCATGCGGGTCATAGGCAAGCGGCTTGAGCATGCGTGCGGCAGTCTGCTTCTGGCCGTGCATGATCAGGTCATAGACATAGGTCATGCGCGCGCCGCCATCCTGCGGTACGATCTCGACCGCCCGCGCGAGCGCGGCGCGGCCGGCGTCGGACGGCGGCTGCTGCGCGATGCCGAAGCTTTCGTAAAAGGCGAGTAGCGGCAGCGGATCATTGGCGTCGAGCTGGTTGGCGGCGAGTACCTCGCTCTTGCCGGCGGCGATCAGCGCCGTGCGCTTGTCGCCCTCGGCGCTCTTCGCCCGCTCCAGCCGCACCGCGCCGAGATAATAATGCGCCCGCGCATTCTGTGGGGCGAGCGCCACCGCGCGTGCCGCTTCGCGCTCTGCCGGGTCGAGCAGTCCGGCATCGAGGTCGACTTGCGCCGCGAGTTGCTGCGCGGCCGCGCCGTCGGGGAATGCCGCCGCCGCCGCCTCGACCCGCGCCGCAAAGGCCTTGGCGGCATCGGGCTTCATCGTCTTGGTAAATTCAAGCGCGTAGGGAAGCATTGCCGCTTCGTCGGGTGCTAAAGGACGGATCGTCACGCCGCGCGCAATTTCGGGCGGAATCGGTGGCTGTCGATAGGTGAAGCTCGCCGCTTCGAGATATTTGTCGAGATCGCGGTCGAGCCCGCGCGGGTCGCCGAAGACCTTGGCCGCCTCGCTCGGCGATGCGCCGGCGTTGAAGGCGGTGAGATAGGCGGCGAGCTGACCGTGCCGCGCCGGATCGAAGGTCAGATAATGCGTCAGCAGCCAGCTCGACCCGTAGAATCGCGCTCGCTCTTCGTCGCTGAGATCCTTCTGCTGCACCGACACCAGCCGCGACGCCTTGATGTGGAAGGAGGATAGATCGAGCTCGTAGCGACGATGGTCGGCGACCTTGCCATAGCTGATCAGGCCGGGCTTTTCGAACGAGGCCGTCGAGACCAGCTCGGCCCAACCTTCGACATACCAGGCAGGGTAGGCGGAGGGGAAAAATTGCAGCATGAAGTGATGCGCATATTCGTGGAACAGCACGACCTGCGGCGAGAAGCTGCTGTCGTCCCCGCCGGTGTTCTGCGGCGTGATCGCGATCGGTCCCGCCGCCAATGAACGATAGAAGCCCGCGACATTGCTGTCGGGCTTTTCCATGTAGCTCTGCACCGTCTTGACGCCGGCGACGACATAGACGCGGACCGGATAGGGGTGCGCTTCCTCGCGGACACCGGTCGCCATCAGCATCAGCGCATGAACCGATTCGAGCCGTTCGGCGAACTTGCGCAGCCTGGCATCGGAATCCTGCGAATAGATCAGGAAGTGTTTGGTCCGGGCCTCGTGCCAGTCGGCCGCGGCCGGTGCCGCCACGCCACAGAGCAACGCTGCGATCGCGGCCAGAATTGCGCGCATAACCAACCCCCAATATGCCGGCGGTTCAGCGCCTTGCAGGGCTCAGTCTAGGCGATTCCCCGCCCGACTCAATGGCCATCCGGCCGGCAGGCATAGACGATCTTCTCGTTGGGGTAGGTCGGTAGCTGCGTGCGCATCGCGGCCTGTTGCTGCGAAAGGTTGGCGCGCGCAGCCTCGTCGGTCGAGCAGGCCTTGAGCGTCACCTGCGCGCGAATCTTGCGCAGCGCGTCCATCTGCCCGGCGGCGAGAAAATAGCGCATCGAGACATAGCTGCGCGTCGCCGGGTCGAACTGCAGCACCGAGACGGTCTGCTCGTCCGACGGTACCAGAACGCGGTCCCATTTGCTGCCATTCTCGGCATATTGGGTGCGGCCATTGACGCAGCCGGCCGCGCCCCAGTCGAGATTGAGATCGGCGACGGCGGTCGACACGACGCGGCTGCGCTCCGGCACATAGGTGCAGACGAGCTTGCCGATCGCGGCGTTTGAATAGACCGGCGCGGTCGCCGTCGCGACGGGGGCCGGGGCCAAAGCGAGCGCGCCGCTTGGGCGAAGGAAGAACACCACGCCCGACGCGACCAGCAACAGACCGCCGCCGGCCAGCGCCCAGATCGCCTCGCGCCGCCGGTCCTTGACCTCAAGCAGGCCCGCTCCGCCGATCGCCAGCGCCCCCGCGACCAGCAGGACGGCGGCAATCGCGATGACATTTTCACGGCTGCGCTCGGCATCGTCGCGCGCCGTGGCCAGCGCGGCCTCGCGCGCGAGCGCGTTCTTCGCCAGCGCCTCACGCCGCGCGAGATCGGCATCGGCCTTGGCGCGCGCCTCGACGTCGCTGTCCTGCTTCATCAGTTCGGCCATGCTCGTGCAGGCGGTGCCGAGCGCGACATATTTCTGCTTGGCCTGGGCAAGAAAGCTGGCGAGCTCCGAATCGGCGATGGCGAAGCCGAAGCTGCTGTCGCCTTCCGCCGCCTGGGTGATCGCCGAATTGACCCCGATCACGCGCCCGCAGGGATCGAGCAGCGGCCCGCCCGAATTGCCGCGCGCGATGCCGGCGGTGTGCAGCAGCACCTGCGTCCCCGACAGCGCGCGGCGCCCCGAGAAGACGCCCTCGGAGCGGATCGGGCTGAGCGGGTGGATGTAATCCGCCGCCGATTGCGCCGTCGCGACGTCGACATTGCCGGGATAACCGAGCGCGGTGACCGGATTGCCCTCCTCGACCGGCCCCGAATATAGCGCCAGCGTCGGCAGGTGCGTGCCGGTGAACTCGATGATCGCGAGGTCGCGCGCCATGTCGATCGCGATGACCTTGCCCTGATAGCTTTTGGCGCCTTCCGACGGGACGATGCCGATCACGACATTGTCGGGATAGCGCTTGGCCAGCTCTACGACATGCGCGTTGGTCACGATGCGGTTGGGCGCAATGGCGAAGCCGCTACCATGGCCGAAGCCGACGACCTTGTCGTCGACCATCGCCACCGTGACGACGCGCACGACGCCGCGCCCGGCGGCGGAAATATCGTCGGCGCGCGCGACGCCGGCAAAGCCGGTCAGCGCCGCCAGCAGGAGAAGCCACCGCATCATCGGTCGGACCATGTCGTGCACCATATTCGCGCTGTCGGGCAATTTGACGACCCGTTCAAGCGCCTTGCCCGCGCGGTGCCTCAGACAAAGCTGTAAGGATCGACATCGACGACAACCCGCACCTTGGCCGGCCAGTCGAGCGCGCCGAGCCAGGCGCGGATCACGTCCTGCACGTCGAGCGCGCGGCGGGCATGGATCAGCAGGCGGTAGCGGTGCCGCCCGCGCAGCATCGCGAGCGGGGCGGGGGCCGGCCCATAGACCTGCATGCCGTCGATCTCGGGTGCGGTGCGGCCGATCAGCTTGGCAATGTCATGCGCCGCACCCTGCTCCTCGCTCGACACGACGATTCCGGCGAAGCGACCGAAGGGCGGCGCGCCGGCCTCGCGGCGCGACTCGGTTTCGGCGACGTAGAAGGCCTCGGCATCGCCCGACACGAGCGCGCGCATCACCTGCGCGTCGGGGCTGTGCGTCTGGATATAGACGTGTCCGGGCTTGGCGCCGCGCCCGGCGCGGCCCGAGACCTGCATGATCTGCTGGAATGTGCGCTCCGACGCGCGCAAATCGCCTCCCCCGAGCCCGAGATCGGCGTCGATTACCCCGACCAGCGTCAGGTTGGCAAAGTGATAGCCCTTGGTGACGAGTTGCGTGCCGACGATGATGTCGATGTCGTGCGCCTCCATCCGTGCGACGAACTCGGCCGCCTTGGCCGGCGACCAGATCGTGTCGGAGGTGATCACCGCGACCTTGGCGAGCGGGAACAGCGCGCGTACCTCGTCCGCGATGCGCTCGACGCCCGGGCCGACCGCAACCAGCGTGTCTTCGTTGCCGCATTCCGGGCAGGCGCGCGGCACCGGCTCGACATGCCCGCAATGATGGCAGGCGAGGCGGTGGACGAGGCGATGCTCGACCATCCAGGCGGTGCAATTGGGGCATTGGAAGCGGTGTCCGCAGGTGCGGCACAAGGTTAGCGGGGCATAGCCGCGGCGGTTGAGGAACAGCAGCGACTGCTCGCCGCGTTCGAGCGTTTCCTCGATCGCCTTTAGCAGGCGCGGCGCGATCCAGCGGCCACGTTCCGGCGGCTCCTGCAACAGGTCGATCGCCTGGATCGACGGCAGCTCGGCGGCGCCCCAGCGGCCCGGCAGCTTCAATTCGGCGTAACGCCCGATCTCGACCTGCTGGCGCGTCTCGATCGCGGGCGTCGCCGAGGCGAGGATCACCGGGCAGGTCTCAAACTTGCCGCGCATCACCGCGACGTCGCGGGCGTGATAATGCACGCCCTCTTCCTGCTTGAAGCTCGTCTCGTGCGCCTCGTCGATGACGATCAGCCCGAGATTGGCATAAGGCAGGAACAGCGACGAGCGCGCGCCGACCGTGACCAGCGCCTCGCCGCTGGCAATCGCGCGCCACGCGCGGCGGCGCTGCGACTGGCGCAGCCCCGAATGCCACGCCACCGGCGCGCAACCGAAGCGCGCGGCGAAGCGCGTGAGGAAGGGCTCGGTCAGCGCGATCTCGGGCAGCATGACAAGCGTCTGCCGCCCGGCGCGGATCGCCGCCGCCACCGCCTCGAAATAGACCTCGGTCTTGCCCGAGCCCGTCACACCGTCGAGCAGCGTCGGCTGGAAACGGTGCGCGACGACATCGTCGACGAGCGTCCCGGCGGCGGCGCGCTGGTCGGGCGACAGCGCGGGCTGCTGGAAATCGGGATCCGGCCGCGGGAAGGGGCTGTCGATATCGACCTCTACCGCCTCGATCGCACCGATCTTGACGAGGCCACGGATCACGCCGTCCGACACGCCGGCGGCCAGCGCCAGCTCGCGGATCAGGCCCTGCCGGTCAGCGATCCGCTCCAGCGCCTGGGCGCGTTGCGGCGTCAGGCGCTCGGGCACGAGCCCGGTCGAGCGATATTCGGTGACGGTGCGCGCGCCGGCCAGCGCCGAACTCGACGGCATCGCCATCCGTGCGACGGCGGCGGGCGGCGCGAGATAATAGTCGGCGGTCCATTCGATCAGCCGGCGCAGCGGCGCGGCAATCGGCGGGACGGGCGCGACGCCGAGCAGGTTGCGCAGCCGATTGTCGCCGACCTCGGCGTCCGACGGCATGCGCTCGGCCTCCCACACCACGCCGAGCAGCTGGCGCGGCCCGAGCGGGGCGACGACGATCGAGCCCGGCTCGACCTGCATGCCATGCGGCACGCGGTAATCGAGCGGGCCGAGGGCCGAGTTCATGACGAGGACGCGCGCGCGGGACATTGTCGCTCATATGGCGATCGATCGGCCCGGCGTGAACTATTCGTTCGCGACGCGCAGCAGAACCTTGCGATCGGCAACCGCGCGGCGACGGCGCTTGCCTTCGTAGAGCGCGCTGTCGGCGGCGTGCATCAGGTCGCGCATCGCCTCGATATCGTCGCTCAGCAGCGCGGTGCCGACCGTGCCCGAAATCGGGATATCGCCCGCCATGGTGATCGCCGGGCTGGCCAGCGCGCGCGACAGGCGCCGGGCGAAGGCGGCGGGATTTGCGGCGAGCGCTTCATCCTCGACGATCAAGGCGAATTCGTCGCCTCCGAGTCGCGCGGCGAAGCTGCCGCACAGCCAGGGCTGGCGCAGCCGCGCACCCACCACGCGCAGCACGTCGTCGCCGACGAGATGGCCGTGCGTGTCGTTGATCACCTTGAAATCGTCGAGATCGATCACCGCGAGCATCAGGCGCGAGCGGCGCTCCCCGGCACGCATCATCGCCACTTCGAGCGCGCGGTTGAAGCTGGCGCGATTGGCGATCGAGGTGACCTCGTCGATATTGGCTGAGACACGTAGGCTCTGTTCGAGCTTGTAGCGCTCGGTGACGTCCTGCATCACGCCGATGATCGCGAGCGGCCGGCCATGCTCGGTTTCCAGCTCACCGACGCTGCGGATGCGGCGGTGCTCGCCCTTGGCGGTGATGAAATCGGCCTCGACGTCGAACGGGTCGCCATGCTCGATCGTCCGCAGGATCACCTCATTGGCCCTGGCGCGCTCATGCGGGGCATAGAAATCGAGCGCCCGGCCCATCGGTGGCAACTCACCCGGCTGGAGGCCGTGGATGCGATAGATCTCGTCCGACCATTCGAGCTGTCCGTCATCGAGTCGATAGCGCCATGACCCGACGCGGGCGAGGCGTTCGGCCTGGCGGAAGGTGCGGCTCTGGCGGCGATAGCGTCGCGTCGCGGCGTCGCTCTCGCGCGCGGCATCTTCGGCAACGCGCACAGACAGTCGTTTTTCGATCAGTGCGTTGGCCACCAGCCCGAGCTGACGCAGCGCCCCCTGTTGCTGGGTGTCGAGCAAATGCGGCGTCGGATCGAGCACGCACAGCACGCCGATGCGCTGGTCGGCAACGGTGATCGGCACGCCGCCATAGCCGCGTGTCGCAGCAGCGCCGATGACGCTGACATTGGCGGCAAAGCGCGGATCGGCGCGCGCATCGTGCACCAGCAGCATTGCACCATCGGCGATTACCACGTCGCAAAAGGTGTGCTGGCGCGGGCTGACCAGCGCGTCGATGCCAAAGCGGGCCTTGGCCCAGGCGCTGTCTTCGCCGACGATGAACAGCGCGGCATTCGGGCAGCCGGTCGCGCGCGCGGCGAGCGCGACGATCGCGTCGAGCTCCGCTTCGGGCGTGGCATTGTCGAGCCCGAGCTGCGCGAGCACGGCCAGACGCGCGGTCTCGCCCGTCATCGGCGCGAAGTCAGTGGGGCGCATCGGTTTCATTGCGCCTTGCTGCACCCATCGAGCTTAAAATCTGGTTGTATCAACCGCCAAATTGGAGGGTTATGTGACGGCATGGATCAGCTCGCTGCAGAATGGGCCCGGCATCTCGCGCGCGACCGGCGGCGTTCGCCGCATACCGTGCGCGCCTATCAGGCGACGGCGGAGCGGTTGACGCGCTTTCTGTCGGGGCATTGGGGCGTGGCGGTCGATGCGGCGGCACTGGGCCGGGTCACCGCTGCCGACCTGCGCGCCTATCTCGCGCTGCGCCGCGGCGAGGGCCTCGGCAACGCCTCGGCGGCGCGCGAATTGTCGGCGGTGCGCGGTTTCCTGACCTTCTTTGCCGGGGAGGCCGGCGCGCCGCGGCTCAGGGGGCCGCGTGTCAAGAAGGGCGTGCCGCGCCCGGTCTCGCCCGACGAGGCGGTCGCGCTGGCCGAGGATGTCGCCGACGATGCGCGCGAACCGTGGATCGGCGCTCGTGACTGGGCAGTGCTGATGCTGCTCTACGGCGCGGGCCTGCGCATCGGCGAGGCGGTCGGGCTGACGGCGAAGATCATGCCGCTCGGCGCGACGATCAGCGTCACCGGCAAGCGCGACAAGACCCGCATCGTGCCGCTGCTGCCGCAGGTGCGCGAGGCGATCGAGGCCTATGTCGCGCTCAATCCCTGGCCGGTGAAACGCGACGAGCCGCTGTTCCGCGGCGCCAAGGGCGGCCCGCTGTCACCGGCGCTGATCCGCCGCGCCGTGCAGGGCGCGCGCGGGCGCCTGGGCTTGGGCGAGCGCACCACACCGCACGCGCTGCGCCATTCCTTCGCGACCCATCTGCTCGGCCGCGGCGCCGATCTGCGCGCGCTGCAGGAACTGCTCGGCCATGCCAGCCTCAGCTCGACGCAAATCTATACCCAGGTCGATGCGGCGCATCTGCTCGACGTGTACCGAAACGCTCATCCGCGGGCATAGCCGGACGGGTCTGCTGCCCGGTGAGATCCTTAAGCCAGCGCCGCCAGCCCGCGCTCGTCCACCTTGCGTTCGATCGCATCCCAGATCAGCCCCGCGACATCCGTCCCGTCGAAGCGTTCGATCGCAACGATCCCGGTCGGCGAGGTGACGTTGATCTCGGTCAGCCACTTGCCGCCGATCACGTCGATGCCGACGAACAGCAGGCCGCGCCGCTTGAGTTCGGGCCCGAGCGCCGCGCAGATCTCGCGCTCCTGATCGGTGAGTCCGGTCTTCTCCGCCGAGCCGCCGACCGCGAGGTTGGAGCGGATTTCGCCCGCGCCCGGCAGGCGGTTGATCGCGCCGACGACTTCGCCATCGACCAACACGATGCGCTTGTCGCCCTTGGCCACATCGGGAAGGAACGCCTGGATCATGTGCGGTTCGCGCCAGGTCAGGTTGAACACCTCGATCAGCGCCGACAAATTGGCGCCGTCGCTGCCGACCTTGAAGATCGCCTTGCCGCCATTGCCGTGCAGCGGCTTGACGACGATCTCGCCATGCACCGCGAGAAAGGCGCGCGCCTCGTCGAGGCTGCGCGTCACCAGGGTCGGCGGCATGAAACGCGCATAATCGAGCACGAAGACCTTTTCCGGCGCGTTGCGCACGCTGACCGGATCGTTGACCACCAACGTCCGCTCGGAGACCCGCTCGAGCAGGTGCGTCGCGGTGATATAGCCGAGGTCGAACGGCGGATCCTGCCGCATCAGCACGACATCGGCATCGTCACCGAGATCGAGCGACACGGCAGCGCCGAACCGGAAATGATCGCCCTCGACGCGCTGCACCGTGACCGGATGTGCCTTCGCCCACAGCTTCCCGTCGGACCAGTTGAGGTCCTCGGCGGCATAATGGAACAGCGCATGGCCGCGCCCCTGCGCCGACAGCATCAGCGCGAAGGTCGAATCGCCGGTAATGTTGATCTGGTCGAGCGGGTCCATCTGGACGGCGACGGTTAGGCTCACATCATTCTCCCTGTCGGCGCGCATGTAGGGAGCCGGGGCGGTGCTGTCATCTCGTCCCAGTCATCTCTTTGCTGTCACCCGGTCCACGCATTCTCGATATGCCGTGGCCGCGTTCCCGGCGTGATCAGGATGACGTCGACGCGGATATCGTCGCCCGGCCCAGCATAGCGCGGCATGAGGATTTCCGCCGCGCGCGCGACTCGTGCCAGCCGCCGCTCGTCGATCGCGAAGTCGAGCTCGGCGGCGGTCGCGCGCGCCTTGACCTCGACGAACGCGACGAGATTACCCTTGCGCGCCACCAGATCGACCTCGCCAGCCGGCGTCCGCACGCGGCGATCGAGAATCCGCCAGCCTTTCAAGCGCAGCCACCACCCGGCGAGTCGCTCGCCGCGCCTTCCGGCGGCTTCGGCGAGGCGGCGGTCTCTCATAGCTCCCCTCCCTGGAAGAGCGCCGGGTCGGTCATACCCCCGGCATGACCTGAACTGCGCGGGGCGCTGTTCACCCGGCGCTGGGCTGGGGGTGGGTTGGTATGGGGCGGGCACGGCGTTCCCACGAGAGCTACCCACCCCCGACCCCTCCCTTCTAGGGAGAGGAGTTTTGAAGGGGCGCCGCCGCTCACCCCTTCATCTCCATCGCCCGCGCGTACAGCGCCTTGCGATCCAGTCCGAACCTGCGCGCCACCTCGCCCGCCGCCTTGGACGCGGGCAGCCGCGTCAGCGCCTCGGCCAGCGCGGCATCGGCATCGGCCGCGCTTGGCGCATCGGGCTCGCCGGGTGGGGCGATGACGATGACGATCTCGCCCTTGGGCGGCGCATCGGCGTAGCGCGCGGCGAGCGACGACAGCGTGCCCGTCACGGATTCCTCGAAGCGCTTGCTGATCTCGCGTGTCACCGCCGCCTCGCGGTCGCCGAGCCCGGCGGCCAGCGCCGTCAGCGAGGCGGCGAGTCGCGGCCCCGATTCGTACAGCACCAACGTCGCGCGAATCGCGCCGATCTCGGCGATCTCGTCGTCGCGCGCCTTGGCCTTGGAGGGCAGGAAGCCGACGAACAGGAAGCGGTCGGTCGGCAGCCCGGCCAGCGTCAGCGCCGCCACCGCGGCGCATGGCCCGGGAATCGTCACGATATTGTGCCCTGCCGCGCGCGCCTCGCGCACCAGCTTGTAGCCCGGGTCGGAGATCAGCGGCGTGCCCGCATCCGACACCAGCGCCACCGCCTCATGCCCCATCCGCGCGATCAGCCCGGGGCGGACGCCTTCGGCATTATGATCATGATAGGGTGTCATCGGCCGCTTGATGCCGATATGGCGCAACAGCTTGGCGGTAACGCGCGAGTCCTCGACCGCGATGACGGCCGCGTTCGCCAGCACCTCGGCGGCGCGCGGCGAGAGATCACCGAGATTGCCGATCGGGGTGGCGACGATATAGAGGCCGGGCGCGAGTGAAGCGTTCATGGGAGCAGGGTTCATGGCAGACGCATCGGCGATCCCGCAACGGGGCACCAGATTATTCCGCGCCGGCATCATCGCGGTCGCGCTGATTCTCGGCGGCTGCCAGTCGGTCGTGCCGCGCGGTCGGCCCGCGCCGGTCAAGCGCCCGCCGGTCGCGCGCCCCGTGCCCGTGCAGCAGCCGGTGGTCGAGCAGGGCATTCCGACTGACACCGAGCGCCACCGTGTCGCGCTACTGGTGCCGCTCAGCGGCCCCAATGGCGGCGTCGGGCAGAGCCTCGCCAACGCCACCCAGCTCGCGCTGCTTGACACGCGCAACGAGCAGCTGCGCGTCACCACCTACGACACCAATCTCGGCGCCGCGGCGGCAGCGCAAAAGGCTATCGCCGACGGCAACAAACTGATCCTCGGTCCGCTGCTCGCCGCAGATGTGCGCGCGGTGATGCCGATCGCGCGCGGTGCCGGGGTGCCCGTGATCAGCTTTTCCAACGATGCCGGCGTCGCCGGGAACGGCGCCTATCTGATGGGCAATCTGCCGACCCAGTCGATCGGCCGCGTGGTCGATTATGCCGCGAGCCAGGGCGTGACGACCTTTGCCGGGCTCGTTCCCAACGGCCTGTATGGCGAGCGCGCCTCGACGGCGTTCCTCCGTGCGGTCGAGGCCGATGGCGGCAAGGTCGTCTCGCTTCAGGTCTATGCCTCGGGCACGCTGTCCAGCGCGATCGGCAAGCTCGGCCAGGCCGGCCCGTACCAGGCGCTGCTCGTCGCCGACAACAGCGCGGCCGCTTCGGGCGTTGTCGCGGTGGTGCGGCGTGCCGGCGGGGGCGGGGCGCATATCCTCGGCACCGATCAGTGGAACCTCGACTCGGCGATCGCCGCCAAGGCGCCGCTCAACGGCGCGTGGTTCGCCAGCGTGCCCGACGAGCTTTACCGTCGCTATGCCGTCAAATATCGCGCGCGTTTCGGCACCGGGCCTTACCGGTTGTCGAGCATGGGCTATGACGCGGTGCTGCTGACGATCCGCATCGCCCGCGACTGGCCGATCGGCCGGCCCTTCCCCGAAGAGCGGCTGCGCGATCGCGGCGGCTTTTCCGGTCTCGACGGCGCGATTCGCTTCTCCCATGACGGCACCGCCGAACGCGCGCTCGAGGTGCAGGAGGTGCGCGGCGGCACGACGGTGGTGGTGTCGCCGGCACCGAACGGGTTTTAGGCCCCGCATTTTCGCGCCCGCCGCTTTGACGACGATCAAAGCGGCGGCGCCGGAAAGCTATATCCCATAGCGCATAACGGCTCTGGGAGAGTATAGGTGGCAGTCGCGCGCAGGATCGACGGAACCCCGGTATTCGACGCTGCGGCGGCGATGCGCGGTTACGCGCTCAACGAGATGTGCTTCTCGTTCAACGATGCCGCCAATCGCGCCGCGTTCGTGGCGGACGAGGCGGGATATTGCCGCAAGTTCGGACTGACCGCGCCGCAACTGGCGGCGGTGCAGCAACGCGACGTGCCCGCGCTGATCGCGGCCGGCGGCAACATCTATTACCTCGCCAAGCTGGCCGGCATTCTCGGCCTCGGCGTGCAGGATATCGGCGCGGCGCAGACCGGCGTGACCGTCGAGCAGTTCAAGGAAAAACTGCTCGCTTATGCGGAGGAGGTTTGACCATGGCGACGATTCTCGGTGGCATCTTTTCCTCGCACGTTCCCGGCATCGGCGTGGCGATCGCGCGCGGGCTCCAGCAGGACCCGTATTGGAAGCCGTTCTTCGATGGCTTCGCGCCGGTGCAATCGTGGCTCGCGGCGATCAGGCCGACCACGGCGGTGGTGTTCTACAACGATCACGGGCTCAATTTCTTCCTCGACAAGATGCCGACCTTCGCGGTCGGCGCTGCCGCCGAGTATAACAACGCCGATGAGGGCTGGGGGCTGACCCCGACCGCGCCGTTCGCGGGCGCGCCGGCGCTCAGCTGGCACATCATCGAGACGCTGGTCGATGCCGAGTTCGACGTGACGACCTGCCAGAAGATGCTGGTCGATCACGCGGTCACCATCCCCTGCGCGCTGGCCTGGCCGGGCGGCGCACCATGGCCGGTGCGCATCGTGCCGATCGCCATCAACACGGTGCAGCACCCGCTGCCCAGCCCGAAGCGCGTGCTCGCGCTCGGCCGCGCGGTCAACCGCGCGCTCGCGTCATGGGAAGGCGACGACCGCATCGTCGTGATGGGCACCGGCGGGCTGTCGCACCAGCTTGAAGGCGAACGCGCCGGCCATATCAACGTCGCCTATGACCGCTTCTGCATGGACAAGCTGACCGACGATCCCGCCGCGCTGGTCGCGCATAGCAGCCTCGACATCGTCGAGCTCGCCGGCAGCCAGGGCGTCGAGATACTCAACTGGATCGCGGCGCGCGGCGCACTCGGCGACGGCGCGCGCGAGGCCAGTCGCACCTACCACATCCCGATCTCGAACACCGCCGCCGCGGTGATGTTGCTGGATCGGTCGGACGTGGTTTCGATTCCGGCACACGACGCCGCAGCCGAAGTTGTCGCTCAGGACAGCGCCCGCCACGCGACATAGCCCGCCGTTGCCAGCACCATCAGCGCAAAGATGGTGCGCGCCATGCCTGCCCGGTCCGCCAGCAGGCGGCCGATCGGAATAGCGGCGAGCGAGCCGATCGCCCCGCCGCCGACCAGCGCCGCGAACACCGGCCAGTCGACCAGCCCCGACACGGCATAGCTCGCGCTCGTCGCCGCGCCGAACAGCACCACCGAGACGAGCGACGAGGCGGCGGCATTGGCCAGTGTCATGCCAGTCGATGCCATCAGCCCCGGCACGATCAGGAAGCCGCCGCCGATGCCGAAAAAACCGGCCGCCAGCCCGGTGACCGCACCGGCCGGCGCCAGCTTCAGCGTCAGCGCGCCGGTCAGGCGAACGGCTGGGTCGCCATCGGCCTTGCGCGGCAGCAGCATCGATCCGCCGACCAGCGCCATCGCCAGCGCGAACCAGATGATCAGCTGACTGCCGTCGATCTGCTTGGCGATATGCGCGCCGATCAGCGACCCGCTCAGCCCCGCGCCGCCGAACACCAGCGCGCACGGCCACTTCACCCGCCCGGCGCGCGCCTGGACGAGCAAGCCGACTGCGGCATTGACCGCCACCGCCGCGGCCGAGGTGCCGATCGCGACGTGCGGATCGCGCACCCCGACGACATAGAGCAGCAGCGGCGTCGCCAGCACCGATCCGCCGCCGCCGAACACCGACAGCAGCAGCCCGATGACCGCGCCGCCCGCCATCGCGGCGGGATAGGAAATGCTGCCGACGTCCATCGCTCAGGCCGCGACCGGGCGGTTCCACGGCAGCAGCGCGAGCAGCCGCGCCATCCCGCAGAATCCGCTGACCCCGGCAAAGGCCAGCCCGGCGCCGACGAACGCCGACAGGCCGAAAAAGGCCGGGGAGACCAGCCAGCCGAGCAGCACGCCGGCCAGCACCAGCGACCCCGCGACGATCTGCACCTGGCGCATCATCTCGAGCGGCGCCTTACGATTGGCCTCGACCGGCAGGCCGGCGCGTTCCCATGCGTCGAGCCCGCCCGTCACGACATAGGCCGCGCCGCCCAGCGGCGCCGCGAGCCGCGCAGCATTGGCGGTGGTGCGCATGCCCGAGCGGCAGGTGTAGATCACCTCCGTCCCGGCCGTCTCGGGCAGCGCCACGCCTTCGAAGCGCGACAGCGGGCGAGAGAGCGCGCCGGGGATGTGGCGGCGCGCGAATTCGTCATCCTCGCGAATGTCGATCAGCAGCGCGTGATCCTCGCGGACCCGCGCCTCGACCGCCTCAGGCGCCAGCGGGATCAGTGACTTGGGCATGGGGAGTCTCCACATCGTCGGGGCAGAAGATCGCAGCCAGCGTCGCCATCACCTGCGCCGCGGCAGGGTCGGCGATGCGATAATAGATCGACAGACCGTCGCGGCGCGTGGCGACGAGCCCGTCGCTGCGCAGCACGGCGAGATGTTGCGACAAAGCGGACTGCGACACGCCGATCAGCGGCTGTAATTCGCCCACCGCGCGTTCGCCGCCGGTCAGCTGGCACAGGATCATAAGCCGCCGCTCGCTCGCCAGCGCGCGCAGCAGGCGCGCGGCGGCGGCGGCATTCTCCTTGAAGCGGTCGGCATCGAAGTTTGCGGGGTCGATCATGGCCCAAATATATGCATTGTATCTAAATTAGCAAGACCTTATATATTGGCCGAAGAGGAGCCACGGCCATGAACCCCAACGTCCAGACATTCTTCGATCCCGCGACCTTCACCGCGACGCACCTGGTCAGTGACCCCGCGACGGGCGTAGCCGCGATCATCGATCCGGTGCTCGACTTCGAGCCCAAGGGCGGCAAGCTCTCCACGACCTCGGCCGATGCCGTGCTACAGGCGGTCGCGGATCAAGGGCTGTCGCTGGCCTATGTGCTTGAAACCCACGCCCATGCCGATCACCTGTCGGCCGGCGACCATATCCGCCGCCGCACCGGGACAAGGCTCGTCATCGGCAAGCACATCGCCGACGTGCAGCGCGTCTTCGCCCCGATGTTCGATGCCGATGACGTGCCGACCGACGGCCGCCAGTTCGACATCCTGCTCGGCGAGGGCGACAGCCTGCCGCTCGGCGAACTGACGATCGGCGTGCTGCACACGCCCGGCCACACCCCGGCTTGCAACAGCTATCTCATCGGCGACGCGGCCTTTGTTGGGGACACGCTGTTCATGCCCGACTATGGCACCGCGCGCAGTGACTTCCCGGGCGGCGATGCGCGCACGCTCTACCGCTCGATCCAGAAAATCCTCGCACTGCCGCCGGCGACGCGCGTCTTCGTCGGGCACGACTATCTTCCCGCCGGTCGCTCCGACTATCGCTGGGAGACGACGGTGGCCGCCGAGGCTGCCGACAACGTCCATGTCGGTGGTCAAGCGTCGGAGGACGGCTTCGTCGCGATGCGTGAGGCGCGCGACCGCACGCTGGCGCCGCCGACGCTCATCCTCCCCGCGCTGCAGGTCAACATCCGCGGCGGCGCGCTGCCACCGGCCTCACCGTCGGGCAAGGTGTTCCTGAAGTTGCCGGTGACTTTCGCCTAGTCGGCGCGACGGGCCAGGGTGATGAAGGCGTAAGCCGGAAGGTCGCCGACCGCCGGATGATCCTCGCGGCCGACTTCCTCCCAATCGTCCTGATCCAACTGGAAGGTCGTGTCGCCGTCATAGCGCTCCAGGATCGTCGTGACTTCGGCGCGGTCGGCGATATCCTCGAACAGCGCGAAGACCTCGGCGCCGCCGATCACCATCACCTCACCCGGCCCGGCCAGCGCCAGCGCGTCCGCCAGGGTCGATGCGGTTTCCGCGCCCGGCGCCGACCAGCCTGCGTCGCGGGTCAGGACGATGTGGCGGCGGCCAGGTAGCGGGGCGGGGAAGCTCTCGAAGGTCTTGCGCCCCATGATCATCGGCTTTCCCATGGTCAGCGCCTTGAAGTGCCTGAGGTCGGCGGGCAGGCGCCAGGGCAGCGTGCCGCCGCGGCCGATCACGCCATTCTCGGCATGCGCGAACACCAGCGTGATCACACTGCCACCGCCGCCTTGATGTGGGGTTGGGCGACATAGCCGTTCAGCGCGAAATCCTCATATTCATAGGCGTCGATCGCCGGCGGGTGGCGCAGGATGGTGAGCGTGGGCAGCGGCCCCGGCACGCGCGTCAGCTGCTCGCGCGCCTGGTCGAGATGGTTCGAATAGAGATGGCAGTCGCCGCCGGTCCAGATGAACTCGCCCGGCTCCAGCCCGCATTGCTGGGCGAGGATATGGGTGAGCAGCGCGTAGCTGGCGATGTTGAACGGCACGCCGAGGAAGATGTCGGCCGAGCGCTGGTAGAGCTGCAGGCTCAGCCGGCCATTGGCGACATGCGTCTGGAACAGGCAGTGGCACGGCGCCAGCGCCATGGCGTGGAGATCGCCGGGGTTCCACGCCGAAACGATCTGTCGGCGCGACGCGGGGCTGGTCCTGATCTGTTCGATCAGCTCAGCGATCTGATCGATATGGCGGCCGTCGGTCGTTTCCCAGTCGCGCCACTGCTTGCCATAGACCGGGCCGAGATCGCCCGTCGCGTCGGCCCATTCGTCCCAGATGCTGACCTTGCGGTCGCGCAGCCACTGTACGTTGGTGTCGCCGCGCAGGAACCACAGCAGCTCGACGATGATCGAGCGCAGGTGGAGCTTCTTGGTGGTCAACACCGGAAAGCCATCGGCAAGGTCGAAGCGCATCTGGTGGCCGAACACCGACAGCGTGCCCGTGCCGGTGCGGTCCATCTGCGCTACGCCGGTGTCGAGCACGCGCTGCATCAGGTCGAGATATTGGCGCATCTCAGTTCGCCCCCAGCTTGCACGGCTTGATCGCCGCCGGCTCGGGGCGCGGACCCGTGGCGCGGAACATCGCGAGATAACCGCCGGCCGACGGCATGTCCTGCATCGCCACCTGGGTATAGCCGACCGCGGCGAACTCGCATTTCAGCAAAGCGGGGGGCGTCCCGTGATATTGCGTCGGGCGGTTGGCATCGACCACGACGATCAACCCGCCAGTCCGCAGCGACGGGCGCATGCGCCACAGGAATGCATAGGGCTGCTGGATCTCATGGTACATGTGGACCATCAGCACGCGGTCGAAACTGTTGTCGGGGAGCTTGGGGTCGTCTGGTTCGCCGAGCCGCACGCTGACATTGTCGAGCCGCTCGCGCGCTGCGCGCTGGGCCAGCGCGTCACGCACCTCGGGGACGATGTCCTCGGCGAGCACGCGCCCGTTCTTGCCGACGCGCGCGGCGAGGCGGATCGTGTAATAACCCTCACCGGCGCCGATATCAGCGACGGTCATGCCGGGCTTGATTCCCGAGCGGTCCATCACCGTGCCGGCCTCGTTGAGCCGGTCGCGCGCTTCCTCGTTCGACCAGCGCGGCGAGACGATCTTCGCCACCGGGCGATCGGCGGCAGGGAAGGGGCCGGGCTCGCTGGTGCCGCTCTTGAACAGCGGGGTCGAGCCGTCGCATGCGGCGAGGAGAAGGGCTAACCCCAGCCCAAGCACCGTCGTCGTCGAGCGCAGGTAGGAAAAGCCCGCGATCAATCGACGTCCTCCACCTCGACGGTCTCGCCGGTGACGCGCTGCGACAAGGCGGCGGCCATGAACTTGTCGAGATCGCCGTCGAGCACGTCGGACGGGCTGGTCGAGGTCGCGCCGGTGCGCAGGTCCTTCACCAGCTGATAGGGCTGGAGCACATAGGAGCGGATCTGATGGCCCCAGCCGATATCGGTCTTGGTCGCGTTCTCGGCATTGGCCACCGCCTCGCGCTCGGCCAGTTCGCGCTCGTACAGGCGGGCGCGTAGCTGGTTGAACGCCTCGGCCTTGTTCTTGTGCTGGCTGCGCTGGTTCTGGCACTGCACGACGATGCCGGTCGGCAGATGCGTGATGCGCACCGCGGAGTCGGTGGTGTTGATGTGCTGCCCGCCCGCGCCCGAGGCGCGATAGGTGTCGATGCGCAGGTCGGCGTCGTTGACCTCGACCTCGATATTGTCGTCGATCACCGGATAGACCCACACCGAGGAGAAGCTGGTGTGGCGGCGCGCTGCGCTGTCATAGGGGCTGATGCGGACGAGGCGGTGGACGCCGCTCTCGGTCTTGGCATAGCCGAAGGCATTCTCGCCCTTGATCAGCAAGGTCGCCGACTTGATGCCGGCTTGCTCGCCGGCATGATAGTCGACCAGCTCGACCTTCATGCCGTGGCGCTCGGCCCAGCGCGTATACATGCGCTGGAGCATCTCGGCCCAGTCCTGGCTCTCGGTGCCACCGGCGCCGGCGTTGATCTCGATATAGCTGTCGTTCGCATCGGCCTCGCCGGCGAGCAGCGCCTTGATCTTGTCGGCCTCGGCGCGCGTGGCGAGTTCGCCGAGGCTGGCGACCGCCTCGGTCTCCATCTCGGTGTCGCCCTCGGCCTCGGCCATCTCGATCAACTCAACCGTGTCTGACAGCTCGCTCTCGATCGCGCGCGTCGCGGTGATTGCCTCGTCGAGCCGGCGACGCTCGCGCATCACCTCCTGTGCGGCCTTGGGATCGTTCCACAGCGCCTGGTCCTCGACGCGCGCGTTGAGTTCGTCGAGCCGGCGCAGCGCGCGGTCCCAATCGAGGAAGCGGCGCAGCAGCGCGAGCGCGGCATTGATCGTGTCGACATGTGCCTGCGCTTCGGCGCGCATGGGGAAACTCCAACTCTAACTATCTCTGGCGCATGCGAGATCGGATGCGCCGGTGTCGCAACCACTTCTAGGCAAGGCCCGGTCAGGTCGCAACGGCGGGGGTGGCAGGGTATATGGGGTGCCGGTCAGTAAATGCCGCCCTGGCGTTGCAGGAAATCGCTGTCGCGCGGCCCGTCCTTCTTCGCGGTCGGTGCCGCCTTGGGCGCGGCGGTGGCCGGCAGATCGGTGCGCTGCGCCGCGCGGCGAGGTTCGCTCTCGGGCTTGAAGGCTTCCCAGATCACCGATGACAGCGGATCGTCCGACGGCCAGGCGCCGAACACCGGCTTGCCCGAGGCGCGGTCGATCCGCACCATGCGCATGCCCTCGGGCGCGCGGAACGGGATCTTCTCCATCCCCTCATAGGCCTTGAGCGCGAACTCCTTGAAGATCGGCGCGGCGAGCGTACCGCCCTGGGCATAGCCACCCAGGCTGGTCGGGGTGTCATAGCCCATATAGATGCCGCCGATCAGCTGCGGCGTGCCGCCGATGAACCACACATCGGTTGGGCCGCTGTTGGTGCCGGTCTTGCCGAACATCGGGCGGTTGAGATCGCGCAGCACGGTGGCGGTGCCGCGCTGGATCACACCCTCGGCGATGTGCACCATCTGATAGGCGCTCATCGCATCGACCACCTGCTTGCCGCGCGTCACCGGGCGCGGCATCGGCTTGCCGTCCCACTTCGCCATGTTGCAACGATCGCACGGGCGCCAGTTCTCCGGCCAGATCACCTTGCCGTGGCGGTTCTGGACGAAATCGATCAGCGTCGGGGCGTGCGCGCGGCCCTGGTTGGCGAGGATCGTATAGGCGTTGACCATGCGCGACACGGTGGTCTCGCCGGCGCCGAGCGCGAAGGCTGGATAGGGCGGATATTTGCCGACGCCGATGCGGTCCATCAGGCTGACGACATGGTCCATGCCGACGGTGGTCGCGGCGCGCACCGTCATCAGGTTGCGCGATTGCTCGACGCCCCAGCGCATGGTGTGCGGGCCGGAGCCCTGGCCGCCGCCAAAGTTGCGGAAGCATTTCTGGCCGAGCTTGGCGCCCTGATAGAAGCAGAAGGGCGCGTCCATGATGATCGTTGCCGGGGTCAGCCCCTGCGCCAGCGCGGCGGCATAGACGATCGGCTTGATCGTCGAGCCCGGTTGGCGCTGCGCCTGGGTCGCGCGGTTGAACGACTGGATGGTGGCGTCGAAGCCGCCTTGCATGGCGAGCACGCGGCCGGTCTGCGGCTCCTCCACGACGAAGGCGCCGGAAATCTTGGGGATGGCGCGGAGCGCGAAATTGCCGCCCTCGGGCGCGACGGCGATGACGTCGCCGACCTTGAGCGCATCGAAGGCGGTGCCGCCGACGCCGCGCACCGGCATCTGCGCGGCGTAGCGCGGCAGCGTGCCGGTCTGCCCGTTGGTGAAGCCGAGTGTGGCGTTGCCGCCGTCGATCGCGACGACCAGCGCGGCGCGCCAGTCCTGATAGTCGAGCGAGATGTTGGTGTTGAGCAGCGGCGGCAGCCAGTTGGCGCCGGCGATCTCGACATGGCGCAGCGGGCCGTTCCAGCCGCGCCCGCGATCGTAGCGGATCAGGCCGTCGCGCAGCGCGGTCTGGGCATATTCCTGCAGCTTCGGGTCGAGCGAAGTGCGCACCCACAGCCCGCCGGAATAGACGCTGTACGGCCCGGCGCGATCGTCCTCGCCGAACTTGTCGATCAGCTGGCGGCGCACTTCCTCGACGAAATAGCCACCACCGGCGATCTCGCTGTGCGGCGTCTGGCGCGGCACGGTGCCCAGCGGCTCGGCCATCGCGCTGTCATGCTGCGCCTGGTCGATGAAGCTGTTCTTGAGCATCTCGTCGAGCACATATTTGCGGCGTGCCAGCGCGCGATCCGGGTGGCGCACCGGATCGTAGTTGGACGGCCCCTTGGGCAGGATCGCGAGATAGGCGAGTTGCGCCAGATCGAGCTGGTTGATGTCCTTGTCGAAATAGGCGTAGCTTGCCGCCGCGACGCCGAACGCATTGCGGCCCAGCGCGATCTGGTTGAGGTACAGCTCGAGGATCTGCTGCTTGGTCAGCGTATCCTCGATGCGATAGGCGAGCAGCGCTTCCTTGATCTTGCGCGTCGCCGAATAGCTGTTGCCGATCAGCAGGTTCTTGGCGACCTGCTGGGTGATGGTCGATCCGCCCCTGGCGCGGCGGCCCGAGCCCATCTTGGAGACATAGTCGATCACCGCGCCGGCCATGCCGGGATAGTCGACGCCGTGATGCTCGAAGAAGGATTTGTCCTCGGCAGCGAGGAAGGCGCGGATCAGCAGCGGCGGATATTCCTCGAACGACAGCTCGACGCGACGTTCGCGGGCATAGCTGTGGATCGGCAGGCCATCGACGCCGCGGACATTGGTCGGCAGCGGCGGCTCATAGGTGCGCAGCTTGTCGACCGAGGGCAGATCGCTGGCGAAGATGTACCAGAAGATCGCCCAGGCGATCGCCAGCAACACGCCGAGCACGGCGAGCGTCTTGACCCACCAGCGCGCCCATGCCTGCTGCGCGAAACCGGCAATGCCACCGACCTCGCGGCGGATGCGGAAGTTCACGGAGGATTCGGGGCTGCTCATCGGGGCTGACGCTCTAGCAAGTTTCGCGGGCGTTGCCAGCCGGTGTTGCGGCTGATCTGGGACAATCGCGCGTGTGCCGCCGGCAGCCGCCGGGGAAATTCCGCGACGCCGGGGATGCGATAGGCGCGGGTGCAATTCCCTGCGGCAGGGAAATTCATCGTTTTTTTGACCGGGCCGGCAGGGAATTTCGCCACGGCGTGATTCAACCGCGCGGCGGGATCGATCATCAAGGCGTCGTTACGAATCATCACGGGAGATTTGACGTGAGCGATCCAGCAATTGAATCGGACCGGGAAGCGACAGCGGACGCGGCTGGGGTGCCGGCGCGGGTCGGCTATTGCAACCCGCCGCTGCACACGCGCTGGCAGGCGGGCCAGTCGGGCAACCCCAAGGGCCCGACGCCGCGCCTGCGCGCGGCGCGCGGCGGGCCGGGCGACCGCCTGCCCGGTGCGGACGAGCCGATGCGCGCGATGATCCTGGCCGAGGCATATCGCACGGTGACCTTTACCGAGGGCGAGGTCGAGTTCGAAATGCCGGCGGGGCAGGCGGTGCTGCGCGCGATGATGACGAATGCGATGAAGGGCAACCGCATCGCGCAGTGGCGCTTCACGCAGATCGTGCAGGAGGCCGAGCGGCAGCAGAAGGTGGCGCAGCAGGCGCTGTATAATGTGTTCGAGCGGGGCGAATATGGGAAGCCCAAGGTGGCGCCCGCGCGGGAGCACGACCTGATCTATGACGAGCGGACGCGGGAGATGGTGGTGCGGGGTGGGGAGGGGTGAGAGTAGATGGGAGGCGCCCACCAATCGCGGGCGGAGCCAGAGCGGATGCCTTTAGCCTGACCCGTTCGTTTCGAGCGCAGTCGAGAAACGCGAACGTGCACTGTACCGGTATTCCGGTGCGGGGGCAGGCTGCGTGGACCCTCTTGGAGGGGGCAGGGCAGTCATATGGGCGGAGATTTGCCTGAAGGACTTGGCGTGATGTCCGCGAATCCCCCAAAACCCTCGAAATGATGCGCGTTATTCGTGACCGTCGTTTTCGATCGGTCCGTTTCGGACTTTGTTGTTCTGGAAGCTTCCATCGTTTGGCCTATGCTGTCGCCATCTGACTATCAGTATCATCCGGGGGGATAGGTTCATGCGCCTTGATATGATCAGGAATGCGCGGGCAGTTGGCCGGTCGCGGCTGGCACCGGCGGCGTTGATCGCTTCGTTCGTCATCGCCAGCGTGTCGTTCGCTGCAGGCGTGAACGGCCAGAACACGGTAGCAGCACCGCCGGCGGCGATCCCGACGGGCACGCCGCAAATCGTGTGGCTCGAGCAGGGCTGGAGCGATGAGGAACGGCAGCGTTTCCATCACCAATCGCAGGGTACGCAGACGCTGCCGATCGAGACCAGTTGGTTTCTTGCGCTCGAGGTACCCAAGGCGGACGCCGCTCCCCCGTTCGTGATGTTCAGCGACCCGGCCTATCTCCAGCGCTTTGGCTTCATTCCGAGCCCCGCCGGTTCCTGGAACAAGGATGGCTTGCCGGTCGGCTTCGCGCGCACGACGGGCAAGGATCCCGCCACGGGCAACAATCTCGACGCGCTCGGTTTCACCTGCGCGGCGTGCCATACCGCGCGGATCGACTATCAGGGCACGACCATGCTGGTCGATGGCGGACCGGCAATGACCGACCTGCAGGGGTTCGGCACCAAGCTGGCGCTCGCGCTGGGCGAGACCGTGCTTCCGACGACCCAGGGCAAGCTGCGTTTTCGGCGCTTTGCCGACCGCGTCCTGGGGACGGGACCGGGCAATAACGGGATTAGCCGCGCGCTGTTATATACGCATGTGGTCGCCATTCTCGCCAAGGGCTTTGGCGATACGTTGCAGAGTCCGACCAAGGGCAACGTCACCGAAGGCTATGGCCGGCTCGATGCGCTCAACCGCATTGGCAATACGGTGTTCGGCGGTGACATGGGTATCCCGCAGAACCGCGTGGCGATCACGGCGCCCGTTGCCTACCCGCACATCTGGGACACGTCATGGTTCACCTGGGTCCAGTATAATGGCTCGATCGAACAGCCGATGATCCGCAACGCCGGCGAGGCGATGGGCGTCAACGCCATCATCAACTTCAAGACGCATCCGACCCCGCGCTTCACCTCGACCATCCCGGTCAACAGCCTGTACGACCCGATCGAGCGTTCGGTCGCCGGTGCCACGCCGCCGCTGCCGGCGCAGCGCTTCTCCGGGTTGCGGGCCCCGGCCTGGCCCGAGGCGATCCTCGGCCGGATCGACTCTGTGCTCGCTGCCCGCGGTGCCGAGCTGTACCGGGCGCAGTGTCAGGCGTGCCATCTCGCGGCGCCCAATACGCCCGATTTCTGGACCAGTGCGCGCTGGACCCCGGCCAATGCCGCCGGGGAACGCTATCTCGACCTGTTGATGGTGCCGATCGCGACCATCGGCACCGATCCCGCCCAGGCCGAGGACATGGCCAGCCGTACCGTCCTGGTTCCCGCCGAACTGGGCTTGATCGATCCGCCCGGGCCGGCGGGCATCAAACGCAAATATTCCTTTGGGCCGGCGCTGGGCGCTGCGGTCGAGCATGTCGTCAATCGCTGGTATGATGCGCAGACACCGCCGACGTCGCCGGCGGATCGTGAGCGCATGAACGGCTATCGCCCCAATGGCATCCGCGCGCTGCTCGCCTACAAGGCGCGCCCGCTCGATGGCATCTGGGCGACTGCGCCTTATCTGCACAATGGCGCGGTGCCCACCTTGTGGGACCTGCTTTCTCCCTATCGCGAACGGCCATCCACCTTCAGCCTCGGCACCACGACCTTCGATCCGGTCAAGGTCGGCTATATCAATGCGGGTGCCTCGCCGATGAACACCGCGATCCGGGGGAATCGCAATGGCGGCCACCTGTTCGACAGTTCGCTACCCGCGCTGCCGGGGACGATCGGCGCCGAACTGTCGCCGGACGACCGACGCGCGCTTGTCGAATATCTCAAGACGCTGTGAGCGCCGCGACAATATGAGGTGACGTCGCTTGCGGGCGATCGCGGGGGTCCCAGGCAGGGGGGTGATTTTGACAGGCGCGTCCTTTTCCCCCCGATCGGGCGTGGTCGCCATGACGTATCGCCTGGGTAGCGCGGCCGGCGCCGGGCGGGGCGATTCTCTTCACCAAGCGCCATCCAGCTTTTTCCGGAAAACCAACGTTCCCAGGGAAACCGGCAAGCGAGCCGGGGGCATCAAGGTCCTGTGCGGATCCCGAAGGCTGCGCGGATTTCTCGGACGGTTGTCGGGTCCAACGCGCGCGCTATGATCGCCGCGACTCTGGGGGGAGCAACCGACATGACCGAACATGCCATCGCCGACGCGCGCGAGCCCGATGGCGCGCCGCGTATTGCCAGCCTCGACATCATGCGTGGCATCGCCATTCTCGGCATCCTGTTCATGAACATCGACGGCATGGGCGGTTCGATGAACGCCGGGCATGGCTGGGCGCTGCTGCTCGGCTGGACCGTGCCGGACCACATCGCGTGGTTGCTGCGCCAGATCGTCGCCGACGGCACGGCACGCTGCATGCTCGAAATGCTGTTCGGCGCCGGCATGGTGATCCTGACCGACCGCACCGTCGCGACGGCTGGGCGCTGGGCCGGGGTGCGACGCTATTATGTGCGCAATCTCATCCTGTTCGCCTTCGGCATGGTGCATATCTTCATCCTGCTATGGCCGGGCGACATCCTGCACATCTATGGCCTGACCGCGCTGATCGTCTTTCCGCTGCGGCGGCTGCGGCCGCGCTGGCAGTTGCTGCTCGGCGTGACCTTCATGGTCTTCACGCTGGTGACGGGTGCGGGCGAAGTGCGCAGCGTGGCGCAGGAAAATGCCCTGGTCGCCAGCGCCGCGCAGCATCGCGCCGCCGGACAGCCGGTCACCGCCGACGAGGCGAAGGCGGTCAAGAGCAACGATAAATGGCATGCCAAGGTTGCCGAGCAGAAGCATATGATCGCGGTCGAGAATGATGCGCGTTCGGGCAGCTTCGCGTCATGGCGGGCAGCGCTGATCGGCATCTACACCATGCTGCTCGGGCGCGGCGCGCCGATGATGTGGCTGTGGGAGGCCGGCGCGACGATGCTGATCGGCACCGCGTTGTTCCGGATGGGGATATTGGCGGGGCAGCGCAGCGCGCGCTTCTACGGCGGGATGCTGATCGCCGGCTATGGCCTCGCAATCCCGCTGCGGGCGATCGGCGCGTGGCAGACCAGCCAGTTCGGCGACGGCATCTCGATCGAATGGTCGACCAGCGAGCTTGCGCGCGTGGCGATGACGCTCGGGCATGTCGCGCTGATCCATCTGCTGCTCGGCACGGCGCGCGGACGGGCGCTGCTGTCGCCCTTCACTGCCGCCGGGCGCACCGCGCTGTCGCTCTATATCTGCCAGTCGTTGATCGGGCTGTGGCTGCTCTATCCGCCCTTCGCGCTGGGGCTGTACGGCAAGATGGGCTGGGCCGGCTTCATGCTGACCGCGCTGGCGATCGACGCGCTGTTGCTGCTGGTCGCGAACTGGTGGGTGGTGCGGTTCGAGGTCGCGCCGGTGGAGTGGGCGTGGCGCTCGCTCGCGGGCGGGCGGATGTTGCGGTTTCGGCGGAAGTCGCGCGCAGCGGTGGAGGCGGCACCTGTTACGGTGTGACGCAGGTCGCGTTTACGCAGGTCGATCGGTCGCGTCGAACTCTTTTGCCGGTATGAATTCGGTCACAAAGCCTTCCCGCCACCCGGTCACGCCCAGTGTTACGGGGTGGATATTGCAGCCTGCGGGAAAGTCGCGAAATCCCGGCTGATCGCGCAAACGGTCGACTGCGTCCGCCGCGTCGGCTTCGGTCGCGTAGATCCCGATGTGCAGCTCGGTATCCTCACGATCGGGATATTCGCGCTCGAACCAAAGATCATAAACGACCGTCATGATGCCCATTTACCCGATCGCCGTCGGTAGTAACAACGACATCGGCGCCGGTGGCAACCTGCCGCTATCCTTGGTGTACGGGTTCAGAACCTAGTTCGCAGCGTTGCCGCCATCGTTCGACGCCAGCCGTCGTGCGAAATGCACCTCGACCGCGCGCAGGATGCTTTCGGCGATGCGCTTGCGGCCGTCGGCTGAGTCGATGAACGCCGCGTCGGTCGGGTTGGAGATATAGCCGGTCTCGAACAGGATCGAGGGCATGTCGGGTGCCTTCAAGACCATCAGCGAGGCCATGCGATGGAAGTTGGGCTTGACCGGGATCAGCGGCTGCGCCTCGCGGCCGAGCAGACGGGCGAAGCTCGCCGAATTGTTCATCGTCTCGCGCTGCGTCAGGTCGATCAGGATCGACGAGATGTCGGCGGTGGTCGAGGCGAGGTTGACGCCTGAAATGATGTCGGCCTTGTTCTCGCGCGCGGCGAGCCGGGCGGCTTCCTTGTCCGAGGCGACTTCGGACAGGGTGTAGACCGAGGCGCCCGAGGCGCTGCCGGCGCCGACGCTGTCGCAGTGGACCGAGATGAACAGGTCGGCGTGGAGTTTGCGCGCGATGCCGTAGCGTTCCTGCAGCACGAGGAAGCGATCGTCCTCACGCGTCAGCGCGACGCGCACCCGGCCCGAGGCGACGAGCTCGTCGCGGATCGCGCGGGCGATGCGCAAGGTGACGTCCTTTTCGCGGCGCCCGTCGAGCGGCGAGATCGCGCCGGGATCGACGCCGCCATGCCCGGCGTCGATCACCACCAGCGGTCGGCTGTCATCGTCGCCATAGATGCGCGGCAGCGCCAGCGTGCGGCTCGGCGTCGGGACGGCCTGGGTCACCTCATATTGTCGCGACGGCGCCTCGCCGCCGAAGTTGAACGGCGGGAGGAAGCGCAGCCGCCCTTCGGCCGCGGCACGGGCGAAGCCGGCATCGTCGACGGTGCGCAATTCGAGCGTCAGCTCGCGGCCGTCGCGGCCGAACACGCCCTCGGTGACGATCGCGGGGCGGGCGAGATCGAACACGATCCGTGCGCCGCCGCCATGCCAGCCCTGGCGCACCCCGGCGACGAGGCCCGACCCTTCGGCATCGCGCCCCGGCGTGGCGCCATCGACATCGAGCGCGATTCGCGACGGCCCGGCGAGCAGGAACGCCGACGCATCGGCGACGCTCTGATCGAAGCGCACGACGATACGGTCGCTCTTGATGTCGACATGCTGCACGGTAGCGGCCCATCCGGGCGTGCCGGCAAACCAGCAGGCCAGCAGGGCGAGAAGGAATGACACAGGGCTACAATGCCGTGCCGAGGGGGCGCGGGTCCAGAGAAAAGGCATGGGCGAGATGTTCCCGCTTGGATTCAATAACAGCGGCCGGGTTAGCCGGGCGGCCGTGACCTCACGGTGAAACGACGGGGTTAACCGGCAAGTAGGCATGAAATTGCCGGCAAGGCGGCAAAAACGTGCCGGTTGCTGCGCCGCTCATTGGGTGCTAGTCGTCAAAATGCTCGAACAAGCGACTTGTTTTTCGCCGTTCGACACCAACGGCCGCCCCGGCTTCCTCCGTCGCGGTTTATCCAGGTTGACGTTCGCATGCCGTATTTCCTCGCACCCGCACACCGTTCGGCACTCGCCGATCGGGACGCGGGCGTGCGAGGTGTCCTGGGCCACCGGCCCGGACGTGCGGTGCGAGCAGAGGCGTTCACCAACTTCATCCTTCCGGCCGGCGCGTTCGCCGACGGGAGGCTGCACCCACATCGCGCGCGGCTAGCGCTGCCAGCGTCCGGACCGCGCGCCCGGAGACTATTACATGACCATGCGTATGCTGATCGACGCACGCCACCGGGAAGAAACCCGTGTGGCCGTCGTCAAAGGGAACCGGATCGAGGAGTTTGATTTCGAATCTGCCGAGCGCAAGCAGCTCAAGGGCAATATCTATCTCGCCAAGGTAACCCGTGTCGAACCGTCGCTGCAGGCGGCGTTCATCGATTATGGTGGCAATCGCCACGGCTTCCTGGCGTTCAGCGAAATCCATCCCGATTACTATCAGATCCCCAAGGAGGATCGCGAGGCGCTGCTGCGCGAAGAGGCCGAGCACGCCGCCGAGGAGGCCGCGCTGCGCGCCGAGCAGGACGCGCATGACGAGTTGCACGGCGAGGAATTCGCCGACGACGATTATCACGGCGATGACGGCCATGACGACGATCGGGACCCCGATGAGGAGACGGTCGAGCGCTTCGAGGACGATGGCGGGCTCGACCCCGATGTCGCCGCGCAGGATGAAGGCAAGGGCCGTGGTCGCGGGCGCGGCCGTCGCCGTGGCGGCTCCGACGAAGCGGTGGAGGATCTGCGCGAGCGTCGCATGAACCTGCGCCGTCGCTACAAGATCCAGGACGTCATCCGGCGCCGTCAGGTGCTGCTCGTCCAGGTCGTCAAGGAAGAGCGCGGCAACAAGGGCGCGGCGCTGACCACCTATCTGAGCCTTGCCGGCCGTTATTGCGTGCTGATGCCCAACACGTCGCATGGCGGCGGGATCAGCCGCAAGATTTCGAACGCGGGCGACCGCAAGCGTTTGAAGTCGATCATGGCCGACATGAAGCTGCCCGCGTCGATGGGCTGCATCGTGCGCACCGCCGGGCTGCAGCGCACCAAGGTCGAGATCAAGCGCGACTTCGACTATCTCGCGCGGCTGTGGGACGGCATTCGCGAGACGACGCTGTCATCGTCGGCGCCGGCGCTGGTCTATGGCGACAGCGACCTGATCAAGCGTGCGATCCGCGACATCTACAATCGCGAGATCGACGAGGTGATCGTCGAGGGCGAGGAAGGCTATCGCCATGCCAAGGATTTCATGAAGCTGCTGATGCCCAGCCATGCGCGGCGGGTGAAGCATTATTCCGACCCCGTGCCGCTGTTCCAGCGCGCGCATGTCGAGGACCAGCTGTCGGCGATGTACCACCCGGTGGTGCAGCTAAAGTCGGGCGGGTACCTGGTGATCAACCCGACCGAGGCGTTGGTGTCGATCGACATCAACTCGGGCCGATCGACGCGCGAGCATAATATCGAGCAGACCGCGACCGCGACCAACCTCGAAGCGACGCATGAGATCGCCCGCCAGTTGCGGTTGCGCGACATGGCCGGCCTCGTCGTCATCGACTTCATCGACATGGACAACAATTCCAATGTCCGGAAGGTCGAGAAGGCGATGAAGGAGGCGCTGAAGAACGATCGCGCCCGCATCCAGGTCGGCCGCATCTCGAGCTTCGGGCTGATGGAGATGAGCCGCCAGCGCCTGCGCACCGGCGTGCTCGAGGCATCGACGCGCCAGTGCCCGCATTGCGAGGGCACCGGTCTGGTCCGCACCGCCTCGTCGGCGGGTCTGTCGGCGCTGCGCATGATCGAGGACGAAGCGGCGCAGGGGCGCGGCTCGCAGCTGCTGCTGCGCGCCAGCACCGAAGCGGCGGTTTACGTGCTCAACCGCAAGCGCGCCGAGCTGGCCGAGATCGAGGATCGCTACGGCGTGTTCGTCGAGATCGTGCCCGATGGCGAGCAGGAAGGCGCGCGCATGTCGGTCGAGGTCTCCGGACCGCCGCCGGCGCACGCGCCGCGCTTCGACGCGCCGATCGAGGAAATCGACGACGATCTGCCCGAGGATATCGAGGACGAGATCGAGGAAGAAGAAGCGGAAGACGAAGTCGAGTCGAAGGGTGCGCCGCGCGCCGCGCGTCCGCCGCGTGAGGAGCGGGGCGAGGGCACCGAGGCCGAGCGCGCCGAAGGGCGCAAGCGCCGCCGCCGTCGCGGCCGTCGCGGTCGCAATCGCGAGGAAGGCGATGTCCGTCCGGGCGACGCCGAGGGCGATGCGCCCCACGCTGCCGAAGGTGACGAGGGTGTCGAGAGCGACGTCGAGGTCGAGGCCGAGGGTGAAGAAACCCCGCGCGAGGCTGGTGCCGAGGGCGAGGGTGGCGAGCGCGGTGAAGGCCGTCGTCGTCGCGGTCGTCGCGGTCGTCGCGGTGGACGTCGCCCCGAGGGCGAGCGTGCCGAAGGCGAAGCCGGCGAAACGACGGGCGAAGACGTTGCCGAGGCCGACGCCCCGGTCGAGGTCGCAGCTGAGCCGGTGGTCGAGGAGGAGGCGCCCAAAAAGGGCCGTCGCCGTCCGCGCGCCCGGGCTGCCGATGCGGTAACCACCGTGGCGGCACCTGTCGCCGCGCCGGTCGAGGTTGCCGAAACCGTCGAAGCAGCGCCCGAGCCGGCCGCCAAGCCGAAGCGTTCGCGCAAAAAGGCTGCGCCCGAGGCCGCGCCGGTCGAGGTTGCCGAGGTGGTGCCTGAGCCGGTCGTCGAGGAAGCACCGGTCGCGGAAGCCCCTGCGGCTGAGGCCAAGCCGAAGCGCCGCGCGCCGCGTCGCAAGGCGGCCGAAGCGGCGGTGGAAACCGTTGCCGATGTAGCAGCCGAGGAGGCTCCGGCACTGGCGCCGGTCGAGTCCGCGCCGACGCCCGCTGCGGTGAAGCCCGCCGTTCTGGCTTCGGATGCTGACGCCGACGAGAATGCCGATCCGGGCGAGGCGGGATCGCCGCGCCGGGGCTGGTGGCAGCGCACCTTCGGCGCATAACGGATGAGGGGAGGGGCGCGGCCATCGCGCCCCTTCACCGCCGGTTCAGCCCGGCCGGGCGAGGGATGGTGGCGATGAGCGCGAGAAACAGGGTAGGGGTGCCGACATGCGCAAGCTGAATCGGTTCATCACGGCTTTTGTCGCCGCCATGATGGTGTGGGTGCAGCCCGCCGCGGCGCAATCGATCCTGCGCGACGCCGAGACCGAATCGCTGTTCGCCGACATGTCGCGGCCGCTGATCCTGGCGGCGGGCCTGTCGCCCAACAACGTCAAGGTCGTGCTGATCAACGACGATTCGATCAACGCCTTCGTCGTCGGCGGGCAGACCGTCTATGTCCATTCCGGCCTGCTCAAGGTCGCCGACAATGCCAACCAGGTGCAGGGCGTGATTGCCCACGAGCTCGGCCATATCGCCGACGGCCATGTCGTGCTGGGCGATGCCGGCGCCAAGCCGGCGCTGGGCATCTCGATCCTCTCGCTGGTGCTGGGTATCGCCGCGATCGCGGCCGGCGCGGGCGATGCAGGCGCAGGGATCCTCGCTGCCGGCCAGACTGCCGCGCAATACAAATATCTCGCCTTCAGTCGCGTGCAGGAGGCCACAGCCGACGCCACGGGCGCCAAGTTCCTGCGCGAGTCCGGCATTACCGGCAAGGGCATGCTGACCTTCTTCAAGAAGCTGCAGAACGAGGAATATGCCTATGGCCTGTCGAACATCGACCCTTATGCACAGAGCCACCCGCTGTCGGGCGACCGCGTTGCGGCGCTGACCGCCGACGTCGTCAACTCGCCGGCCTATAACAAGGCGCCCGACCCGTCGCTCGACGTGCGGCTGATGCGGGTGAAGGCCAAGCTGATGGGTTATGTTGCGCCCTATCAGCAGACGCTCAACGCCTATCCCGAGACCGACCAGACGATCTACGGCCATTATGCCCGCGCCTATGCGTGGCACAAGGCGGGCTACCCAGACCGCGCCGATGCCGAGGCCAATGCGCTGGTCAAGGCCGACCCCGAAGATCCCTATTTTCTCGAAATCAAGGGACAGATCCTGCTCGAGGCAGGTAGGCCGAAAGAGGCGCTGGCGCCGCTGCGCGCGGCGACCGACAAGTCGCGCAATGCGCCGCTGATCGCGACGACCTTTGGCCATGCGCTGATCGCCACCGAGGACAAGGCCAATTATCCCGAAGCGGTGAAAGTGTTGCGCAGCGCGGTGGCGCGCGACGACGACAATCCGTTCGCCTGGTACCAGCTCGGCACCGTCTATGAACTGACCGGCGATCAGCCGCGCGCGATGCTGGCGACCGCCGAGACCGCGAGCCTCAATGGCGATGTGCGTACCGCCGCCTTCACCGCGCGCAACGCGATGCAGGGGCTTCCGCCCAATTCGAGCGACTGGATCCGCGCGCAGGACATTGCGCTGACCGCGCAGAACGAGATCGACGACAATCCCGACAAATATAAGCGCCGGCGCTGATGATGGCGGTGTCACGCAGGACGCTGGCGCTGGTCGCGGCGGCCTCGGCGCTGGTGGGGGCGGGGGCGATGTGGGGCGGCGCGCGGTTGGCCGGCACCGGCGCGCCGATCAGCGAGGCGCAGGTGCGCGGCTATGTGCTCGACCATCCCGAGATGTTGAGCGGCCTGATCGACACCGCGCGCGCGCGGATGAGCGCGGCGGCGGTGGCGGCGAACCGCAAGGCGATCTTCGAGCCCTATGCCGGGGCATGGGCCGGCAACCCCAAGGGTGACCTGACGATCGTCGAATATTTCGATTATAATTGCGGCTATTGCCGCGCCACCCTGCCGATCGTCGCGAAACTGCTGGCGAGCGATCCCAAGCTGCGTGTGGTGTACCGCGAATGGCCGATCCTGAGCGCGGAGAGCGGCGACGCGGCGAAGCTCAGTCTCGCGGCGGCCGAGCAGGGCAAGTTCATGGCCTTTCACACCGCGCTTTACGACGCCGGCCCGGTGACACCCGCGAGCATGGCGGCGGCGGCGAAGGCGGCCGGGGTCGATACCGCCAAGCTTCCGGCCGGCGCGGCGCGGGCCGATGCCGAGCTCTCGCGCAACATGCATGTCGCGCGCGAGATTGGCGCGAGCGGTACGCCGACCTGGGTGATCGGCGACAAGGTGATCTCCGCGGCGATGCCGCTCGAAACGCTACAGGCGGCGATTGCCGAGGCGCGCGCCGGGCGCTGATTGCTGCGCTTGCGAGCAGCGCGGCCGCTCCCCATCTAAGCCCGACAAGGGGATTTCATGGACAGCATCATCTCGGTCGCCGGGGTCGCCAAGACCTATGACACCGGCTTTCGCGCACTCGACCCGGTCGATCTAGATATTCGCAAGGGCGAGATTTTCGCGCTGCTCGGGCCGAACGGCGCGGGCAAGACGACGCTCATTTCGATCATCTGCGGCATCGTGCGCCCGTCCGCCGGCACCATCACGGTCATGGGGCATGATGCGATCGGCGATTTTCGCGCCGCGCGGCGGCTGATCGGGCTGGTGCCGCAGGAACTGTCGGTCGACATGTTCGAGACGGTGCTTGCGACGGTCAAGTTCAGCCGGCGGTTGTTCGGCAAGGCCGCCGACGATGGCTATATCGAACAGGTGCTCAAGGACCTGTCGCTGTGGGACAAACGCAAGAGCAAGGTCGCCGAGCTGTCGGGCGGGATGAAGCGCCGCGTGCTGATCGCCAAGGCACTGAGTCATGAGCCCGAGATCCTGTTTCTCGACGAGCCGACCGCGGGTGTCGATGTCGCGCTGCGCCGCGACATGTGGAAGCTGGTTCACCGGCTGCGCGAGAAGGGCACGACGATCATCCTGACGACGCATTATATCGAGGAGGCCGAGGAGATGGCCGACCGCGTCGGGGTGATCGACAAGGGCCGGTTGATCCTGGTCGAGGACAAGGCGGTGCTGATGCGCAAGCTGGGCAAGCGGCGCATGCTGATCAGCCTGCAGGAGCCGATGGCCGAGGTGCCGGCCGGGCTGGCCGAGTGGCATCTCGAACTGGCCGACGAGGGCAGGCAATTGCTCTATCTGTTCGACGCGCAGGCCGAGCGCACCGGCATCCCCTCGCTGCTGCGCAAGCTGAACGAGCTGCACATCGGCTTCAAGGATCTGGAGACTTCGAAGAGTTCGCTCGAGGACATCTTCGTCGATCTCGTCGCGAACGACCGGGCGGAGCAGGCGGCATGAGCGGGATCAATTATAACGGCGTCTGGGCGATCTATCGCTTCGAGATGGCGCGCGCGCTGCGGACCATCTGGCAGAGCCTGGTCACGCCGGTGATTACCACGGCGCTGTATTTCATCGTGTTCGGCGGCGCGATCGGCTCGCGCATGCAACAGGTCGGCGGGGTGGGTTATGGCAGCTTCATCGTGCCCGGGCTGGTGATGCTCTCGTTGCTGACGCAAAGCATCTCCAATGCCTCGCTCGGCATCTATTTTCCGAAATTCACCGGCACGATGTTCGAGCTGCTGTCGGCGCCGGTGACGGCGATGGAGATGGTCGTCGGGTTCGTCGGTGCGGCGGCGACCAAGTCGGTCGTGCTCGGGTTAATCATCCTCGCCACCTCGGGCTTCTTCGTGCCGCTGCACATCGCGCATCCGCTTGCGATGCTGGCCTTCCTCGTGCTGACCAGCCTGGCGTTCAGCCTGTTCGGCTTCATCATCGGCATCTGGGCGAAAGGCTTCGAGCAATTGTCGTTCGTGCCAGCACTGCTGATCACGCCGCTGACCTTTCTCGGCGGCGCCTTCTACTCGATCGACATGCTGCCCCAGCCGTGGCGGACGGTGAGTCTGTTCAACCCGGTGGTCTATCTGGTCAGCGGATTCCGCTGGTCATTCTTCGACAAGGGCGATGTCAGCGTCGGCATCAGCCTTGGCGTGACAGCGTTCTTTCTCGTGCTGTGCCTCGGGATCGTCGGGTGGATCTTCCGCACCGGGTGGCGGCTGAAGAACTGAGCTTTCTTCTCCCACTCCTGGGTGGGAAGTGGGGGCTGCCACAAACGCCGTCGCTCGTGGCCACCCCTCTCCCCGACCCTCTCCCCATTAAGGGGAGAGGGAGAATTACCTGACCACCGGCAGCATCACCTTCGAGCCTGCACACACCGTCTGCGTCGCCTTCACATAGTCCGCCGGTTTCGCGCGCGCGATGTTGGCGACGAAGCTCTGCGGGTTGCGATCGATCATCGGGAACCAGCTCGACTGGACCTGCACCATGACGCGGTGGCCCTTGAGGAAGACATGGTCGTGCTCGCGCAACGGCACGTCCCAGCTGACCACCTTGCCGGGCACCAGCGGCTGCGGCGCGGTGTCGCTGGCGAGGAAACGGCCGCGGCGGACGTCCATTGCGATCGGCAGCTGGTAGCCGTTCAACGAGCGGTAATAGTCGCCCTGCTTGCGCTGGTCGGGCACCTTTTCGGCATCGTCGGGATAGACGTCGATCAGCTTGACGACGAAGTCGCTGTCGGTGCCCGTGGTCGCGGCCATCAGCTGCGCCGCGACGTGACCGGTGATCGTCAGATCCTGCGTCAGCGGCGCGGTTTCATAGCTCAGCACATCGGGGCGGTGATCGACGAAGCGCTGATCCTCGGTTTCCCACCATGACCATTCCGGGCCGGGATAGGTTGGCGAGATCGGGCGCGGGCGGAACGGGACGGGGTTGGCCGGGTCGGAGATGAAGTCGCGGCACGCCTCGCCGGCGGCCGGGGCGTCGAACGACAACGCGCCGTCGGCGCGAAGGTACAGGCTGGTGCTCGCGGCGCTGGCGGGCGGCCAGGCGGCGTAGCTTTTCCATGCCCAGGAGCCGCTCTGGAAGCTGCGGATCTCGGCGTCGGGCTTGCTGCCCTTGCCATGGAGCCAATAGGCGAAGAACGGCGCCTGGACCTGTTCGAGGAACTGCGTCGCGCTGTCGACGCCGTACGGCACGCGGCCGAGCGCATCGGTGCCGGGGCGGCTCCACCAGCCATGCGCCCAGGGCCCGGCGACCATCGAAGCGAGATGGTCGGGGTCGTTCTGCTGCTGTTTGAAATAGATCTGCCACGAGCCCCAGGGATCTTCCTGGTCCCAGTAACCCGCGACGTTGAGCGTCGGCACCGTCACCTTGCCGAGCGCGTCGCTCCAGCGCTGCCCGGTGTAGAAAGCATCATGATTGGGGTGGTCGAGCAGGGCGGTGAACATCGGCACCTTGCCCTTGAAATAGCGCGCTTCGATATCGCCCGCCGAACCCGCTCTTAAGAACCAGTTGTAAGTATCGAAATCGTTATATTCGAAATCCTTGTTCTGCGTCTTGTCGAGTTGGAGCGAAGAAACCCAGTCGGTCGCATAGCTCAGCCGGAGCGCGCCGTTGCGGTGCAGATCGTCCGATTGCCAGTAATCGATCCATGCCGCCTGCGGGCTGACGGCCTTCAGCGCAGGGTGGGGATGGGCGAGCGCGATGGCGGCGGCGAAGCCGGGATAGGAGATGCCCCACATGCCGACCTTGCCGCTGTTCTGCGGGACATGCTTGACCAGCCAGGCGATCGAATCGAACGCGTCGGTCGCCTCATCGACCGCCTTCGGGTCATTGGGGTGGACGGCGGTGGAAAGGGTGAAGACGCCATCGGACTTGAAGCGTCCGCGCATCGACTGGAAGACGAAGATGTAACCGTCCTTGTCGAGCGCCGCCCAGCTGCGCGGCACCGATTTTGGCGCGCCGCCGGGGACGCCATAAGGCGTGCGCTGGAACAGGATCGGCAGCGGTCCGCTCTGGTTGCGGGGGCGCATGATGACGGTCTGCATCCGCGCCCCGTCGCGCATCGGCACCATCACCTCCTCGAAGAGATAGGGCGATTGCTCGGCGGTCGGGGCGTCGGGGGTAGCCTGAGGCCGGCCGGCGGAGAGCGGAGGGGCGATCGCGCAGAGCGCGGTGAGCATGCAGGCGAAGGTTAGGTGGCGCATCGGTCTTCCTGTCGGGGCAGGGGCATCGTGCGGGGCGGAAGGGTGCTGTGTCAATTGACGTGCTCCGGCGGCCACGCCGTCACGAAGCCGCAAGGGTTTTGGCCAGTGCGCAACTCATCCAAACGTGAACTGCAAGATATCTCCGCGACGGCCATGTTCGCCGATCGCCGCAAATATTGTCCAGTACGCCATTGACTCAAGGCGAGTTCGAGTTCGCTATAGCAGCGCATGGCGAAAATTATCCTCGATTGTCCGCAACAAGGCTGCGCAGGATAATTGACCACCAAGCAGTGCGACGGGCACTCGATTTCGGCTCTTCTACTTAAGGGGAACGACGTATGGTCGAAGCGGTGCAGGCCTCGCAATCCCAAGAGGCCGCAAAAGTCGAGGTGGAAGGTTTTCGCGAGGCTTTGGGCCCGTTCGTCGTTGCAGCCGAAAAGACCCGCATGCCGACGCTGTTCACCGACGCGCGGGGATCAGGGCACGCCATCATCTTCGCCAATGACAGCTTCCTGCGATTGACCGGGTACGAGCGGAACGTACTCCTCGCCCGGGATTTTGATCTCCTGCTTGCCGAACCGCGCGATCACCCCGACTCGGCCGATCCGACGAATCGGGCGCGGATCGAAGCCGAGTTCGATGACGGTTCCGGGGAAATTCTGGAGATTGAATGCTGCCGCCACGATGGGCACTGCTTTCTCGCGGCAGTGTCGATCAATCCGGTCAATGACGATCTCGGCAATGTCGTCCAGCATTGTATCTCTTTCGTCGACCTTACGCGGCACGTTACGCGGCTGCGCAAGGAGCGGGACCAGTTGCACGCACTCTATCAGCATGCACCGGGCTTCATCGCGATGACCGAAGGTCCCGATCACCGTTTCACCTTTGCCAATACGTCCTTTCGCAAATTGATGGGCAATCGAGCTCTGCTGGGCAAGACGATGGCGGAGGCCGTGCCGGAAGCGACGGGGCAGGGCATCATCCGAATTCTGGATCATGTGTTCGGCACCGGAGAGGCATTTGTCGGAAGTGCCGCGCCGCTCGACCTCGACGCCTACGCCGGGGAGAGTGAAGCGCGGCGCTTTCTCGACTTTATCTATCAGCCAACCCGCAACGCCGAAAACGAGATCACCGGCCTGTTCTGCGAGGGGCATGACGTTACCGCGCACATGATCGCGATCGAACAGGTCCAGCTCCTCCAGACGCAGTTGATCCATCTTGCGCGGGTGAACGCAATGGGCACGATGGCAGCGACGCTCTCGCACGAGCTCAGTCAGCCGCTGACGATCATCTCCAACTATGTCGAGATTTGCCGTCAGCTTGTCGATGCGGGCGGCAAATCCGGTGGAGCGCTCGACGACTGTTTCGGGAAGATCGCCGCCGGCGCAGCGCGTGCGCGCGATCTGATCGTCCGTATCCGGACCATGGCGAAGCAGGGCGAGCCGGTCAGGGAGCCGTTCGACGTCAAGGAGGCGGTTGTCGAGGCGGTCGATTTCGCGCGGATCGGCAAAGCCGCCGGCATTTCGATCCGCGATCACGTTCGAACGGGCATGTGGGCCGAAGGCGATCGCGTGCAATTGCAGCAGGTGGTCATCAACCTGGTCAGAAACGCCTGTGACGCCTTCGACCCGCCCGATAAGGGCCTCATTACGCTGTCGAGCGCCGTCGAGGGCGACCGGATCATCATCTCCGTCGAGGATGACGGGCCGGGGGTTCCGGTCGCCGAGATCGAATCGCTGTTCGAATGGACCGGTTCGGCCAAGGCCGAAGGGATGGGGCTCGGTCTGTCGATCTCACGCACGATCGTCGAAGCACATGATGGCAAGATCTGGCTCGATCACAATGACGCAGAGGGGGCGCGGTTCAGCTTCTCGATCAAGAGCGTCCAGAGACCCTCTTTCTTGCTGCGCGCATGAGTCCTCATTTTCGAAGCCGGCGTTAAGTCGAGTCGGGCGACCGGTCGGGATCCAAAAGGCGACAACGCCCGTTGGGAAAGAGGCCACCGGCTGGACAGACAACAAGGATACTGTCACGCCGGCTTCGGTGGATTCGAGCCACGGGGTTGTGCCTTCTCACTATGCCGTTTGATCATGCCATCGACATATGTCTGGTCGTGCCGCCGTTTGAATCGGTGCACCATCCCAACCTTGCGACCGCGATCCTCAAGAGCGCGTGCTCGGCGCGCGGCCTGACCACGCGCATCGTCTATGGCGGCATGATGCTGGCGGCGCGCGCCGGCCTCGATGTCTATGACGCCGTCTATGATTCACCGATGAAGCAGCGCGTGGGCGAACGGCTCTATCGCCGCTACGCCTACCCGCCCGAAGCTGTCGCCCGGCTGCCCGAACCGCACCAGCTTTCGGACCGGCTCCAGACCGTTCACGATGCGATCACCGATGCGATCGGCCCGGCGCTCGACGACCTCGTCGCCCGCGTTCTGGCACTGGCGCCGCGCATCCTCGGCATCACGTCGGGGTTCCAGCAGAATCTCGCCGCATCTGCGCTTGCGCTGCGCGTGAAGGCGGCGGCGCCCGAGATCGTCATCGTGATGGGCGGCCCCAATGTCGCCGGGCCGCTTGGGCACGGACTCGCCAAGGCATTCCCATGGGTTGACCACTTCTTCACCGGTGAGGCCGACATCGACTTCCCCGATTTTTGCGAGCGGCTGATCCGTCATGGCGAGCGGCCCTCCGCGCGGGTGATCGACAGCGAGCCGATCCGTGACATGACGAAGGTGTACGCACCCGATTTCACCGACTTCTTCGCGGCGTTGCGTGTCTATCAGGCGGAAGGCGCGCTCCCCGCCGGGCTGCCGCGCTATCTGATGGCGGAGAGCTCACGCGGTTGCTGGTGGGGCGCGCGCAGTCACTGCACCTTTTGCGGTCTCAACAATGACGGGATGGCTTTCCGCGAAAAGTCGGCGTCGCGGGTCGTGGAGGAACTCACGGCGCTCGGCCAATGGCCGGTCGACACCGTGATGATGACCGACAACATCATGCCACGGGGTTATCTCGATACCCTGTTGCCCAGGCTGGCCGAAGATGGCGCGCGGCTGGATCTGTTCTACGAGGTCAAGGCCAACCTGACCGAGGCGCATGTCGCGACGATGGTGCGCGGCGGCGTCGTCGCGATCCAGCCCGGGATCGAATCGCTGTCGTCGGATATCCTGAAGCTGATGCGCAAGGGCGTGTCGGCGCACCAGAACATCGCCCTGTTGCGGCATTGCAGTGCCGTCGGCCTGCAGGTGCACTGGAATATTCTCTACGGTTTCCCGGGCGAGGCGGCTGAAGACTATGCCGCGATGATCGCGCTGATGCCGCGGCTACACCATCTCTACCCGCCTGGCGGCTGGGCACGGATCGTGATCGACCGCTACAGTCCCTATTTTCGTGACCCGATCGCGATGGGCATCGGCGCCGTGACGCCGCAGCCGGCGTATCGCGCGCTCTATCCGGAAAGCGTAGCGACGGAAGAGATCGCCTATCATTTTACCGGCGACTATACGACCGCGTTTCTCGACCGGCCCGATCTCGTCGCAGGGATGCGCGCAGCGATAGAAGCATGGCGCGTCGCCTGGTCCGGGGCGCGGGCGCCCGTCTTGCAGCTGGTCGACGTCGGCGGCGCGGCGATGGTCGTCGATACCCGTGCCGTCGCGGGCGAAACGATGACGCCGCTATCGGCCGAGCAACGCGCCTTGCTGGTCGCGCTCGAAAAGCCGCGCGTCCGTGATGCGCTCGATGCCGCGAATGCCACGCTGGTCGATGCCCTGATCGCGCGCGACTTCGTCATCGAGCATGAAGGGATCCTGATGAGCATCGTCGTTCGGCCCAAGGCCGAGGTCGTGCGAGCCAAGGTCGAGCGCGGAGACGATCAAGCGGCGCCGGTCGCCGCGCGCGGCGAGGGACGGGTCGCGGCCTGATCCGCGCCGGCGCCGCGCGCGTCAGGGCAGCGCCGCCGATGCCGTTCGACCGCGCGCGATGTAGCGACGGATGGCCGCGAGCAGCGGTCGTTCCAGCAGGAAATGCGCGGCGATACCGGCCCCGGTCGAAATGACCAGACATGTCAGCCAAACCAGCCAGGGCTCGCTCGCGGGTGCCAGTTTCCGACAGAGCGCGATGAGCACCGAAATCACGGGATAGTGAAAAAGATAGATCGCATAGGACGCATTGCCGAAGAGCTCGCCGATGCGTCGCGGCCATCCCGGCGGGCATTCGACGTGCGCGGCAAACAACAATAGGGGCAGCAGCAGCAGCGTGGGGCCGATGCCACTTTCGCCTGGCAGCATGGGCATGATCCCGAAGATGACGAGCGCTGCGGCGAAAGCGAGTACCAACAGTGGTTCGACAGGTGAGCGAAAGCGCAGCTTGCTGGTGTGTCGGAACCATAGTAACGCGGTGAGCAGGCCGGCGCCGAAGCCGAGATTGCGCAGGTTGAGCAGCAACGACAGCGGCGCATCGTGCGCCCAATATGTCTGCGGCCCGCGCGGCACGAGCAGGATCGCGGCAAACCACAAAATCGGCAGGATGCGCGCCTTGCCGCCGCTCAGGAAGCCGAACGCGAAGACGAGGTAGAAGATCAGTTCCTGGCGCAGTGTCCAGATCAGCGCCGGCGCAAGATTGCCGGGCAACAGCAACATCGCGCGCACATAGTTCCAGCCCTCGCCACGCACATGGCCGAACCATTGCAGCGCGGCAAAACAGATCACGGCGATCCACATCAGCGGGACGATGCGGATGAACCTGCGCAGCAGGAAGGTACCGAAGCCGATGGCAGCGGCCAGGCGGGGGCCGGACAAGGAGACGATCGCGATAATGAAGCCGCTGATCTGGAAGAACAAATCGACGCCGAGCCGGCCATGTTCGAGCGTACCGCCGAGCAAGGGCGCGATGTGCAGGCCGCCGCTGGTCAGGCTGGCGCAGTGACTCACCACCACTGCGAGCACCGCAACCCCGCGTAGGTACTGCACACCTGTGATCGTCCGATGTTGCGAATCCGGAACGATTCCTGACTGCCGGGAAGCGGTAATTTCGTTTTTAATCAAGCCGGTATGCCAGTGTTCACGGTATCGTCCCACGCCATGCCGATCAAAAACCTTTGCGATTCATTCATTCATCGCTACTATGTTGGCGCGAAACAGGGGAACAAATATGTCCGAATTCAAAAAGGACCTTGCGCCAACCGAACCCGTGGCCGCGACCAGCGAGCAATGGGTCAAGCCCGAAGTTACCAGCTACGCGCCAGTCGGTGCTGCGCAGGGCATTTCGTTCAAGCCGAATGACGGGCTGAGCAACCTCAGCTGAGCGTGCCCGCCAGCGGCGATGGGGTAAAGATCACGGGGCAGGTACAGCCCGGGCTGATCGTACCCTCGCTGGTCATCGATCAATTTCTCGGGTTGCCCGACCGTGACGCTCTGCTTGACTGGGCGCTGGCGAATGAGGCGCGTTTTGCGCCTGCGTCCCTGGCCGGCGGCATTGTCGATGACAGCGTTCGTCGGGCGAGCAGTTTGCGCGACCTCGGGCCGCTCGACGCGGTTTTGCGCGCGCGTGTCACCGCGGCGGTGCCGGGGTGGGTTGCGCAGTTGCGTGTGACGCCGTTCGACATCCACGACATCGAGCTCGAGCTTGCCGCGCATAATGACGGCGCGCATTTTCACCTGCATAGCGACACCTATGCCAGCGGCATGAAGACGCGCGGCGACCGGCTGCTGAGCGCGGTCTATTATTTTTACCGTGGGCCTGCGGCGTTCGCCGGCGGGGCGTTACGGCTGCACCGGCTCGGCGCGGAGCCCGGTGACACCGGGCAGGATATCGCGCCGATCGACAACCGGATGGTGGTATTTCCCTCCTGGGGGCCACACGAGGTGATGCCCGTGTCCTGTCCGTCGCGCGCGTTCGCGGATTCGCGCTTCGCGGTGAATTGCTGGGTGTACCGCGCTAGGCGCTGATCTCGAGCAAGCCCGTGTCGCGCATCTGCGCAACGAACGCGGCGACATCGTCGCGGAGTGTATCGCCGGCGTCGGGAAAGCGCTGGGCGAGCGTGGCGACGAGGTCGGCGAGCGTGCGCGGCGCTTCGACCAGATCCCAGATCCGCGCGGCGGTGCGATTGAGCTGGAACATCGCGCCGCTTTCCAGATCCATCAGCATCGCCTGCTCCTCGATCTGTGCCGCGATCAGGGTCGCGCGGCGGGCGATCATGCTGTCGCCATCAAGGTTCATGTCGGTCATATGCCTGCTGCCTGTTCAAGCCAGATGTCGAGTGATACCGCGAACCACACGGGCGCCCATGCGGTGGTGGGGAATGGACCGACCGAGCCATTGTCGCGCCACGCCTGGAAGCCGGCATGCATCGCGCGGATCCGCGCCGGATCGATCCAGCCGAGCTTCGCGCTGAGCATGTCCTCGGGCGGGCGCTCGCGGAACAAGGTCGCGATCGCGTCGACGGTGTGACCGACAAAGGCGGCCTTGGTCGTGCGGGTGCGGACCTTTTCGGGCAACGTACCGCGCATCGCCTCGCGCAGGATGTATTTCTTCTGCCCGTCCTTGCGCAGCACGCTGCCCGACGCCCCCATGTAGAAGCGCGCCAACCGCAGATCATGGAACGGGTGGCGCAATTCGATGCCGTGGCTCTCGCTGAAGGCGAGCGCATTGTCGACATTGATATGGCGCCGCGCCAGCGCGAACACGCCGTAGCGCATCTTCTGCGCCACGCCGGGAAGACGGACGGGCAGGGCATCCTGCCGCCAGCGATCCTCGAGATCGATCCGTTTCGCCCAATCAGGTTGCAGCCAGTCGGGCGCGTCCAGATCATAATCGAGGTGCGGGCGGAGCAGGCGGCGGCGATGGCGCGGGCTGACCAATGGCGCGCCGCCGTGGAACAGCGCGCGGCGCGCAACGACGTGGAAGGGTTCGTCGGGCCATTGCTCGCTGGCGTCGCGCCACAGCCGGCCCAACCGACCGCGCATGATGAGATCGGGCCAGTGCGCGAGCGAGCCGTTGAGCCAGTCGTCGCCCCCTTCACCGCCGAGCATGACGCGCTCGCCTTCCCCGCGCAACCGGACGCAGGCGCCGGCTAGGGTATCGAGAACGTTGGGACGCAACGGCAGCTGGTAGCTGTCGGCTGCCCATTGCCGCGCGGCATCGGGATCGAAGGGTGTTGCGCCGACCACCTTGGCGGTGATGCCGAGATGCGCCTCGACCGCGCCGCTATATTCGCTCTCGTCGTGCGGCTGGCCGGGGAAGCGCGCGCTGATCGCGCTGACCGGGCGGTCGAGCTTGCCGGCGCGATAGAGCTCGGTCGCGCGACAGACGATCGAGGAGGAATCGAGTCCGCCCGACAGCTGTGAGGACAGCGCCGTGCTGCTACGATTGGTCGAGACCAATGCCTGATCGAACAGGTCGCGGAAGCGCGCGACATGGTCCTCGGCCGACAGCGCCGTGAGATCCTCGAACGGACCGTCGTGCCAATGCCATTGCCGCACCCGGCCGTTCTCGAGCGCGAGTGCGCTGCCCTGCGGCAGGCGGCTGACCTGCTGCCAGAAGGTATCGGTCTGGCTGATGAAGCGCGCCGACAGATACTCGCCGATCGCGCCTTCGTTGAGGGTGCGGTCGAGGCCGAGCCCGCGGACCAGGGTGCGCGGCTCGGTGGCGAAGGCGAAGGTGCCGCCGGCGAAGCTCCACAGCAGCGGGCGCCAGCCATAGGGCGAGCGGGCGAGGAACAGGCGGCGCGTGCGGCCCTGCCACAGCGCGACGGCGAAGTCGCCGACGAGGTGTTTGACGAAATCGTCGCCGAAGCGGGCGTGGAGCGCGAGCGCGATGGCGACGTCGGGCGCGCGGACCAGCGCGGCACCCTGCCGGCCGAGCAGGGCGAGCAATTCGGGGCGGTTGTCGAGCCGGCCGTCGAGCAGCATCGCGCTGCCCGGCTCGTCACCGGGGAGTGGCTGGGTTTCGCCGACCGCTTCGGGGGTGGTGGCATGGGCGAAGCGGATCAGCCCGGCCGGCCCATCCCGCCACGTCGTTGCACCATCGAAGCCGCGCCGTGCGGCAGACGCGATCATGTCGTCGAGCAACCGCTGCGGCACGTCGCGGCCATCGACCAGCACGGCGCCGGCGATTGCGCTCACGCGGCCAGCCCTGCTGCCGAGGGTGCGCGCGCGACATCGTTCATCCCGTTTTCCCCACCGCCGCGATCATCCATCGTCGCGGCACGCCATCACGCGTGGGCGCCGGTTTCGCAAGCATTTTGGCGACTGCGCGCGCTAGCCGAAGCTAAGCGGCGTGGTCAGCCCGCCAGGGCGCGCTCGGGAAACGGGACGAACGCGTCAGCGCATCGGCCGGTCGTCACCGGGGTTGTGCTCGTCACGCCCTCGGGCAGGGGCGCGGCGCCGCCCGCGCCGATGGTGAAGCGCGCATTGGTGGTTTCCCACTTCGTGCCCTCGGCAAAGCGCACGCCATCGAGTGTCACCTCCATCACGTGCTGCGCGTCATAGCCGTTGGCGATCAGGCGGCCGGTCGTGCCGACGATGTTATGGAACACGATGCCGCGATAATGCGGGATCAGGTCGCCCTTCGCGCCGGCATCATAGGCGGTGTAGAGATCGATCGGGCGCTTGTTGTCGCGCAGGCAGACATTTTCGTAGCGGACATCCTCGACCAGCCCGCCGCGGCTGACGTCGCTCTTGATGCGTAAGCCGGAGGTGGTGCCGTCGAGCGTGAGGTTGCGGACCAGCACATGGCTGACGCCGCCATTGGTTTCGCTGCCGATCGACATACCGTGGCCGCTGTAGAAATGATTGTCGAGGATCGAGACATAGCGTGTGCCGCCGGTCTTGCCGGCCTTGATCGCGATATTGTCGTCGCCGGTGCGGATGAAGCTGTGGGCGATGGTGATGTCGTCGCTTGCGCCGGGATCGATGCCGTCGGTGTTGCGGGCATCGGCCGGCGTGTCGATGATCACGCCCCAGGCGGTGAGGCCCTGGACGCGGTTGGCGGTGACGTGGAAATTGGGCGAATTGGCGAGCCGCACGCGGTACAAGGTGACGTTGCGTCCGCGATCGATGACGATAAGCCGGGGCACATTCTGGCGGCCGTCCTCCTTCTGCGCGCGGCGCGCGAGCTGCCACCATGTCTCGGTCTTGCCGGTCATGAGCTGGCCGCCATTGCCGTCGATCGTGCCGTCGCCGACGATCGCGACGTTGCCGGCATCGGCGATATGGATCAACGGCCGGCAGGCGCGCCCGCGCTGGTCGATCGTGCCGCACGCGCCGGTGCCGTCGTCGAACAGCCGCGGATCGGGGATCGCGGCGAGCAGCGCGCCCTTGTCGAACCACAGAGTCGTATCGACCGGGAACTCGAGCGGCCCGCTGTCGTAGCGGCCGGCGGCGAGTTTCACGGTCTTGCCCTTGCATGTGTCGAGCGCGTGCTGGAGATCGGCGGTGCGGTTGCCCTGGCCGGGCTGGAGAGTGGCGCAGGCGGTGGTGGGCAGGCGCGGCTCGGTCACGGTACGGCGGTCCTGCGCGGTGGCGGGTGCAGCTATGAGCAACAGCGTTGGGGCAGCGAACAGGGCAGGGCGCAGGGTCACGGGGGAGACTTCTCCTGGTTTTAGCCCTTCCCCTTAAGGGGGGGGTGGGGCGGGGGCAGTCCCGCAAATGCCGGTCTCTGTGAGACATCCCCCCACCCCCAACCCCTCCCCAAAGGGGAGGGGCTTATAGGTGGATCAGAATACCACGCGCAGGCCGGCGGTGATGATCCGACCGGTGCCGGCGTATAGCGAGCTGAGCGGGTTGGCGGCGTACATCGTGCGATATTGCGGTGCGTTGGTCATGTTGCGGCCCTCGAGCGACACCTTGGCGAAGCTGGTGACGGCATAGCTCATCGAGAAATCGAGGTTGAAGGTGTTGGCGGTGTAGCCGAAATCGGCGACCACCGGCGAGTTGCAGGCGGCGCCGGCATTGGTGGTGGTGCCGACGCTGCACGTGCCCGTCGCCAGCGGGAATTTGTTGACATATTGCGTGCGGTAGGCGGTCGAGACGCGCGCGGAGAATTTCGCGTCCTCATAATAGAGCGTCGCGTTGAACGCATCGGGCGAGGTGTTGAGGAACGGCGCATCGGCATAGCTGTTGCCGGCGGTCGAGCCGGTCTGGCCCTGCACGGTCGCCAGCGTCGAGCCGGTGAGATAGCTCAGCCGCGAGGCGATGTGGGTATAGTTGGCGGTGATGCCGAAATTGTCGAACGGATGCGGCAGGAAGCTGAAGTTCGACTGGACGTTGAGCTCGATGCCCTTGATCACGCCGCCGGGCGCGTCGTTATACTGGCGCACGGCATAGACGCCGTCGGCCTGGGTGTAAGCGAGCAAGGTCGGGCTGGTGATCGAGGCGAGCACGAGCTGGTAGGTCGCCGGATCATAGACCGACGACAGCGGCACTTCGCCCGCGACCTGCTGCGGGAAATTGTCGAGCTTCTTGAGGAACAGCGCGACCGAGATCAGGCCGTTCTTGCCGAAATAGCGCTCGAAGCTGAGGTCGAGGTTGGTCGCGCGGAACGGCTTGAGATAGGGGTTGCCGACCGTGACGGCGGGCGCCGAGCCGTTGGCGCTGAGCCCGGTCGCGAATGAGGTCGTGCCCGGGGTGAGCGCGTTGAGCTGCGGCCGCGCGATGACCTTGGCGGCGGCGAAGCGGACGAGGAAATTGTCGAGCGGCTCCCAGACGAGATTGGTCGAGGGCAGCACGTCGGTATATTCGTTCTGCGCCGTCGCGACGACGCCGAGCACGCCATTGCCGGCACCGCCGATCGATCCGGTCGCATCGACGCGGGTCCGCGCGATACGCACGCCGACATTGCCGCGAAACGGCGCACCGAACAGCTGCGCATCCCAATCGGCCTCGATAAACCCCGACAGATCGGTTTCGCGCACGAGATTGGCCTGGCGACCGTCCTGCACCAGCCGGTAATCCGAATATTTGTTGATGCAGTTGCAGTCGATGCCGAAGGCGTTGATGAACTTGCCGAGATCGGGGACGTAGAAGCTGGTCGGCGTGCCGGCCGGGACATTGATGCCCTGGCCGAAGCTGACGGTCTTGCCGAGATCGGTGATATTGAGCTTGGCCTCGGCGAGCGTCGGGTTGATCGCCTCGATCGTGGTATTGTTGCGCGCCTGCAGGCTGGAATAGCGGAACTGCTTCCAGGTCAGGCCGGCGAGCAGCTTGAACTCGTCGCTGACATCCCAGCTGAGGTTGCCGCGCGCGACGCGGAACGAGTTGCGCACGTCGTCGGTGAAGATACGGATCGTCGACAGGCCCTTGACCAGCGACCAGTTAGCCGGGTTGGCGACGTCGAAGCCGGGGTTAAACACCGGCATCTTGCCGCCGCCGCGCTCGTCATAGGTGAAGCCGGCCTTGTCGATCGCGTTGAACTCGGTGAGGTAGCCCTGGCCGCTGAAGCGCGATTCCGAATAGCCGGCGGTGCCGGTGAAGTGCAGGCGCTCGCCAATGTCCTGCGTAAGGTTGATCGTGAGCTGCTTGAAGGTCGTTTTGCCCGACTGCGAATCCGCCGAGCTGCGCCAGTCGACATTGTCGAGCACGAGATAATCGGCCTCGCCGGCTGAGTTGACGTTGGCGGCGCGGATCTGCGTGTTGGGGCGGCCAATCAGCTCATTGTAAAAGGCGATCTGGTTGGCATTGGCGATGTAGCCGGGCGAAACGGTCGAATTGTAATAGTCGAACGGTTGCAAATTGTTGGGGTTGAAACTGGTGCGCGTGCCGGCAACGAGCGTGGTGCCGTTCTGCGCCTGGCCGCAATCCAGCGTCGCGCTCTGCGTGCAGCTCGGATAGAGCGCGACGCGGTCGGCAAGGCCGTTGGCGGTGTTGACCGCGCGGAGCGTGTTCTGTGCGACGCGCGCGTTGGTGCCGTTGCGGTTGAGACCGACGGTGGTGATGCCGCTGACGGTGCTGTCCTGCGTGTAGCGCGAATAGACCCCGTCGATGATGATCTCGGTATGCTCGGTCGGGCGCCACTGCGCGGTCATCGTCGCGCCGAGCCGCTGATAGGAAAGATCCTGGTGCGTGATCGAGGCGAGCGCCGGGATGAGTGTGGTCGGCGTGACCAGCGCATAGGCGGCAGGATCCGAGCCGAAGGTCGCGCCGCTGCCCTGATTCGACGGGCGGGCGAAACCATAGGTGTTGGGCGTCACGCCGTTGAGTTGCGAATTGCGATAGGCATATTCGAACTGGCCGGGATTGCGCCGATATGCGTCGATCGACTGGCGCTCCTTCTGATAGGCGATCGTCGCCATTACCGCGAAATTGTCGGTGAGGTGCTGCGAGACCAAAGCAGTGAGGCGCGGGTTCCAGGTCTTGCCATTCTCGCGATATTCGCCTTCCGCGCCGAGCGCGTAGCGGTTCTTCTTGCTGGCCAGCGGGCGGCCGGTGTTGAGATCGATGATCGCGCCGAGCGAGCCTTCGTCGTTCGATGCCGCGGTCGTCTTGGTGACGGTGATGCCGCCGAACAACTCGGAGGCGAAGGTGTTGAAGTCGAAGCCGCGCGAACGGTTGGCGCCCGAGTCGGACTGGTTGCCGCCGGAGACGCTCAACGCGTCGGCACCGTTGAGACGGACCTGCTGGAAATCGCCGCCAAGGCCGCGCACCGTGATGGTGCGCCCCTCGCCATTGTCGCGGTCGATCGACACGCCGGGCAGGCGCTGGATCGACTCGGCCAGGTTGGCGTCGGGGAAGTTGGCGATATCCTCGGCGGTGATCGCGTCGATGATCTGGTTCGACTGGCGCTTCTGGCTCAGCGCGCTGGCGAGCGAGGAACGGTAACCGGTGACAATGACGTCCTTGCTGGCATCGTCGGGCGCCGCGGCAGGTTGGGGCGCGGGCGGCGCCTTGGGCGGTGCGTCGGCCGCGAAGGCGGCCGGAACCGGCGCCATGATGCTCAAGGCAATGATGAAACGAGCAGTTGTGTGCTTCAGCCACGCGCGATCGACGCTTGCCATCCTGATCCTCCCCCGGTGTTCGCCGGCTTGTCGCCGTGCTCCCCTGATGACACCGGTATCAATTTCTTTTTCCCGTTGCAACGGGGAGATCGTTGCGGGGGACAAAAATGGTCCGTGGCGGCCGCATGTCGTGGCAGGGAAGCACGGGGCGCGGTGGCGGGCGAAGCGGTGCGCCTTGTATGCGGCCGTGTGCAGACGATCGTGGCGCGCGGCGCGGGCGACCGTGAGGCCGATCTACCCCTGCTTTTTTCGCGCGGCGAAAAGATCCACCCGTTTCGGGAAAATTCGGGCGATTTTTCCGCGTTACCCCAACGGTATAGCGGCGCGCTCCCCTGCTCCGAAAAAGCAGGGGAGACATGCGCGCGAAGCAGGGGTGTGCGGCCGGCGCGGCAGGGGGCGGCAGTGGCCGGTGCGCGACGCGATGATTCAACGCTTTCACCAAATCGGCGATTCCCGTGTCGAGGTGATTCGCGCGACCCTGCGCGCTTTGCCGCGGCGATTGAATCGGGCTGGGGCGATTGGCCTCGCATGGATGGAGGAAGGCGATGAGCGAAGGCGGGTACGAACAGGCGACGGATGCGGCGACGGGCGTGGGTGGTGAGGAAGTGGAGGACGGGTCGGTTAAGGTTCACGCGCCGCTGTGGCGCGTGCCGCCGATCGAATATCGCTTCAAGAAGGGGCAATCGGGCAACCCGGCGGGGCGCAAGAAGAAGCAGAAGGAGGAGGCGGGCGCGCCATGGCGCCCGCTGGGGAGCGACCAGCCGACGCGACGCATGATCCTCGAAGAGGCGTATCGCAAGGTGAAGGTGCGCGACGGCGCGCGCGAGGTGAAGGTGCCGACCAACCGCGCGGTGTTCCGCGCGATGGCAAACTCGGCGATCGGCGGCAACCGCATCGCGCAGCATTTGTGGACGCAGATCGTCCGCCAGGTCGAGCGCGAACAGGCCGAGGAATATGACCGCCATATCGGGGCGATGATCGACTACAAGAAGCACTGGGAAGAGGTGCTGCGCGAAATGGGGCCGCACGGCCTGCCGCCGGGGCAATTGCCGCACCCGGACGACGTCTATGTCAATCCGCGTACGGGGCAGGGCGAGGTCAGGGGGCCGATGACGGCCGAGGAGCAGAAACGCCTCGACACGGCTATCCAGATGCGTGCGGCCTGCCAGGAGAAATTCACGCAGTGCGAGACGGCGCTGGAAACGGCGACCGACGAGGCCGAACGCGCAGCGCTGACGGCGGAAATGGCGGAGTGGCGGAATTTATACCTTGTCCTGGACGGGGAGGCGCCGCCGCGTCTGCGCGTGCCGCTCGTTGAGCAGGAGGATGAGGCGTGGGATGAGGATGAGGCGTGACCGACCCATTTCGGGGACGCAATACTAAATTCTTCGCGATCGGCCGCCGCATGCTAGCGCCAGCCTGAATTTAGTATTGTGTCCCCGAAATACCCGGCCTTCGCCGGGGAAGCAGGAAGAGGTAGCGTGGAGAGGGAGCGGGAAGGAAATGCGGGCAGCCCCGCGGCTGGTCGCTATACGGTCCGGCGGCCGTTCAGCCTGGGCGATTACCCATCATCTCGCCGAGCCGCACCGGTCGTTCGGGCGCCCAGTCGGGGTTGAAGGCGATGGTGTCGTGCCGGAACAGCATCACGATCGTCGAACCGAGCAGGAAGCGGCCCATTTCCGCGCCTTTCTTGAGCACGATATCCTGATCGGCGTAGTGCCATTCGGCAATCCGGCCGCTGCGCTTGGCATTGACGACGCCGTGCCAGACGGTCGCCATGCTGCCGACGATGGTCGCGCCGACCAGCACCATCACGAACGGGCCGTCGCTGGGCGATTCGAACACGCACACGACGCGCTCGTTGCGCGCGAACAGGTTGGGCACGCCGCGCGCGGTGGTCGGGTTCACCGAGAAGAGCGCGCCGGGAACGTGGATCATGCGCACGAGCTTGCCGTCGCAGGGCATGTGCAGGCGGTGATAATCCCTGGGCGACAGATAGAGGTTGGCGAAGCTGCCATGGCGAAAGCGCGCCGCCAGCGTCGCATCGCCGCCGACCAGCGCGGTGGTGGTGAAGCGATGGCCCTTGGCCTGCACAATGTGCCCGTCGTCGATTGCGCCGAACTGGCTGATCGCGCCGTCCACCGGGCAGATGAAATCGGCGGCGGCGAGCGGCCTGGCGCCGGGCTTGAGCGGGCGCGTGAAGAACGCGTTGAAGCTGTCATAGCTGGCGATGTCGGGATTTTCGGCCTCGCTCATGTCGACGCGGTAGCGGCGGACGAACCAGCGGATCAGCGGTTGCGTGAGCGCACTGCCCCGCGCCCCGGCGACACGACCGGCGAGTCTGGTCAACGCCTGTTTGGGCAACAGATATTGCAGCAGGATGGCGAGGCGATCGGACATGGTCAGGCTGAACATCCATCAAACGGGCGCACGCCGCGGTGCGCGCGGCGCGGCCTCAGCGCTTGCCCTTGCCGGGCGGCGGTCGCCGGGGAGCGCCGGGTCTGGGTGCGTCGCGGCGTGGCGGACGATCGACGCGGCCCGCGGTGACGGGGGGCGCCGGCCGCCGCACGGCCGGCTGCACGCTTTTCGAATCGGCGATGACGTAACCGTCCTTCTGCAACTGGGCGAAGGCGTTGCGCACGCTGGCGGCGACCGCCTTCTGCACCGCGGCCGGCAGGTCGTTGAACGCCGTGTTGGCGTGGATCGAGGCCAGGTCGCGGATGAGCGCGTTGGGGAGGCCCTGCGACGCGTCCTTCAACGCCACGATCGCATCGACGACCGCGGCATTGATCACGTCCTGCACGATGTCGGTTGCGGATCTTGCCATGTCGCCCCCAAGGCACAGCGCTTCGCGCGGGTCAACCGGGTGCGAAGCATCTGGCAGTCAGGCGGAATGATTCGTCCGCGCGGCGGGGGCGGCGCCTTTCACCTATAATGGTCATAGCCGCCAAGGATCCGACACCGAACGAGAGAGTCCGGCGCTCTCCAATTACCATGGCGATCGAGCAAGGTAGTCCTGGCCTCGCGCGCCCAGCAGGGATGAAAACGCACCGCAATGCCTTCAGGAGACAGCGGGGAGGTCGACCGGGAACTGCTCGTGATTTCCTATGAAAACCTGAAAACGATGCTTGGCATGAACGTGATCGCCAGCGGCGGCGTGGCGACCATCTTATGGTCCGGTGGCGCGAATTGGGCCTGGGCCTGGCTCGCCGCGGCCGCGATTATTGCCGGCGCGCGTTTCAGCCATGGCGCGCGGATCACACGCGCGACCATCCTCGGCGGGACGCCGGATCAGGCGGCGCGTTGGCGGCTTCAGTTCGGCATCGGCCTTTATGCCTCCGCCGCCTCATGGGCGGTGCTGGCGTTGGTCGTGGGCGAATCGCGCAATGCCGACCAATATATGGTCGCGATCATCGTCTCGGCGCTCGCCGCCGGCGGAACGGGGGTGATGGCCGCGATGGTCCGTGAAGGGCGAATCTATATCGCGGGCATGCTCGGGCCTGCCTCCGTGCTGCTGTTCCGCCATGATCACCAAGGCCTGATCATGACATGTCTCGGGCTGGTCTTCCTGCTCGTGATGCTCATCGTGCATCATCGCAACCATTGGGTCATTCGTCACAGCATCGAACTGAAGATCGAAAATCTCAGTCTGGTCCGCGATCTGCAGACCCTCAATTACGACCTCGAGCGACGGATCGAAGAACGCACCGCGGCGCTCGTCAACGCGGCAAATTCGGACAGCCTGACCGGTCTGCCCAATCGCCGGCGGTTGCTGGCGTGGATGCACGCGCATCTCAACCCCGATGATGGCCGAGAAGCTGCAGCGCTGTTCCTCGATCTCGACCGGTTCAAGCAGATCAACGATGCGATGGGTCATGAGGTGGGGGACCGCGTTCTTCAGCAGGTCGTTGCGCGCATGACGAGGCTGGCCCCCGCCGGTGCGATGTTCGCGCGGTGGGGCGGGGACGAGTTTGTGCTGGTGCTGGGGCATGGCGATGACGCCTGCGGCCGGGCCGAGCGCATCGCCAACGCGCTGATCGATGCGATCAACCGGCCCTTCGAGGTCGAGGGACAGACTATCTCGATCGGCCTGTCGGCCGGGCTAGCCATCTTCCCGACCGACGCGACGACGTACGAAGCGCTCATTCTGGCGGCCGACCTCGCCGTCGCCGAGGTCAAGCGACAGGGGCGCGGCAAGGTCCTTTCCTTTTGCGAATCCTATGCGGCTACCCAAAAACGCCACTTCGATGTGTCGCGCGCGCTGACCGAAGCCATCCATATCGAGCAACTCGTGCTGCATTATCAGCCGATCTTCGACGCGCGCACCGGCCATATCCATGGTTATGAAGCGCTGGCGCGGTGGAACCATCCGACGCTCGGCGCGGTCAGCCCGGACGAATTCATCCCGATCGCCGAGGAATCCGACGGCATCATAGCGCTGGGCGATCTTGTCCTGCGGCGCGCATGCGCTGATGCGGTCGGGTGGACGACATCGCGACACGCCCCGATCGTGGCGGTCAACGTATCGGTCAAGCAGTTGCGCGAGGCCGATTTCGCGTTGCGCGTCGCCAAGATCCTCACGCTGACGGGGTTGCCGGCGGGGCGACTCGAGCTCGAAGTGACCGAATCGATTTTCGCGCAAGACCATATCGATGCGACCCGGTCTTCGATCGAGAGCTTGCGGGCGATCGGCGTGTCGCTGTCGATCGACGATTTCGGGACGGGATATTCGTCGCTGTCACGCCTGTTGAGCCTGCCGGTGACGACGGTCAAAATCGACCGATCGTTCGTCGCGGCGATCGATGGCAATGGCGGCGCCGTGATCGAAAGCACGCTGCTCATCGCGCGACGGCTGGGCATTTCCGTCATCGCCGAAGGCGTGGAGACACGGGAGCAGTTCGAGCGGCTGTCTGCGATGGGGGTCGAGCTGTTCCAGGGATATTATTTCGGCAAACCCGCGCTGCTGGCGATCGATGGCAGCGAGATGCCGTGGTCGGCGGGCGCGGGATCGGGCTGACCTTTCCGATCGCGCTCGTTGACGGATCGCCCAGAAAAAAAAGCCAGCCCCCGGAGGGACTGGCTATGAAAGTTTTAGGAGAGGATGCCTGAAAGGCACCCTCTTTGTGCGTTGCAAAATGAAATGCTGCAAGTGCGAAGAATGCGATGGGCGATTGCGTTTTTTGCAATCGTGACGGGGTGGCTGTCGGCGCTTGGGGTAATGCCAGCCGCCATCGTAAAGCGGGATGGCTCCGCTGCCCTCCCCCAACCCCTCCCGGAGGGAGGGGAGTTTAGGGCGTCACCCGATGCGGTGTTCGCCCTTGACCCAGCGCACGGTGCCCGAGCTGGCGCGCATGACGACGCTCTCGGTGGTCATCACGCCGGCGCGGCGCTTGACGCCGGCGAGCAGCGAGCCGTCGGTTACGCCGGTCGCGGCGAAGATGCAGTCGCCCTTGGCCAGTTCGGTCAGGTCGTACTGCTTGTCGAGATCCGCGATGCCCCATTTCCGTGCGCGGGCGCGCTCGTCCTCGTTGCGGAAGATCAGCCGGCCCTTGAACTGGCCGCCGACGCAGCGCAGCGCGGCGCAGGCGAGTACGCCCTCGGGCGCGCCGCCCGAGCCCATATAGATGTCGATCGTGGTGTCGGGGTTGGTGGTGGCGATGACGCCGGCGACGTCGCCATCGCCGATCAGCATCACGCCGCAGCCGAGCGAGCGCAACTCGGCGATCAGCGCCTCGTGGCGCGGGCGATCGAGCACGCATGCGATGATCTCGTTGGGCTTGACGCCTTTGGCGGCGGCGACGGCAATGATGTTCTCGGTCGGGGTCCGGTCGAGATCGATGATGCCGTCAGGCAGGCCGGGGCCGACCGCAATCTTGTCCATATAGACGTCGGGGGCGTTGAGCAGGCCGCCCTCGTCGGCGATCGCCAGCACGGCGAGCGCGTTGGGGCCGGCCTTGGCGGTGATCGTGGTGCCTTCGAGCGGATCGAGCGCGATGTCGATCCTGGGGCCCTTGCCGATCGCCGAGCCGACCTTTTCGCCGATATAGAGCATCGGTGCTTCGTCGCGCTCGCCCTCGCCGATCACCACGGTGCCGTCCATATAGAGCTGGTTGAGCGCCTCGCGCATCGCCTCGACCGCGGCGGCATCGGCCGCCTTCTCGTCGCCGCGCCCGACCAGGCTCGCCGCGGCGATCGCCGCCGCCTCGGTCACGCGGACCATTTCGAGGACGAGAACGCGATCGAGTACAGTGCTGGCGGTGGCGTTGGTCATGGTGGAGGGCATCCTGTTGATCTTTGGCCGCGCGTTAGGCGGCGTGTGTGAAATTGTCGAGACAGAGGGGCGGGTCGAGACGATGGTAGGCGGTGCGGTTCAGCGGCCCTTGGGCGGAATGATTTCGAAGATGGTCGGCCAGTATTTTCCGGTGACGAACAGGCGGCGGCGGGCCTTGTCCCAGGCAATGCCGTTGGGCACCGCATCGGGATCGTCGAGATTGACGGTCGCGCTCAGCGCCGAGACGTCGATCCAGCCGACGACATGCCCCGTGGCGGGATCGATCCGCGCGATGCGATTGGTGCGCCAGACATTGGCGAGGATCTCGCCGTCGACATATTCGAGCTCGTTGAGCTGGTCGACCGCGACGCCGTCGGCGGTGACGGGCAGGCGGTGGCGGACGCGCAGCGTGACCGGATCGAGGAAACGCAGTGTCGCTGAGCCGTCGGACATGATCACCGAAGTGCCGTCGCTGGTCAGCGCCCAGCCTTCGCCGCGATAGGCGAAGCTGCCGGTTCGGCGCAGCGTGTCGATCGACCAGCGAAAGCCGACGCCCTGCTTCCAGGTCAGGCTGAGCAGCTGATGGCCGACCGCGACGATGCCTTCGCCGAAATAGGGCGGGGGGATGGTGACGCGCCGGAGTACGCGGCCGCTGACGGGATCGACCTGGCGGATCGAGGAGCGGCCTACTTCGCCGGTGCTCTCCCAGAACACGCCGTCGCGGTAGAACAGCCCTTCGGTGAAGGCGCCGGTGTCGTGCGGCAGCGTGGCGACGACCTGCGCCGGCGCGACGGGAATGTCGCCGGCCGCCGCCGTCGCGCCGGTCAGCAGCCCGAGCAGCGCCCCGAGCAGCACTGGGCAGGCCAGCCGACGCATCAGTCGCGCAGCAGCTCGTTGATCGCGGTCTTGGAGCGGGTCTGGGCGTCGACGCGCTTGACGATGACGGCGCAGTACAGGCCGAGATTTCCGCCGGTCGAACCGGGCACCACGACGGCATAAGGCGGGACCTCGCCGCGGAAGACTTCGCCGGTGGCACGGTCGATGATCTTGGTCGAGGCGCCGAGATAGACGCCCATCGACAGCACCGCGCCCTCGCCGACGCGGACCCCCTCGGCGACCTCGGCGCGCGCGCCGATAAAGGCGCCGTCACCGATGATCACCGGATTGGCCTGGAGCGGCTCGAGCACGCCACCGATGCCGGCGCCGCCCGAGAGATGGACGTTCTTGCCGATCTGCGCGCAGCTGCCGACGGTCGCCCAGGTATCGACCATCGTGCCCTCGCCGACATGGGCGCCGATATTGACGAAGCTGGGCATCAGGATCGCGCCCTTGCCGATGAAGGCGCCGCGCCGGACGATGCTGCCCGGGACGGCGCGGAAGCCGGCGCCGCGAAACTCGGCTTCGCCCCAGCCGGTGAATTTCGACGGGACCTTGTCCCACCAGTGGCCGGCGCCGGGACCATTGTCGATGAGCGCATTGTCGTTGAGTCGGAACGACAGCAGCACGGCCTTTTTGAGCCACTGGTTGACGCGCCAGCCGCCGGCGCCGTCGGGCTCGGCGACGCGCGCCTTGCCGGCATCGAGCAGCGCAAGCGCGCGATCGACCGACAGGCGGACCTCGCCGCCGGTGGCCAGGCCGATCGCGTCGCGATCTTCCCAGGCAGTGTCGATGATGCGCTCCAGCTCGTGGCTCATGCCGCCTCCAATATATCTTCCAGCCAGTGCCGGATGTCGTGGGTAGTGAAATCGATATAGCTGCGGTCGATATCGGCAGCCTGTTCCGAGCCATTGTCGATCCACACCGTGGTCATGCCGATCGCCTTGGCCGGGGCGAGGTTGCGCGCCATGTCCTCGACGAACAGGCTTTCTTCCGGCGCGATGCCGAACGCGGCGCAAAGCCCGGCATAGGCCGACGCCTCGGGTTTCGGACGCAGGTCCATCGCATGGATGTCGTGGATCGCCTCGAAACTCGCGGTCAGGCCGAGCCGGCCGAGCACGCGGCCGGCATAGGGCGCATCGGCATTGGTGAAGACGATCTTGCGGCCGGGCAGGCGGCCGATCGCGGCGGCGAGCGGGGCGTTCTCCTCAAGCACGTCCATCTCGATATCGTGGACGAAATCGAGGAATTCGTGCGGGTCGACATGATGCCGGGCCATGAGACCGGCAAGCGTCGTGCCGTGATCGAGAAAATATTGCTTTTGAAGACGATGCGCGGCGGCATGATCGAGATCGAAACGATCGGCGATATAGGCCGTCATTTTCGCATCGATGCGCGCGAACAACTGCGCGCTCGCCGGGTAGAGCGTGTTGTCGAGATCGAAAATCCAGTTGCGGACATGGCCGAGACGCGCGAGCATGGTTGCGGGCCTTAGGCGCGGTCGGCGCCCCGGGCAAGGATCGGCGCCGGGACAGCGGCAATCGGCTGTAGCGATGGGGCAAGACACCCTGCGCCGCATGTCGGGCAAGGGGATGGATCGCGATATGACCAGGGGTATGCGTATCAACCTGCTGCGCACGGTGGCGCTGGCCGGCGCGATCGCCGTCGGTGGCTGCGGCGGCGGGGCAGGTGTCGGGAGCACGCCGGCGCCGACACCGGCACCTTCACCGACCCCAACCCCAACCCCAACCCCAACCCCAACCCCAACCCCGACGCCCACTCCGACCCCAACGCCCACACCGACACCCACTCCAACGCCGACTCCAACTCCAACTCCAACTCCAACACCGACCCCCACGCCGACACCCACTCCGACCTCGAGCTATGACACGGCGGAGTATCGCGCGACGGTCGGCGCGGTTTCGGCCAATGGCCTGGCCGCGTACAGCAAGGGCGCGACCGGGCTCGGCATCAAGGTCGGGATCGTCGATAGCGGGATCGACCTGCAAAGCGCCGAGTTCGGCACTCGGATCGACCCGGCCTCGGCAGATGTCGCGGGCGACCCCAGCATCGACGACGAGGGTGGGCATGGCACTGCGGTCGCCTTCACCATCGGCGGGCGGCGCAACGACGCCGGCACGCATGGCATCTCGTTCGACGCAACGCTGATCGTGGCACGCGCCGACACCCCCGGCAGTTGCGCAACCACCAAGGATGACGGCAAGAGCGGGTGCTCATTCTCCGACACCGCCATCGGCAAGGGGATCGACCTTGCCGTGACCAATGGCGCGCGGGTGATCAATATCTCGCTTGGCGGCTCGGCGGCGGGAACACCGGTGATCAACGCGATCAACCGCGCCACGGCCGCCGGCGTGATCGTCATCATCGCCGCCGGCAATGACGGCACGGCCGACCCTGACCCGTTCGCGCAGGTCGCCAACAACGCGGTGTCGCGCGGGCTGGTGATCATCGCCGGCTCGGTCGGGGCGAACGCTTCGCGCACGCCGGGCGCCGATGTCATCTCGAGTTTCAGCGACAAGGCCGGCAACAGCATCGTCCATTATCTGACGGCGGTCGGGGAGAGCGTCCGCGCGCCGGACAACAACAACACGCCCTTTTTGTGGAGCGGCACATCCTTCTCGGCGCCGCAGATCGCCGGTGCGGTGGCGTTGCTGGCGCAGGCTTTCCCCAACCTGACGGGCGCGCAAATCGTCAGCATCCTGTTCCAGTCGGCGCGCGACGCGGGCGATGTCGGGCCCGACGCGGTTTACGGCCAGGGTGTGCTAGACCTGACCAAGGCGTTCGCACCGATCGGCCCGACCTCGATCGCGGGTACGCCGGCGCGGGTTTCGCTGGGCATCAACGGGACGCTGTCGGCACCGATGGGCGACGCGCGGCAGGGGCCGCTGAGTTCGGTGATCCTCGACAGTTTCCAGCGCGCCTATACGCTCGATCTGGCGACCACGATCATCCATGGCAGCCCGCAGCTCACGCTGGTCGGCGCGCTGCAGGCGCGGGTGCGCAATTATAGCTCGGATCTCGGCAATACCAGCGTTGCGCTGACCGTCGCGCCGACGCGCGGCGGCGCGCTTGTCCAGCGCACCATGCTGAGCAGTGCGCAGGCCGAGCGCGCGCGCGCGATCGCCGGGATCGTGACCCAGCGGCTGGGCTCGACCGCGAGCTTCGCACTCGGCTTTGCCGAGAGCGGCGCGACCTTGTCGGCGCGGCTGGCGGGGCGGGCCGATCCGGCTTTTCTCGTGGCGGAGGATCCGACGCACCAGCTCGGTTTCGACAGCCAGGTGCGCGGCGCGGTCGCGGTGCGGCAGACATTGGGAAGATGGGGCATCACGGTGTCGACCGAGAATGGCGCGGCGCTGAGCCGCGACGCCGAGGCGATGGCGGCGGTGCGCGACCATTATCGGCGCTACGGCTATATCAAGGCGGGGCTGGCGGTCGATCGGCGCTTCGGCCCGCTGACCACCGCGCTGTCGGGCACGCGGTTGATGGAGAGCGGCACGCTGCTCGGCGCGCGCTTCGGCGACGGGCTGGGCGGTACGCGGGCGACGAGCTGGTTCGTCGATGTGGCGGCGCGGATCGATCTCGGCGCGCGCTGGTCGATCGGTGGATCGCTGCGTCGGGGCTGGACCTTCGCCGACCTGCGCAGCGGCGTCGACGGGCGCGGGACGATCCACACCAATGCCTATGCTGCGGACATCGCCAAGGACGGGCTGTTCGGCGCGCGCGACAGCTTCGGCCTGCGCATCGCCCAGCCGCTACGCGTGACGCGCGGCGGGATCGCGCTGCGGCTGCCGACCGACTATGATTATGCCACCGGCGCAGTTACGGCGTGGACGACGCAGGTGCTCAATCTCGCGCCGACCGGGCACGAGATCGACGTCGAGGGACGCTACGCCCTGCCGTTCCTGTGGGGCGATCTGCAAACCAACATGTTCTACCGGCGCGACCCGGGCAATTTCGCGGCGCTGCCCGACGATATCGGCGCGACGCTGCGCTGGTCGGCAACATTCTGAGCAACCGTAGCGTAAGTGGAGTGACGTTGGTGGGAGTCATCCCCGGTCCGCTCGCTTCGAGCGCAGCCGACAAACCTGGCTGAGCGCTTGTTGCCGTTTCTCGACTGCGCTCGAAACGAACGGGTCAAGGCAAAGGCATCAGCCCTAGCGGAAGTGGGGGTGACCTCCCATCTGTCCGACCATGACCGCTTATTCACTGCTCGATCTCGTTCCTGTCGTCCAAGGCGGCAGCGTTGGTCAGGCGCTGGCCAATGCCGCCGAGCTCGCGCGCCACGCCGAACAACTCGGCTTCACGCGCTACTGGGTCGCCGAGCATCACGGCATGGCCGGGATCGCCAGCGCGGCTACCTCGGTGGTGATCGGCCATATCGCCGCCGCGACGCACAGCATGCGCGTCGGGGCGGGCGGGATCATGCTGCCCAACCATGCGCCTTTGGTGATCGCCGAGCAGTTCGGCACGCTCGACGCGCTGTTCCCCGGGCGGATCGACCTCGGCCTCGGGCGGGCGCCGGGTTCGGACCAGCGCGTCGCACAGGCGATCCGGCGGACGCTCGACAGCGATGCCAACGCCTTTCCGCGCGATGTGCTCGAACTGCAGAGCTATTTCGCCGACGATGGCAAGACCGGCATCCGCGCGACGCCGGGGGCAGGGGCGAAGGTCGATCTGTGGATCCTCGGATCGAGCACCTACGGCGCGCAACTCGCCGCCATGCTCGGCCTGCCCTATGCCTTCGCGTCGCATTTCGCGCCCGATGCGCTCGATCAGGCGGTGGAGATTTATCGCCGCGATTTCAGGCCGTCGGCGGTACTCGACAAGCCGCATATGATGGCGGGTTTCAACATCTTCGCGGCGGACAGCGACGCGGAAGGGGAACTGCTCGCCAGCTCGCAGCAGCAGGCGTTCGTCGCGCTGCGCACCGGCAACCCGCGCCAGCTTCCGCCACCGGTCGCGGGCTATCGCGAGAGCCTCGGCGCGCAGGGCAGCGCGATCCTCGACCATGTGCTGCAATGTTCGGCGGTCGGCGGCCCGGCCAAGGTGGCGCGCGAGATCGCCGCCTTCGTTGCGCGCACCGGGGTCGACGAGCTGATGATCGCCAGCGCGATCTACGATCATGAGGCGCGCAAGCGGAGCCTGGCGATCACGGCCGAGGTGATGGCTGAGTTGAAAGTCGCCGCCTGATCAGGCAGCATCACCCGATGGAAAGCCTGGTGGAGCTGATCGAAGAATTGTTCGGGCGCGGCTGGGCCATTGTCGGGGCTATCGTTGTAATCCTGACTCCGGTGGCGATGCTCTGTCTGGTCGGCGCCGGTCTCATCGACGCCGAGTTTTTCTCCCATTTCGGCTAAGTCAGCTCGCAGCAGGCAACCTCAACCGCACCATCAGGCCGCCGAGATCCTCGCTTTCTTCGAGGCTCACCGTGCCCTCATAGATTTCCGCCACGTCGCGGACGATGGCGAGACCCAGCCCGGTGCCGGGCTTGCCGGTATCGAGCCGCACGCCGCGGTCGAAGATGCGGCTGCGTTCTTCCGGCGGGATGCCCGGGCCATCGTCCTCGACGAGAAATTCAACGAAACCGCTATGCGCGCCGACCGTCACGAAGACGCTGCCGCCGCCATATTTGGCGGCATTCTCGATCAAATTGCCGAGCATCTCGTCGAGGTCCTGGCGTTCGACATGGACCTGGAGGTCTTTCGGCCCGTCGGTGTCGATGCGGACATGGCGATAGAGTCGCGAGACCGCGCGCTCGACCGATTCCAGGCTCGGCCAGACATCGGCGCGGCTATGCGCCGAGCCACGCCGGCCGACCGCGCGGGCGCGGGCGAGATGATGGTCAACCTGACGACGCATCGTGCGCGCCTCGCGGATCACGGTTTCACCAAGATCGTCAGCCTCGGCAGTGGCGGCATTCATGATCACCGTCAGCGGCGTCTTGAGGGCATGGGCAAGATTGCCGGCATGGCGCCGAGCTTCCTCGGCCTGCTTCTCATTATGCTCGATCAGCGCGTTGAGTTCCTCGACCAGCGGCGCGACCTCGATCGGCATGGCACGTTCGACGGCGCGCGACTTGCCGGCGCGCATCCGGGCGATTTCCTCGCGTACCTTGCGCAGCGGCCACAGCCCGTAAAAGGTTTGCAGGCCGGCCATCGCGAGCAGGCCGAGGCCCAGCAGCAGGAAGCTGCGCACGAGCGTGCGGCGGAGCGTGGCGATCTGTGCGTCGAGCCCCTCGCGGCTCTGCGCGACCTGGAAACGCCAGCGGGTGTTCGAGCCGGGCAGCTTTACGTCGCGCTCAAGAATGCGCAGCCGTTCGCCTTCTGACGCTGCGGGGTCGTCGTCGCCGACCAGCCCGCGCAGATCGTCGATGATTCCGGTCGCCGCGGTTTTGAGCTTCTCGCGGCTCAGGCCGGTCGCGCCGGCCTGGCCGTGGGCGACGAACTGGTCGCTGTCATAAGCGTGGACACCGAGGTCGGTGTGATCGCTGCCATAGGCGAGCCGTCGATCCCAGAGTGAGCGCGAGGGATAGGGCTCGGCGCCCTTAGCGCTGACCTGCCAGTAGAGGCCCGAATTTGGTTCGAGAAAGCGCTGATCGGCGGGCTCGCGGGTGTTCATCACCTCACCATCGGGGCCGATTTCGGCCGAGACGATCAGTGCAGTCAGCACATAGTCGAGTTGCGCGTCGAAATTGCGCGTTACCGCACCTTTCAGCACACGATCGAGCGCGTATCCGCCGCCGGTGAGCAGCACGACGATCCACACCGACGCGATCAGGATCATGCGCCGCGACAACGATCCTGTCGTGCGCGTGACCGCCGGCATCACGGGCGCGGGCGCGCCCGGCGTGGCGGCGAGCGCCGCCGGCGCGTCGGCCTCAGCCACCGGTCGCGCTCACATCAGGCATCGGGATCTTCGAGGCTGTAGCCGAGACCGCGGATCGTGGTGATGACATCCTGTCCCAGCTTCTTGCGGATGCGTGTGACGAATACCTCGATCGTGTTGGAATCGCGATCGAAATCCTGGTCGTAGATATGCTCGATCAATTCGGTGCGGCTGACCACCTTGCCCTTGTGATGGAGCAGGTAGCTGAGCAGCTTATATTCCTGCGCCGTGAGCTTGACTGGTTCGCCGGCCAGCGTGACCTTGCCCGAGCGCGTGTCGAGCCGGACGTCGCCGGCAGTCAGTTCGGACGAGGCGTTGCCCGAGGCGCGACGGATCAATGCGCGCAGCCGGGCAATCAATTCCTCGGACTGGAACGGCTTGGCGACATAATCGTCGGCGCCGGCATCCAGCCCGGCGACCTTGTCGGACCAGCTGTCGCGCGCGGTGAGCACCAGCACGGGATGGGTGCGGCCTTCCTTGCGCCAGCGGTCGAGCACGGTCAGGCCGTCGATCTCGGGCAGGCCGAGGTCGAGCACCACCGCGTCATAACTTTCGGTCGAACCGAGGAAATGGCCCTCTTCGCCATCGGTGGCGAGATCGACGGCATAGCCCGCGCCCTCCAGCGTGTTCTTCAGCTGCTGGCCGAGATTGGGTTCGTCCTCGACGATCAGAACGCGCATGCGAAACTCCCTTGTTGTCGTTCGTTCGGTTGGCGATCAGTCGCCGGCGCGGCCGACGATTTGCCCCGAATGGCCGTCCACCGCGACCCAGATGACCGATCCATTGCGCAGGAACTTGAGCGTGTAAATGCCGCTCTCGGACTCGAACTCGAAGCCGAGATATTGCGCGCCACGCATCAACGGAACGACCTTGGCCTCGATTTCGCGCAAGGGCAACAATCTGCCCTGCCGCCGGGCGTCCCAGGCATCCTGCGCATCGCTACGGCGCTGCGCAGGCTGACCGTCCGCGACGAGCGGTGCGGTCGCGGCGAGCGCGGTCAGCAACAGGGGAACCAGCATCTTCATCGGCAATCGCATAGGGAGGCGGGATTGAACAGCCTGTGAATGATCGAGTCAGGCAAGCGCAACTTGCCCGCGCGCGACGGGCACCCTAGGGCGCCGCGCATGGCCGCACCAATTCTATCATACGAAGACCTTGGCATCATTCAGGGCTCGGGCTGGCTTTTCCGCCATCTCGACATTCATATCGGCGTGCGCGACCGGCTCGCGCTGATCGGGCGCAACGGCGCCGGCAAGACGACCCTGCTGAAGGCGATCGCCGGGACGATCGAGGCAGACGCCGGCCGCCGGACGATCGTGCCGGGTACGCGCGTGGTCATTCTTGAGCAGGAGCCGGTGCTGACGGCATTCGCCACGCTGGAGGATTATGTCCTGTCGGGCGACGACGCGCCGGTGCGCCATGAGGCGGAAGCCATCGCCGGGCAGCTCGGCATCGACCTGACGCGCGAGGCGGCGAGCGCCTCGGGCGGCGAGCGCCGTCGTGCCGCGATCGTCCGTGCGTTGGCGATGGACCCGGATGTGCTGCTGCTCGACGAGCCGACCAACCATCTCGACATCGCAGCGATCGACTGGCTCGAGGAATGGCTCGGGCGGTTCCGCGGCGCGTTCATCGCGATCAGCCATGACCGTACCTTTCTGACGCGGCTGACCAAACAGACGCTGTGGCTCGATCGTGGTGCGATCCGTCGCGCCGAAATCGGCTTTGGCGGCTTCGAGGCGTGGACCGAGACGGTCTATGCCGAGGAGGAACGCAATGCGCAGCGGCTCGATGCCAAGCTCAAGATCGAGGAGCATTGGTTGCTTCGCGGCGTTACCGGGCGGCGCAAGCGCAACCAGGGGCGGCTGGCAAAGCTGAAGGACATGCGCGCCGAGCGCGCCTCGATGCTCGGGCCGCAGGGCTCGGCCAACCTCGTCACCGCCAGCGACGATGCGCGCACCAAGGTGGTGATCGACGCCAAGCATGTGTCGAAGAATTTCGGCGAGCGCACGATCATCCGCGATCTGACGCTGCGCGTCACGCGCGGCGATCGCATCGGTATCGTCGGCGCGAACGGTGCGGGCAAGACGACGCTGCTGCGCCTGCTGACCGGCGAGCTCGCACCCGATAGCGGCACGATCAAGCTCGCCCAGACGCTGAACCAGGTCTTCATCGACCAGCAGCGCAGCCTGATGGCGCCGGAAAAGACCGTGCGCGACGTGCTGACCCATGGCGGCGACTGGATCGAGGTGCTCGGCATCAAGAAGCACATCATCGGCTACCTCAAGGAGTTCCTGTTCGAGCCGGGGCTGGTCGATGCGAAGATCGGGACGCTGTCGGGCGGCGAGCGCTCGCGCCTGTTGCTGGCGCGCGAATTCGCACGGCCTTCCAACCTGATGGTGCTGGACGAACCGACCAACGACCTCGATCTCGAAACACTCGACCTGCTGCAGGAAGTGATCGCGGATTATGATGGCACAGTGCTGATCGTCAGCCACGATCGCGACTTTCTCGACCGTACCGTCACGGTGACGCTTGGGCTGGACGGATCGGGCACCGTCGACGTCGTCGCCGGCGGCTATGCCGACTGGGAGCGACGCCGCAAGACAGCCATCGCGCCGAAGCGTGCCGCCGCGCCCGTGGCTGCCCCGCCGCCGCCACCCGCGCCGCGCGTCAAGCTGACCTACAAGGATCAGCGCGACTATGACACGCTGCCGGCGCGGGTCGAGCAACTCGACGCGGCGATCGCACGCGACGAAGCGGCGATGGCCGACCCCGGGCTCTACGCCCGCGATCCCGGCGCGTTCGACCGGCTGGGCAAGGCGATCGGCCTGATGCGCGCCGAGAAGGAGGCCGCCGAACTGCGCTGGCTCGAACTCGCCGAGATGGTCGAAGCGTTGGGCGCCTAGCCGAAGCGTGCAGTAACCGGTCGCGCTCGGGCCTATCCCAGCCTCTTGCCGTGCCGCCCGGCAAGATCGACGACATAGTGCCACGCGACGCGCCCAGAACGTCCACCGCGCCGCGTCGCAAAGCCGACCGCATCGGCCGGGTCGAACGGCAGGTCATGGGCGGCGGCATAGCCCTCGACGATGGCGAGATAGCCGGGCTGGTCGACGACATGGAAGCCGAGGCTCAGCCCGAAGCGATCGGCCAGCGCGAGATTATCGTCGATCACGTCGCGCGGATTGATCGCGCTATCCTGCTCGCTGAGGTCGCGGGGTATGAGGTGGCGCCGGTTGGCAGTGACGATCAATCGGGCATTGTCGGGACGCGCCTCGGCACCGCCTTCCAGCATCGAGCGCAAGGCGCGCGCGTCGCTCGCCGCGTCGAAGCCGAGATCGTCGACGAAGATCGCAAAAGCGCGGGGCAGGGGGGCCAGTTGCGCGAACAGCGCCGGGAGCGTGTCGAGCGCGTGCGCCGCGACCTCGACCAGTGCCAGCGCGCCGCCACCAGCCTGCACTGCGCCGACCGCGCTCTTGACCAGCGCCGACTTGCCGGTGCCGCGCGCGCCCCACAGCAACGCATCATGCGCCGCCGCGCCGGCGGCGAGTCGTTCGAGATTGGCGAGCAGCGTTGCTTTCTGCTCGTCGATCCCGCGCAACCGATCGATCGGTAGCGGGGTGAAGGCGCGTGCCGCCGCCAACGTCGTGCCGCGCCAGACATAAGCGGGGTGGGTGAGCGGGTCCGCCGCCGGCGGGGCCGGGGGTGCAAGGCGTTCGAGCGCGGCGGCGATGCGGTCGAGGGGATCGTTGCTGGACACCTTGCCTCCGTTCGGGCCGGGCCTGTCGAAGCCCCGTCCTTTCCCGCGACCTTAGAAAGGAAGAAGGGCGCTTCGACAAGCTCAGGGCGAACGGTGGCCTTAAAGCGCCTTTAGCAATGCCGTTGCTGCGGCGCGGTCGCTGAAAGCCGGGTCGGCGAGCGCGGCGCGGATATTGGCGGTGGCATCGACATTGCGCCCGCTATCCGCCTGTGCCTGGCCCAGATGCCAGCGCAGCATCGCATTGTCGGGCGCGATCGACGCCGCTTTTTCAAGGAGTTGAAGCGCGGGCTCGGTCTTGCCTTGCTGATACAGGGCCCAGCCATAGCTGTCGGTCGCTGACGGGTTCATCGGTGCAAGATGGTAGGCCGCCCGGGCGAAGACGATGCCGGCGTCGGGGTCGTCGCTGCCGGTATAGGCATAGGCCAGCTCCGACAGCAGCGCGACGTCGCGATTGCCGATCCGCGCGCGGAGCTGTTCGAGGGTGTCGATCGCCGCATCCCAGTCGCCACCGATCATCTGGCGATGCGCGACGAGGCGCTGTGCCGGGATGCTTTGCGGGTTTTGCGAAACGTACAGGCTGAGCACATTGGTCGCCTCGGCGTCGCGGTGCGCGCGATCGAGCGCGTCGACCGCGCGCAGCATCGTCGCCTCGTCGAAGCGCAGATCGGCGGCACGACGATAGGCGGTCGCGGCATCGTCGAACCGGTTCATCACCATCAACACATCGCCGACCGCGAGCTGCGCGGCGGGCGCGCCGGGAAAAGCGCGGACGAGCTGTTGCGCCTGGGACAGCGCGCCGGCGGTGTTGCCCGCATCGACCAGACCCTTGAGATAGGCGACCCGCGCAACGGGATCGTCGGGCACTTCGTCCGACGTGGCGGCAAGCTGGGAAAGACTATCGTCTGTGCCGAACGGCGTCGCGTTGACCAGTGCCGGCCATGCCGAACGGTCGAGATATTTCGCCGCCCAGTCGCGCTCGCCGGTGCGCTCGAACGCGCGCCCGACCAGCGAGAGCGTGTAGCTGTCGGCATCGCCGCGCAATGCGAGCGGGCGGAGCACGTCGAGCGCACCGCGGGCATCGCCGGCGCGCAGCAACGCGGCCCCGAGCATGCGCCGACCCGCGAGATTGAAGGGCTGGCGTCCGACGAGCTCGCGCCACGTCCCGATCGCCTGCTGGTAATCGCCGCTCTGATATTGGAGCATGCCGTTGAGCAGTAACGCGCCGGCGAGATGGTCGACCTTGCCCGCGGTGCGCTGCATCAGCGTGCGCGCGAGGTCGTAATTGCCGGCACGCGCGGCGAGCACGGCCTGAAGGTAAAGCGCTTGCGGGCTGCCCGGACGCGCGGCGAGCGCGCGGCGCGTCGCGTCGAGCATGTCGACATTGCGCCCGACATCGCCGAGCGTCGCGGCATATTCGATCAACGCCGGATGGTAATAAGCGTCGTGTTTGAGCGCGGATTCGAACCATGGGAGCGATGCGAGCAGGCCATATTGCGCGCGGACCAGTTCGCCGCGCAGCACCAGCGCATCGACATTGTTGCGATCGAGCGCGATCGCCCTGGTCGCCGCGTCGATTGCGCCGGCCATGTCGCCGGCGGTGTAGCGGACGCGACCGAGATCGGCCCAGCCGGCGCTGTTGCGGGGATCGGCAGCGAGGACGGTGGCGAGCGCGGCCTGGGCGCCCGGCAGGTCGCCCTGGGCGGCAAGCGCGCGCGCGGCGACGCGCAGGGCGTAGCCGCTGAAACGGGGGTCGGCTTTGCTGGCTTCCGTCAGCGCGCGCGCCGGGTCTCCCTGCAGCAGCCAGGCATGGGCATAGAGCTGGTGCGCGCGCCGCGAATCGAAGCCGGCATCGGCCGCGCGGCCGAGTTCGCCCTCTGCCGCTACGCCGTCGCCGAGCGCGAGATAGGCGCGGGCGAGGACGGCGTGCGCGAGCCCCCAATTGGGGTCGGCCCGGGTGGCGGCGATCGCGTGGCTGCGCGCCGCGCTGTAATTGCCGGCTTTGAGCAGGCCAAGGCTCTCGATCAGTTCGGTGCGCGCGCTGGTTGCCGTCGCGCGCGCCGGGCGCACGACATTGACCGCGACGAGCGACACCGTGCCGATGGCAACGATCGCGACGAGCGCGAAGCGACGCCAGGTCCGCTTGTGGCGCGGCGTCGAGGGTCGAGCATCAGGCATGGAGATCATAGCTCTTCAACAGGTCGTACAGCGTCGGTCGACTCACCCCTAACAGCTTGGCGGTATGCGAAATGTTACCGTCAGCGCGGGCGAGGGCGTGGCGGATCGCCGTGCGGTCGGCGGTCTCGCGCGCGGCGCGCAGGTTGAGCGGCAATTCGCCGGCGCTCGACGGGGCAAGATCGAGATCGGCGGCGGTGACGAGCTTGCCCTCGGCCATGATGACCGCGCGCTTCATGCGGTTCTCGAGTTCGCGGACGTTGCCGGGCCAGCCCCAGGCGTCGATCGCGGCGCGTGCATCGGGCGACAGGCCGGTGACGGCGGAATGCATCGTCTTGGCGTATTTCTTGAGAAAGTGCTGGGCGAGCAGCACGGCATCGCCGCTGCGCTCGGCGAGCGACGGAATGCGGACGACGATTTCGGCGAGGCGATAATAAAGATCCTCGCGGAAGCGGCCGTCGGCGACCATCGCATCGACATCCTGGTGCGTTGCGCAGACGATACGCGTGTCGACCGCGATCGGCTTGCGCCCGCCGATCCGCTCGATCACGCGTTCCTGCAAGAAGCGCAGCAGCTTGACCTGCAGCGGCAACGGCACGTCGCCGATCTCGTCGAGGAACAACGTGCCGCCATGCGCCTGCTCGATCTTGCCCTCGGTGGTCTTCACAGCACCGGTGAAGGCGCCCTTTTCATGCCCGAACAATTCGCTTTCGAGCAAGGTCTCGGGGATCGCCGCGCAGTTGATCGCGACGAAGGTGCCCCGCGCGCGCGGGCTGGTGTCGTGCAATCCGCGCGCAAGCAACTCCTTGCCGGTGCCGCTGGCGCCAAGCAGCATGACCGACACATCGGCATTGGCGACGCGCTCGATCGTGCGGGTGACCTTGGTCATCTCCGCGGCGGCGGTGATCAGCCCGCCCAGCGCTGTGCCGCTGCCGCGTTCGGCAAGGCGGCGATTCTCCGCCTCCAGCGCATGGACATGAAAGGCACGCGCGACGATCAGGCCGAGCGCGTCGATGTCGATCGGTTTCTGGTAGAAATCCCACGCGCCCTCGGCGATCGCGCGCAGCGCGCTTTCGCGGGCGCCGTGCCCCGAGGCCACGATCACCTTGGTGTCGGGCTTGAGCGCGAGGATCTCTGCGAGCGTGGCAAAGCCTTCGCTGACGCCGTCCGGATCGGGCGGCAGGCCGAGGTCGAGCGTGACGACCGCCGGTTCCTCGGCGCGTAGCGCGTCGATCGCGCTTGCTTTGTCCCCGGCGACGATGACCTCATAGCCGTCATAGGCCCAGCGCAGCTGGCGCTGCAGGCCAAGATCATCCTCGACGATGAGCAGTTTCGGGCGCGGGGCGGGCGATGCGCTCACGCGGCTTCTCCTATCGAAAGAATTTGGCTGTTCGCCGCTGCGAGCGTGATGCGAAAGCGTGTGCCCGCGCCCTCGCGGCTGGCGACCGAGACGCCCCCGCCCATTGCCTCGGCGAGCTGGCGTGCCTCGAACGCGCCGATGCCGAAGCCGTTGGCCTTGGTCGACACGAAGGGCTTGAACAATTGATCGCGCACAAACGCCGGCGACATGCCGCAGCCCTGATCGATCACCTCGATCGTCGCGCGATCGGCGGCGCCGGTGATTGCGATGGTGACCGGCTCAGTCGGCGCGCTGGCCTCGCTCGCATTCTGCACCAGATGACCGAGCAGCTGCTCCAGCCGTACCGGGTCGGCCAGCGCGAGCGCGGCGCGGTCACCGATCACCGCGATCGGGTGCTGCGCGCGGCGCCGCGCGGCGACACGCTCGGCAAGCGGCATCAGTTCGACCGCGCGCAGCGCCTCGGAGCGGCCGCCATGATGCTGCGATAGCCGCGCGAGCAGGTCGTTCATGCGGCCGACCGAATCCTGCAACGTCGCGATCATGTCGGCACGGAACGCCGGATTGTCGGCATGGCGTTCGGCGTTACGCGCGACGAGCGTCAACTGGCTGACGAGATTCTTGATGTCGTGCATGATGAACGCAAAGCGCCGGTTGAACTCGTCGAAGCGCTGCGCGTCGGCCAGTGCTTCCTGTGCGCGGGCTTCGGCCAGATAGCTGGCGACCTGGCGACCGGCGATGCGCAGCAGATCGAGATCCTCCCAATCGAGCGCGCGGTCGATCGGCGGCCGTGCCAGCACGATCACCCCCTGCAACCGCCCGAGATGGGCGAGCGGGACGAGCGCCCAGGCGTCAGTATCGAGGATCCATTGCGGAACGCTGGCCAGATCGGCCGGTTCGGCGCTTTCGCTGCGCACGGCGTCGAGTTCGATGATCCGGCCGCCGGTCGCGAGGTAACGCGCCAATGCCTCGTCGGCGCCGGACGCGGGCAAGCCCGTGCCGTCCCAGTTCCAGCCCGCGCCCACGCCGAGGCCATTGCCGTCGGGGACGAGCAACATGCCAGCGGGCGAGTCGGTGAGATCGGCGACGGCCTTGACGATGCGCTCGTCGAGCGGCGCGGCGTCGTCGGGCTTGCCGAGCGTCTCGGTGAAGCGGACCCACTCGGCACGATAGTCGTAGCGATGGCGAAAGAAGTGCTTGGCCAGCTTGACCTTGGCCCAGGCGCGGATCCACGGCGAGGACAGGATGGTGAGCAACGCGGTGGTCGATCCGACCACGAAGGCGGCCTGGAACAGCCGGGCATTGTCGCCGCCGATGCTCGAGATCGCGCTCGTCGCGACGAGCATGGCGCCGGCGTAGAGCAGGGCCACTGCCAGTGACAGCGTCTGCCAGGCCACCGTGCGCGAAACTTGCAGCGTCCAGTCGCCATTGCGCTGTACCGCGACCGCGAACAACGGCGCCGCCAGCGCCATGACGATGCCGCGCGTCGCGAGCAGCGCATTGGCTCCGCCATCGGTCAGATAGCGTGTGGCATAGAGCAGCAGGTCGGTGCTCCACATCGCGGCCAGGGCGATGACCACCAGCCGGATGCCGCCGCGCGCGCGCGGTGCCACGGTGACATAGAGATGGTGGACGAGCAGCAACGCGCTGACCGCGACCATCATGCGCAGCACCACGACGGCGGTGGAGAGCGCGACCACGGTGTCGCGGCCGACCAGTTCGTCGGCGACCGACAGCCCGATGCCGACTGTGATGATCACCGCCACGACGCCGTAGATGATCGCGACAGCGCGCCGCTCGGGCGAGGTGTGGTCGCGCCGGACCAGCGCGAACATGAAGCCCAGCCAGGCAAGGTTGCGCATCGATTCGACCACGCCGGCAGTGACGTCGCGCGCCTCGATGCCGGCAACCGCCAACGCCCACAGCGCGGTCACGCCGAGCGCGACGACGAAGGTCAGGCGTGGCAATGCCGATCCTGCGTCGCGCAGGCGCATCATGGCCATGCCCGCAAACAGCAGGGCGGCCAGCGCGTGGCTCCACAGGACGAGCGTCACCGGCATCGCTGGCCTTCGGTGTGCCGGGCTTTTTCAACCGCGAACATCACCGTGCACCCTCGGGCCACAACACGACGCGAATCGTCTGCAGGATGATCAGCAGGTCGAGAAAGGGCGAATAATTCTTGGCGTAATAGAGGTCGTATTCGAGCTTCTGCCGCGCATCGTCGATCGACGCACCATAGGGATAGTTGATCTGAGCCCAGCCGGTGATCCCCGGCTTCACCATGTGACGCTCGGCATAATAGTTGAGCTGCTGTTCGAGGTCCTCGACGAATTGCGGTCGCTCCGGGCGCGGGCCGACAAAGCTCATTTCGCCCTTCAACACGCTCCAGCATTGCGGCAGTTCGTCGATCCGTGTCTTGCGGATCAGGCGCCCGATCCGCGTGATGCGCGGATCGTCCTTTTCCGCCCACACTGCCTTGCCGCCGACCTCGGCGTCCTGCCGCATCGACCGCAGTTTGACGATGTCGAACCCCTGCCCGAACAGGCCGACGCGGCGTTGGCGATAGAAGGCCGGCCCCTTGCTCTCCAGCTTGATGGCGATCGCGGTGAGCAGGATCAAAGGCAAGGTGAGGGTGAGCAGCAACAGGCTCGCGGTGATATCGAACAGCCGCTTGAACGCGCTGGAAAACATCCGGCCCGACGAGAAGCCGTCGGAAAAGATCAGCCAGCTCGGATTGACGCTTTGCAGATCGACCCGACCGGTCTCGCGCTCGAGAAAGGTCGAGATTTCGTTGACGTGAACGCCGGTCGTCTTGATGCGCAGCAGATCCTTGAGCGGCAGCGCATTGCGGCGTTCCTCCAGCGCCAGCACCACCTCGCTGGCGTTGAGCAGCACGACATGGTCGGCGAGGTTGTAGATTGCGTCGCGCGCGATCGCCTCGGGAATGACCCGTGTCGGCTCGCTCATCGAGACATAGCCGACGACGACGAAGGCCGATCCGGGCTGCTGCGCCAGCGCCTTGAGCCGTGCGGCCCGTGCGCCGGCACCGAGCACGACGATGCGACGCTTGAACACCTGCCCGCCGAGCAACTTGCCGAGCAGAACGCGCAGCGCGAACAACAAGACGACGGCGAAGCCCATCGAGAGCAACAGATTCGAGCGCCAAAAGGCGAGCTCGGGGACGACGAAGAAGATGACGGCCTGTACGATAATGCCAAGCGAGATCGCGACGAGCAGCCGCGCGGCGGCGATGCGCATCGATTGGAGCGAGCCCGCACTGTAAACGCCAACCGCGATCATCGCGGTCATCAGGCTGAGCGCAAAGGTCGCGAGCTGCGGCGCGCGCGTGATGATCGGCGGGATCGCCATGCCGACCTGCCCGGCGCGCGTCGTCCAGCCCAACTCGCCCGCGGTCAGCAGCATCACCAAGTCGAGCAGACCGAGTAACAGCACGGCATTGGGGATATAATGCTTGAACAGTCTGATCATCGTTGTGCAGCCCTTGTCTGCTCCGGGACTGTAAGCGATCCCGACACTTGAACCCGGCTGTCGCAGAAATTGACAAACAAAGGTTGAACAGGGCGGATCGTCTCGCCGTCACAACGGTTTCCATGGCGCCGACCAGCGGCTATCGCGGGTCGCACAGGGAGTTGCATGCATGACCGTTGCCGCGCCGATTGTTCCCGTCATTCTGTCCGGTGGATCGGGCTCCCGGCTGTGGCCGATGTCGACGCCCGAGCGACCCAAGCAGCTGCTCGCGCTGACCGCAGAGCAGACCATGCTCCAGCTGACCGCGCGGCGCGCGCATGGCGAGCGCTTCGCGGCGCCGATCGTCGTCGCCAATGCGCGTCACGCCGATCTCGTCGAAAGCCAGCTACACGACGTCTCGGCATCGGCGCAGGCGCTCATCCTTGAGCCGGTCGGGCGCAACACCGCGCCGGCGATTGCGCTGGCGGCGCTGGCGGCCGGCGGCGGCGATGCGCCGCTGCTGGTGATGCCGTCGGACCATGTCATCACCGATGTGGCCGCCTTTCATAACGCGATCCACGCCGCGTTGCCGCTGGTCGAACAGGGCTGGTTGGTCACCTTCGGCATCGCCGCGGATGCGCCGGAAACCGGCTATGGCTGGATTCATATCGGTGAAGAGATCGGTGGCGGCGTTCACAAGGTCGTGAGTTTTGTCGAGAAGCCGCCTCGCGATCGCGCCGAGGCGATGCTCGCCTCGGGCGATCATGCCTGGAACGGCGGCATCTTCCTGTTTCGTGCCGATATCTATCTCGGCGCGCTCGCGGTTCATGCGCCGGATATGCTGGCGGCCTGTCAGCGTTCGATGGACGGCGCGACGCGGGACGGGAAGCGCATCTTCCCTGACGCCGCAGCCTTTGAGGCGGCGCCGGCCGACTCGATCGACTATGCGGTGATGGAAAAGGCCGAGCGCGTCGCGGTGGTCCCGGTCAGCATGGGGTGGAGCGACCTTGGCAGCTGGGATGCGCTGCACACGCTCAGCGACTGTGACGGCGAGGGCAACAGCTGCGAGGGCGATGTCGTGATGCTGGAGACCAGCAATTGCCTGATCCGCAGCGATGGCATGCGCATCGCGACGCTCGGGGTGAGCGACCTGATCATCGTCGCGAGCGGCAACGATGTGCTGATCCTGCCGCGCGGCCGCTCGCAGGACGTGAAGAAGCTGATCGAGGCGATGAAGGCGTAGGCGCGGTTGCTCGAGGTTCGCGACGTGCCGCTGGCGGTAATCGGTTAGTGCGCCGTCGGTGCGCGCAGAGCCTCCAACGCGGCATAGGGTGTCTCCAGATATTGCGCGACCACCGCCAGTACGTCGGGTGTCGCCTCGGCACGCTTCGACGCGCCATCGGGCGTGAAGGGCTTTTCCTTGCTCTTCACATCGAGCCTCGTCGCGCCTTCCATCGCCGCGCGATCGGCATCGTCCGTCGCGATATCGAAATGGCGCAGCATTCGGTTGGGCACGGCGGCCGGCATCTCTTTGTAGTTGATCAGCACACCGCCGCCGCCGGCCATGCCCTCGATCGCCGCGTGGCAGATCCGCCCGAGGACGTTGGCACCATAAGCGAGCACCGAATCCTCGCCTCTTTCATCGATGCCGAAGGTCGCGGGCGGAACTTCGCCCGGCACCGCCATGACGCCGGCCTGACGCTTCTGCGATACCATCACCTCAACGGGCTCACGGTACATGAAAGCCCAGGGCGTGTCGGGGAACGCAGCACGGAACAGCGGCAGTGACATCATGTGCCACGCGTCGAGCTTGATGACATAACGCCGCGAGTCGCCGCTGCGGTTGCGGCCGAGCGCCGCGACGACGGCACGGAGCACGCGCGCGTGCAGTTCGAGCGGAAGGCCGGGGATCTGGTGGTTGAGCTGCACCGCGCCGTCGATCGGTGCGGGCTCGGACGGCACGATCGCGCCCGGCAATGCGGCCATCATCTGTGCCGCGAGCGTCGAACCGCAGCGCGACATGTGAAAGATGAAACCGTCGGGCAGCAAGGCGTCGTCGGGGGCGGGGGCGTCGATCAGGCTCTGCAAGGTCGATCGCTCGCGCATCAGCCGGTTGATCGGGAGCGCGCCGGCGCGCCGGGCGGAAGTTTCGAAGAAGGAATCGCGTAGCGGCTCGCCGGCAAAATGAACCCAGCTGAGCGCGGCGCCCTGCGGTGTGGGCACGATCGCGGTCGGTAGCCATTGGCGGGGCGGGTATCCGATGATCGTGCTATTGCCGTCGTCAAAGCGTGCCAGACCGAGTGGATCGGGCTTCAGCGCCTCGTGCAGCATGTCGGCGTCGAGCGTGATGCCGTGCGCGGCGCCGGCGGCGATCGCCGCGGCATTGAACGCTTCCGGGACGTAGAGTGGTGCCAACCGGTCCTGCAAGGCGGCGTCGGCGGCGACGAGCGCTCGGAAGCGGTCGATCGCGGTGGCGGTGTCGGTTGGCGGCACGGAGTGTCCTTGCACGGGAAACGATGTGGCGACTTGCGCCGCCGTCGCCACGGCCTATCGTGATGCGCGTGCCGGAACAATCTCCCAGAGCGATACCCGATCGCGTCCGTCTGCCATTCACGTTCGATGCGGCGCGATTATGCACCGATCTCGACCGGTTGCTGCGCCACGACTGGACCGAACATTTCGTGCGGCAGAATTACCACGGGATGTGGGACGTGCTGCCGCTGCGCTACAAGCACGATGCGAAGCATCCGATCATGATGATCTATTCGGATTCGACCGCGACCAAATTCGTCGATGGGCCGATGCTCGGCGAAGCACCCTATATCCGCGAGCTGCTAGGCGTGTTCCGCTCGCCGCTGCGCAGCGTGCGGCTGATGCGGCTGACGCCCGGCTCGCTGATCAAGGAGCATGACGACCTCGATCTCGCCGCCGAACTCGGCACGGCGCGCATCCATGTGCCGATTACCACCAACCCGCAGGTCGAGTTCCTGGTCAATCGCTCGCCCGTGCGGATGGCGCCGGGCGAGATGTGGTATCTCCGCCTGTCCGATCCGCACAGCGTCGCCAATCGCGGCACGACCGACCGCGTCCATCTGGTGATCGACACGGTCGTCGACGACTGGCTGCTAGATACGTTGGACGCCGCCGCCAGGCAGTCAGCCTGAGCCTCAGGCCATCAGCTCTTCGGCCTGGTCGAGCGTTTCCTTGAAGGTCGCGATGATCGCCTGATACGGCGCAGGCGTGGCCATATCGAGCCCGGCGCGTTTGAGGATGTCGACCGGATAGTCCGATCCGCCGGCCTTGAGCACGGAGAGATAATTGTCTCGCTCTGTTGCACCGCCGTGGATAATCGAGCGCGCGAAATAGGATGCAGCCGATATGCAGGTGGCATATTGGTAGACGTAGAAGCTGTTGTAGAAGTGCGGGATATACGCCCATTCGGAGGCATAGGCGTCGGCCACGCTGACCTTTTCGCCGTGATAGCGGCGCAACAGGTCGAGATAGGTCGCGCTGAGCTTTTCGCCCGATAGCCCTTCGCCCGCTTCGGCCTTGTCGTGGATCGCAAGCTCGAATTCGGCGAACATCGTCTGGCGATAGAAGGTGCCGCGCATGCCCTCGAGCTGCTGGCCGAGATAGAACAGCTTCTCTTCTTTGGTCTTGGCGCGCGCCACCATATGCGCGGCGAGCAGCTGCTCGTTGCAGGTCGAGGCGATCTCGGCGAGGAAGATGGGATAGTCGGACTTGTCATAGACCTGCGTCCGATTGGCGAGCAGCGTGTGCATCGCATGCCCCCATTCATGAGCGTAGGTTGTCATTCCGTCGTAATTCTCGCCTAGGTTGAGCAGAAGATAAGGATGCACGTCGTAAGCAGCCCCAGGATTCATATATGCGCCCGATTTCTTGCCGCGCCGGGGCAGCGGATCCATCCACTTCGCCGCGGTCGCCTTCGACAGGGTCGCGACATAATCGGGGCCGAGCGGGGCGAGCGCCTGCAGCACCGTCGCGCGCATCTCGGGGACGTTGACCTTCTTGTCGAGCTGCACCAGCGGCGGGTAGATGTCGTAATAGGCCATGTCGGGCAGCTTGAGCAGCTTGCGCCGCAGCTCGAAATAGCGGTGCAACTGGGGCAGCCCGTTGTTGGTTTCCTTCACCAGCGTGCGGTAGACCGCCTCGGGGACATTGGCGCCCGACAGGTACATCGCCAGCGAGGTCGGGTATTTGCGCGCCTTCTTGCGGAAGATGTCGGCCTTGACGTGGCTGAGATAGGCCGCGCCGAGCGAGCTTTGGAACTTGCCATATTCGGCCCAGAAAGTGTCGAACACCAGCTTGCGATCGGCGCGCAGGGGTGCGTCGCGATTGAGCGTATAGGCCTGGTCGTCGAGCCGGACCTGCTTGCCGGTCGACAGCGTCACGGTCGGCCACGGTATGTCGGTGGCGACGAGCTGCTCGCGAATGTCGCCCGCGCCCGAAAAGGGCGCCGAGGTGCCGGCGAGCAGGTTCTCGCCTTCGGGTGACAGCGTGTGCTCGGCCTGACGCAGCGCGTCCGCAAGATAGAAATCGAAGCGCGACTGGAGTGTGGCGTTGCTGGCGATGAAGCTCTCGATCCTGGCCTTGCCGACGGTGAGCAGTTCGGGCGCGACCCATGACGTCGCCTCGCCGAACGCGGTGAACATGTCGATCGCCTGCGCCTGGCGCTCCTGATTGCCCGATACGCGCAGATCCTCGTCGGCCTTGAGGCTGATATAGGTGTAGACCCGGGTGGCGGTGCGACCGATATCGGATTGTGCGGCCAGCGCAGCGGCAAGCTTCTCCGCGCTTGACCCGAGCGTGCCCTTATAGGCGACAAGACCGGGGATGTCGGCGAGCACCTTGCGCCGCGCCGCGTCCCACGCCGCGTCATCGGCATAGAGGTCGCTCAGGTCCCATGCCGCCGTCTCGGTCGGCGCCGCCTTGTCCTGCGCCCAGGCGGGCGCGGCGGCGGCGAAGGTAGCAAAAGCTGCGGCGGCAAGGGCTTCGCGGCGGGACAGGTCGGTCATGGAGGAGCCTCGGATCGTCGGGGATGGGTTGATGCGGACAACCTGCCGCGCCGCGCTGCGAAAGGAAAGGGTGTATCAGGCGCGCAAGGCACGTCATGCGCTGGACAGCGGCATCAACGAATAATATAACGCGTTATGTTATTTCTGAGGTGCTTTAGATGAGCGATGTCGTTGCGGAGATGGGGCCGGTATTTCTGGGCAGTCGCCTCAAACGGCTGGCCGAGCGCTTGCAGGGCGATGCCGCGCATATGGCCGAAGCGGCGGGGCTTCCGGTCCAGCCGAGCCAGATGCCGTTGCTGACGACGCTCGACCGGCACGGGCCATTGACCGTCGGCGCGGCGGTCGAGATGCTCGGCATCAGCCAGCCAGCGGTGACGCGCATCCTGTCGCGGCTGGTCTCGCTCGGACTGGTCGAGACGAGCCGGGCGCATCGCGACCAGCGCCAGAAGACCATCGCGCTGACGGCCGCGGGCGATGCGGTGATGGCGCGCGTCAAGGCGGTGCTGTGGCCGATGATCGCGTCTGCGGTCGCCGATCTGTGTGGCGCCGCGCCGGAAATATTGCTCGATCAGGTCGCGGCGATCGAACGTGCGCTGGCCGAGGCGCCGCTCGATCGTCGGCCCGGCCCGACGATTCTCGACTACAGCGATGCGCTGGCGCCCGATTTCTACAGCATCAACGCCGCCTGGATCGAGACGATGTTCGCGATGGAGGACAGCGACCGCGAGGTGCTGCTGGCGCCGCGCGAGAAGATCATCGCGCCCGGCGGCGCGATTCTGTTCGCGGCGGTGCCCGGGCTCGGTGTCGTTGGCACCTGCGCGTTGCGCAAGACCGGGGAAGGGCAGTTCGAACTGACCAAGATGGGGGTGCTCGAATCCGCGCGCGGCCGCAAAATCGGCGAGTTCCTGCTTGCCGCGGCGATAGCGCGGGCGCGCGCGATGGGTGTCGAGACGCTCTATCTGCTGACCAACGCCCGCTGCGCGCCGGCGATCCACCTCTACGAGAAGGCCGGCTTTGTGCACGACAGCTGGGTCAAGGAGACCTTCGGCGCGCGCTATCAGCGGTGCGACGTCGCCATGCTGTACCACGCACCAGCCTGAGCGGCTGGGCTAGGCGTTGACGCGACAGCCCGGCATCGCTGCCCCCGCGCGCGTCGGGGCGATTACCGACACGCCATCGATCGCAACGAGGCGCGCGCGCAGAGCGGCCGGGGCATCTTGCGGACGGGTAACGACGTAAAGGCGCGCCGGGTCGATCTGCCCGGCCAGAAACATCCGCCGGTCGGCATCGATCCGTACCTGCGTTGTCCGGGGAATACGTGAGGCGTAGAAATAGCGCATCGGCCGGCACTGGCGCACAGCGCGCCAGGCGATTTCCTCGATCAGGTCGAGATTGCGGAACGGCTCGGGCGGCTGGACGTCGATGCTGCCCGCCCGCGCGATCAGCGCGTCCCAGCGCGGGTCGCGCGTGCGTTTGTAGACCGTGCGGTCACCGGCCTCGACAGTGCTCGCCCGGATCGCGGCAAACATCGGCATGATATCGACGGCCTGGAGCGCCAGACAGATTCCCAGCACCGCCGTGACCGTGGCGCGCGGCAGGCGATAGACGCTGGCGATAGCGACGAACACGATCAGATAGGCGGCCGGCCAGAATAGACGGCCCGAGGCGCGCACGAGGTCGAGCGTCGCGAGTATCGCCGGCGGCAATGTGGCGCCGCTCGCCGCAACGCCGCCCCATCGCATCACCGGACCGATGGCGAGCAAGGTCAGCACCACCAGCGCGGGTAGCAGCCAGGCGAGACGCGCAAGCAACGCGCGCTGCTCCGCGTCACGCCCGCGCCGCGCCAGCAGGATGACCGACACCATGACCAGTGCCAGCAAGCCGGCGCCGAGATACTGAAACCCTTCGAACGCCGCGCTGCCGTCGGCCGGCGAGCGCGACGAGGGGAGCAGCGCGGTGTAGGACGGGTTTGCCGGGTTCCACAGCGCGTCTAGCGACAGCGTGAAATGGCCATAGCTGTTCGTCGAGACCAGCCCCGACCCAACGATGCCGTTGAACAGCGCAATCACCCCGACGAGCGACGCGATACAGGCCATCATCACGAAAACGTCGCGCCGTGCTTCCCGATGGCGGGCAGTGAAGAGCTGATGGAGCAGCGCGCTCGCCCAGAAGGCGCCAACCATCAGCAACAGATAGCTGTGGATCAGCCCGGCGATCGCGATGATCGCAGCCCAGTGACGCACGGATCGCGCGCGACGCGGATCGGTGAAGATCCATAAAGCCCAAAGCAGTAGCCAATGTGCGCACAGCGTGGCGTGGCCGATACGATTGTACAATGTGGGCAACAGCGTGAGCAGCGCGGTGCCGAGCCACGCCGACAGGAAATCGGGCGCATGACGGCGCACCAGCGCATAGGCGAAACCGACATGCAGCATCAGGCACAGCAGCAGCCACGGGCCGATCACCTGCACCCCGTCCGGCAGCCAGCGCGCCCAGGATGCGAGCACCAGGCCGGCGAGCGGATTGCTGTCCATCAGCAGCAGATGCGTACCGTCGGGCGCGAGGATCAGCGGTGTGGTGCTTCCCGGCCAGCTCGACAGACGCAGATAAGCGTTGAGGCCGATACTGCTCTGCCCCCAGTCGCTGCCGCGCAAGACCCAGCCGACATTGCCCGGCAGCAGCACCGCCGGGTTCACCCAGGCGAGGAAGATCGCAAGGACCAGTGCCAGCAGGGCGGCGCAGCAAAGGACGCGAAGGGCCATGCTCCGCCTGTGCCGCGCAGATGGGAAGATATGGTTAATATGCGCTCATGGTGCAGTCGCTTTGATGCCTGCGTCATCGCGCGGGGTTGGGCGGAATGATCGCGATGCCGTCGAGGTGGCGCACCTGGTTGGCGAGAATCGGCGGCGCGCGGCCGTCGAGCAGGACATAGAGCCGGTGGCGGTCGATCTGCCCCGTGGCGAACAGCACGCTGTCGACCGTCAGGCGCCGCCGCACCGCGATCGGCTCGCGCGAGGCATAGAAGAAGCGCACCGGCTTGCCGGCGCTGATCGCGCGCCAGGTCACCTCTTCGAGCAAGCCCAGATCGCGATACATTTCAGGTGGTTCGAACTGGATCGTGTCGGCCTGTGCAATCAACGCTTCCCAGCGCGGATCGCGCGTGCGGCGATAGGGATTGGTCCGCGCCGCCGTGGCGCTGCTCGCGCGCGTCGTGGCGAGGAGCGGCCACATATCGACGACCTGCAGCAGCAAGGCCGCCGCCAGCAGCCAGGCACCACCGCGCAGCCGGGTGACGAGCACGATCGCAACGAAGACGAGCGTATAGAGCACGGGCCAGAACAGCCGCCCCGCCGCGCGCACCGGGTCCAGCGCCGCGACGGCCCAGTAGGGAAGCGGCAGGGTCGCAAGCGCTTCGCCGCGCCAGATGAGATGCGGCGCCATCGCGACGAGCGTCAGCACGACAAAGGCGGGCAACAGCCAGACCAGGCGGCGGAACAGCGCGTCCTCGCGGATCTCGGCGCGACGACGAATGCCAAGGGCCAGCGCGACTGCGACGATCGCAAGGCCGCCGAGTCCGAGATAATTCATCCCCTCGAATGCCTGGCCGGGCGCGAGCGCCGCGCCCGGCAGGAATGCCGAATTGGTGCCGTTATTGGGGTTCCACAGCGCGTCGAGCGCCATCGAATAGGTGCCGTAGCCGCCCGCGACGAGCGTCGGCTTGTTGATCGTGCCGAGGAACAGCAGGACGAGCGCCAGCGCGGCGACGACGGTGCCGACATCGCCGAGCACGGCGGCGCGCGCCCAACGCCCGCGCGCCGCGACCAAGGCACGCAGCATCGCGCTCCCCCAGATCGCAACGACCATCACCAGGATATAGGGGTGGATCATCATCGCCGCGACGGTGACCGCCACCCACCAGCCGAGCCGCGCCGATCGCCCGGCATCGACATAGATCCACAGCGCCCACAGGATCAGCCACTGCGCGCAGAGATTGACGTGGATATAGCGCGCCAGCAGCACCGGCATCAGCGTCAGCAAGGCAGCGCCCATCCAGCAGATCAGCGGGCTGGGAACGAAGCGGCGCAGCAGCGCGGCGGCAAAGCCGGTGTGCAGCAGGATGCAGGCGAGCAGCCACCAGCCAATATATTGCCAGCCGATCGGCAGCAGCGAGGCGAACGGCCGCAGCAGCGCGCCGAGCAGGGGGTTGCTGTCGGTCAGCGCCAGCGGGAAGCCGTCGGGCGCCATCAACAGGGTCGACTGGAGCGATGGCCAGGGCGGCGGCGCGCGCAGATAGGCGGCGAGTCCGATGATCGCCTGGCCATGATCGTTGCCGTCGAGCAGCCAGGCGAGACGCGTCGGGTTGAGCACCGCCGGGTTCATCCAGGCGAGGAAGATGGCCACGCTGAGCGCGAGCCAGGGTAGAATCCAGGTCAGGAAAGTACGCATCGCCCGGCGTCTTGGCGGAGCATGCGCCGAAAAGCTATCGCCGGATCGGCCGCGTCGTCCGCGAGACAAGGACATGAAAAGGGCCGGAGGTTTCCCCCCGGCCCCAATCGCGTGGTCTGAGCGGTGCGGGCAAGGCCCGCGCCGGTCGGTCTGGATCAGAAATCCATGCCGCCCATGCCGCCCATGCCGCCGCCGCCGCCCATCGGCATGGCGGGCTTGTCTTCCGGCAGCTCGCTCACCGCCGCTTCGGTGGTGATGAGCAGGCCGGCGACCGAAGCCGCGTCCTGCAGCGCGGTGCGAACGACCTTGGTCGGGTCGATCACGCCGGCGGTGACGAGGTTCTCGTACACGTCGGTCTGGGCGTTGAAGCCCATGTCCGGGTCGTTGCCGTCGAGCAGCTTGCCCGAGATCACCGCACCGTCATGACCGGCATTCTGCGCGATCTGGCGGACCGGCGCGTAGAGCGCCTTGCGGACGATATCGATGCCGCGGGTCTGGTCGTCGTTCGCACCGGTCAGGCCTTCGAGCGCCTTGGTCGCGTACAGCAGTGCCGTACCACCGCCGGGGACGATGCCTTCTTCGACCGCTGCGCGGGTTGCGTGCAGCGCGTCGTCGACGCGGTCCTTGCGCTCCTTGACCTCGACCTCGGTCGAACCGCCGACCTTGATCACGGCAACGCCGCCGGCGAGCTTGGCGAGACGCTCCTGGAGCTTCTCCTTGTCATAGTCGCTGGTGGTGTTCTCGATCTGCGCGCGGATCGCCTCGGTGCGGCCCTTGATCGCCTCGGAATCACCGGCGCCATCGACGATGGTGGTGTTGTCCTTGTCGATCGTGACGCGCTTGGCGGTGCCCAGCATGCCGACGGTGACGTTCTCGAGCTTGATGCCGAGGTCTTCCGAGATCATCTCGCCCTTGGTCAGGATCGCGATGTCCTCGAGCATCGCCTTGCGGCGATCGCCGAAGCCCGGTGCCTTGACGGCCGCGACCTTCAGGCCGCCGCGCAGCTTGTTGACGACGAGCGTGGCGAGAGCCTCGCCCTCGATGTCCTCGGCGATGATCAACAGCGGGCGACCCGACTGAACGACCGCTTCCAGGATCGGGAGCATCGCCTGCAGGTTCGACAGCTTCTTCTCGTGGATCAGGATATAGGGATCCTGAAGCTCGACCGACATCTTCTCCGGGTTGGTGATGAAGTAGGGCGAGAGATAGCCACGGTCGAACTGCATGCCTTCGACGACGTCGAGCTCGAACTCGAGGCCCTTGGCTTCCTCGACGGTGATCACGCCTTCCTTGCCGACCTTGTCCATCGCTTCGGCGATCTTCTCGCCGACGACGGTGTCGCCATTGGCCGAGATGATGCCGACCTGGGCAACTTCCTTGGAGCCCGACACGGGACGCGAACGGCCCTTGATGTCCTCGACGACCTTCAGGACGGCCAGATCGATGCCGCGCTTCAGATCCATCGGGTTCATGCCGGCGGCCACTGACTTCATGCCCTCGCGCACGATCGCCTGGGCGAGCACGGTCGCGGTGGTGGTGCCGTCACCGGCGATGTCATTGGTCTTCGAGGCCACTTCGCGCAGCATCTGCGCGCCCATGTTCTCGAACTTGTCCTTGAGCTCGATCTCCTTGGCGACGGTCACGCCGTCCTTGGTGATGCGCGGCGCGCCGTAGCTCTTGTCGATCACGACGTTGCGGCCCTTCGGGCCAAGCGTGACCTTCACCGCGTCGGCGAGAATGTCGACACCGCGCAGGATGCGCTCGCGCGCGTCACGCGAAAACTTGACGTCTTTCGCTGCCATGTTGGTAAATCCTTAGAAAGTGGAATGATTGTAGAAAGGAACCGGTCGGTAGGGCTGGGACGATGCCGAGCCCGTTGGCGTCAGCCAACAATACCCAAAATGTCCGATTCCTTCATGATCAGCAGGTCTTCACCGTCGATCTTGACCTCGGTGCCGGACCATTTGCCGAACAGGACCTTGTCGCCCGCCTTGACGTCGAGTGGCGTCACGGTGCCGTCCTCGGCGCGAGCGCCCGAACCGGCAGCGACGATCTCGCCTTCCTGCGGCTTTTCCTTGGCGGTGTCGGGGATGATGATCCCGCCCGCAGTCTTCTCTTCAGCCTCGATGCGGCGGACGAGGACGCGGTCGTGCAACGGACGAAAGTTCATGCGCGTTTGCCCTTCTGCTTCTTATGATAAGTGTTGTTAGCACTCTCCCGAGGTGAGTGCCAGCACGGCGCATATGTGGAGGGCGGTGCGAGTCGTCAACGGGTCGCGCGACAAAAAATGCCGCCAGCGCGTCAGTCCGTTGACCAGCGCAGCAGGCCGAAGCGCTCGCGCGCATGCCAGCGCCACAGCAGCAGGACTGACACGACGAGCAGCCCGACGGCAAGCCCGGTCCAGATCCCGACACCGTGCCAGCCGAAGCGGAAGCCGAACAGGATCGCCGTGCCGAACCCGGCAATCCAGTAACCAAAGGCGGCGATCAGCAGCGGGACGCGCGTGTCCTGCACCCCGCGCAGCACGCCGGCCGCGACCGCCTGTGCGCCATCGACCAGCTGGAACACTGCGGCGACGACGAGATATTGCAGCGCTAGTGCGATGACGGGTCCATTGGCCGGATCGTCGAGCTCGATATAGATGCCGACGAACAGCCGCGGCATGCTCCAGATCATTAGCGCGGCGAGCCCCATGAAGCCGATGCCGACCGCCAGCGCGACGCGGCCGGCGCGCCCGACCGCAGCCCGGTCGCGCGCGCCGAATGCCATGCCGACACGGATCGTCGCCGCCTGGGCGACGCCGAGCGGAACCTGGAAGGTAAAGGCGGCAATGTTGAGCGCGATGGCGTGGGCGGCGACTTCGCTGACCCCGATCAGCCCCATCAGGATCGCCGCGCCGCCGAACAGCGCACCCTCCAGCACGAAGGTCGAGGCGATCGGCACGCCGAGGCGCACGATCTCGCGCAGCCGCGACCATTCCGGCCGCCACCAGCGACCAAGCAGGCGATAGCGGCGCAGCTTCGGGTCGAGCAGCAGGATCGCGGCGTAGGCCAGCATCATCGCCGTCGTGGTGACGACGCTGGCGATCGCCGAGCCTTCCAGGCCGAGCGCGGGGAAGCCGGCATGGCCGAACACCAGCAGCCAGTTGCCCAGCGCGCCGAACCCTAGCGCCATTGCGGTTACGCCCAGCGCCCAGCCGGGCCGGCCCAGCGCCGCCGCGGCGGTGCGCATCACGCCGGCAAAGATCGCCGGCACCAGCGCGAACAGCAGGATGTCGAGAAACGCCCCGGCACGTCGTGCGACATCCGGATTCTGGTCGGCGAACAGTAGCAGCGTCTCGCCATGCGCCAGCAGCAGCATGATCGGCAGCGCGGCAAGCAAGGCGAGCCACATCGCCATGCGGAACGACCGCCGCACCTCGCGCACGGCATGGCGCCGCCGGCCGAGTTCGGCCGCGATCAGCGGCGCGCAGGCGGTGGTCAGGCCGAGCAGTGCCCACAACATCAGGCTGTAGAGAAAGACGCCGAGCGTCGCGGCGGCGAACTCGACCGTCGATAGGCGCGCGACGAACACCACGTCGATCGCATAGACCGCCATCTGCAGCAGATTCGCGCCGACCAGCGGCGCCGCCAGCGCCAGCAGCGCGCGCAGTTCGACGCGGTGGCTGGGGGCGATCGTTCCGGTCAGCGGGGTCAAGGCGGCGTGATGGGCCATGCCGGGCGCTCTATAGACCGACCGTGCCAAAGCGCCACACCAAGGCCTGTGTTGCCCGGCTAATACGGAGATTTACTCGCGCGCCGGCTTGCTCTAGCGGTAAGGCTCATCCGCCAAGGCAGGGGATAGTGAAGTGAAACTGGTTCGGGGCGCGTGGAAGATCCTTGTCGGTATCAAGGACGGCCTCGTGCTGATCGCGATGCTGATCTTTTTCGGTCTATTGTTCGCTGCCCTGTCGGCGAAACCCGGCCCGACCTCGGTGCGTGACGGCGCGTTGGTGTTGCAGCTCGACGGCCGCATCGTCGAACATCCGGCCGACGTAAATCCCTTTGCCGCGCTGAGCGGCGGCGGCAACGACGCGCGTGAATTCCGCCTCCGCGACGTCGTGCGGGCGCTCGACAAGGCCAAGGACGACACCAAGGTGAAGGTTGTCGTGCTCGATCTCGAATCCTTCGGCGGCGGCTATCCCGCCGCACTCAACGAGGTCGCCGACGCGATCGGCCGCGTGCGCGCTTCGGGCAAGCCGGTGCTGGCTTATGCCACCAGCTATACCGATGGCGCTTATCGCCTTGCCGCGAATGCCAGCGAGATCTGGGAAAGCCCGATGGCCGGCAGCCTGTTCATGGGACCGGGCGGATCGCAGCTCTATTACAAGGGGCTGATCGACAAGCTCGGCGTCAACGCGCACGTCTACCGTGTCGGCAAGTATAAATCCTATGTCGAACCCTATACCCGCCCCGACGCCTCGCCCGAGGCCAAGGAAGAGGTTCGCGTGCTGTACGACGTACTGTTTGCGCAGTGGAAGGAAGCGATCGGTAAGGCGCGCCCCAAGGCCAAGATCGTCGATTTCCTCGCCCAGCCCGACAAGGTCGTGCTCGCTGCGCAGGGCGATATCGCCCGCGCGAACCTGAACGCCGGGATCGTCGACAAGCTCGGCACCCGGTTAGACTTCGGCAAGCGTGTCGCCGCAATTGCCGGTCATGACGACCGCAAGGCGGCGGGCAGCTATAACACGATCCGCTATCAGGCCTATGTCGACGCCAACCCGCTGCCGACGGGTGGCGACGCGATCGGCGTGCTGACCATTGCCGGCGACATCGTCGACGGCAAGTCGAACGGCGGCAGTGTCGGGTCGGATACCGTCGCCAAGGCAGTGCTCGATGCGCTCGCGAAGAAGAAGCTCAAGGCGCTTGTCGTGCGCGTCGACTCGCCCGGCGGTTCGGCGCTCGCCTCCGAGGACATGCGCATGGCGATCGTCGAGGCGCGGGCGCAGAAGCTGCCGATCGTCATATCGATGGGCAGCGTTGCCGCCTCGGGCGGTTATTGGGTGTCGACGGCCGGCGACGTAATCTTCGCCGAGCCGACCACCATCACCGGCTCGATCGGCATCTTCGGCATCATCCCAACCTTCGAAAACACGCTGAAGAAAATCGGCGTCACCACCGATGGCGTGAAGACCACGCCGATCTCGGGCCAGCCCGACATCATGGGCGGCACCAACAAGGAGACCGATGCGATCTTCCAGGCAGGAATCGAGAATGGCTATCGCCAGTTCGTCACCCGCGTCGCGCAGGCGCGCCACCTGACGCCGGCCCGTGTCGATGAAATCGGCCAGGGTCGCGTATGGGACGGCGGCACCGCGCACCAGCTCGGCTTGGTCGACCGCTTCGGCGGCCTGCAGGACGCGATCGCCGAGGCGGCCAAGCGCGCCGGCCTCAAGGTCGAGGATGTTCATGCCGAATATCTCGAAAAGAAGCCGGGCCGCTGGGCAACGCTGCTCGCCGGCCTGTTCCGCGACGATGACGACGAAGACAGCGCCACCCCGGCAAGCGATGCCTATAGCCGTATCGCCACTGAGCGTCGCGCGATGTTCGCCAGCGCGCTGGGCGAGGTGAAACGCATCGGCACCGGTGCGGCAGTGCAGGCGCGCTGCCTCGAATGCAGCGGCCTGGGCGGTGCGGCACCGAGCAACGCCGATGTCAGCCTGATGAACCTCCTGCTGGCGCGCCTCGGATGGTGATCGCGGTCCGCCCCGCCACGCCCGACGATGCCGCTGCGATCGCCGCGATCTACAAGCCCTATGTCGAGGGCGCGACGGTGTCGTTCGAGCTCAAGGCGCCCGACGAGCGGATCATGCGCACGCGTATGACCGCCTCGGACGGCTATTATCCCTGGCTGGTGGTGACCGAAGGCGAGGGCGGCGAGGTGCTGGGCTATGCCTATGCCACCAAGTTCCGTGACCGCCCGGCCTATCAGTACACGATCGAGACCGGCGTCTATTTGAAGCAGGGCACGCAGGGTCGCGGCAATGGCCGCCAGCTTTACGACGCGCTGATCGACACCGTCCGCGCGCAGGGCTTCACCCATGCGATCAGCGTCATCGCGCTACCCAACGACCATATGATCCGCCTCCACGAATCGGTCGGCTTCCAGCGCACCGGCGTGCTGCGCGAGGCCGGCTACAAGGCCGGCCGCTGGATCGATGTCGGTTTCTGGCAGTGCCGCCTCAACGATTCGACCATCCCGCCGCGCGAGCCGAAGCCGTTCAGCGAGGTCGGCATGGTGTGGAACTGGTAGGGAGGGAGAGCGCGCCACCTCCGCGCGTCATCCCAGCGAAAGCTGGGATCTCCCGGTGATAGCGCGCGCCCTTGCCGCACGAGATCCCAGCATTTGCTGGGATGACGGGGATGGGGGAGTGGCCGCTTCTCACACCACCGCCCTAGCAACGCCGCCATCTCTTCGCTAAGCCGCGCGCCAAATGACCGACACCACCGCACCCGCCGCCGACTATCGCAACACCGTGTTCCTGCCGGTGACCGACTTTCCGATGAAAGCCGGTCTCGCCGCCAAGGAGCCGGCGATTCTCGCGCGTTGGGCCAAGCTCGGTCTCTACGACCGGTTGCGCGAGCAGCGCGCCGGGGCCGAGCGCTTCATCCTGCATGACGGTCCGCCCTACGCCAATGGCGACATCCATATGGGCCATGCGATGAACAAGGTGCTGAAGGACATCATCGTCCGCAGCCAGTCCTTGCTCGGCAAGGACGCGCCCTATGTCCCCGGCTGGGATTGCCACGGCCTGCCGATCGAATGGAAGGTCGAGGAAGCTTACCGCGCGAAGAAGCTCGACAAGGACCAGGTCCCGGTCGCGCAGTTCCGCGCCGAATGCCGCGCCTATGCCGAGAAATGGGTCGCGGTGCAGCGCGCGCAGTTCGAGCGGCTCGGCGTGATGGGCGATTGGGAAGACCCGTATCTCACCATGAAGTTCGAGGCCGAGGCGGCGATCGTCGGCGAGCTTTTGAAGTTCGCCGAGAGCGGCCAGCTTTATCGCGGCGCCAAGCCGGTGATGTGGTCGCCGGTCGAAAAGACCGCGCTGGCCGAGGCCGAGGTCGAGTATGAGGATGTCGTCTCGACCCAGATCGACGTCGCGTTCGAGATCGTCGAGGCGCCGAACGCGCCCGAACTGGTCGGCGCTTTTGCGGTGATCTGGACGACCACGCCGTGGACGATCCCGGTCAACCAGGCTTTGGCCTATGGGCCCGATCTCGACTACGTCGCCTTTGGCGAACATCGCGGGCGAAAGATTGTTGTCGCGAAGAAGCTGCTCGAGGAAACCAACCTCTTCCAGCGGCTCGGTTGCGATTCCTACGCGGATATTTTCTGGCAGGGCAAAGGCTCCGACTTGGCTGGTGCCGTCGCCCGTCACCCGATGCACGCACTCGGCGGTTTCTTCGCCAAGCCGCGCCCGTTCCTACCCGGCGATTTCGTCACCACCGATGCCGGCACCGGTCTCGTCCATATGGCGCCGGATCACGGCGAGGACGATTTCGAGCTGTGCAAGGCGCACGGCATCGATCCGGTCTTCGCGGTCGATGGTGCGGGCATGTACCGTGCCGACTGGCTGTGGCTGGGCGGGCAGGGCAGCGTCATCAACAAGAAGTTCGTCGCGTCGGATGGGCCGATCTGCAGCGACCTGCGCGGTGTCGGTGCGCTGCTCGCCGCCTCGGACGACTTCGCGCACAGCTACCCGCACAGCTGGCGCTCCAAGGCCAAGGTGATCTTCCGCGCCACGCCGCAATGGTTCATCCCGATGGACCAGCAGGTCGGCAGCGGCGTCGTCGCCGTGCCGCAGGTCGCGACGGGCACCGAGATGCCGACGCTCGGCGTGGCGATGGGCAACGGCCCGACGCTGCGCGAAATCGCGCTCGACGCGATCGAGCGGACGCGCTGGGTGCCGACGCGCAGCCAGAACCGCATCCGCGCGATGGTCGAGCAGCGCCCCGACTGGGTGATCAGCCGCCAGCGCGCCTGGGGCGTACCGATCGCGCTGTACGTCGACCGCAAGACCGGACGTTACCTTAACGACAGCGCGGTGAACGATCGCATCGTCGCCGCCTTCAAGGACGCCGGCGCGGACGCCTGGTTCGGCGCTGATCATCAGGCGCTGCTCGGCGACACATACGACCTAGCCGATTACGAGGTGATCACCGACATCCTCGACGTGTGGTTCGACAGCGGCTCGACCCACGCCTTCGTGATCGAGGCGCGCTACGGCGAGGGAGTTCGCGCCAATCTTTATCTCGAAGGCTCCGACCAGCATCGCGGCTGGTTCCAGTCGTCGCTGATGGAGAGCGCCGGCACGCGCGGCTGCGCGCCCTATGACGCCGTGCTGACGCACGGCTTCGCGCTCGACTCTAACGGCAAGAAGATGTCGAAGAGCCTGAAGAACGTCGTCGATCCGCTCAAGATCATCGAGGAATCGGGCGCTGACATCCTGCGCATGTGGGTCGCGCAGACCGATTATTTCGAGGATGTGCGGATCGGCAAGGAAGTGCTCGGCACGACCTCCGACGCCTATCGCAAGCTGCGCAACAGCTTCCGCTACCTGCTCGGTGCGCTCGACGGCTTCACCGACGCCGAGAAGGTCGACACGCGCCATATGCCCGAGTTGGAGCTTTACGTGCTCCATCTGCTCGGCAAGCTCGATGTCGAATTGAAGGCCGCGGCGGAGAATTATGAGTTCAACCGCTATCTGCGGCTGCTGACCGATTTCGCGCAGGAAGACCTGTCGGCCTTCTTCTTCGATATCCGCAAGGACAGCCTCTATTGCGACGCCCCGGGCGACGTGAAGCGCCGCGCTTGCCGCACCGTGCTCGATATCCTGTTCCACGCGCTGGTGCGCTATGCCGCGCCGATCCTGTGCTTAACTGCCGAGGAAGTGTGGCAGTCGCGCTACCCGAGCGAGGACGGTTCGGTGCATTTCCTCACTTGGCCCGAGCTTCCCGCGCTGCCCGGCGACGATGCCATCTCGACCGCCTGGGGCGATGTCCGCGCGCTGCGCCAGCAGGTCACCGAGGCGATCGAGCCGCTGCGCCGCGAGAAGATCGTCCGCTCCAGCCTTGAGGCCGAGGTCGTCGTCCCGTCGCTGCCGCTGCCTGCCGAGGCACTGGCCGAGATCTTCATCGTCGCCCGCGTGACGCAGGGCGAAGACCTTCAGGTCACGCGTACCGAGTTCCACAAATGCGGCCGTTGCTGGCGGCATCTGCCCGATGTCGCGGCGGATGGCGCACTTGATGCCCGCTGTGCCAAGGTCGTTGCCGCATGAACCCGCTGCCCAAGCTCGGCCTCGCCATCGCGGGCGCCTTCGTTATCGTCGATCAGGCGGTGAAGCTGTTCGTCACCGGGCCACTCGGCCTCAGCGTGCTGGGCGACTCGCGCACGCTGCTGCCGATCTTCAACCTGCAATATGTCGCCAATCGCGGCGTGTCGCTCGGTCTGCTCCATGCCGATACCGAGACGATGCGCTGGGCGCTCGTCGCGCTGACCGGCGCGATCGCCATCGGCGTGCTGGTGTGGATGTTCAACGAGAAGAACCGCCAGGACCAGTTCGCGCTCGGCATGGTGCTGGGCGGCGCGGTCGGCAACATCATCGATCGCATCCGGCTCGGCTATGTCATCGACTATGCTGATTTGCACTTCGGCGAGTGGCGACCGTTTTTGGTCTTCAATCTCGGCGACGCCTTCATTACCATGGGGGTGCTCGTCCTGCTCGTCCGCGCTCTCCTCGTGCGCGACAAGTCGCGGGCACGGGCATCTGTGGAGAATTCCAATGCGTAAAATGGTACCGATCGTCGCGGGGCTCGGCCTCGTCGTGCTGCTCTCCGGCTGCGGGCATCGCGGCTTTGGCAAGGGCGGTCCGGACGAATTCGCCGTCGCCCGTCAGGCGCCGTTGGTCATCCCGCCAGACTTCGCGCTCGTCCCGCCCAAGCCCGGCGCGACGCGCACCAACGACACCGGTGCGCAGGCTCAGGCGCTCGACGCGCTGTTTGGCGGTCCCGCTGCCCGCAGCAATGGCGAGAGCGCCACGCTGGGTGCGGTCGGTGCCGATCCAGATCCCGGCATCCGCTCGTCGGTCGGCGACCCCGCCACCGCAGTCGTCGACAAGGGTACGACGACCCGCGACGTGATCGCCGCCCCGGAAGGCGACGGCCAGGCCGCGCGCGCTTCGACCCCGAACCCCTGACAAAATAGCGCCCCGGCGCAACAAAAAGCGCGCCGCGATCGGGATGATCGCGGCGCGCTTTTTTGTCAGTTCGGGCGAGAGGCAAACTCTCGCCCGGAATGTCAGATCAGAAGCTGACGCCGATCGTCCCGACGACGCCCGAGTTGCTGATCTTCTTGAGGTTGAACGGATTGCGGAAATCCGCGTTGGTATCGACATAGCTGAGACCGAAGGTTAGCACCTTGTAGGTCACCGTCGCACCAAGGCCCCAGTCGGTATAACCCTTCTTGCCGTTGAAATCGGTCGCGAGCCAGCTCGGGCCGAAGCTGTGACCGATATGTGCGGTCAGGCCGATCGGGGTGTGCGGGATCGCGGCCGAGAGATCGCCGGCGAGATAGACGTTATCGTGGCTCGGCCCGGTCGTCTGATCGAGGCGCAGCGCCTTCTGCTTGAAAGCATAGTTGATCGTCGCCTTGGCCGTCACCGGACCGAAAGTGTGCGAGATGTCGAAATAGGGCTCTGCGAAATCCGACGAGCTCGTGTCGCCCGCGAACTTGGTCTTGGGGTAGACATAATAGAGCACGCCGCCGTCGATTTTCGTGCCACCGAAGGTCTTCGAATAGCCCGCAATAATGTCGATTTCCTGATGGCCGGCAAGCGACGCGGTGACGTAGCTGTCGGTCGAGGAACCCCATACCGAGACATAGAAGCCCGACTCATGGGTCAGCGTAATGCTGCCCTGCAGTGCGACATTCTTGTCGGTCTGCGAGACGCCGCGAAAGCGATAGTCACTGACGACGGTCGCGGTCGCATTGATCGTGAGTGCCGGAGGCGGCGCCGCATCATCGGCGAACGCAGGAGCGGCGGTGGCGACGAGCAGGAGCCCGCCGAGCGAGAGAGTGGAGAAGCGCATCGGTTTCCTTCCGAATGGAATGCGACGTCCCCGCCTGCGCGCGTCGGATTTCGTGTCTGTCAGAGGTTTCCCTCCCGCACGATATTCCGTCGGCATTGCAAGATTGCCGAAATGCGCTGCATCGCACAACAAAATTCGGTGATTGCGGCCGTTTCGGCTCAAGCTGTTGCGGGAGCGCAACAGTTTTCAATGAGGATCCTGCGGTGGCGAGGTTCGCACATGCACCTCACGCTGCGGGAAGGGTATCTCGATGCCATGTTCCTTGAACAGCCACCATAGCCGGTTGAGCACATCGGAGCGGACATTGCCGACGCCGCCCTCCGGGTCGCTGATCCAAACCAGTATCTCATGCTCGATCGCGCTGTCGCCGAACGCGGTCAGCCAGACATTGGGCTTGGGCGAGTCGAGGACGCGCGGGCTTTCGTCGGCCGCGCGCAGCATGAGTTGCTGCGCAAGTTTGAGATCGGAGGCGTAGCTCACGCCGACGACGATGCGGACGCGCACGTTGCGGTCGGTATAGGACCAGTTCTCGACCGCCTGCGTCATCAGATTCTCGTTCGGAATCAGATGTTCCTTGCCGTCGCGCGTGATCACCGAGACGGCGCGAACGCCGATCTTGTTGACCCAGCCAATGTCCTCGCCGACGACGATGACGTCGCCCGGCTTGATCGAGCGGTCCATCAGCAGGATGATTCCGGCGATGAGGTTGCCGACCGTCTTCTGCAACCCGAAGCCGATCGCCAGCCCGAGCGCGCCGGAGAATACCGCGAAGGTGGTCAGGTCGATATCGAGTATGTCGACGCCGACGAAGAAGGCCACGACCACCACGGCGATCCCGGCCAGTTTCTGCGCCAGCAATTTCTGCGTCGCATCAAAGGCGCGTGATTGGCTCACCCAGTGCGCGATGAAGCGATTGGCCAAGCGGACCAGCGCATAGAGTGCGATAACCGTGATCAGGATCGTCAGCAGCGCGAGCAGCGAGAAGCGCCGCTTGCCGACGTCGAAGCCGATCCGCTCCAGCGTCGAGGTGATCGGTTGCAGCCCACCCACGGCATGGCTGAACAGCGCGACGAACAGCGCGGTCGCGACGAGCCACGCCATCCACCGCGCAATGCCGAGACCGCGCAATATCGCGAGCACCGACAGCGCCGTCGCCGCGCCGAGCGCGAGGCCGACCGGCGCTGCGGCGAGCTTCGACCAGTCATGCGCATTGATCAGGATGGCGAGCAGCAGTGCGGCGGTACCGTGGCGCACGATTCCCGGCAGGCGGCTGCCAAGGCTCTCGGCCTGGCCCGTCAGCCTGCCTTTCCACGCCTGCGACAGCGGACGCCCGACAAAGCGCTGCGCAACGAGCCCGACTGCAAGCGCGACGAGTACCAGCGAGCCGGTGATCGCCGCCTCGATCCAATGCGCGCGCGGGATGCCGCTCAGCCCCTGTGCGTGCAACCAGTCGAGCAGCAGGTTCACGAAGCCGCGCTGAACCGCGCCAGCCCGGCAGCGAGATCGGCGATCAGATCGTCGGCATCCTCGAGCCCGATCTGCAACCGCACCACCGGGCCGGCATCGTCGCGCCGCGTGACGCTGCGATAGCGTTGCGGGTCGATCGGCACGGCGAGGCTTTCGAACCCGCCCCAGCTATAGCCGATGCCGAACAGGTCGAGGCCGTCGATCAGGGCGGCGCGGGCGGCGTCGTTGCCGCCCTGCAGCACGAACGAGAAAAGCCCCGACGATCCTTTGAAGTCGCGCTTGAACAGTTCGTGGCCCGGGCAGCCGGGCAGGGCAGGGTGCAGGACGCGTGCAACCTCGGGCTGTTCGTTCAGCCAATGTGCGATTTTGAGCGCGCTGGCCTGATGTTGCTGGAGTCGTAGCGCCATCGTCCTGAGGCCGCGCGAGCCAAGCCACGCGTCATCGGGGCTGGTGACCTGGCCGAGTTGGAAGCTGGTGTCGCGCAGCCGGGTGAAATGTCCCGGCGCAGCGGTCACCGAACCGAGCATCACGTCGGAATGCCCCACGATATATTTGGTGCAGGCGAGAATCGTCAGGTCGATGCCGTGCGCGATCGCCGGAAACAGCAACGGTGTCGCCCAGGTATTGTCGAGCAGCGTCGTTACCCCGCGCGCCTTTGCGGCGGCGACGATGGCGGGCACGTCCTGCACCTCGAAGGTCAGGCTGCCGGGGCTTTCGAGAAGGATCGCGCGTGTGCGGTCGGTGATCAGGTCGGCGATTCCGGCACCGATCAGCGGATCGTAGAAGCGCGTGACGATGCCCATGCGCTTGAGCAGCCCGTTCGCCATGGAGCGCGTCGGATCATAGGCGCTGTCGACCAGCAACAGTTCGTCGCCCGGCGAAAGCACCGACAGCAACGCGGCGGCGATCGCCGCGACGCCGGACGGATAGAGGAAGGTGCCCTCGGCACCCGGCTCAAGCTCGGTCAGCGCATCGGCCAGCGACCATTGCGTCGGGGTGCCGCGCCGGCCGTAGAACAGCCGGTGGTGCGTGTCGTTGAGGCGCTCGTGCATCTCTGCGACCGAATCGTAGAGGATGGTCGAGGCGCGCCACACCGGCGTGTTGACCACGCCGGCGGTCCATTCCTTGCGCCGCCCGGCGGTGACGACGCGGGTCGCGTCGGCGCGCGGGCGGTCGCTGTTGCTCATGCGAAGGCCCTCAAGCGGCGCCCATCGCCTTGGGCGTGGTGCGGTCGGCGCCCCATTCGGACCAGCTGCCGTCGTACAGCGCGGCGTTGTTGCCGAGCAGATGCAGCCCGAACGCCAGCACGGCGGCGGTGATGCCCGAACCGCAGGTCGTTGCGACGGGCTTGCTCACGTCAACCCCGGCGCCTTCGAACGCCGCCTTGAGCGCGTCGCCCTGTTTCCAGCTGCCATCGGCGTTGAACAGCGCGCCATAGGGCAGGTTCTTCGATCCCGGGATGTGACCGGCATGCGTCGCCGGGCGTGGATCGGGCTCATCACCGGTGAAGCGGGCGGCGGAGCGGGCGTCGACCACCTGTTCGGCGCCCGAATCGATGTTGGCCTTCATCTGGTCGAGCGTCCGCACGCCGCTGTCGTCGGCCCAGACGGTGAAGTGTCGGTGACGCAGCGTCTCCTTGCCGCTTGCGGTCGGGCGACCCTCGTCCTGCCATTTGGCAAGGCCGCCATCGAGGATCGCGACGTCGTGCGCGCCGAAGGTGCGCAGCATCCACCAGGCGCGGGCTGCGGTGTGCAGCGGGGAATTGTCGTAGAGCACGATGCGGCTGCCGTCGCCCAGGCCGAGCGACTGCATCCGGCTGGCGAACTTCTCCGCGCTCGGCATCATCATCGGCAGGTCGGACGCCGTGTCGCGGAGTTCGGCAAGGTCCATGAACACCGCGCCGGGAATGTGCGCTGCCTCATATTCGGCGGCGGCGTCGCGCGGCGCTTCACCGGGCAAGGCGGTGAAATAGGACGCGTCGACCACGCGCAGATCATTGGCGCCCAGTTCTCCCACGAGCCATTCGGTCGTTACCAGCGAATCCATCTCGGCATCTCCTCTTGTGTCATCGTCACTAGCCACCCTGCGGCAACGCGTCGAGACGCTGTAGCGTTGCGATCTTCACCCACGCTGGGATGACGCGGCACCATTCACCCCCTACATCGTCAGCATGACTCCGAAGTTCCTTGGCCAGACCAGCTCGCTCCCGACCTCGCCCGAAGCGGCGGTGCTCGATTACGTCCCGAACCCGCGCCCCGGCCGGCCCTATCTGGTGCGCTTCACCGCGCCTGAGTTCACATCATTGTGCCCGGTGACGGCGCAGCCCGATTTCGCGCATCTCGTTATCGACTATGCGCCCGCGGCGACGATCGTCGAATCCAAGTCCCTGAAGCTGTTCCTCGGTGCCTTTCGCAACCACGCGGCGTTTCACGAGGATTGCACCGTCGGGATCGCCGAGCGGCTGTTCGCCGAAATGGCGCCGCACTGGCTGCGCATCGGCGGCTATTGGTATCCGCGCGGCGGCATCCCGATCGACGTCTTCTGGCAGTCCGGTACGCCACCCGAAGGGCTATGGCTGCCGCCGCAGGATGTGCCCGGTTATCGTGGCCGCGGATGAGCGCTGGCTGCCGCGCAAAACTTAATCCACATCAACATGATTTTTTTGTTGCGGTGCAGCACGACCGCAACCATATTACCTTCAATCCGTTCAGGGAAGGAAGAGTCGGCTGATTTGGCCTTTGTAACTCGCAAGGAAATGGCAATGACGCGTCCGGCGCGCACGACCACGGCAATCGATCATCTCGCACTGATCGGCAATTTCCTTCCCCGGAAATGCGGCCTTGCAACATATACGACCGACACCTTTACCGCGCTGCGCGATCGGTTTCCGGACATGGCCGTCGATGTCTATGCGATGGACGATCACCCCGGCCGCTACGACTATCCTGCCGCCGTTACCCGCGCCATCCCCGAACAGGACCGGCTTGCCTATATCGATGCCGCCCGCGCGATCGAGGCGAGCGGCGCGCGCGCGGTTTGGCTGCAGCATGAATATGGCATTTTCGGTGGTCCGGCAGGCGAGTATATCCTCGCCTTGCTCGACCGGATCTCGTTGCCGCTGATTGTCACGCTGCACACCGTGCTCGAACAACCCAATGCCGATCAGCGCCGCGTGATGGAGGCGCTGCTGCGCCGCGCCTCGCGTGTCGTGGTGATGGCGGAGCGTGGCCGCGAAATTCTTGAGCGCGTCTACAGCGCCAATCCGCGCACCATCCTGACGATCCCGCACGGCGTGCCCGATCGTCCGCTGCTCGACACCGCCGGCTTCAAGCAGCGCTTTGGCTGGGAAGGCCGCAAGACCATCTTGACCTTCGGTCTGCTCGCACCCGGCAAGGGTATCGAGACGATGATCGAGGCAATGCCGGCAATCGTCGCGGAGAATCCGGACGCGCTTTATATCGTGCTCGGCGCTACGCACCCCAATCTCGTCGCGCATGAGGGGGAGGCGTATCGCGACCGGCTCGAAGCGCAGGCCGAAGCGCTCGGCGTTGCCGATCACGTTGCCTTCGTCGATGCCTTTGTCGAGCATGACGATCTGCTCGACTACCTACAGGCCGCCGACATCTACGCCACGCCCTATACCAATCCGGCGCAGATCACCTCGGGTACGCTGTCATACGCGGTCGGCGTCGGCAAGGCGGTCGTTTCGACGCCCTATGTCCACGCCACCGAGATCCTTGCCGACGGCCACGGTGTGCTGGTCGATTTCGGCGACAGCGCGGGCTTCGCACGTGAGATCAATGTGCTGCTCGGTGACGATGTCGCGCGGCAACAGCTTTCGGAGCGCGCCTATGCGCGCGGTCGCACGATGATCTGGTCGCGCCTCGCCGACGCGGCGATGGACGAGATCGCTGCGATGGTCGCTGCCAAGCCGCGCCGGATCGCAACCGCTGCGACCTTTCGCGCCCTCGCGCCCGATTTTGCCGCCGTCGAGCGGATGAGCGATGCCACCGGCATGTTCCAGCACGCCATTCTCTCGGTGCCTGATCGGCGCCACGGTTATTGCATCGACGACAATGCCCGTGCGCTGATGCTCACCGCGCGCCTGCCCGGCATGGACGAGGTGGCGCGCGACAAGTGGATGACGATCTACGCCGCGTTCGTGCAATATGCCTGGAACCCGGACACGCGGCGCTTCCGCAATTTCATGAACTTCGATCGCACCTGGTGCGAGGATACCGGGTCCGAGGATTCGAACGGCCGCGCCTTGTGGGCGCTGGGCGTCACCGCGCGCGAGGCGGGTCTCGCCAAGCACCGCGACTGGGCACGCCGCCTGTTCGACGAAACCGCCAGCTTGGCGCTCGATCTCGGTTCGCCCCGCGCGCAGGGCTTTGCCATGCTCGGCTCGGCTGCGATGCTCGAGGCGCATCCCGGGCACACGCTGGCGACGCATATCCTGACGCGCTTCTCGGCCGATCTGCTCGTCCTGCTGGCGCGCGCGCGTCGGCCGGAATGGCGCTGGTTCGAAATCGTGCTGGCCTATGACAACGCGCGTCTGCCGGAAGCGTTGATCCGCGCCGGCATCGCGCTCGGCCGACAGGATCTGATCGATGTCGGGCTCGATACGCTCGACTGGATCGCCGCGCAGCAGACCGGCTCCGATGGACGCTTTCGGGCGGTCGGCACCGAAAGCTTCGGCCGGCCCTATGCCGATCCGCTGCCCTTCGACCAGCAGCCGCTCGAGGCGCAGGCAACGATCGATGCCTGTCATGCGGCGTTCGATGCCACCGGCGACATGCGCTGGATAGACGAGGCGATGCGCGCCTATCGCTGGTATCTCGGCCGCAACGATCTCGACCTGCCGCTGGCGACGGCGCAGGACGGCGGCTGTTTCGACGGCCTGACGCCGGTCGGATTGAACCGAAATCAGGGCGCCGAGTCGATTCTGGCACTGCAATTGGCCTCGGTGGCCATTTCGGGGCTTTCAATCCGCTCCGCAGGCGTGGCAGGGACGTCGCGCGCCGTTGCCTAGCCTCGCTCGGAACGTCGCCGCGTTGCGACAGCCAAGCGAGGCAAGACCGTTGATCGAGTTTTTCCAGCATAGCCTCCGGCTGCATGCCGATCCGTCCCGGGTCGTGGTGCGGCCGTTCCACCTTGCCTGGGCCGGAAACGGCGGCAATCGCACCGAGCGCCTGGTCGCCGAGGTGCGCGCGATGAGCATGACCGAGACGCGGACCCAGCTCGAGGTGGTGCTCAAGGATTTCGAGGCGCGTCACTGGCAGACCCGCCGCGTCTTCATGACGCGTTATGACGAGATCGAGGCGCAGCTCGGTTTCGATGGCAGCGAGATCGGCGACGAGAAGCGTCAATTGATCGGCGCCTATTTCTGCCATGAATATAGCTATGCCGCCGCCGCGCTGATGAACCCCAGCGCGGTGCCGCATTTCGACCAGTCGGGCATGCCGCCGGGGTCGATGCGCATCCTGATGTCGCTGCGCGCGGTGGGCGAGGGCCACATTTCCTCGGTCGCGTTCCGCGAGGGGATCATCACCGAAAATAACGAGCTCAAGCTGGCGCCCGAGCCGCCCTTCGCCACCGCGACCGACGCGATCGATCTCGACGAGGAGGAAATGCCCGAGGGCGAGATCACCGTCTATCGCCACCGCGATTCGACGCTGTCGGGCACCGTCATCTTCCCGATCACCAAGGCACAGTCCAAGGGGCTCGAGGATCTCCGCCTCGTCCAGTTCACGCATGACGACGGCAGCGTCGAATGGCTCGGCACCTACACCGCCTATAACGGCTCGATGATCCAGTCCGAGCTGATGCGCACGCGCGATTTCCGCGCCTTCGATCTCGTGCCGATGACCGGGCCGGCGGCGCGCAACAAGGGCATGGCGCTGTTCCCGCGCAAGGTGAACGGCCAGTATATGATGATCGGCCGGCAGGACGGCGAGAATCTGTTCCTGCTGCAATCCGACACGCTGCTGCACTGGGACGAGGGAGAGAAGCTGCTCACCCCGAAATATCCGTGGGAGCTGGTGCAGATCGGCAATTGCGGCCCGCCGATCGAACTCGACGAGGGCTGGCTGCTGCTCACCCACGGCGTCGGCGCGATGCGCAAATATTCGATCGGCGCGGTGCTGCTCGACAAGGTCGATCCGTCGAAGGTGATCGGCCGCACGCGCGAGCCGATCCTCGCCGCCGCCGACCAGGATCGTGAGGGCTATGTGCCCAACGTCGTCTATTCCTGTGGCGCTTTACGCCATGGCAGCAAGCTGTTCGTGCCCTATGGCGTCGCCGACAGCTCGGTCGCCTTCGCCTTTTTCGACATCGCCAACCTGCTCACCGCGCTGACGTGATGCTCCGCCGCGCATAGCGGTAGAGCAAGGCGACGAGCGCGAAGAACAGGATCGTGCCGCCGATCAGCGCGTATCGCGTGAAGCCATCGCCGACGAGCGCCAGCGGCGTGTCCTTGTCGGCGAGATAGACGATGATCGCGAAGGCGACGCCCCACAGGCTCTCACCGACGATCATGCCCGTCGCGGTCAGCACGCCGATGCGCTTGGCGAACTCCACGTCGCGCGTGCCGTCGGCCCAGCGGTCGTAGAACCAGCCGATCACCGATCCGATCACCGTCGGCAGGATCACGCTCATCGGCAGATAGATGCCGATGCCGACCGCGAGCGGCGGCAGGCGAAACTTCTTCAGCGCGCCCAGCGCTTCGTCGAGTGCGATCAGGACCACGCCGACGCCCATGCCGAGCTCGATCATCGGCCAGTTGGCATTGCCGCTGATCACGCCCTTGGCCAGCGCCGAGATCAGGCCGGCCTGTGGCGCGGCCAGCGCATTGGGACCGGCACCCGGCGCGCCGACGAAGCCGAACGAATGGTTGAGCACGTTGAGCACCGGCGGAATGATCAGCGAGCCGAACACCACGCCGATGACCAGCGCGACCTGCTGTTTCCACGGCGTCGCGCCTACCAGCTGGCCGGTCTTGAGATCCTGGAGATTGTCGTTTGAAATCGTCGCCACGCCGAACACCACGCCGGTGACGATCAGCGCATAGGCGATCATGCTCTGTGCGGCGTCGGCGCTGCCTTCGCGACCGAACAGCCCGACGAGCATCAGCGACGCCGCGAGCACCGCGAGGATGCCGATTCCCGACACCGGCGAGTTCGACGCGCCGATCAGCCCGGCCATGTAACCGCACACGGCGGCGATCATCAGCCCGACGACGAGAATGAACACCAGTGCGCCGGCAATCAGCAGCATTGCCGAGCCGTGCAGCGGCCCGCCGGACAGCACTTCCCACAGCAGCCAGGCGATCGGTGCCAGCACCGCGAGCGACACCCCGGCGACGATCGATACCGGCAGGTCACGCTCCTCGAGCGCGACCGTCTCGCCCGCACCGCGTGCGCGGCTCGACGCCATGGCGGAGCGGATGCCGCCGATCACTGGCCCGGCGATCTTGAGCAATGTCCACACCGCGGCGACACCGATCACCCCGGCACCGAAGAAGCGCACGTCCTGACGGAAGATCGTGTTCGCCCAGGCTTCGGTGCTGCCGGGCAGGACATGGTGCGCGGTGAGATAGGGCAGCAGCACCCACCAGCCCATCACCATGCCGACCGCCATGGCGAGGCCGACGGAGAGACCGACGAGATGCCCGACGCCGAGCAGCGCGAAGGACAGGCTGCCGGAAATGCCCGTCGCACCGGCCCCGGCGCGAAACCACAGGGCGGCTTCGCTCACCACCAGCTTGGTCTGGGTCAGGATGGCGAACCCGGCCGAGGCGAGGCTGCCCCAGATGATCACCCACAAGCCGCGGGAGTTTTCCGCGCTACCGCTGGCATCCGACCCGACCCGCAGCACCTCGGCGGCCGCGCGCCCTTCGGGATAGGGAAGGTCGGTATCGACCACCAGTGCGCGGCGCAGCGGGACCGAGAACATGACGCCCAATATGCCGCCGGTGGCGGTGATCGCCGCCGTCTCGACATAGGGAAAATTCTGCCACCAACCGATCATGATCAGCCCCGGCAGCACGAAGATGATCGCCGCCAGCGTGCCCGCCGCGCTCGCCACCGTCTGCACGATGTTGTTCTCGAGGATCGTCGAATCCTTGAAGCCGCGCAGCAACGCCATCGAGATGACGGCGGCGGGGATCGACGTCGCGAAGGTCAGCCCGACCTTGAGGCCGAGATAGACATTGGCCGCGGTGAACAACAGCGTGATGACGCCGCCGAGCAGGATGCCGCGCAGCGTCAGCTCGGCGGGGGAGGGGGAGGTGGTTTTGCTCTGGCTCATGGGGTGATCGTGGCACATCGAAGCTGAACGTAACACCGCGAATTCGCGTCTATTGCAGCACGCGCCGCGCCAGCCCCGCGCAGTCCGCATCGCGCGCCAGCGGCCCCTGATCGCCGCGAATCGCGCGCCCGATCGCCTTGAAGATGTTGCCGACCGATTTGACGCCGGGCGGAATCACCGGCTCGGGCTGCTTGATCGTGCCGCCGATATGCAGCGAGCCCGGCAGGCGCAGCACGATGCGATCCTTGGGTCGCCCGGTCATGTCGAGCGCCAGCGTTTCGGCCGGAAAGGTGATCGTGCCGCTACCGTTGGACTGGCTGCGCGTGGTGTCGATCACGAACGGGTCGGCGCGCCCGATCCCGTGGCGCAGGTCGAGACGCAGCGCCACGCAGCGCAGCCCCGCCTCTTCGTCCCCGCCGGTAAAGAGGCTGCGCCCGGCGTCGAAGCCGATCATCGAGGCGATCTTCGCCGGCAGCCGCCCGTGTCGCGCGACCACGCCGAGCGTGCCGTCGCTATTGCCGACCACCTCACGGATCGTGCTGCCCGGGCCGGTGAGGCGCGCCCGCGCGTCGAACCGTCCATCGACCGCGCCGCCGGCGGTCCCGGCGATCACGCCGAGGCTCGACTCGCGGATCGCGAGGTCGACCGTCACGATCGGCACCGGCCGCCCGCCGCGCTGGTCGACGCGCAGCGTGCCGCTCATCGTACCGCGCTGCATGGTGAAGCGCAGCGGATCGACCGTCATCAGTTGATGGTCCATCGTGACTCGTCCGCTGAGACCGGTGAAGGCGCCGGCCCCGCCATTGTCGACCAGATGCCGCACCGTGAAGGCGATGGTGCCATCGGTGGTAGCGATCTTCGCGATGTTGATGCGCAGGTTCGGCACCAGCTTCTCGCCCTCGGCGCGGGTCAGCGCCGCTGCCTTGGCGAGCCCCTCGTTCGACGAGAAGTCGTTGAAGCGCAGCCGATCGGCGACGATCGCGCCATCCAGCCTCGCTCGGCCATCGGCCTTGTGGACGGTGACATGCCCGGCGATGTCGGACTGGCCGATCCGCCCGGTCACGCTGCTGACGTTCCAGTCGCGCCCGTCGCGTCGTGCATGCGCGGCGAGCGTTACCGGCTGCGTCTCGATCAGGCCTGCCTCGATGATCGCATCGACCAGATTGAGATTGGTCGCGCGGGCGGTCACGTCGATCGTCATATGGTGGGTGTCGAGCGGGGCATCCATCGCGCCGCGTGCGCTCATCGTTAGCGCCGGTCCGTCGATCCTCGCCTGAAACGGCCATGGTTTGCCGTCCTGCGTGACGGCGGGACCGTGGGCGGTGACCCTGACGGATTGTCCGCGCACGACGCCTACGCCGCCGACGCGAAAGCCCTGCGCGTCGGACGACAGCGTCAGATCGAACGAGCGTTGCCGGAAGGCGTCGCGATAGGTCACGCGTGCATCGCGGAGTATCAGATGAGTGATCTTCGGCGCCGCGTCGTCTCCGCCGGGGGTGGCGCCGTCCTTGCGCCAGTTGACGCGGTGCCGCGCATCGCGGGCGAGCGCCAGGCGCAATCCATCGATCTCGACCGAAAGCGGTTCGAACCGCCCGATCAGCACCGCCCAGGCCGAAAAACGCACGCGTGCCGTAACGATATGCGCCAGCGTGCCCGGGCCCGCCCATGCCGCCTGGGGAATGACGACATCGTGGATTGCGATGGTCGGCGCGAAGGAGAAGCTGTCGAGCCGCTCGATTCGGCTGATCGTCACCGGCCGGCCGACCTGTTTGCTCGCCTGCCGTTCGACGGTTTCGCGCAGCACGCCCCAGGGAAAGGTCGCGAGCATGATGAGGGCAACGGCAAGCAAGGCGCCGACCGCGCCTGCGACCCAATATGTGCGCCGGCTGGCGGTCAGCGATCGAAGTGACATGGCACGACGACGCGCCGCATGGAATTTCGTTCCGCCTGTGTCAGGATGCCAGCGCGTCGCGCGCTTTCGCCGCGATGCGGCTGGCGACGCCCGGCATGGTCGCCAGCGCCTGCAATTCCGCCAGGCTCGCGCCGCCGCGATTGACGATCTCGACCAGGCGCGGGAACGGGAAATCGGGGGTGGGACGCTCGGCAAGCGCGATCGTGTCGCCCGGTGCGATCGATCCACCGCGCAGGACGCGATAATACCAGCCCGACCTACCGCTGCGCACCATCGCCTTGCCGAGCCGCGCCTCGCCGAGCGCGAGCGCTAGTTTGAAGCATGGCTGGCGGGGCTGGCACAGCTGCAACAAGGCGGTCCCGATGGCATGGACGTCGCCGACGCAGAGATCGGACTCGTCGATGCCGGCGATCGTCAGATTTTCGCCCATGCTTCCGGGCACGAAGCGCTCGGCAAGCGTCGGAAAATCCGCCGCCCACACCGGATAATGGCTGGCGGCATAGCCATAGACTGCCTTTTCCGGCCCGCCATGTACGCTGAGGTCCGCCTGGGCGTCACGGTCGAGCCCGAGCGGGCCGACGGCGACGGGGCCAGCGACTGCCTGCTTGATGAAGCCGCTCGGCACCGCGTCGGGGCCAAGCGGTGCGATCTTCCCGACCTGGAGCGAGGCGATCCGCGCGATCACCGCCCTTTGAACAGCCCGCCCAGCACGCCACGTACCAGCCCGCTAACGATGCTCGCACCGCCGCGCGACGACCCGAACACCGACTTGGCGACCTCGTTGGCCACCTGGCGTCCGATCGCGGAACTTGCCGAGCGCGCGGCGGAAGTGGCCATGCGGCTCCATGGGCTGTTCGCCGCGGCACGTGCCTCCGCCGCCTGTTGCTGCGCCTGCAAACGCGCCTGGCGATCGGCCTCGCGTTGGTCGGCGATGCGCTGGCGCTCCGCCTCCTTGGCGGCGCGGGCATCTTCCTTCGCCTGTGCGGCGGCGGCCTTGTCGGCCTCGGTCTTGGCATTTGCCTCGGCGGCGGCGGCGGCTTCGCGAGTCTTGGTGCCGATCAATTCGGCGGCAGATTCGCGGTTGAGCAGCTTGTCATATTTGTCGCCGATCGGATCGGTCTGGATCATCATCGCGCGCTCCTGCGGCGTGACCGGGCCGACGCGCGAGCTGGGCGGCTTGATCAGCGTGCGCACCACCGGCGCGGGGGCACCGTCGGGCTGGAGCAGCGACACCAGCGCCTCGCCGACCTTAAGCTCGGTGATCGCGGTCGACACGTCGACGCCGGGATTGGCGCGGAAGGTGTCGGCCGCCGCCTGCACCGCCTTCTGGTCGCGCGGCGTGAAGGCGTTGAGCTTGTGCTGCACGCGGTTGCCGAGCTGTCCAGCGACGCTGTCGGGAATGTCGATCGGGTTCTGGGTGATGAAATAGACCCCGACACCCTTAGAGCGGATCAACCGCACGACCTGTTCGATCTTGTCGAGCAAGGCCTTGGGTGCGTCGTCGAACAGAAGGTGCGCCTCATCGAAGAAGAAGCAGAGCCTGGGTTTGTCGGGGTCGCCGATCTCGGGAAGGTGCTCGAACAGCTGGCTGAGCAGCCACAGCAGGAAGGTGGAATAGAGCTTGGGGCTCGCCATCAGCTTGTCGGCGGCGAGGATGTTGACGATCCCGCGGCCCTTGTCATCGACCCCGATGAAATCGTCCATCGCCAGCGCCGGCTCGCCGAAGAAATGCTCGCCGCCCTGACTGCGCAGCTGCAGCAGCGAGCGCTGGATTGTGCCGACCGATTGCTTGGTGATGTTGCCGTAGGTCACGGTCAGTTCGTCGGCGCGATTTGCGCAGTCGACGAGGATCGCCTGAAGATCGTCGAGGTCGAGCAGCAACAGCTCTTCCTTGTCGGCGACGGTGAAGGCGATCGTCAGCACGCCTTCCTGCACCTCGTTGAGGTCCATCAGCCGCGACAGCAGCAGCGGCCCCATTTCGGAGATGGTGGTGCGGATCGGGTGGCCCTGTTCGCCGAACAGATCCCAGAACTGCACCGGATTGTCGCTGTACGACCAGCCGTCGAAGCCGATCTCCTTCGCCCGCGCGGCGAAAATGTCGTGCAATTTAGAGGTGGGCGAGCCGGCCATGGCCAGCCCGGACAGGTCGCCTTTCACATCGGCGACGAAGCACGGCACGCCATCGCGCGACAGGCCGTCGATGATGCCCTGGATCGTCACGGTCTTGCCCGTGCCGGTGGCCCCGGCGATCAGGCCATGGCGGTTGGCGCGCTTCAACTCAAGCTGGAGCTGCGGGGTGCCGCCCGCGCCGCTGCCGATGAAGATACCCGTCTCGTCCGTCATTCCCCACTCCCGAAAGGCTCGTCTCCCGCCGCCGTGCGGTCGGGAGACGAATCTTTAGGGGGCCGGGCGAACGATGGCTAGCTTACTTGCGGAGCTTGACGCCGACGAAGACGGCGGGGCTCTTGCCGCGCACCACCAGCAACGCGACCTGGTCGCGGCCGGCCTGCTTGGCCTGGGCGATCACCGCGCCAAGTTGCGCCGGCGCGGTCGTCGGCACACCGTTCGCCGCGACGATCACGTCGCCGCGCTTCAGCTTCTGCCCGGCATCGGTTGACGCATCGACCGTGGCGATCACCACGCCGCGTACCGTCGAATCGACGCCGATCGACCGTGCGATCTGCGGCGTCAGCGTCTGCACCGAAAGACCGAGCGCGTTGGCCGAGGCCTGGCCGGGCGACTTCGAATCGCCATCGCCATTGCCCAGCGCATCGTCATCGCCGCCGCCACCACCGGCCAGCGCCGCGATCTGGTCCTCCGACGGACGCGTCCCGATCGTTGCGGTGAGCGTCAGATTCTTGCCCTGGCGGATGACCTCGATCGGCACGCGTGTGCCCGGCGTGACATTGGCGACGAGATAGCTGAGCGACTGGTCCGGCGTGACGTCCTTGCCGCCGACGCGGACCACCACATCGCCGACCTGCAGGCCCGCCTTGGCGGCTGCCTCGCCCGGCTCGATCGTGCGGAGCAACTCGCCATGGTTCTTCTGCAGATTGAGCGCCGCAGCGAGATCGTCGTCGAGCGGCTGCGGCCCGACGCCGAGATAGCCGCGCGCAATCTTGGTGCCGCTCATCAGCTTCTCGATCACCGGCTTGGCGTCGCCGGCGGGAATGGCGAAGCCGATGCCGATATTGCCGCCCGACTGGCCGGCGAAGATCTGCGAATTGATGCCGATGACGTTGCCGTTCATGTCGAACATCGGTCCGCCGGAATTGCCCTGGTTGATCGCCGCATCGGTCTGGATGAAGCGGTCATAGGCGCCGCCGCCGGTGACGCGGTGCAGCGCCGAGACGATACCCGCCGTGACGGTCGAGCCGATGCCGAACGGATTGCCGATCGCGATCACCCAGTCGCCGACCCGCGCATGATCCGAATCGCCGAAGCGCACGAAGGGCAGGTTGGTCGCATCGATCTTGAGCAGCGCGAGGTCGGAGGTGGGATCGCGCCCGATCAGCTTGGCCTTGTATTCCTTGCGATCGATCAGCGTGACGGTGATCGAGTCGACCGTCGCGCCCTTCGCGCCGGGCGCGACGACGTGATTGTTGGTCACGACATAGCCATCCGCCGAGATCAGGAAGCCCGATCCGAGCGATTGCGCCTCGCGCGTCGCCGGCTGACCGTTGCCGTCGCCCTGCTGGCCGTTCATCTGGTTGAACAATTCACCGAACGGCGTGCCGGCAAAGGGGTTTGCGGCCTGCTGGACGGGGACGTGCTGGCTGGTCGAGATGTTGACCACCGCCGGCTGGAGCTTCGCGACCATGTCGGCGAAGCTCATCGGCGCACCGGGGCGCGGGGCGGCGGCGGCGATCGCGCCGGGCTCGTTCTGCGCCGTCTGGGCAGGCGGAGTGAGCGTTACAGCGGCGGCCGCGCCGCTGAGCAGAAGGGCACCGGTAATAGCATAGGCGTAACGCACGTGGTTGTGTTCCTCTCGTCTGCCGCGGGGGCTATCGCGCCTCTATCGGGCGCCGATGCTGAACGGCGATTGAATATGAACGGTTCGACAGCATGTCCGGTTGCTACTTTCGACCGACAAACTGCTTCAGATAACTGTTCTCGGGCGACAGGATGATCGACGTCGCGCCCGGCGACTGCGCGCCGCCGTTGAAGGTTGTGCGGTAGGACTGCATCGCCCGGTAGAAATCGTAGAATTCTGGATCTTTGTTGAAGCTGGTGGCGTAGATATTTGCCGCCTGTGCCTCGGCATCGGCACGGATGATCTGCGCGTCGCGGAAACCCTGTGCGCGAATCGTCGTCGCCTGCTGCTTGCGTGCCGAGCGCATCCGGTCGAGCGCGCTGTCCAGCGGGCTGCCGCTGGGCAGATCGGCGTGCTTGATGCGCACATCGACGATCTCGACGCCATATTGCGAGGCGAGTTTCTGCAGCCGGGCCTGGATGTTGTCCATCACGCGTTCGCGCTCGGGGGTCAGCAGCGTCGCCGAGGGCTGATTGCCCAATTCGTTGCGAATCGCGTTGCCGAGCAGCGGTTGCAGCGCATCGGTCACGCCGCGCTCGCTGCGCGCGGTCACCACCATCTTGAGCGGGTCGATCACGCGAAAGCGCGCATAGGCGTCGACTTCGAGTGGGAGCTGATCCGACGACAGCACCTGCTGGTTGTCGTAATCGACGTCGAGGATGCGCTTGTCGACCCAGACGATCTTGTCGAAGAACGGAATGCGCGCGATTAGTCCGGCACCGGTAGTTTCGCCAAACCGCTCACCCCTGCGAAAGGCGTTGACCGTCCGCACCGGCTTTTCGAGCCGCAGGATGACCGCCTGGCTGGTTTCGGGGACGATCGTCACCGTATTGCCGATCACGATCAGCACGAACAGCGCGATCATCGCCAGCGTGATCGGGTTGCGGAGCAGGGTGCGGTTCACTTGGCGGCTCCCGGTTGCGCGGCGGGTTCGGCAGCGCGCTTGGCACCGCCGAGCGGCAGGTAAGGGATCACGCCGGGCGTCTCGATGATCGTCTTGTCGCTCTTGCCGAGCACGTCTTCCATCGTCTCATAATACATGCGCCGGCGTGTCACGTCGGGCGCGAGCTTGTATTGGACATAAACGCGGTCGAACTGACCGGCCTCGCCCTGCGCCTTGGCGATCAGCTGCTGGGCATAGCCCTGCGCTGCGTTGCGCGCCGATACCGCATCGGTGGTCGCAGCGGTAACATCCTTGAACGCGTCACTTACCGCCGATGGCGCGACGGCGCGGTTGACCGCGACGCCGGTGATGCGGATGCCCGAATGATATTCGTCGAGGATATGCTGCATGCGCTGCTGGACCTGCGACTCGATCCTGCTGCGTCCTTTGCCGATCGCGTCGTCGAGGCTCATCGTGGCAACCGCCTCGCGCATCGCGCTTTCGGCGGTCGCGCGCACCGTCGCGCGGGGCTCGGCGATTTGGAAGACATAGTCCTCCGGGCTGGTGATGCTCCAGCGCACCGCATAGGACAGGTTGATGATGTTGCGGTCACCGGTCAGCGTCAGATTCTCGGCGTCGCCGCTTTCCGGGAAATTCTCCAGACGAATCTGCTGCACATCGACGCGTGTCACGTCGGCGAACGGGGCTGGCAGGGTGAAATTATAGCCCGGTTCGAGCGTCCCCCAATAGCGTCCGAACAAGGTCACCACGCCGCGTTGCTGCGGCGCGATCGGGTGAAAGCCGGTCAGCAGCAGCCAGGCTATGACGATGAGCGCGGTGCCGATGCCCCATAGGGCGCGGGGCCCCGGCGCGCCCGGAATACCCGGCCGTCCGCCGCCCGAGCCGCCACCGCCGCCGCCACGCGCGCG